>CAYGLL010000008.1:0-48611 GCA_964350935.1 uncultured Candidatus Saccharibacteria bacterium | reverse complement strand
CCGTCGGTGGGGGTGGGGGTGAAACAGATTCCTGTTCTGGGGCTACAAGTGTTGTAAATGTTTTGTCGGAAGTTATGGCAGCATTGCCACCAGCATCCATAACTATCACGCGATAGTGATACAAGGTTTCGGGCGTAAGATTTTCCAAAAGAAACGAGGGTGAGGTACTGAACTCGCTCGTGAGCGGTGTTGACATACCATACTGTTCGTCTGTTCCGTATTCGACATAACCCTGGACGACTTCATCTGACTCGACATCGATCCGCGCGCTTGTGTCAGTGATATCAGTAACTCGAACATCTCCAATCGTGGGTCCTGCGGGCATCTCGGGTGCCGCCTCTTCCATCGAGGGAGCATCTGTGTCGGTCATGGTCGTGTCAGAGGGCAATTGGGCAAACACGAAAGAGTTGCCTGAGAGCAAAAGCGCAAGAGCACCCATAAGGAGAAAACGTCCGAACGATATATTCACAGATTCATTGTAACAAGACCAAACGAGGGCTACAATGTAAAGATGATCTTAACGTGGAAAGAAAAGTAAGGCGATGTCATTTCTTTTTGAAACGAGACCTTTCACCGATGAGAGCAAACGAAAGGCGGTGACCGACTTACTTGAAGCTGCAGTGCCGGATCGCGATTTCTATCTCCTCGTCTCAGGAGCCGCACTCTTTGCGCTCTGTGGTATCGCACTCGACAGCATTCCGGTACTTATCGGTGCCATGATCGTCGCACCACTTGCAGCGCCGATACTCGCTCTTTCTCTCGGTATAGCAGTAAACGACCGGAATCTTGTTTGGCGCTCGGCCACAACTCTTGCCGTCGCCTCGATTCTGGCCGGATTAATCACGACTCTTGTCGCATATTTCCTGCCCCCGTTTTCCATTAACGGCACCTACATTTCATTCGTTGCGCACCCTTTCTACGATCTCCTGATAGCTCTCATAGCTGGCGGCATTGCCGCCTACGGCCACATGCGTCCTAAAGTCGGTGGCACGATGACAGGGATCGGCGTTGCCATTTCCCTCATGCCACCCCTGGTGGCGAGCGCCCTTGCCTTCAGCCGCCTCGACTTCGTTCTCTGGGGTGAGTCGTTACTCATTTTTATCTTGAACATCGCTGGTATTCTTGTCGGATCAGCAATCGTCTTTTCGAATTTCGGTCTTGCCAAACACTATCGTTCTCTGCACAAATAGCCGGACGGGCACTCGATTAATTCTAGATATACCTCGTCAGCTTGCTGCGAGGATTCTAGAATGGGAAGGGGGTCGGGGAAACGGGAGTTTCCCCGTGGCGGAATGCAGTGAGCGACTTTACTTTCTTAGGAGCGAACTTAGAAAGTAAGAAGTGCCCTTGTGGCACGAAGCGAGCGCTGAAAACCGAGGGGTTTTCAGAATAAATCCCGCTCGCCTAATACTCCGCCGAGTCTGCGAGGGGACAGCTTGCTGCGGAGATATGGACGAGTGGGTTTATTTCCGAAGGACGGTCCTTGAGAAGTTCTCGATTACTCTTGATCTTTGCGCTCTTCTCGGATCATGGGGTCCGTGTAGCGAAACGAATAGCCTTTTAAAACATCGAGAGATACATCATCTGGCCAGTTGAAGACGTGAAGTCCGCCTGAGTCGGGAACTTCTTTCCAGCCTCTTCGCGCGTACATGTCCGAGGCCGGATCACCAACCATTATGGCATCAACGAGAATGCCCGGCTTTTTTCTTTCCTTAAGAAACTCTTCCATTTTCTCAAGGATTTTGGAGGCGTATCCTTTGCCTTTGTGTTCGAACTCGACGTATAAATCGGAGAGGAGATAGTGCGGTAAGGGTTTGGAAAGATACTCAAATTCTGCAGAGCCGATTTTCTCGCCCTCAATCGTAAGATCAAATCGATGCTGTGGTTCGGCGCCTTCCTCAATCGCTTCTTGCGGTGAAACGTAGTTAATTTCTGTGTTCGGCGGTTCTTCGACGGTCATGTGATAAGTATATCATCAGGGGGTTTTTGGAAGGGGAATCTGTGCGGGATCGGTTCAACGGTGAGGACAGCCGGCCCAGCAGCACGGGCGGCGCATTCCGCCTTTAAGATCTCGAGCCTACGCCTGAAGTGTTAAATCGTCAAAATATAATAATCCGATTCAACCTGCAGTAATTGACTAGGAATTGATATTGACGTAGCTTGCTGAAAGATATGAATGCAAAACATGTTCTTCGGTTTATCGCTAAAGTTCGACAACAACTCGACCGTATTGAGAAGGAATGCCATGCCGAGTTGGGCATCACAACCTCTTCTGAAAGGGACCGCGTGCTCAAACTCACTCTCGAAGAGTTTTTCAAAGAGTTGAGAAGTAAAGGTCTTGTTACCAAAAACATCCCCCTTAACTACATCGCTGACGGTTCAGTAGATATAGAGGGGTTCAAGCAAGCAGGCCAGTTGCCGATTAGTTATTTCGCAGAGCGACCTTTTTCTGAGTTCCACAAACTCAGACACTTCGGCAAAAGTACAGGACATTTCCTTCGTAAGGTCTTTCGCTCCTACGGAATCGTCTGGTTCGACTAAGTTAAAGGTCCAAAAGCACTCGAATGGGGTTCGGGTGCTTTTTAATTGCACCTTGCATTTCCAGAGTTCACCGATAACTACGCGCGTTTAGACTTGGCTTGCTTATTGAGAACCCCCTGCACTGATTGACTGATTGGTTTGTCGGCACGATGGATACAACCAATCCAACAACACGGGCGGCGCATTCCGCCTTTCATCTTTGAGATTGCCTTTTCGATACGGATACCGCGTGTTTCCACTTTTTTGCCAGAGATAACCCAGCAGATCCATTCGTTGCGCGCGAGTGGCGTGATATCTTCCCACAGAGTTTTCACCGCGGGGACAGAAGAAATAGCCTTTCGGAAATCCCCCGGCAATGTATGTGGCATATGAGTATCGTTTCCTTTCGTCGTCATACAATCATTTTATCAAATCTACTGAAACAACGGGAGCTTTGGACTGGAGTTTTAACTTTTGGCTCTTGCGACTACCTCATTGATGAACTCGATCTTGCGGCGATAGTACTCGCGAACATTTATTCCATTTCCGTTTTCCTTGAGTTTACGATACGTTTCAAGTGCTTCGGGGTGAGTTTTTAGGTACCGCTCGAAAAGGAGACTATTGAGCCAACTCGAACTCTTTTCGTTGATGAGAAAAACGTCTATCTTCTTGTCATCAACGCGAGTTTGAAATCGCACGCGCTCACGTGGATATTGGCTTTTCGGTGGGCCGAAGAGTTTTGTGAGTAGAGGAATAAGCCTGGCGAAGTCTGTCGCGAGTACTGGAATATAGACATCTATCTCATCCTGACCGGAAATCTGCAAACTACTCGCGCCGTGATGCTCTACCTGTACCGCCTCACCAAGCTGTTCTCGAATGGTTGCTCTCAGTTTTTCAAATTTCTTCTCTGAGTTTGAATCGTAAGGAATTATCACGATCGTATCTGTATCGGATAAATGCGCGACCCATTTTTCCTGTTCGGGAGTAAGCATCGTTACTTATAAACGAATCAACTTACCTTTACGTTTAACGATGTTTTTATAATCCCACTGGATCTTCTGCGATTTCTTGAGCCAACGTTTTAAATCTTTAGCATTTATCTCGCCTACGTTAGTGTAGATAATCTGCGCGGCTTTAAAACTTCCCTCTTTCTCCAATCCATCTTCATCAAACGACTGGCCGCTAAAAAACATAAGACAAATGCCGGCTTTTTGTTTGCTGTAAGCAACGACTGGATTTCCATCCAAAAACCACACCGGGCTTCTGTGCCAAATTTTACTTTCTGCCTTAGGGAGATTCTCGTCGATCTCTCTCATTAACAGATTGCAGATCCTCTTCTCGCCGGGAGACAAAACTTTGTTGTAAGCCTGTATATCTTTTTTCATAAAGAAAGAATACCAAAATTTCGAACGCATGCAAAAAACAACCACTTTTAGTGGTTGTTGCAAAAGTAGTGCTCAAAGAAGCAACTCGTTTAGAGCTTTTTCTGCTCTGGATGAAGGAGCATACGCCGCCTCATCTTCTGACATGTTCCTCAATTCCTCTTTGCAGACCTGTTCAAGAATTGCTTTCAACTCCCGTTTCAAAGTCCCTGTTTTGTCTCTCTTTGCTACATCAACCGCCGATGAAGGCATATGCGGCAGTGCCGCGCGCATGCGCGAGCGTTGTTCTTCCAGATTAAGTCTGGTCGTGTCGGTTCTAGTATGTTCGTAAATAGTTCGAAGGTTCATATCTTCATATTACAACCAATTTTTAACTCGAAATATTACATATTTCTCTAACTTTCGCAGTAATCCCGCGGTTAACTTACAAAATTAGACAAGGGTTCCCCTTGTCTACCCACATTCGCCTTATTCACTTTTGTTTTTATTTCGGACATGGGTGGGGGTTTATTGATCTCTTCGGAATGACTCACTGGAGGATTTACGAACTCGAAATTTATCTATTGCAATTTGTTGAATCTTTTCTCGAAGCTCATAAATTTCTTTCAAATCACCCCTGCTAATACCAAAAACCTCCGAAGGAATTACGACGCAATCAATCGCGGGTATAATAACAAAATTAGCAAAATCAAATCCGTCGATTGGGCTAAATGCTAGACTTTTTGCATCATAATCAAATTCTCCTGTATCCATGTTTGTGTTGTATGCAACTGATCGATAGGTTACATGAACTCCTTTTGAGAATCCGTGATTAAGTGTTCCAGTTACTTCTAACCATTTATTGAAGGTCGGATCGTCCATGCCTGTTGCAGCCATTACCTCCCTACGATGTTTTTTGGGGTCGATAGTTACAATCTCATCTTGAAAAAAACGTCGTACAAAACGTTCACGATCTTTAACCGCAATCATACAAATGATTAGTAATTTTGCTTCATCAATAAATCGTTTTGCTCGAAACGGAGTGTTCAAATCTCCGTTGGACCAAGATTCCAAAGCAAAACTTGCCTGCGTGATAGCACCACCAGACAAATAATAAATTGCGAGTCTAACATCCTGTTTTTTTACATCTAAAGTCTTCAAATAACGTCTATGTATTTCAGGAAGAATTTTTAGTGCTTTTCCGTATTCTGGATGATACATAATTTATATTGAGATACTTCTCAGACTACAAACCTAGCTCAACTTGCCTGCGGGACTTGGAGTATCTCCCGCGACTCTTGCCTCGCCGTCGTACCTACTAATCCAAACCTAAGGGTGCTTCGCACTATATTGATCTGTACCCGCCCGCCTACTGGCGCTGGGCACTGCGCTCCCCTACGGTCGCTTGCTGCGGGACTTGGACTCGAACCAAGATGAATCGCTTCAGAGGCGACTATCCTACCATTAGATGATCCCGCAATGTTAACTAACTGACTCTATGTGATGAACCCACTATTGCAAACTTAACCTTTAGCACCAAACGATTCCCTCGTCGCAGACTCCTCGGGACTTCGATTTTCTAAAGTCTTCTGAAAGACTAAGAAAATCTGGTCGCTACATTCGCCCTGCTGGGCTCAGTATTTCTGCATTCGGCTTGTCAGCCTTAGCACTCCTTCACTCTTCGTTCAGTCGCTCGCTCGACGCTCGGTCACCGCAATATTAAAGTGCTCTACTAAAATACCCGAAAAGACGAGTTTATTCAAATTGGTGTTGACTTAGGAAGGTGGATGCATAGTATGTGGATTAGAACGTACGAAATAAACCACCCGTCGAAAGGAACGCTATGCCGATCATGATTATTCTCTCATTTACCAAAGCGCTTGATGGAATTGCCTCCGGAGCACTCACTGAAGAAAACCTCGCTCAGGCAATTTTCTGCCCGGGATGCATGCCAGATGCTGTTTTCAAATTACCCATAGCTGTACTCCTTGAGGAACAGTTTCCTTACCAAGCTGAACAAATTACAGCCGAAACAGTCGAAACATTCAGGCGTCACGCCGAACAAGCCGAAAAGGATGGACGCATTGTTTGGCGTCGAAAAATCGAACCCTCCGAAACACACCGACGTCTTAGCGCTCTCTTAGTGAAACAGGGCGGAGAAGGTTTAAATCCCAACCTGCCACCCTCAGACGAGAACGATCTTCTCAAAACGGCGATTGAGCGGGTAAACAACAAAGATGGCCACGAAAAGGTTCAGGTCATCTGCTAGCCGGACGAATTACAGCCGACAAACGCCAGACCTGTTCTGGCGTTTTTTGATATCAAAGAAATAAACATTTTAGCTTGTAAAGTTTAGGCGCGACTTTTGGCACCTGTATAACATTCATTCAAATTGGTGTTGACTTTGCATCCGAACTTCCTAGTATGTGTCGAGCGACCAAAAACGATCTTTAAAAGGAACTCCTATGTCACTGCCGCCCCTCTCCATGAGTACTTTCAGGCGCATCTGCCCGGAAGAAGTGTTCTGCGACACTGAACCGGCGCGACGTTTCCTCGCCGATACGCTCGTAATGCTCGAGGATACCAATCCGCTCATCTTCGCTTTTCTCCACAAAACCGCATTCGGAAAAAGTGCAGCTCATCTTCTGAAAGAAGCGCGTTTTGATGCCGCGAACTGTGCCGGGGCCATTTACCGGATGTACGAAGACGAAGCAACTCTTCCGGTCGTATCCAATGAAATATACGATGCAGTCGTGCGTGAGGCCGAAGATCCTGACTTCAATATCAAGGTGCTTAAAAGAACTGACGTCCCGCCGCTAAGCTGTGTCATAGCCATCTGCACAGCCAATTACATTTTTGGAGAACTCTTTGCAGAAGCATATTTCGTTCAAAAAATTGCGCTAATGGTTTACCGCATGTTCGAACTTCAGTCCGAACAAACGGCAGCGTAGAATCTGCATCGGGAACAATTTCCCGAAACAAACGCCAGACTTGTTCTGGCGTTTTTTCATTTCATAAAAAAAGCACCCCTCGCAATGCGAAAGGTGCTCATGTCTCAAAAGTTACCCGACAAAAGCCCGATAGATCGCGTTAATCGCTTTATCGCAATCGCCCTCAGACACACCGACGATGATGTTCGTCTCGCTTGAACCCTGATTGATCATCCGAATGTTGACGTTAGCTGCAGCAAGAGTACCGAAGAGCTTCGCGGCAACGCCCGGCGTATGCGACATCGCCTCGCCGACCGTGCAGATCATCGCCATTCCGGGACTGACCTCAAGTGAATCGGGAGAAACGGCTTTCTCAATCCCCTCGCGCACCTCTTTGACCTTCGGCGCAAGCTGAACGGTTTCGACGATGATGCTCAGGGTATCAATACCGCTCGGCATGTGTTCAAAACTCACGCCATGTTTCCGAAGCACACAAAGCACTCGCTCAACGAAACCAACCTGCTGGTTCATGAGTGCTTTTTCAAGTGCGATCACGCTGAAACCGGTGCGTCCTGCAATTCCAACAATCGTCCCTGGCTTGCGCTCACCTGCATCTCTCACAATCATCGTACCCGGGTCCTGCGGTGCGTTCGTGTTTCGAATGTTGATTGGAATACCAACCTTTTGAACAGGAAACACAGCCTCCTCCTGAAACACTCCCGCCCCCATGTACGCGAGCTCGCGCATTTCTCGGTAGCTCAGCACGGAAACAACCCTCGGACCGGAAACAATGCGCGGGTCTGCCATACGCATTCCTGAAACATCCGTCCAATTTTCGTAGAGGTCAGCTTTCAGAGAACGCGCAAGAATTGAACCCGTAATATCCGAGCCACCTCGCGCGAAGGTTTTGGTTAGTCCGTTTGGAAGTAAACCGTAGAATCCCGGCACAACGACAGGCTTGGATCCCTTGAGCCGTGACTCGAGCAGTGCATCAGTCGCCACTTCGTCGTAATTTCCGTTATGATCGAAGCGGATCACATCGGCTGCGTCGACAAATTCGTAGTCCAATGCCGCAGCCATGATGATACCCATGAGGTACTCGCCTCTGCTCACCACATAGTCCTGCGTAACACACGGCCGACGCGAAAATAAAACGGTGCGAATACTGTTGAGTTCGTGCCTGAAATTAATTCTCAGTCTGAGCTGCGAAAAAATCTCAAGAAAACGTACAGAAATCTGACTGAAGAGTCGTTCCGCTCCCGACTTGCCGCGCGGAGATTTCAAATTCTCATAGAGAGAAAGCAGAAGGTCGGTAACCTTGCGGTCACTACCGTGTCGCTTCCCCGGCGCCGAAACCACAACAATGCGACGATCAGGATCCGAATGAATGATGTTAATCGCCTTCCGAATCTGAGTCGCATCCGAAAGAGACGTTCCCCCGAACTTAACAACCTTACGCATAATAATTCCCTTTTTGAATGTTCAAAGTACTCTCGGCCATATTACTCAGGCGGGCCGAAAACACAACCGCATTGAATTCATAACTATCTCATCAGAAAAAGCTCATGCTGATTGCATATCCAGATACGGCCCCAAAAGTTCTGCCGGGCAGGAAAAAACGAAACTAATTTTTTTAAAAATTAATAATCTCATCTACATACCATGCTCGTAACCATTGCAATCATTCTTCTCGCACTCTGGCTTTTGGGTGTCGTCGGCGTTTACACCATCGGCTGGTTCGTCCACATTCTTCTGGTAGTGGCAATCATTATGTTTCTCATACGAGTGATTCAGGGTCAAAACCCTCTGAAATAGAGATAAAAAAAATCGCTACAGGTTCCGTCCCGTAGCGATCGTTATGAACTGCAGACTGCGTACTGCCTATTTTCGAACTCTTCGACTGAAAGGATTACACCTTTCTTTTCCTCACGAGCAACATACTCGGCAGAGCCAACCAGCACAAGGGTTAGGTTGGTTTCCGGCACCAGAACAACTTCCTGGCCACCGCGCAGAAGCTCTGCAACGGCAGTCACCTTCTCTCTGAAACCGTCTGTTAGATGAGTTTTCATTTCCTCCATGAAAGTATCACTTTATTTATTTTTCGTCAACTCCTGATGAAAAGCTTGGTATTCCCGAAGCGATTTTTCGATCAGATCAAGTGCGTGCTCGTCAGTAACGGGAAATCTCATTTTTTTTCCGTCATTTAAGAGCTCAATATAAGGATCGGCCCTATCTTCTGTTGAACGTCCAAAATCAATTACATCCAAACGCCCGTTGGGATTTACCATGATATTGCGCTCGGCAAAATCGCGATGGGTGACACCTTTCGCATGCATTTTCTCCAAAAACGCACGCAAATCAGTCATTGCCTGATCAAGGTTAAATCCTTCGGGAAGCGGAAGTTTTTTCACAATGAGATCCTGAAGGTTCATTCCTTGAAGTCGTTCCATAACAAGGACATCTACCCTATCGGAAACAAAATATCCTTCGCCCTCCTCATCGCCATTAACCGTAAACGTAAGGTACGCGCGGGGAACCCCGACCGAGCTACCTGGATCGTACGCCCGATCAAGAAGATCTGCCTCATGAGAAATGGTATTGTGCCACGGCATGTCTTTTGTTTTTTTGGAAAAATACTCCAGATCTTTTGTTGTATCGTCATCTGCCCTCTTACCAAAAACATCAACCTTTCTGATGATTTTATAACAAATATTAGGGTTATCAGGTGGGTAAAAAACCATGGCAGTCGCACCTTCACCGAGCTTGAATTCTTTGCGAATTAAAAGTTCTTTAATAGATTCAAAAAGATCTTCACCGACCTTTTCTTTTAGCTTCTCAAGAGATTCCGGAGATCCGGCATCAGCCGCAAGAGCTTTCTCACCCCCTTCATGCCATTTTGCTGATCCCATCTCGTATTTCATAATGTATGAATTATATGCCACATACGCTCGAGTGCCAATAAGAAGAAGAAACCGTGCTATTGCCAAATCGTGTTTTATGTGTAGTATCCGAATTAGAACAAACAACGCTCTAAGAAAAGAGAAGAAAGGAAAAACTATGAAATGGCCACTATGGCTCGGGCTTATCCGCCACGACACATCCCTCTACAACGTCCTGAAGGGCAAGAAGAAAAAGGATCCGCTTTACCTGGAGTTCCTGAAAGAATTCAAAAAGAATCCCGAATCGGAAACAACACGGGCTCTTGCCCGACTGGTGAGCGAAAAGCATGCTCTTGGCGTAAGCGACGCCGAGACTCCGCTTGCCGACAAAACAGGCCGACGACCTTTTGCAGTTGGTAAGGCCATGCGAAAGAAATTCGGCAAAAAAGGGCTTCCAGACATCATCTTTGTCTCACCCTATCTGCGCACATGGCAAACACTTGCATACCTGATCCGAGGCTGGCCCGAACTCGACGAGATCAAAATTGTCGAAGAGGAACGGATCCGTGAGCAGGAACATGGCCTATCCTTGCTCTACAACGACTGGAGAGTTTTCCACGCCCTCCACCCGGAACAAGGACGGCTCTTCCGACTCGAAGGTGCCTATTGGTATCGCTACCCTCAAGGCGAGAACGTTCCGGATGTCCGAGCGCGTGATCGTTCGTGGACAACAACTCTCATTCGAGAGTTTGCTGGAAAAAAGATCTTGGCGATTACCCATCACCTCAACATCCTGGGTGTTCGCGCCAACTTTGAGCGTTGGGGTTCGCAGAAGTTCATTCACGTCGATGAGACCGATAAGCCTGACAACTGCAGCCTGACAGTCTACGAGGGCAACCCCAACAAGGGCAAGAACGGGCGATTCGAACTCAAGCACTATAACTGGAAACTTTGGTAGACGTTTTTCTACCGAGCGGCACGCACACTCTGCGTGCCGCTTTTTTATTTCAGTGTCAGAGAATTGAAAGCGCGGTGTTCAAACCTCTTAGAATATCTTCCGCATCTTCAAATCCAACCGAAAGACGGAAAAAACCATCGGTAATTCCGAGCGACTCGCGAACATCTTTCGGCAGACTCTTGTGACTCATGAGTGGCGGATACGCGAGAATCGTTTCCGGACTTGCAAGACTTTCGCCGTAGATAATGGGGCTTACCTCACGCAAACGATCAACGAATGTTTTAAGTTTCCCAAGTTTTGTCTCAACAAGTTCAAATGATACAACCCCGCCAAATCCATTGGCACTCTGTTTTTTTGCAACACTATGATTCGGGTGAGACAACAACCCCGGATAGAGCACACGTTTCACCTGAGTATTCTTTTCCAATTCCTGCGCAATCGTCAGCGCTGTCTGACTTACCCGTGACCAACGCAACGGAAGTGTCTTCACACCCTGAAGCACGCGGTAGCATTCATCAGGAGAAAGTACGGCACCCAACGTGCGCTGGAGAAAAACCAGACGCTCAGCAAGCTTCTGATTTTTAGTTATAACTGCACCGCCCAAGATGTCGTTGTGCCCAGCAATATATTTGCTGAGACTATGAATCACCGTCTCTGCTCCGTACTCAAAGGCGCGCGTCGAGCATGGAGGCGAAAAAGTCGCATCGACCGCAAACGGGATGTCGGTTTCGCGCGAAATTTTTCCTACGAGTGCAAGATCAATGATATGAAGCGAGGGGTTGGTCGGCGTCTCGACAAAAAAATACTTCGTCTGGGGTTTTATGCCTGCACGAATACTCAGCTCATTTCCAAAATCAACAAAATCAAATGTAATCCCAAATCCAGAAAGAAACTGATCAAGAAGCCTGAATGTTCCGCCATAAACTTCCTGACAACAAAGTACGTGGTCTCCCGGCTTGAGGGTCAGGAAAAATGCTGCCTCTGCTGCAACCCCCGAACCATAGACTGATGCCTGCCCACCACCCTCAAGTGCGGCTAATTTTTCCTCAAGCTTTGCGCGCGTCGGATTTTTTCCGCGCGAATACTGAAACTCACTCTCAACACCAAACTCTGCCTGAGCAAACGTTTTCGACCTAACTAAAATCGGGGCAACCGCGCCCGTTAACGGATCCGGCTTCTCCCCTGCGTGCACTGCCAACGTCCCAAAGCCAACAACTGCCCCTACCAAACTATTCTTGTTATCACTTTTCATTGTTTTTTATCCTAATGATTAAAAACAAAAAGCTCTTCCGCACAAAGAAAGAGTTTCGACGTATCCATTATGGTGATACTTATCTTTCCCTTGCGGGCTAGATTGAGCACTTTACCCTGAGTTTTTCGAAGGGTTACTTCGACACCTTAAGGCAAGTTGCTGGCGGTTCAATGGGCTAGTTCCCTCCCCGCGCTCTTGATAACTATTCTGTTGTAAAAATCAGTTTAACTGAAACAAACATGCGCGTCAAAGGAAAAGCTATTTTTTATTTAGAATGAGTTGACAATTAGTATTAAGTATGCTATATTTAATACAGACGCATGAAAACCATCATGTACCTCATTGGCTTGTTCTTGGCTGTTTTTACAGCCTACGGACAAGGATCACCGACAAAAACCACCCTCAGGCAATCCCCCGTTCCTGACTCTCTGATCAATTCCCTGATCAAAGTCGAGTCGGGTGGAAACGACCACGCGTTAGGTGACAAACACCTCGCGAACAAGGCATACGGACCGCTTCAAATTCGGGCCCACTGCCTTCGAGACGTAAACCGTCGTGCGGGCACTCGATTCACCCTGGCGCAAATTCAGGGCAATCGGCCCCTCTCGGTGTGGGTCTGTCGAACCTACCTGGAAATGTACGCGACCAGCAAAAACATTGGTCGCACCCCCACCCTCGAGGATATGGCTCGCATTTGGAATGGTGGCCCCACCGGTTGGAAACGAAAATCAACCAAGGGCTACGGACAGCGAGTTCTACGCCTTACGAAAAGTTGAATACCGGCGCCGTGCGAGACCTTTCTCGCACGGCGTCCTTTTTTTAAAAGCGGAATCCAATACATTCGCCCTGCACCACAAGAGTACCCCTAACAGGACTTCCCATTTTGTAAATAAAATGTAGGTCGCTTCCAATTTCTAACTCGTAAACTTAGTAAGAAATTTTGGTCGCCGGGCTCAATATTTCGTACATTCAGCCTGCTGGCCTCAGTATTTCTGCATTCGGCTTGTGCCAGCCTCAGCATTCCTTCACTCTTCGTTCAGTCGCTCGCTCAACACTCGGTCATCGCCGTAGCTCGTCAAAAAAACCCGAGCGAGTGCCCGGGTTTGTAGATGCACCTGTCAGCAGGCGCAAAGTTTTCCTTCATCATCGAGGTGAACTCCGTAATTAAACCAGCGAAGCGGAACACTTGAGAAATTTGCTTCATTACAGGACGGAACACCACGAGCTCCTTCGGGAAGAGGTTCTCCCTCTCGAAAGACTTTGAATACGACTGGCTCAGGAAACCGGCTCGGAAACGAGACTGAAGCCGCGGGACATTCCGGCACTCTCAACGGAAAAGCCTGATCGAGGTTGAGAACCTGAAGAGCACTCTGCCGGACAACCATCGTTGTCTTTATGGAGCGAATGATAGCTGTACCGTGCAGAGGCATCACAGTAAGAACTCGCGTTACCAGATTACGTTCTTCCAGTCTCTCATTCGTCGCATCCGTGTAGAGAACAATGTCGCCTGGACGTATTTCTCCGACAAGAAACGCGTTCTTCTTGAAGGAGAAACGCAAGCGAGCCAAAGAGAGAACCCCATAAAGCGCGAGAGCTGCAACCAGGACAAGGACAACAACAGGAATGTACATAGCGTTTTCGGTTATGGTTTATCGGTAATTTCCTTCCCAAACCTACACTCAAAAATTATAGCCGTCAAATTAAAAATCCCTGCCCGAAGACAGGGATTGTGAAACTCACACCTCATACGAATCGCACTCACGTGCAAAACGAATTTCTGAACCTAGAGGTTTAAGGGTCTCTCGAACCTCTTTTTCAAAGGCTCGGAGATCCTCGTCGTCGCGATTGGGATCGTGGTGACCAATCACCACAACCTTTGGCACATTTCCCGTTCGTGACAATACCGACCCCAACATTTCCGGGGTTGAGTGACCCCAACCTTTGCGAGGCAAAGCGGGGCCGCCACAGATCCCGTGCTTGCCTAAATATTCCTCATCTCGATACTGAACATCGATGTAGAGGAGTTCGGCCCCCGCAATGAAGCGTGCAAACTCTGCTTCGTCGCCGAGAGCAATCTCATGATCAGTGGCAACAATCACCGCTCCACTGTCGCACTCAAATCGATAGGCGACCGATCCACCGGGATGACTGAGACTAAACGTTTTCACCGGAACGGGGAGGTTCAGTACCGTCCCTGGCTCAAACTCCCTGATCACATGCGTAACACCAAACGTTTTGGGAGATACCGGCCAGACCTCGACACTAAAGTCGTGGTCGAAGATCTGCTGAAACGATCTCTCACCCAGTTTTGGCGCAAGAACTGCTTTCACAAGATCTTTCCGGAAAAGGAGTGCGTTGCTTTGCATTCCATTTGTATGATCGTCATGCCAGTGCGTTTGAAGCCCGTAGACTACTGATGCACCCGAGGACAGAATAAACTGCGACATGTTCGCCACCCCACTTCCATTATCGATGAAGTAAGCACTCTCGGGAGTAACTAAACCAAATGACGTGGTGAGACTCCCGAACTCGCGCCGCCTGATAGGCTTTGCAAGTGGCATTCCCGATGCAACCGAGGGAAAACTAATACGGGCAGAGGGCGGGTTACTTGACCCGGCACAGCCGCCAATGAAGAATACAGACTTTTTCATACAGCCTTTCGCTTTGCTCAAGGTTTCAAAGAACTTCCTCAAGCTTCTGCACTCATTGTAGTTGGTTCCGGAGCTTCCTCAATAGATTCTGTCGAAAAATTAGACAAAAATACCAACCCGGTATATGATCGAAACATGACCGAACATGAAGCTATTTTGCGAAATCTGGGCCTTTCAGAAAAAGGCTCGAAACTCTACCTCGCCTGCCTGCGCCTCGGCGAAGCGACCGTACTTGAGCTTGCACGTGAATCACGTATTAAACGCACATCAATTTACTATATCCTCGAAGAACTCAAGGAGCACGGCGCGTTGATTGAAACGAGACGCAATAAAAAAATACGCTACGTGGCTGCAAACCCTAAAGACCTCCTGGTATTTGCACGCGAGCGACATGCCGAAGCTGAAAAATCGCTGCACGTCCTTGAAGAAGAACGTCGTGCACTTACTGCACGACATCGGGTCTATTTTCTTTATGGCCCGGCAGGCTTCAAACAAATTTGGAACATGATCCTCCGTTCCCCTGACCGCGAGTACCGTATTATTGCTGCCGCGGAAGAATTTGATAATTTCGTCCCTGAAAAATATCTACTGAGTGAGATCATAGCCAAAAAGAAAAAACTGGGGATCAAAAGCAGGCAACTCATTGTCGATTCACCCCTTGCCCGAAAAATCATTGCAAAGGATGGTACCGAAAATCGTGTGTCAAAACTTCTTCCACCAGCCAGTAAAATCGCTTTTTCAGAAATCATAACGAGCGAGTTCGTCGCCTTTATCTCCCCTCGTTTCGACAACACGCTCTTTGTGATTGAAGATGATCTTTTTGCCAAAACACGCCAGGTTATTTTTGACTCCCACTGGAACTCTCTTCCCTCGGGAACTAAGCATTTTTAGAAAGCTTTTGTAAGACCAAAGAGGCCTCTGCCAGAGGTTGAAAATTGAAAACGATGTGATAAGGTGGCGTGAGAAACAACGCTTGCACCTTTATGAACATTAAGATCAGTGTTTCAACGGGAGAACCCCGGCCAGACGTATTTATCGCAACCATTCACCGCGCAACATCTCCTGCAGAATTGCAGATGGATCCTAAGGAATTTTATGAAAAATTCTGTGGCAGCATTCCTCAGGGCGCCCACCACGAACTCGAACTGCTTACTGATCTTTCAACACACCCTTATCAAGCACTCATTCACACTCACTGGTCAGCGCGTGCGGGGAAACGTTTTGTCTGTTGGACCGGACAACTTCAGACAGAAACTCAGGCAATCAGTATGTTTCGCATCTGGTGTGTAGGAACTGCGTATACCCTCAAGCACGGAAAGGATTTCGGAGAAGAATACGTCGCCCACCAAACTGATTTTTTCGAACACATGCGGCAAACCTTTGGGATCTTTATCGCGAATGAAGAACTCCTGTGAATTCACACACTCCTCTCGTGCATTCTGCACCAGAGGGGTTTTTATTAACGACGTAGAGCGAGCGACCAAATTTCTTACGAGCAAAGCGAGTGTAGAAATTGGAAGTACCCCTGTGGTACGACATTGTTTGATTTATCAAACAAGAAGCGACCTACGTTTTGTTCACAAAACGGGAAGTCCCTTTAGGGGCACCCTTGTGGTATGAAATGAAAAATTCTTATTTTTCATTTCCGAGCCGAGGTTGAGGCGCGACAGCAAGGAGCGACTTTCTTTTCTTAATGAGCGAAGCGAATTAGAAAAGAAGAAGTACTCTCGTGGTGCGCCGAAAAACCTTGAGCGTTCTGTCTACAGAAAGCGAAAGGTGTACTGCTCCTGTAAGGAGTTAACAAAGGTCGAATACCGGAGGGGTTGTCCGCGCGAATGAACGAATCTTCGAATTCCGATAATTCCTCGCGGCAGAGCCGCGGGGAACCTTTATTTTTCCAAAAAAAATCTAGTACATCATTGAAAGAACTGCGCCCAACAACGCCATGTTCTTTCCGAACTGAACGGCTTCCATCATCTTTGCCTGCGGGTCCTGAATACTCCAAAATGCATGCATCTTAAGGGATGTGCCGATGAGGAAAATAGCGAGACACCACAGCGCGATCTCTGTATACATCTGCGTAATGACCCCGAGTCCGCCCACAATAAGTAGTATGCCGGTAGCATAGACCGCGACTTGAGGATGTGGGACACCTTTAAACTGAGCATACCCCATTAGGTCTTTGGTCTTTAAAAAGACATGCTTAATGCCGTTCCACAAAAAATAGGCACCGAAAATAATAGAACCAAGCTGCCCTAGAGAGGAGTACAATGATGACATAAAAAATTATTAATTGGCTGAGACCTGGCTCAAGTATACCACCACAGAGAAATGGAACCCTCACGTTTAGGCGGTAATCGCCGCAAGTGTAATTGCAGAAGCAAGAGCAATCACCATCCCCAGTTTTTGGTGGAGCTGTGGACGCTCGCGATTAACAAAAAGGCCCAGAACGACGGCGACAATAATCGAACTTTCTGAAAGTCCGGTTGCAATTGCTATAGGGACCAGGCTCATGGCAAACGCATAGGCTACCCAGGCGATATTGTCCGAAATAGACATAACGAGAAGCGAGGCGCGATTTGCTCGTATATCCTGAATTGTTTTACGAATCTGTCCCCTCATAACAAGCGCCGCGCCGGAAATAGTCGCGATCACAAAACTCAAAACAAAATTAGCAATAAGAGGATCGGTTAACCTCGCTCCCCAACCTAAAAAGAAATCACCTGCACCCATCAAAAAGGCACCGACAAAAAATAGCACGATGCCTTTCTCTAGAAAAAAACTTTTTGAAATGTATTTCTCCCGAAACGAGAGAAGTGAAAGACCGATCATCAAGGTCGCAATAAGGACAACCTGCGTCAGACTTATCTGATCTCCAAGCACAACAAACGCAAGGATTGAGGCGGCCGGTATCTCGAAAGAAAGGATCGGCTCCAAAATTGAAAGCTTGCCCTTTTTAAAGGCCTCGAAAATACAAAGGGAGGCAACGGTCAGCAATAAACCAGAACCAATGAGAACCGCAAGCCCAAACAAATCCTCGGAAAAAAGTTGCGGAATATTTCTGTAAACCAAGGGAAAAAGTACCAACGTACCGAACGCAGTTATGACAAACAGTGTTTCCCAATCGCCAATTTTTCGGGCCGAGCGTTGGATCAAAAAATCACCGATACCCCAGGAAAGCATGGCGACAATAGCGAGTCCAATTCCCATTCCTGCCGTCATGTTTGTGGGAAAAGCTTATCGAGACTTGCTTGAAAACGTTTAGAGAGAACATAAAACAGTGCGGGCTTTTGCTTCCAGTCAAGTTCGGTTGAATTGTTTATAAGAGTAGTTAATTCATCGTGAGAATAACTTCTCGTCACATCCTCGGCGGTCGCAATCGCGTCAGGCGTCGGTTTCTCACCGTTACGTGCAAGTCCACTTAAAAAATTGAGTAAATCGACACTTTTGATAAGGGCCTTCGCCGACTCCACAGGTAAATGTCCCCGACGAACAAGAGCGGGGCTTAGTTCCCTCTCATCAGGTTTTTTCGGTTCTTTCGATTCCGTGCTACCAAAGTTGATCTCGATGATCTCGCCCATAGGATGCCTACTTCTTAAGCGCAGCGCGCACAAACGCACTGAACAGAGGATGCGGATTTAGGGGACGCGCTTTGAACTCGGGATGGAACTGCGTACCGAGGAAAAAAGGATGCTCTGTTTGAGGAAGCTCCGCAATCTCACAGAGAGTTCCGTCCGGTGATTTCCCTGAAAACACCAGACCCATTTTCTCAAGTTGCGAAACGTACTCAGGGTTAACTTCATAGCGATGACGATGGCGTTCTTCAATTTTGTCTTTTCCGTATGCAGCTCGCGCAATCGTACCTTTTGCAAGTTTTGCAACGTAAGTTCCGAGCCTCATCGTTGCACCGTAGTTTCCTTCTGCAACGTTTTTTTTCTGCTCCGGCATAATGTCAATTACCGGATACGATGTTTCAGGGTTTATTTCGGTGGTATGGGCCCCCTTAAGAGAAAGCACATTGCGGGCATACTCAACCGTCATCAATTGCATTCCATAACAGAGTCCGAAATACGGAATCTTATTTTTTCGGACATATTCGATAACACTGATCTTTCCCTCGATACCACTACCACCAAAACCACCCGGAACAATGACGCCATCATACTGTTTGAGTTCCGCAACATTCATTTTTCCCGTCTCAATATCCTTTGAATTTATCCAGGTAAGCTTAGGCCGTGCACCTTCGTAAAATGCGGAGATTTTTAAAGCCTCTATAACTGAGATATACGCATCGGAAAGCACGAAATCTCCCGTATCAAAATACTTACCGATAACTGCAACACTGAGCTCTTTTTTAGCCGTTTTAACTTTTGCAACAAATTTCTTCCACTCACTTAAATCACGGCTTCCCTTTTTAGGTTTGAGGTGGAGACTCGAAAGAATAGTTTTACTGATCTTATCTTTTTCAAAATTGATCGGCACATCGTAAATACTTTCGATATCCGGAGCTGAAACAATGCGCTCCGCACGAACATTGCACCAGATTGCAAGTTTTTCTTTACGCTTTTGATCAAGCGCAACTTTGCTGCGCGCAATAATAATATCGGGCTGAACGCCGTACGAGTTGAGCTGACGAACGGCGTTTTGCGTCGGCTTTGTTTTCATTTCCCCCAGCGTGCCGGGAATCGGCAGGAAACTAACTAAAATAAAAAGAACGTTGTCCGGATTTTTAAGCTTCAGCACACGCGCCGCCTCGATAAAGAGAATGTTTTGGTAATCGCCGACCGTACCACCGATTTCAACCAGTGAAATGTCAGACTTATTAACCTCGGCTGCGCGCTCAATTCGGCGCACGATCTCCCCAGTGATGTGCGGAATCGCCTCGACACACTTACCGCCGTAACCAAGGTTGCGCTCCTTTTCGATCACATATTTGTACACCATTCCGCTCGTAATGTAATCATCGGGCGAAAGATTGATATTCATAAACCGTTCGTAGTTTCCCATATCCTGATCAGTCTCAAGACCTGAATCAAGCACAAATACTTCGCCGTGCTCCGTTGGATTCATGGTACCGGCATCAACGTTTAAATACGGATCAACTTTGATCGGGTTCACCCGATACCCTTCGCCCTGTAGGATTGCCCCTATCGAAGAAGAGGCGATGCCCTTGCCAACGCCGGACATCACCCCACCAATAACAAATATGTATTTATGATTTTTTTTCATCGGTTACGTCCTTAGATATCGCCGAACAGAGAGATAACTTGAGATCGCTCCTAAAATCATACCTGAGATTATGATAATCCCGAAAAACTGCGCAAAGTTTTGGAAGTAGTAGTCAACAATGTTAAGTCCCAGGAAAAAGTTCTCCGTTGCTTCAGCAAGCCAATAGGTCGCCGGGTAAAAGAGCGCAAGTGTGACCAATCCGGCAACCACTCCATAGAGCGTCCCCGCAATTACAAACGGCCCCCGGATGTATGAGTTTCCTGCTCCCACCAGGCGCATTACTGAAATCTCTTCGCGTGAGACATAGATTGCCAACCGGATCGTGTTAAAGGCGATCAGAATAGAAATGACGGCAAGAAGGATATTAACGGCAATACCAAGCTCCTGCGCCGACGTAATAATCTTGGTAAGACGATCGATTGCATCTTTGTTTTTGAGATAGTTTATCGAATCAATAATCTTTACCTCGCCGGTACCAAGCGCATTGTCACTCTGAAGGAACTTAGCGACACCTTCGTACTGAGAAGGATCTTTTGCTTTAATATTTAACGTTGCGCCTAAGGGGTTTTCACCGAGCTCATCGAGGGCCTGCAGCGTTAACTCTTCATCTTTGTGTCGTTCCCTAAAAAGGGTGAGGGCTTCGTCGCGAGAAATATAGTCGACACGTAAAACCTCCGGCAAACGTTCAATTTTACTCTTCATTGCCAGAATATCTTCTTCAGATGCAGTTGTAACGAGGTACACGTTCACATCAACCTTTTCTTTAAGTTCAGTGAGAGACGACTGCAAGATTGCTGAAAGAAAAATAGTCGAGCCAATAACAAACAGCGTCACCGTCATCACCAAAATGGCTGAGAGCGAAATAAAACCATTTCGCCAAAATCCGATCACCCCGTAACGCAGTATGCGTTTAATATCAGTAAAGATCATGTTGTTTTAGTTGAGCGTATATCTTCCCGCGGTATCATCCCGTACCACCCTACCCCGTTCCATCGTAATCACGCGCCGGCCCAGCGAATCGATGACCCCTTTATTATGTGTGGTTAAGAGCACTGTGGTGCCGAGATCATTGATTTTTTTTAAAATCTGAACAATGTCGAAGGTGTTCACTGGGTCAAGGTTTCCTGTCGGCTCATCTGCAATAACCAAATCAGGCTGATTGATGATCGCGCGAGCAATTGCGACGCGCTGTTTTTCTCCACCCGAGAGTTCGTGAGGAAAATTAAAGGCTTTATCGGCAAGATCCACGAGTTCGAGCGCATGAGGAACGTCTGAGGTTATCTCTTCATCGGTTCGGCCGGCCGCCTCCATGGCAAATGCGATGTTTTCGTAAGCTGTTTTATCCGGAAGGAGGCGAAAATCCTGAAACACCATGCCGATGCGGCGGCGGAAACGGTTCATGTGATTACGTCGAATACGGTGAATATTTTGAGATTCAAAAAAGACTTCTCCGTGAGTTGGTCGTTCCTCAGCCAGAATCATTTTAAGAAGCGTCGACTTCCCTGCACCTGAGTGACCAACAATTGAAACGAACTCTTTCGGTTCAACGGTAAGCGAAATCTCATCAAGGGCGCGAAAATTGCCGGGATATATTTTTGAAACTTTCTTAAAGTAAATCATGCGTAACGGGTTTATTATATCCTAAGTAGCCCCTCCTGTGGAATTTTTAAAAGAGCAGCAGGCCTTCTTACGAGGTAAACCAGTAGCCGTTCATCCAGAAAAGAAAGAGGCATCCCTGAAGTATTACGAGTACCGAAACAAGAACTTCATGAACGTACCGATTTTTTCCCCATGAAGCAAAAAGTAGTATGAAAGGAAAGAGCGACGCAAGGTAGCGCGTCATACCGACCATAATACCGTTCGAGGCGGTGAACAAAATAACAACGCCGGCAAAAATCGTGTACGTGATCTTTATCCGACGAATGCCCATTACTAAGAGTACAAGAAATAAAACTGCGACTACGCCATTAAATGCATAATCGAATTGGTACTTGAAAATATGTGTCCATATTCCCTGTAACGGATTAACCCAGACATGACTCCACGCACCGTGCTGAACATGTGAATTAGCGAAAAAGTCACCAGTGAGAATGTAATGGAACATGCCGACTGCGGTGGTGCCGAGAACAGTAAGGCCTAATGCGATCAAAGGCGGAGCTATCGCAGAAAGTGCCCCCGTACGCTCCCGCCTCGTTCTTATGAGTTCAACTATTTTCTGAATAAGTACGATGAGAAAAATAACACCGATGAAGACACCGTTTGATTTAGTTATCGCGGCACAAAACCCGGCTCCTCCGGCAACGAGCCATCGGTTTTTACGGGCAGCGTACGCGGCAGCGAGCCAAAAGAAAAGAAGAAGTGACTCGGGGTAGGCTGCTGAAAAAATGTACGCGGTGGGAAAAAGAAATAAATAGAGAAGCCCGCGCCACGCACTCTCCTCCCCCATTTCCTTCTGAACCAGTTTAAACATGAGAAACGCCGCGCCGAGAAAAAAGATGTTCGAGATGAGAAGCGCCGAGAACAGAAAATCTCGCGTCAGTAACGTGAGACTTGAGATAAGCGCTGAATAGAGAGGGAAAAAACCAACCGTCGAATGTCGCGCGGGATTAAAGGGCCTTACGTCGTTGTAACCATACTCGGCAATATTCAAATACCACTGACTATCCCAGACAGCCCAGAGTTTTAAAAACTGAGGCTCTTCGGTAAGCCGGTACTGTTTCCAATTTTGATACACCTGAGGCTGAAGGTAACGAGTTCCGAGAACTGAGATGCCGTAGAGCACAAGGCGGGTCGCAATAAAAAGCACGACAATCGTAATCCAAATTTTTTTATTGCGGGCCCAGTGAGCGCGTAATGCATTTATCATAAGAGATAGTTATTAGAGTACCAACAAAAAAGCCGCCCACCAAGGAGCGGCAAACCACCACGAGTCATGTGACATTCGGAGGCGCGCGAGTAGGTTCATCCTCACCGAGAACATCTTCCCTTTTGGTCGGAAGAAAGGGGGTGAGATCGTTGATGATGCCCCCACTCTCCACCTCTCTCATTCGCAAGCTCCGAGCCACCGAGTGGACAAAATTAAGAAGTGTTTGACGCTCATAACTTATCAAACCCTCGAGAATAGGGAGCGAATACACCGACAACGTGAGGCCGTACACGGTTGTGTGCCAACCGTTAGCCAAACCACTTTCGACAGCACGCAAATAACGTTGAGTAACGCGGTGATCACGAAGAGGTCGTAAGCGCTTAAGCTGGGCGTTTCCAACGCGACGACTTGCGGGCAAAAAGGGCTTCAAGATTTGAACCGTCTCGATCTCCTTGTCCAACTTGATGAGGTCTCGTGTTTCATTCCGGCAGGTATGCCGGAATGCCCGCATAATTGCCGGGAGTTCGTGAGGGACAAGAATGTTTGCTTGATACTCTTGAAGAAAATCCTCCAAACCGTTTCGGTTTCTTATGCCAGCGACAAGACGGATTGAAGGCTTATCAAGTTCAAACATAATATCTCCGTGCGGACCAGAACGGATATCGTGCATACAATTCCTTTTGTTGTAGGGTTCTCTCTGTTTCCAAAATCAGCCTACACCCCTCAACCAAAAAAGCAACTGTTTCTTTTAGAGTTTTTTCTCGGCCTCAATAAACTCTTCCAGTTCGCCCTCAAGCACTTTATCAACCTGAGCTGTTTCAACATTCGTGCGATGGTCTTTCACCATTTTGTACGGGTGGAGAACATACGAGCGGATCTGGTTCCCCCACTCAATGTCGGTTGTTTTAGAAATATACATACCACGTTCTTTGGATTTGCGTTCATCTTCAAGTCGACGCCAAAGTTTTCCCCGGAGAATCTGCATGCCCTTCGAGCGGTTGTCTGCCTGAGAACGCTCAGAGTCGACGTGAACCGAAAGATTTGTCGAGAGGTGAACGATGCGAACCGCAGTCTCACGCTTATTTACATTTTGCCCGCCGGGCCCCGAAGAGCGCGCGAACTCAACACGAAGTTCGTCATCTTTGATTTCAATGTCGTGCTCATGTGTTTTTTCAAACTTCGGTATGACTTCAACAAGCGAGAATGACGTGTGACGTTTTTGATTGGCGTTAAAGGGCGAGACGCGCACCAAGCGATGAACCCCGGATTCATTCTTGAGCGTGCCGTATACATTTTTTCCCTTGATCTCGATCGTCAGGTTCCTAAAACCACCGTGATCATTTTCATGTTTGTGCAATACATCAAACCCCCAACCCTTGATTCCAATGTAGCGGCTATACATTTTAAAAAGCATTGCAGAAAAATCTTCTGCATCATCACCTCCGGCACCAGAAAAAATAGTCATCACTGCTCCGCCCTTGTCATAAACGCTTCCGCCCTCTGCTTCAGCCTTCAAATCCTGAAGTTCTTTAATCATCGCCTGAGCCTTAGCTTTGTCAGCCCAAAAATCACCACTGTTCATAAGTGCCTCGATCTCGGCAATTCTCTTTTCCTTCTCTTCTGCCTTCATGTCGGCTAATGTAACAGAAATTTAGGAACAAACAAAGGAACTCTCTGCGTTTTCATAAAACCAACCCAGAGACTAAGTCTCCGGGTTCGATATAAAAAAGCCGCCCTGAAAATACAGGGCGGGCAGAGCATGAGTGGGTGCATGGCACACACAGGTGTTTACACGCTCTTGTATCCGGGCGGCACCCAGGATGAGTTACTCGCTCTCACAAGAACTCATTTCTAGGCTGCTGTTAGTATCCACGTAACAACAGATGATCGATTCTAACAGAAATACTTTATTAGGCAAACAGAACATTAAAAAACCGTCAGCGACCGTCTACTCAAAAGCGTCGAATAACCTCTGGTATACGGCGTGGACTTCGGCCGGTAAAAATTTCCTAGAAGCTTCCAACAAAAAACGTGCCTGCTCGATACGTTTCTTTCTTTTCATGTCGGGATACTTCTTGAGCTCCTCAAGGGCAGAGGTGATCATTTTCACCATTTCTTCTTTTCGAGGTTTTTCTGATTCGTTGAATTTTATTTCTCCGCGTTCCTCTTCTTTAGATGCGTCGTGGTAATAAATAAGGGGTCCGTAGACTCTGTTCCATAATTCCGCTCGGGTGTAATCAAAATCTTCATCGCCCGCTTCCACACCTTCAAGAATAACTTTATTGGTCGTGAGGTACACCTCTGGCTGAAATTGATCTATCTGATCAGCAATCCGAGAATCTACATGAGTCTTACTCAACGCTACGTACTCTTGAATGAGAACCTGCCGTTCGTGGGCACCCTCTGCTCGCGGAATGAGCCCCCCATAAAGCATTCGATGAATTCCCTTATTAGTAACCTCGGGGTTTCCACTTTTTTCAGCCATCAAAAAACCAGCTTTTCCGGCAGCCATGTTCTTCAAAACCTCTACAATGTCATTTCTATTTTCAAGCAGAACATCAGGGTTTTCAATAAGCTCTCGCTCATCCATAAAATCGTCCAACCAATGTATAGCATAGACCAAGTACGATTTGAGCATTATTGCTTCAGGATCGGGAGCTGAAACCATGGCCACAGTAAATGCGTGAACTTCAATATCGTCGTACGAATGGGTCCTGCTGGTCTCAACTCCCAAATCTTCTAATCCGAACTTTTTCAGATCATCCCGAAAGAGAGATTCGCCGATCCGAACGTACGCAAGAATGTTTTCCCAATTCTCAACACTGCGAAAAACTTCTTCGGGCTCATATTGTGATTCTATCTCGTTTAGCTCGAGCGTTCCCGGAGTTTGTTCCTGTACCATGACCTCATTTTACTACAATTTCGAATATCGAGTTGTGTGTGCAACCACCTTCCATACCCTCTTTAAATCCACTCTCATCATCACCCCTGAATTAATAATATTCATGTTTCAAAGAAAAAACCGTCAGAACGCACAGAAGGAAAAGAAGCGTCCTGACGGCGGGCGTACGCCCCGAGTGGTTTCGTCAACGCACCCTAGAAGAGCGAGGCTTGGTGTTCATGGTAAGGGGTTTAGAGCATTTATGCAACAAATTGCACATACTGATTTTTTTGGTAGTATAGTTCACCAGCGCACCATACGTGTGGAGCGTTAGCGGAATACAACCGTAACTCAGGCACTAAAACTGCCGGAACTACTGTTGAAGGCGCAACAACATCCGCGGACCCGTGTCGAAAGACACGGGTTTTTTCATTTTAATATCCGCACTTCGTGAGCCACCTCGCAGGATCGAACTGCGGACCTACCGCTTACGAAGCGGTCGCTCTACCAACTGAGCTAAGGTGGCACTTAAGAAACAAAAAACGATTCTACCATACAACGTCGGAGAGAAAAATACTACTCAAAACTATTCCACACGAACGAACGCAACAGAGTGAGATCCTGAAGACGAGCAGGCGATCCGAGAACAATAAACACAAACGGTCTCACCTCTCCGCCGTGCTCTCGTTCAAAAACAGAAATCTCAACCTGACGCGCGGGAGTGCTTTCTCCCACTTTTCCGCCGACAAACTCCGGATCATCTGCAAAATCGTTAAAATTCTCCAAATTGCTCCACTGCGGCGACCCGTAGGCAGTTTTGTGTATATCACCAGACGTAAAACGCAGTATAAAACTTCGATTGTGATAGAGATACTTCGCGAGTAAAAAAAGATCATCAATACTTGAGACATTACCGCTATCGCGCCCCGATGGGTCAGTAAACACCGTCTGTTTCATGCCAATCGAAGCGGCCTTTTCATTCATCGAAGCAATGAAGTCGGCGCGTCTTCCACCCAACTGTGAAAGTGCCTCAGCGGCTTCGTTCGAAGATTCGAGAAGCATCGGATAGAGAAGCTGGTAGGCAGTAAGGCTTTCCCCCACTTTCAAACGCGTCTTTGATGTTGGCACAATCATAGATTCGGTAACCGTAACTTTCTTTTCCAAATTAAAATACTCGGTCGCCACAAGCGCCGTCATAAGTTTGGCGAGCGAGGCAATCGGAACTTTTGCGTGATCATTTTTTTCGAGAAAAACAAAGTCACTCTTGAGATCTGCGGCGAGGTAATGCGTCGCGCTCAGATTCGGACGCTTAATCGTGTAATCCCGACCATCTGACGCAAAATCTTTTTCGTACACCAAAACCGGCATTCCTACCAATGAAGCTTCGTACACCTTTTGAGCATCCTCGGATGAAAGCCGAATGCAACCGCCGGAGTAGGTCGATTCCACATTTTTTCCGTCAGGATAGTACGGCCACCCATGAATAAAAAAGTTTCCCTGAAATGCCATACTCCACGGCTGATACACCTTTCCAAAACTAGAAAAATGAGTTTTCTCTTTAGTCTCAATTTTATAGAGACCGGCGGGAGTTTCCCACCACGAACCCTCTTTACCCTTGGTGAGTATCGAAACCTCATCAACAATTTTTCCCTTTTTATAAATAGTGAGTTTCATTCGCGCCAGATCAGCGAGGAGGAAGTCTACTTTTTCGGCAATAAACTCGCTCTGCACCTGATTAAAAAAATTCCTGTCTGAAAGTGTCGGCTGTGCGCCGTAACGTAAAATATTTTTTGAAATGTCAGGCTTGGGCGGAACCGATATTTCGTAGCTGTACACTTTTTGCTCAAAATAGACGAAATACGCGATCACCGACGAAAGCGCGACAAACGCGAGACAGAGGGTCAGAGCCTCAATCCATGCCGGAACTTCGGTACTTAAAAACCGATGGAACGAAAACGTCTTTATGAGTTCCGGTCGCATCGCATATTCAAATGCCTCACTAATATCTTCCTGCGGCCAACCATCAAAGAGAAGCTCGGCGGTAATAGTCTCCTGAGATACACCACGCGAAAGTTCGTGGGTGATGTGTGTTATGAGCTGCTTCCTAAACATGAGATAAGTATAGCACCGCGCTCTCACGGTTATTTTATTTAATAGGTACAAACAAAACGCTGATTCAAAAGCTTTATATTTGGTAGTTTGAACCTTTGGCTGCGACTTCATCTTCAAACTCCTCCTCGCGTTTACGCACTTCTTCTTTCATATAGTCGCGTAACACCGAGGCGGACAACTCTCTAACATCCGGACCAATACTCTCTCCGAGTCTTTTGGCAAGAGAACGTGCATTTTGAAAATCAATAGTACTCCTAAATTCCGGGACTGACTCAAGATCGAATCGTTCAACAGTATCTACAAATTCACCTATTGTTTGTGAAGCTAAATCAGGTTTAACATCAAATAGTCGTGCCACAAGCTCAATCGTTTTCCAATTTCTCAAAGACGACCGAGATAATAGCGATTTAAGTACTGCGCGATCGTAGTTCTGCTCAGTATCTTCAATTCGAAAATCTTCTGTCTGTTTAAGAACTCGTTCAACGATATCTTTGATATCTCGGCCAGTGACGCCAATATTGCCAACCCGTAGTCCATCATCATGTCTCTTGAGATTACTCTTTAAACTCTTTCGGTGAATGGGTGCAAAAATCTCGTTACAAAAGGTTTTGAGATTTACATCACCTCTTGAGTCATAGGGATTGATTACTCCACGAAGTCCAAAATCGGTATAACCTCCCATCCGGTCCTGTACGTGCTCTAGTATATCGAAATACATACTGTCAGCGTTCGCATCAAAAAAAGTATCCAAATCTTTTACTCGCTTAAGCAGGTCAGTAAGTTGCTCCACCGTCAGATGTTCGTTGAAAAGATTCTCCTCGAAACTTTTAAGAAACTCCTCACGAAGTTCGTGTTTGCGCTTATCAGGTCCGCTTTCATTCGCGGCGCTCTCTCCTGTTGACTCGGGTGATGGTTGTTCACGACTCATGAAGAAATAGTAGCATACAGCTGGCGACTCAGACAAAGTCTCTACTGCCTCTTTCACTTCGTACCACAAGAGTACTTCCCATTTCTATACTCGCTCCGCTCGTAAGAAATGTTGGTCGTTCTTGAGCCGTTGGCCAGAATTGGCTACCATGTAGCCAGGTGACTTTTACCTAAACAATATAAGACACAAAGTTACGTTCCCTCGTCGCTTCGCTCTCTCGGGACTCCTGAAAATAAAACTCCGCCTCTGAAGGCGGAGTTTTATTTTCTAGTCGGAGCCGTTGGCCAGAATTGAACTGGCGACCTACTCCTTCATTTGCACCTCTATTTACACAGAGGATTAGACTGTATCTTACGCTTACCAATAAATTTGATTTAGCGTCCCTTGTCAGTCGTTCGGGCGAGAGTGTCGCCACGGTCTCAACCTAATTGAGGTCTTTAACCGTAATTCGGGATTCACTGTCGAATTTCTCCGGCAATGGGCAGGGAGCTTATGCCCCACCATGGAGTTGCTCTACCAACTGAGCTACAACGGCATATCTTAGTATGCGAAAAGCATCATAGTATAGATTCTAGAGCTTTTCAATCTCGCGAGTTCAGTTTCCTAAATGCTCATGACTTCATTTAAACCCATCAAAAACGAAGGTATCGCAAAAAAGAGACCGACTAACGGCAACACGATGACCGCAACACTTATGATTAGTGTCCATAAAAAATATCTGCGTGTTTTTTCCACCGACCGATAAATTGCGTCGATCTTCTGCGACTGCTCCTCAAGTTTTTTATTTATTTCCTGATCCATAGGAACATTATCGCCTTTTTAAACTTGAAACAAAAGCTCTAACGCGGTTTTCTCATATAGACCGAGACCGTGCGGCGCTTCCCCGCTCTTCCATGAATAAGGTGTTTATGGGATCTGAGAATTTTTATGATCTCAAAATGTGGCCCGAAAAAATCACGGATTTCTGCTTCGCTCCATACATGTTCGTATACTTTAAGACGCGGGTGAATATATGAATTTTTTTCATCGGCGCCGTGTTTTTTGAGTAAGCGTTCAGAGTGAACATCTCCGTCCTTGAGGTGCGTCTTAAAAAGAAACCAACCACCCAGCTTGAGAACGCGCAACATTTCGCCACGAAACTTCACACGCTCGTTATCGCGCAACACGTGCGACACCATCATGTCGAGCACCAGATCAATCGAGGCATCGGGCAAATCAAAAGGCTCCGTAATAGAATGGACGATAAAAGTGATCGGTGATTTCTTACTTACCTCCTGCGCCTGACGCAAACCTTCTTCTGAAATGTCGGTGCCGATTCCGTGACACCCGTACTGTTGATTTAAGTACAGCAAATTACGACCATTACCGCAGCCGATATCAAGAACATTCGTTTTGTTCGTAAGTGCAAAATCCTCGCCGTTGCGACCGATCCAGTTTGCAAAGGAAACAAGATCCTCTGCAACGCGCTCTGAAAGTGTGAGGTGTGTCCCTTGTGCGTATTCCTTATTCCAGAACGTTTTATGCTTCGACATGGGCTGTTTGATTTAATTTCCAGAGCATTTCAAAAATTTGTTTCAGCGTTGAGGCAAAATCATTATTCTCAATAATAACCGCTTCGTGAGATTTGTGAAGTATGATTCGTACAAAGTCAGGAGTTACTTCAACAGTCGTATTGGGCGAAAAAATCGACTGCGGCAGGACGGCAACTTCGCGTATAAATTTTTTATCTGTCTCCCGGAAAGCTTTGAGTGACTGGTGATCCGGCGCGAGCGCCCGAATACTAGTACCCTGCTTTTCTAACTTTGTTTCATGCTCAAAATAGATCTTAGGAATCGAACCCCCGTCAGCCTTAGCGTAAAAACAAACCATCTCTTTGCGCGCAAGCGTGGCGATTTTGTAATGAAGCGCTTCACGTATTCCCTCTTTTCCCTCAAAACAGAGTGTCCGCGCTTTCGAGTTCTCGCGGGAAACCCGGGCAACAAGATCCGGCAGAATCTGACGCGCCCGACGAATTTTTTCTTCTTGTTCAGTAAAAATTTCTTCCGGGAGCTTGGCGGTAAATAACTGTTTCTTTGCGTGAGGAATCTTAAGCACCAGTCCTTTCCGGCGCAATTCCTCCAGAATAACATAGGTTGTTGGACGCTTTATTTTCGATCGTAGAGCAATTGAATAGGCGGTACTTTGTCCGAGCTCAACTAGTGCAATATAAATCATTGCCTGCTTTTCGTTGAGGCCGACATTCTTCAGTTGTTCGATAATATGCTTCACGACTCAACTCTATCTTTTAGTCTGAAATAGTCAATTTTTTTGACTACTACGCACTTTCTCAAAATAACCTTTCGTTAAGGCGTCTTTTAAAGACACCGCGTGAGTCGCTACTACCAAACACCAGATGCTAGTTAACTAGAGATAGAAAGGAACATTGAAAAATGAAAATAAAACTTACAGTAGCGTTCGTAAGCGGAAGCAGTTCTCACTACCATGAAGATCGAGATATTGAGGAAACTAAGCAATCTCTCCACATTGAGATTTCTGAGGGAGCCATTAGAAAAATCAGAAAAAATTATAAAAGATTACGAGGAGTATTACGGAGACAAAGTTCTCAACAGAACGCGTGTTACTTTGAACGACTCGTATTTGTCCCGATTAAACGGGATGAGGAAAAAATTCTTACCAAACCGAAAAGGAAAAATGAAAGTACTAGTTGAACTGAAAATTGCTGACCCGGGGTACATCTACGACCCCGACAGCAGTAATCCCCTTGTCAAAAAAACAGGCTCCGCCAAATCGTTTGAAATAATTCTTTCGGATGATGTGCGAGCTGGAATCGAAAAAGCACTTGCAGAAGCAGAGTGCTGGCACGGCCATGCCGTACTTCTTATACAAAAGGTAATCGACAATGAAAACAACCCGCGTAACAAGTGATCAGATCCGCAAACTTATAACCATTGGTGCGGTAAACATTCCCGCACTCACTGAAAAAGAAGTTGAAATTCTTTTGAGCGAAGCCGCGCAATATTCGTTCAAAGAACGACAGCAACTCACAGAGACTGGCGTGCATCAAGATTTTTTCGGGTATGACAGCTTCAAACCCGGGAGCGCCTTTATGAAACTAGCGGTTGAGGGCGCGGCGTGGCTCAATAGGGTCTTTGGGAAAATGGTTCCTGCACCAATTGTTTTCAACGACTTTTCACTCCAGCTCTACCCGGTTCGTGAACGCCAAACGTATGCGATCTCACCGCACCGTGATCACAAAAATTGCGTGAATCTGATCGCTGTCTATCTCCTCAGGGGGAAAGCGCCTTTCTGTATCTGCACTGATCGAGCAGGCGCTCATGCCATAGAAATAGGAAGCAAATCTGGCGATCTCATTCTCATGCGTGGGACAGGTTTTCTCAATTCATCTACCCGACCATTTCATTATGTCGGAAAGATTGTTGAGGAACGCCTCACCTTCGGCATGCGACAAACTGTCGACCGGAAAGAACTACCGAAATACTATGAACAAACACAATAATGTACTGACCTATACCCATAGGGGTGTCATTGAAAAACTTGTAATTGAAGAGAAAATTCCAAAAAAGGAGGGACGGAAACTATTCAAAGACCTCCTTCGTTTTCTCACCATTGCCGGATCAGGACTGCGATGCGTACCCAGTACTCGAATTGATCTAGCGTGGCACACATTCATCCTCTTTACCGAGGACTATCACTCGTTTTGCAGGAAATTCTTTGGCAAAATGTTACATCATAAACCTTTTGTCTGGAACGAAAAGCCTGATGACAAAGGACATGTATACGGTGAACGCTTGTATGCTGCTGTCCAGAAAGTTTTTGGGCAAGATGTAGATGCAACAAACTGGCTCGATACTGCTGCCGGATCGGGAACCTGCTGTTCAGGCGACATTTCCTATGAGGAAGAAAAACCGCTCACACCGGAAGAGAAGATTAAAAAAGAAATAGCTGATTTAAAAAATTCGCTAAAGGGTCAACGGGAAAGCACACGTTACTACAGAGAACTTCATGAACAGGCGGCAGAAAAAATAAGAAAACTTGAAAAGGAAAAGAGTGAACTCGCCGGGTACCTCAAAACCGGATCAAAGCTCACAAAGGAGGTTCAGAGTTTTTTAAAAATTCTCAAAAAGTTCTAGCTACACCAGACCGCTTCACTAAGTGAAGCGGTTTTTTTATTCCGACGAGCGAGGAGCGAAATGAGAGCTTTCTCTCACCTCGTCCGAGTGCTGTCGGAACAAAGGGCGAATACTCTTTATTGCTGTATTACAAAATCTTCTGATAAAAACATTTCGGGCGTGATCTTACCTTTGTTGTACTTCCATAACTCTCTGTGACCCTCTTCGCCCTCAGTATCTACACGAAGTGTTCCATCAGGGTTGTAGCCCAACACTTTAAGTTCGATACCGTGAAAAACTACCTTCGCTCCTTCAGGAATAACCTTAAGATCCAATGTCCCGCCCTTCTTTCCATATTCTTTTAAAATTCTTTTTTGAAGTGCATCAGAAAACTGCATCGCCGAACTCTTTGCGTCGGAGCTATTCCCAAAAAAACGTTCCTGGAGCACATTACTCCTCATAATCCGATTATAGGCGGCGTTCGCCATATTTGTCCAAGACAAATCTACACTCTTATCGAACATTTCTTTTGAAAACTCAATCGCGTAAAACAAACGAGCATAGAATTCTGCGTCCTCCCGATCTCCTTCCCAGACCCTGCGACGTTGTTCAATCCGAAGTCGTTTTATTTCTTCATCGAGCGGAGCAAGCCGTTCAACAATACCCTTCTGAAATGCAACCTCGACAATATCATCAAGCAAAACATGCTCAGGATCTTTAAAAACCTCATCAAGTGCTTGTTCGTACTCCCTCTCCCATGCGTGAGCTTTTACTATCTCAGGACTTTGATCCTCGTTACCTTCCGGGGTTGATTCATGTCTCGCAGTATCCATGTGCAGACTATACCTGTTTGGGTGGCCACTGCCAACCTTTGGCGGAACTACGCGCTTTTAAAATGACATCGCGAAGCCCTGTAAAAAGAGTTTCTTGTTCTGGGTCGTTTTTAAGATCCAAAAAGGTATACAGCTCCGAAGCGGCGTACCTTGCCAAATCATAGGGATCAGTGATCATCCGCTCAGGCTTATTAAACTGCTCCCGCGCGTTTTTTTGAAGTCTTTTGATAACTTCGCGGCACTTTCCTTTTAGTTCTTCACTTACCGTAGACGCTCCTATAAACTCCTCCGCCTCCTGGCCGAGCTTCTCCATTTCCATGAGAAACATACCCGCTTCGGTTTCTAATAATTTTTCGTCGGATGGAAGCTCGTTCATGCTATTACTATATCAAAAAAGAGTGCCTGGTGCGCTTTTGTGTAAACCACTTTTCCCATACTCAACGTGCCAACCGGGGTCTCTCCCGCGGCTCTCCCCTCGTCGCCACTCGGCTCGGCCTGGGCACCAGCTCGCCTGTTTTTTCTGCTGAAAAAAAATGGCTCCGCTGTTCGAGCCCGGACGAAAGCGAATAAATTCGCTTTCTTTGGCCGCACGCAAAAAGTCCCTTTCGGGACTTTTAGTGGCGCGGCCAACTGGGGTCTCTCCGACTACGTCGGCGGGTACTTTTCCATCTCAGAGACTCGATAAGGAAAAGTCTTTCGAGCCCTGTCGCGAGTGATGCAGATCACTCGCTTTGGCACACAGTAATACAAAAATCACTGGCATGTGCCAGTGATTTTTGTATTATGCGCGGCCAACCGGGCTCGAACCGGCAACCTCTCCCGTGCATGTAACCCACTATTTTCATAATGGCATGGACTATATCTTCACCGTGTTCAAAAGTCTTTCAACAAAAGAAGGTAGGTGCTCTGGTATCTAGTCTCTACGGCGCTCTCCGCAAAAAAGCGAAGTTCCCACGGTGTTCGCATATTCCGCTCTTCACAGAACAAAACTTAGCCTTCACCGTTATCCCAAAGAGTTTCAATCTGTCTTTAAACAGAAAGCTGCAATTTTCTTACAGGGGAGTGCTCTAGCCAATTGAGCTATGGCCGCATCTTCAGGCGAATATACTTATCAAACACTAATCTCTTTCGCCTCAGAAATAGACTACCATTATACTTTCCGTACATCAAATTAAACAATTTCAATGATGATGCAACACTGTAGTTCAAGCGGAAATAGCCTGCACCATTTCTTATTTTTCCAATTATGTCGAATTTTTCGAGTTTTTCCATTAAGACTTTTAAAAAATCTCCTGAACATGAAGTAAACGCTGTTTGAATTGCCACAGAACCTATCCTCGTCCGTTTGTGGGAGAGGCCAACCCACACATTTCCATCACCATCAAAATATCCACGGACAAAATGGGTAAGAAATTTTGGGGGAACATCTGGCATCCGTATGTTGTGAGTCTTCCCAACAGTAACACCTAAAACGTAAAGATCCGCACACATCTCCTTGCTTCCTATCTGCAACCTATACTGAAATGAATGATTTTTTCGTTTTTTCGTTTTTTTACTAATTTTGTGTGAGGCCCCTAAGACATCTTTGATTTTTTCCAAAATGTCGAGATCACAGATTTGGAAGCAGAAAAAATGTGCGCCCCGTTTGTTATGAGTAATATATCCGTCAGCCATCAAAAACCCTAGCACGTACGCCATCTCTGGCGTCCATTTCTTAAAAAAATCCTTGTTTACTGCGCGATACATCGGCATGGTGTAATTATATCCTGTGACAGGATATTTAACTAACCACTTTTTCGTGACAAGGATCGTTTAAAAAATACAAAAAGGGTTTTCGACATCGCACGAAACATCCGCAAGCACGTTTCTCCCCCAAACATTCACTGCGTTCATGTGTCGGGGGCGAGGATCGAACTCGCGACAACAGGCTTATGAGTCCTGTGCTCTACCAACTGAGCTACCCCGACGTGAAGTAAAATATAGCATGAGAATTTGAAAAATCCACTTATTTAAAGCATTTATAGCGAAATTTTGACTTTATGATCTTAAAATAGTATCTTGTCCTTATCGCGGGGTGGAGCAGCCCGGTAGCTCGTCAGGCTCAAAATGGGCTTGCACTGCAGAAATGCGGTGCAGAAATTTCGTCAAACTCGGTGAAATCTTTCTGTGAAAGCAGGGTGACAATACCGAGCCAAGCCAAAATTGATTCCAGGGTTCGACCTTGGATCGGGAGAAAGTTCGAACTTTAATCCCAAATCAATTTTGGAAGGTGTAGAGACTAGACGGCGAACTCCGTCGTGTGCCGAAAGGCATAACCGGAGAAGGTATAGTCCAGACTACAAAATTGCTCATGGAGCAATGCGATGAAAATCGTAGTGGTATGCATAACCTGAAGGTCGTTGGTTCAAATCCAACCCCCGCAACAAGTAAAGTGAAAGCGCCCGTTAGGGCGTTTTTGCTTGTTGCGGGGAATGTGCGAACTGCTTCGCACACGTGTTGGATTTGAACGCCAGAGTCATGTTTCGCTAGCAAGCGAAACGGACGAGGCGGTGCCCAGACAAAACTTTTTGACGAAAAAGTTTTAGTCACGGGCAAATCCAACCCCCGCAACAAGCGAACGAAGGTGAGCGCAGTGCCCAGCGCCAGCAGGCGGCGGGTACAAACTTAACCGGAAAAAGAAAAACGCCTCGACGAGGCGTTTTTCTTTTTTTTGACAATAACAACTAAGAACTATAGGCTTAAAACAGAACCTGTGAACAAAACTCCCACGCGCGCAGATATCCGCCGCAAACAACGTGAGTTTCAAATTCGAAACACTCCGATTGGCGGAGTAAACTGTCTCTGTCGAAGAGGATGCTCACACAAATAGGCACTTGCGCCTATTTTTTATTAAAAAACCAACTTGTTTTTTAAACCTCTCCCTGCTACGCTTTTCTTAGAAAGGCTCTCTATGAAAACATGCCGAACCTGCGTTCTCCTCTCCGCCCTCTTGTTTTTCCTCCCCTCTTGTCATTCCACGCGCTACCACAACCAGAAAACCCGTGAAGGTTCTCTGCGTCTGGGAATCACTCCAGAACAGTACCAACGTTTTGAAAAGTATCTTAAGCACCGAAAAACGTTCACCAACCTCCTTCGACTTCCACACAAGGCGACCGCCGAGGAAATTCGGTCCAGCGTGGCAGGCGAGCTCAAAGTCCCCAAAGACTCAAGCTGGGAAGCGTTGCTCAAGCACGATACGATCAAACACTACCTCACCGAGGAACGGCGAACGAAATTCACCGTCATGTTTGGACTCGAAACAAACACATCCTGGATTGTTCTCAAGGATCATCTCGAGAAACTGCGTGAGCAGGAACTCGGCAGCCGCTAACTACGCCGCCCAGATAACGGGCGGCTTTTACGTTAATAAAAATCCCTATACAAGCTCGCATTGACTTATTCCTCGTAAATCCCTAGACTCAAAAACGGAACTACACAAAAGGAAAACTATGGTTCTCATTGAGCACATCGAAAAATTCGTGGAAGACCGTCCTGATCTTTTTCCAGGAACACAGCGCGAGGAGACGCTTGCTCGCGCTCGAGAGAAGGGCGAAAATCCCATCATGTCTGGTGCTGTACGAGATTTTTTGGGAGAAGAAAAGTCTGATCTACTTTTTCAGTTAGTGGAAAGTAACTCCGCTTACCTTAAACTGAGTGCGGATTACATTACAACGCATGTTGAAACTTAGACATGCTACTACGCCGCCCAGACAATGGGCGGCTTTTACGTTATTAGAACAATATGCTAGCGTTTCCGTAGAACAATCAAAGAAAGGACTGCCTATGTGGTACTGGTGGCTGTTACTTCTTCCTTTTGCAATCATGGCTCTTGCTGTTTATTCATACAAACAGACAACTATCCTTGGCTACTACATTATTGACCTCCTCGATGACGTGGATGATTTCGTGCAAGGAAGAGACTTGTATCAAGAACTCGAAAAGAACAGTGTACGTGTAAGTGCTGTAACCTTTTATTACGCCTGTAACGAGCTCGAAAAAGCACGCTGTATTACATCAGTTGATGAAACCGATGAGATCGGAAAACGGCGGTGTTTCAAAATTCGACCAGGGGCACAGCTTCGCTGGAAATTCAAACGTATCTTTTAAACCGAGTTCTTCCTGAACTCGGTTTTTTAAAACATTTTACTCAGCACCCAAACTCGATTGAAATTGCAAAAAAGTATACTCGTGGTATGGTCGAGCTTAGTTGATCTTTATGAACACACCGTCTTTTGAATGTCAGCTCTCCAAATTATCCGACGACAAGTATCAAGGCTTCGTTTCATTTTTTGTCGAATCCGAAGGTAGAGCAACCTACTGGTTTGAGTGTCTACACCCCTTTGAACCCCAGAAGCTTGAGATGATTTTCTGGGGCGACGAACTGAAAACCGACGTTGTGACAACTGTTTTCCCGACAAAGAATGAAGCGCGCGAGGCAATTGAGAAAACTACTGCGACCACACACACTCTTGTCTATTCAACTGAAGACTCGAATCCCCGAGAAGTAGCCGCTGCAATTTTTTGTGTTGCCATCGCCACCTGCACGCTTGAAACATGGAAAAGAATTACACCATGGGAAAACATAACGGGTATCGGTTATGCCGCAGCAAAAAATAGATCGACATTTCATCCACTTTCTGTTGAAAAAAAGGGAACTGATTGCACGATTAAAGGCACCGTTGATCTCACGAACTTTCCTTTCGCACAACAGCCCGACCAAAACACGGAAATCTTTCGGGCATTACTTCTTCCCTGAGCAAAACAAACTGCCCTACATTGGGCGGTTTTTTTACATAAATTATGACCCTCAGCGAAGTTTATGCTATGGATTTATATAAAAACGAGAGTTGAAGGCTCTCGTTTAAAACCAACTTATCGAAAGAAATACGCGAGTCCAAGCTCCTTTACTCTACTCAAAGCTGGAAGCATCAAACCCATGGCAATAAGAACCACGGCAATAACTGAAACGAGATTGGGGGCATGAAAGCCCTCCGATTTCAAAAGCGCCCGCATCGCAAAGGCCAAAAGAGTGACACCCACGACAAACATGATGAGAAAGATGATGGGGCTCAAGAGTCCAATGTATTTCAACCGGATTCCAACTGGAATTAGGAAGGCAACACCGAGGGCGAAGAAAGCTATCTGTCGGATGAGGCTCACGGGCCTGCTGTAACGAATATCAGCGTACACAAGAAATAAAAATAAAATCCCGAGAACAAGTAAGGTCCAATCACCAAGTCGCATATCTAACCTTTCGTTGGAGTTTTCTTCAGAGACTCTACCAGTTCCATAACTACTGTCAAACACTATCTATATAAAGTAAAATTCTTCAAACACCGTGCGGTAGAGATTGATGATCCGTTTTGATTCTCGCTCGGTAAGCTGAAACTCCGAACCGGCGTGTACGATCTGATTTCTTGCTTTGTGTGCCTCCCAGGCATTTTCTATCGTGGTAAAATCACTTCTCTCAATCAGCTTAAGCCTGTCCGCAATCGTCTCCCCCGGATAGGGCATGCGACTCAACATTTCATCGAGAAGAATATCAGCTTCAATTATCGCCAAACGCCAGTCGCTCGAATTCTGTGAATCGATTAACTCTTCGATACGAACCCATTTCTGATTTCGGTGTTTTTTAACCTCGGCATCAGGTGTCTCGAGTGAGTTTTTATCTCGCGGAGTGTTATAGATTTTCCCTTCTTCGGTACGTATCTGGTTAAGTCGAATAGTGCAGTAAATAATACCCGTCGCCAGGAGCACCGACACAAACGTTGCAAAAAAGCGGTAGTACGTGTAAATCGTAATAAAGAAATTCTTTATCGCATCGAGAAACGTAATGCCCATAAGCATCTGGGCAATAAGTGGAAGCGCGACCGAGGCAATCGCTCCGACGATAAACAAAACGAGAATAATATCGACGGTTTCTGCCTCAACGTCAACAGCCGGCTTAGGTGCCGGTCTTGACGATTTGAATGGTTTTGATTGTGGCCGTTCGTCTGCCATACGTCTCTATTGTATCGCTTTCTCTAAAAGTTTTCCGGCTTCAAATAGAATATCTTCACGTCCATAGTTGGCCATAAGCTGAATGCCTACTGGTAGCTTTTTACCGTCCCGGAGAACAGTCCCGGCAGGAATCGATATTGCGGGAATTCCGGCAATGTTTGCGGTCACTGTGAAAACATCGGCGAGGTACATAGAAAGCGGATCTGCGGTCTTTTCACCGATTTTAAATGCCGGAGTCGGCGCAGTCGGTGTGATAAGAATATCGAACTGTTTAAAAGCATTCTGCAACGTCTCACTAATATGGTCTCTCATCGCAAGAGCCTTTGCATAGTACGCATCATAATACCCCGATGACAGCACGTAGGTACCGAGCAGAATGCGACGCCTCACCTCCTTCCCGAAACCTTCCCCGCGAGTCTCGAGATAATCGCCGAGCAAATTTGCCCCGTCCTTATGCAAACCGTACTTCACGCCATCAAAACGCGCCAGGTTCGAAGAGACTTCAGCCGGAATAATAATGTAATAGGCAGCCAGCGCGTCTGCCACACCGGTTGCGTCAAAATTAGAATTTTTATCTCCCTCAAAAAGATCAAAACACTTTTCCCTGCAGTTATTAATGACTTCCAGGACATCAGGATCAATACCTTTAGCGGCTTCTGAATCAAACGCCTTCATCATGGTTCCGACCCTAAGCTTCTTCTCCGACGCGTTGTGATTGGGAAAATCCCGACTGGTGCTATCCAATGGGTCACGCCCTGCGATCGCATTAAAAAGAATTTCAGCATCCTCAACCGAGCGCGTAATAGGTCCGATCTGGTCGAGAGAAGATCCCATGGCCATAAGCCCGTGTCGGGAAACTCGTCCGTAACTAGGCTTCATTCCCACAACACCGCAAAAACTTCCCGGCTGACGGACCGAACCTCCCGTATCCGATCCGAGAGCGGCAAGCGCTCCGCCCATCGCAACCGCAGCAGCTGAGCCACCTGACGACCCTCCCGGGACCCTCGTTTCATCGTGAGGATTTTTGGTCACACCGTACGCTGAGTTCTCTGTCGAACTTCCCATGGCAAACTCATCCATATTGGTACGACCCAGAAATACAACACCCTCTTTTTTAAGTTTTGCGATCGCTGTCGCATCATACGTCGCGGTATACCCTTCGAGAACTTTTGATGCAGCGGTGGCTGTTCTTCCTTCAATTAAAATATTATCTTTAATAGCAAGAGGAATGCCGGTCAGCACCGATGCTTTTTTTTCTTTAATTCGCACATCGGCTGCCTTTGCCTGATCGAGAACATCATCAAAAACCTCAAGATATGCATTAATATTTTTGTTTCTCTTTTTAATCTCGGCAAGATAGGCTTTCGACAAATCAACGGCAGAAAAATCGCCGCGCATGAGATGCTCGTGAGTTTTTTTAATCGTCAAAGCTGAAAGGTCGATCTTCATGGAAACTAGAGAATTTTTTTAACTTTGAGAAGTGTACCTTCACGTGCCGGCGCCTCGTTCAAAAGCCTTTCGGTAAACGCGCCACTTTCGTGCGGGTTACTGTCAATACGCATAACATTTCGGTGTTCAGATTTAATCGGTTTAGGACTCGCAGTATGGATTTTCTTGACATACCCTAAAATAGACTCCATGTCTTTAACAAGAGCCTCTTTTTCTGTGGGAGAAAGTTTAATACGCGCGAGTGCGGCAAGTTTTTCGACATCCTGTTCACTTATCATGGTCGCTATCATAACATATCTTACAACTTGAATAAGGCCCTTTACCCTTATTTCCCTTGCGTTTTAAAAAGCTATTACTATACTTAAGAATGGACGAGCTTAATGCTCACGAACAACTGAACAAACGAACGAAAGGACAGTCTATGGCCTCAAGTCTCCGAAAACAGAACCTGCGCAGACTCCAGAACAAGGCACGGCGCCGCGAGCGCGGCAAAGCAATTGCGCACGAGCTCCGCCTCTGCGCTGATGACCTTCCCGAAGGCATCACATTCGTTTCAGTTAAACCCGCCCAAACAATCCCACGACCCGCAGCATAGGGCGCACCGCTCCCACTCTTTTTGAGAGTGGGGCTTTTTATTTACCAACCTACGCGAGCAGTTTGAGAAAATCCTTTTCGTTCAAAACCGTAACACCAAGAGACAGCGCTTTTTCCGCCTTACTTCCGGGGTTTTCTCCAACCACCACGTAACTCGTTTTTTTTGAAACAGAAGAGGACACGTCCCCGCCCTCAGCACGAATTTTTTTATGTGCATCTTCACGGCTGAGAGATGCAAGCGTCCCCGTAACTACAAATGTTTTTCCCGTAAACTTGCCTGACCCCACAGATGAGCCGCTGGTGTAATCAATCTCCACTTCCTTAAGCAGCGCCCTCAAGAGCTTTTTCTGTTCGGCATTTCTAAACCATTCATAAAGTGACTCTGCAACCACATCACCAACCCCGTAAATACTCTGAAGATCCTCGAACGAAGCCGCCTGCAGCGCATCGATAGTTTTAAAATATTTTGAAAGATCAATTGCCGTTTCCTCTCCAACCTGCGGAATCGAAAGTCCAACTAAAAGCTTCGCGAATGAAACGCGCCGAGCCTTTTCAATTGACGCGAGCAGATTATCAACCGATTTTTCACCAAAACGCGGTAGTGACAAAAGATCACCGCGCTTCAATGTGAATATATCAGCAAAGTGCGAGATAAGGTTGTTATTCAACAGCACATCAATATTTTTCGGTCCACAGTGTTCAATATCAAATGCCTTTTTGGAAACAAAGTGATACAACTTGCGACGATGCTGTGCAAACGAGTCCTTGTTCACACAGCGCCAGGCGGCCATTCCGGGCACACGCTCAATCCGCCCATCTCCTCCACACTCAGGGACCTGTGTCGGAAATTTCCACGGTTTTTCTTTTCTCGTGCGCATCTCTTTCACTACCGAAACGATATCGGGAATAACATCTCCGGCTTTTTGGAGAACCACGGTGTCGCCGATACGAATATCGAGACGCGCGATCTCATCTTCATTGTGAAGTGTCGCACGCGAAACCGTTGAACCAGCAACTGACACCGGTTTTAAATGCGCAACAGGCGTTACCACACCGGTGCGACCAACCTGCAATACAATATCCTCAACAATCGTCGTTACCTGTTCAGCAGCAAACTTAAACGCGATCCCGAACCGCGGCGCTTTTCCCGTGTAGCCTAACAAATCCTGGTATTCTTTTTCATTCACCTTAACCACCACACCGTCCATCAAATAATCCTCCTTGCCCGAACGCTTCTGCCACTCTTTCCAATAAGAAATGACGGCATCTATCGTCATGCACTCTTTAAAATGTTGATTAACTTTAAAACCAAGCTCGCGCAACAGTGTGAGTTCTTCACTCTGCGTCGAAGGAGTCTTCCCTTCATACAAGCTTACATCGTAAATAAAAGTATCGAGCTTGCGCGAGGCAGCTATCTGAGAATCAAGCTGGCGAATCGAACCGGCAGCCGCATTTCGAGGATTGGCAAACTCTGGCTCGCCTTTTTTCTTTCGTTCAGCGTTTATTTTTTTAAGTACAGTCGCCCCCAGCCACACCTCACCCTCAACAATAATGTTCACACTTTTATTGAGTTTCAGGGGCACCGACTGAATCGTGCGCACATTCATAGTGACGTCTTCACCCACCACTCCATCACCACGAGTTGCAGCAGTCTTGAGGTATCCCTTTTCATACTCAAGCACAATTTTCAAACCATCAATCTTCAATTCGGCGGTATAGGTCGGTGCGAGATCTTTCCCCGTTTCACTTTTTAAAAAACGCTTCACGCGGGCATCAAACTCGCGAATATCCTCTTCACTAAAGGCATCATTAAATGACCACTGCGCCACCTTATGCGGAACCTTTTTAAACTCAGGCAAAGGTTTTCCTGCAACCCGCTGCGATGGTGAATCAGGCGTAATGAGTTCGGGATACTGTGTCTCGATTTCAACAAGTTCGTGCTTCAAGGAATCGAGTGCTTCGGGCGAGATTGTTTCTTTATCGAGAACGTGATAATTGTAGCGATGTTTTTCGATCGCCTCGCGCAACTTACCTACACGCAACAAAATATCTTCCGGAATTTTCGGGACTTTCTTTTCTTTATTCATAAATCCTAATTCTTAATTCATTCCCCAAACTCATACCCACTACTTTACACCAGAACGTATCTCCACAGTAGATCCTTACTGGACACGAATAGCACGCTCGATCCTATTTACATCACTTGGGTCACACGTATTATAGCCGCGAGATTCAATGGTTGTTAAGAGGGTGTATCCGTCAACTCCGGTTCCGGCAGTATTTTCAATAGCTTCCTTGCGTACCGTTAAAATAGCACAAGGAACATCAGGAAAAACTCCCGGAGCCCCATTACGGTAGTTAAGATACGGCACCGTAAAATGGATAACCATTGGGTCTCCGAATGAACCAAGAGCTCCTCCGCACTCACTCGGCGACGCAGAGCTTGATCCGCCTGGGACCTCAGTACCGCTGAGAGGTGGCTCTGTAGAATAGCAACCGATCTGGCTGTCGAACTGGAAACCGCTGGGGGATGCGACCTGTGCGTTGGTGTTTCCAGGATTGTGGTTGTCAGAACCATTTACACTGCGTATCGTAATGCCAGCACAGATAATCTGATTCGCAGCATTTGTGGTACTTCCAAATTTTGAACCATCTAATACTGTATCCCAGTAGCGCGCGCACTCAAGCCCGCTGTCAGCCGCATAAAAAGCAATCTGTGAATCGCGCGATGAAATAGAAAGTTTAACTTCTTTCAAAAAGATATTTCCGATGGAAAGACTGATCGCAAGCACAAGTGAGGATATCAAAACAGCGACGTAGAGGGCGATGCCGGATTGCGTTTTGTTGTGATGAGTACGCATTAATAGTTTTTCAAATACTCGGTAAGGGTAACACTTTTCGCCGACGCCCCTATTCCCCAACTGACCACCACCGTCACACGCGCCTCATCGAGATCTGCACCTGAAGCTCCTGCAACCGGAGTCGTAATCGTTATGTCTCTCCCGAAAACACTCGTCACTGTTGGATGTCCCTGAACTGAACCGCCGAAGTGTCCGTAAATACCAAGTTCGGGAACGTATTTCATAGGTTCTGCGCAGCTTGCCGGACAGGTGGGGGTATCAAAGTCATAATCTCCGGTGTTGTCGAACGTAGAGATCCTGCAGTGTTTTGAGCCGTCTGAACTTATACAGCCCTTCGACGAATGGTCGAGGCCGGAAAGCCAGAAGCTTGAGCCTGGTAAATTACTGGTCAGATCTTCAAGTTTATTGGAGTCACGTACACTTTTTATCTGTTCAATCGCATCCTGTGCAAGGTAAAAAGCGGTAATCTGATTACGAGCACTAAACGTTGAGCGCAATCCCTGCTGAACAAGAAACATTGCAGCAACCAAGGAGGTCGCCAAAATACTGATGGCAACCATCACCTCTACGAGGGTGAAGCCGTTGCGTTGGTGAATGTTTTTTCGGAAATAGTTCATATCATTATTGACCGACATCGAGAGCGCGACGTGAAATGCTCGTCTGAATACTAAAAGTCGACTGAACTCGACGCCCCGCGCCCGCCGTTCCTTGAAGTGCAATTAAAACTGTCGGCTGTTCATTGTCAGCTCCGGAGCCATTTGATGGGTCTGATCCTGAGACAAAAAAAGTGGCGCTCGTGAAGGTAACCTGGTCAGAAACAAACGGCTGAATCACCTGGCTGTTACTACTCGCATCATAAATCACCAATTCAAGCTGGCGCGTTCCTGTGTTAAGCCGGTACATCGTGTAATCAGCGAGAGTATTTCCGTTAAACTTACTTCGAAATGCAAAAGCGGTCTCTCCAGCCGGGCAATCGTAGTTCACTCCAGCAACCGCAACCGGAAGCGACCCCGCGGGGTCTCCGCAATAAAAATCTCGCCCTGAACGAATATCGCGCGACATTTTTTCAAGATTGTAATTTAAATTATTGATCGCGAGCTTCAGCGTTTGTGCTTTCGTATTCGCATCCACCACAGCAAGAAGCGCGCCGAGCGCGGTTACCATAAAAACCGCGAATAATGAGACTGCCACCATCATTTCGATGAGTGAAAATCCTCGTTGCGTTTCTCTACTGTTCGTAAACATGTTCATAGTTAACAAAGAGTGCTGCGACACACGGCGATCTGACCGTTTCCATAAATAATGACATCGCGACTGTTGGTGGCCGATGAAATACGAATGCGCACCTTATCAATGAGATTATTGGGCGATCCCGCCGTGTTGTTGAGTTCCGTGGGATAACTTCCACCGCTTGAGAGAAATACCAGATGCGCGTCCGGCTCCGGGCGTTTAAACGTAACATGCAGTTCTTCGATACCAGAGGTTCCCCCATCACTACAATAGTCGTAGACGGTTGCACTCACCTGAGTTCGTGCGTGAGCGCAAAATTGAAAACGAAAACCCTGTCCCAAGGTAAATCGCTTCTGAAGGCCCTCGTCGAGATCGAAATTTCTATTAGGGTGATTGTACTGATAGTCAGTCAAGAAAGTGTTCCCGTTTAATTTTGATGTGGCACCATCAACAAAAGAAACATAATTGTTAATGACAGCATTTGCGGCGGGAGTATACGTAATACTCGTTGCCAGTATATTCATTTCCTGAATATTAATTCCATATCCTTTATCAAAAGATAATGTGGAACCCTCAAGATAGCTCTTAACGGCAATACCGGAAACCTGTGCCTCACGAATGGTGAGCGCCACATCGTAGGCAAGCGACGTAAGCTGGATCGAGTCGTTAAAACCTCGTCGATCAAATATCACCACTGTCGAAAGCAGCGCCATAATTCCTATAACCACAATCATTTCGACAAACGAAAAACCTCGCGTCGTTTTTTTTTTTGGCCTTGTTAATCGAAAAAGCATGACTCAGTTTTAGTTACGCAAACAGAAGGTTGATGATTCCACCGCCAAAGAAGAACACTGCCCACAATCCCACAATGAGAAACGGCCCGAAGGGTATCTCACTCTTCATTGTAAGATTTTTAAAATTTCGAAACAACGCATAGTTCCCGAGCGTCCTGACGCGAGAAAGCTTGCCGAGAAAGAGAAGTGTGAGACTTACTGCTGTTGCAATCCAAAACCCCAAAATAATCGCTGCGATGCCGCCCGTTAATCCCAAAAACCACCCAAAACCCCAGGCGAGCTTTCCGTCTCCCAACCCCATCCATCGGCCGCGGGAGATAAACCAGAGAAGAAAAAAGGGGAGAAACAGGAGGGGCCCTGCGAGAACATGAAAAAGTTCCGGTTTAACCACACGAAACGTCTGAGGATCAATGAATAGCATGAGTGCGGAGAGGACATTAAATGAGTAGACAAAAAAGTTCGGAATGATCTTGTGTCGCGCGTCGTAGACAACAATAACAATAAGTAGTGCGCTTATAACAAAGTTGTAGAGAGTCCCGAACACAAGTGTCCACGTAACAGTAGTATACGAAGCGTAGGTGACATCATTTACCACATACTGACCAATCAAAAGAATCTTCGCATATATCAGAGTAAAAATAATGCCGGTAAGAAGTTCCACAAGAGGGTACTGAGACGAAATCTTCGAGCGGCACGTCTTGCAGCGCCCACGCAGGATTAAAAAGCTAACGACCGGAAGAAGTTCATACCACCTGAGCTTAGTCTGGCAGGAAAAGCAGGCCGAGCGGCCACCGAGTGAGCGGCCAGTATTGTAGCGCAAAATGATCACATTAAGAAAACTTCCCACCACAAGCCCGACGAGAAAAACGAGTACAAACATAGCGTAATTTTAACACAACCAAACCTTCTAAATTTGAGTGGTTGGTGAGCGACACGTATACTCAACTTTTTTTCCGTGACTAAAAGGAGGGCCGCCCGTAATAACAACGCTCACCTCTCCACCTGCCCCAGCCCGCAAACACAAACTATCTGCAATATTTTTATAAACCCTTACTTCAGGATACGGAGGGACACTCAACTCTTTAAAAGACCATTGATACATATCGAGGCTGTTGGTATTCTTCCCGCTTGGCGTAGCATATTTCCGGATCTCACCGGGAAGCTCCTTTAACACCTCATTACTAACATACAAATGGCCAGTTTTTATGTTTCCAGAATAGAGTGAACTGGAAAGATACGAGTCCCAAAAACCAAACAAACCAAACGCCGGGAAAATAACAAAAAAAAGAAAAGTAATACTGTGAAGAAAATACTTTTTACCCCACACTATGTCTGAAAATCGGGCGGTCGACTCTTTCCAGAACAAGCTATAGACAAAACCTATCATAGCCATGTTCCACGGCCACACAATAACATTCCACCCCCGCACACCAATGCTGAATAAAATAAACAGATGCATTAAAATTGCACCCACCACGGCAAACGCCCGATAACGCCTGGTTACTAATCCAACTCCTATTGCAATCTCAATATATGGGACAACAAAACCTGCCACTAGAATAAGCTCTTTGAATGTTTGTGGAAAAAAATACACAAATGGGTCAATCATCCAGGGAAAAATCTCGTACGGAAAAACTGAATTGATTTTGCTCAGTCCACTGTAAAAATAAACAGACGCAACGAGCAATCTTAAAACATTTAAACTCTTTGCCCGAGATAGACTTTCTTGTGATGTGAACGCTAAGATCAAAAACATAAAAAAATAGAGGTACACCCACGGTTGCCAGCGCATTTGATCGAAAAAAGCAAAAACACCTAAAACAAACACTACACACATACTGAGTTCCCGACGACGCGGAGAGACAGGAATAAAAACCAGCAGACCCATTAGAAAAATAAGCAAAATAACATCGAACGGGAAAGGTATCTGCACCAAACCAGAAAGCACGGGAATGTGAGGAAAGGTTCGGATACTCAACCATAACGTTAGTGAAAGTGAGATCCCTACGAGTAGTGCCAGAGCGAGGGTTATTCTAAAAATCTTTTCACGAAGTTCATCACTCAATTGAAACATGTGTCTATTCTATAATTATTCTAACTAACAACAAAAGAAG
>CAYGLL010000007.1:0-51688 GCA_964350935.1 uncultured Candidatus Saccharibacteria bacterium | reverse complement strand
AAAACGCCGCAAGAGAAAATACATGAAGTGGTCAGAAGCTATTGACCGTTATACGTAAAACATGATAAAGAGCTGAATAGATATAACTTTTTTTATTGAGATGAACAGGCTATAATTTCCCAATATATGTTGAAGTCTTTGGAGATAAGCAGTTTTAAATCGTTCGGCAAGAAGACCGAACTTTTGTTTAATACTCCCATTACAGCAATTGTCGGCCCTAATGGTTCCGGAAAATCGAACGTCGCAGAGGCATTTCAGTTTGTGCTGGGTGAGCAGTCGATTAAATCGATGCGTGGAAAACGCGGAGAGGATCTTATCTTTAATGGTGGGAAGTCAGCGTCACGTGGAAATCGCGCTTCGGTTAAAGTTACTTTCGATAACCGCGCGAAGATGCTCAACATTGATTTTGAAGAAGTCTCACTTGAGCGTGTGGTTCATCGTGATGGTGTGAACGAGTATCTTATTAACGGAAGTCTTGTTCGCCTTAAGGATATTGTTGAAATTTTGGCGGCTGCGCACGTTGGACCCTCAGGTCATCACATTATTTCCCAGGGCGAGGCTGACCGTATTTTGAATGCCAACATCAAAGAGCGACGCGAAATTGTTGAAGAGGCGCTCGGCCTGAAGATCTATCAGTGGAAACGCGAGGAGAGTGAAAAGAAGCTTGAAAAGACTGACGAGAATGTCGAGCGAGTGGTGGCACTTCAAAAAGAAATTGCGCCACATCTCAGGTTTTTGAAGAAGCAGATGGAGAAACTCGAGAAGGCCTTTGAACTCCGAAAGACGCTCGCCGATCTTTACAAAGAGTATTTGTCGCGGGAGGAACAGTATGTACACGGGAGTCACGAACGATTGAAGACTGCTAAGCATGAGCCGGAAAAGCGCTTACACGATCTTGAAAAAGAACTTGCTGATGTCAAAAGAGTCCTCGCTGAGTCAAAAGTACAGAGTGTTGAGAGTGTTCAGATTATTTCACTTGAAAAACATATTGCGGAACTCCGGTCTGAGAAAGATTCGCTTTCGCGTGAGTTGGGTCGTATCGAAGGTGAGCATTCATGGCATGACCGAAGTCTTAAAAAAGAAAAAGACGCAACTTCGCAGGATGAAGGGAAGACCGTACTACTCTCTGAGGTTGAAGATTTACGACGTGTTATTGAAGATGAGGCTGATAAAGCAAAAGATGCAAATGATCTTTCCGTAATTCAAAAAACACTGTTTTTTATCCGTGATCTTATTCAGAAATTTGTTAAAGAGCGCAAAACTGCACTTAATGTAAAGCGAATCGAAGAGCTCGAGTCACTCGTTAGCGATTTGCAGGAAAAGAAAAAAAATACTGAAAGCGAAATTCATCGTGTTGAGCAGGAGGAAAAGAAACAACAGGGTGCTCTCGCTGCATTAAAGCGCGAGATTGAAAAGGAGAAAGAGGGAACAATGGAGGCTGAGAAGTCGGTTTTTCGTATTATTGCCGAGCAGCAGGAACTTCATTCGAAGCTTTCAATTTTAAAAGCTGAAGAAGATCGTCTGCGTGTAGAGGAAGACGATTACAAACGTGAGCTTATGGAAGCAGGCGCGCTGTTGGGAACGGAGCTCCTGGGTGTTGCGTCGGCCACATACGAGGGGTATGAGGATCGCCAGGCTCAGCTTGATCGGCGCAGAACTATTGAGAAGATCAAAATCCGACTTGAAGAGTCAGGAATTGCAGGTGGTGCTGAAATTAAAAAAGAGCATGATGAGGTTGCGGCCCGCAATGAGTTTTTTGAAAAAGAACTTGCCGATCTTCATACCTCAGCTGAAAATCTCAGGGTTTTAATTGCTGAACTTTCGCTTAAAATTGATACTGAATTTAAGGCAGGTGTAAAAAAAATTAATGATGAGTTTCAGAAATTTTTTGCACTTATGTTCGGAGGAGGGCAGGCGTCCCTTGAGGTAGTAAAGCAGGAAAAACGACGCCGTAGTGAAACTGACGAAGCACTGGCGCTTGCCGAGGGAATTTCTCTTGAGACAGAAGAAGATGCCGAGGTTGAAGAGGGAATTGATATCAAAGTAAATTTGCCGCACAAGAAAATTAAGGCGCTTCAGATGCTTTCAGGCGGTGAACGCGCACTCACGTCGATCGCGCTTCTCTTTGCTATGTCGCAGGTTAATCCACCACCCTTTATTATTCTTGATGAAACTGATGCAGCACTCGACGAAGCAAACTCGCGTAAGTATGGCGATATGATCGTGAGCCTTTCAAAGCTCTCTCAGCTTATTTTGATTACACACAATCGCGAGACTATGTCTCGTGCCGGGGTTTTGTACGGCGTAACGATGGGCGGGGACGGCATTTCTAAGCTTCTTTCTATTGCTTTTGAAGAAGCGGTTGTGGTTGCCAAGTAGAGGCTTAATTTAGAGCGTCGGATAAAATGGCTCAGGTGGGCCATTTTATTTATGTGTAATATTATTGACAAACTGTCAATAATATGCTAGTTTCATTTTTATCCGACTAGACATCGGGTGCTCAAGGCACATAACAGCTTGAGATGTACATCAACAATACAGAACAGAAAGGCACAGTTACAACATGAAAAAGCAAGTATTCCTGGGCGGTTCCTGCGATCCTACGACCTGGCGCACTGACGTTTCCATCCCGCTCCTTACGGGAGAGGGGGTTGCGTTTTACAACCCGCAGGTGCCCAATTACAGCGAGTTGGACGCCCAGTACAAGGCCGAGGGCATCAAGGGCGGTATTGCCGAGGTTGAGGCGGTTGCGAAGGCCGAGTCACAGGAGCTCCTCTTCATCATTGACGGCCAGACTCGTGCGGTTGCCTCGATTCTCGAAGCGACCGAGTACGTCGTCAGTGGCCGCAGTGTGGCGCTCGTGATCGACGACATTCCGGACAAGACGGAAGTCCAGGGTCAGGTGATCACCGGCCGTGAGTTGAAGGATCTCAACCGGGCGCGCAACTACCTGCGTGAACTCGCCAGCCGCCATACGGCGAACTGTCGCGTGTTCACCAACGCGGAAACCGCCACGAGTCACATCATCAGTGTTCTGAACAAGTAAGCTTTTGTCTGCCCACGGGTAGACGAAAGCAATCATAAGTCTGTCAGACTAGCTTCTGACGGAACTATGACGTCTGCCCTTAAAGCAGATAAAACGCCGCCGCGTGCTTTCGAGCACGCGGCGGTTTTCCTTTGAGGAGTTTAAGGTTGGAGTGCGTTGTCGAGGGTAAATTGAAGAGAGTTGAGATCCGTGACAGAAATTCGGGAAGATTTCTCGTGGGCAAGTGTAAGGAATTTCATAAAATAGTCGCGGTACACCTTGTAGTCGTCGTTTTCAGGCTCACGTTGAAAACCAAAATCCTTTTTAAAAAATTCTTCGGAACTTTTTTCATCAAGTGTTTTCTTTACCAGATCGATGATTAGAGTATCTGGTTCTGTAGATGCAAGAATCTCACTGAGGTGTGGAACAAGTGCGGAAGCCGCCTCAGCGAATCGGCCCGTATCTTTTACCAAAATGAGTCCAGCATTCTTTTTGAGCGATTCATTTATTTCCATGATGCTATAAAGACCGCCATTACCGACTACCATGACATGTTTTTGACCAACGCTCATTCGGTGGTACAAGGCCTCCATGTATGCGATGTGGGTAAGATACTTCGAGGTATATTTTTCCAAACCTTTTTTATTCCATTCGGCAGGTACGGGCGTTGCAAGCGTGTCTACTGTGGTGTTTGCATACACCGATTCCGCCCCGGGCTCTATGAACGTATTACCGGGGAAATAAACACTGCCGCCGGGGTTAATGGAGAAAAAGTGAGCTTGTTCGGCGTGAGGCAAGTGGTCGAAGTGTTCCTGGTAGTGGATGTTCTGTTTTCCAAAAACCGTCCCGATTCCCGATTGAGTTCCAGGAACTCCCACGTTGGCTTTGTGTTTATGAGCAACACTGACTACGGCCTCACTCATTGTTTCCAAAGGATTTTTTCCTGAATCGAGATGTTTACATCCTCCAATGATGTTAATGAGCGGTCGGTTACGGTTGAGGCGCAGTGCATCGAGGCAGGACTCTTCAATGTGAAAGGGGATTGTCTCGCTTGGATCTTCGAGTTTGTAATCGACAGTGACGACGCGACTCTTGAAAGGAATACGGCTTAAAGCCTCATCGTAACCCTTCGGGCATTTTTCAAGCGCTCCGTCTATGAATGCATCGCCAAATTGAATATCCAAAGCCTTAACTTCTGGTGAAAACCTCTCTTCAAAATGGTTTTGAGAAAGGATGTTTTTGTAGAGGAACTCTGCATACCGTGTACGGGCGTTTTGTAATAGGGAAATGAACGCACTCATCGATCCAGGTTCGGGTGACGGAGTTTTCACTTTTTCGTACAAAGATTCGGCTTCGATGTGTACCTCTGAGACGTTAGTGAGAATAAAGTGGAGACAGTTTTGAGCGGAATCGATAAATAGGTCCTGCTCCTCAGGGGAACGCGGTTGAGGACCGGTAGTGAGTTCGGTCGCCAAGAGTTCAATGCGCGCGAGCGAGCGAGAAAACGAGTCGAACGTTCGAAGAGCTGCTTCAAGGTTTTCGTACGCATTTCGGTCAAAAACCGGAAGTCGCGCGAGATTTTCTTTAAGGGTTGGCGGAATGTGTTTGTCTTCATTGATAAGAACGCGTGCCAGTCTGCCGTTTTTGATCGTTTCAATAAACGAATGCTGATCGCCTTCACGTGATTTTTTGTAGTGTCCACGAAAGGCCATGTATTCATCAGGGGCCGACGAAGCGGACAGGTTAGAAAGAAAGTTCTGAACTATCTTGATGACGTTATAGTATGCCGGATCGTTAAGTATTTTCGATCGAACCTGGTAAGCGTCATCAATCCCGTGCACCCCTTCATAACCCACAGGCTTTGTCGGTTCTTCGCTCGGTGCTTCCCCACTAATATGCGAGGTTATTTCTTCAGCCAGAGCCACAAGGTCGGCATGCTCGTTTTGAGACTGCGCGGATTCGATCCACGCATCCGGGATCACCAGTCGCCCGGCGATTATTTTTTCCGCGATCTTCCCCGCGCTTCCCGCAGAGAGGAGTTTGAAAAAACTGTCTCGGTTAGCAATTTCCAACACACTGCCGAATTTCTCACCTTGGACCTCTTTTATTTCTACAACGAGGTTATGTTCGTTGTTCGACTTCGCTTTTTGGATTCTGATTTCAGTGATACTTTGAGTCGGCATCCAGTTTCCGCGTTCGAGTTCTGTAATTGTTTCATCGTCAATAAGTCCATAGGGAAGGTGGGAGTTGAAGCCGATAAGATTTACGGAAATACCGTTTGAGTCGAGCGTCACATTATCACGTTCTTTTGCGCGAAGTTGCTCCGCTCGTCGAGAAATAAAAAAATGATTGATCACGCGCGCTCGTTCATGCAGAGCCTCGCGGTCAAGTGCAGAGTTTTCAAGCTTACGAAGCTCGTCGGTAAGAGCGACGATTTTTTTCGAATCAACGCTTTTGAATTTTTTCTTGGTGTAGAGTTCTTCGGGAATAAAACCTACCCGATCGATAACTTCTCCGGCCGCTTTAGGGTCATTAAACAGGGGATTGATAAGATCAATCCATTTCTCGCTTTCAATACCGAGCGCACGGGCTGTTTCCCTCTGGATTTCTTCACCGATTGAATCACGGGGTGTTTCAGGATATTTTTCCAGGAAAACAATTTTTTCGTAGAGCGAAGTTTCGCTCGCCCTGCTGAGACAGGGCGGTATTTGTTCAAAAAGCGGAGTGTTATCGGGATTGCTTCCGGAAGCGAGTTGTCGCGACCATTCCAGAAGGTTTTGAACGTGTTGTGCTTCTGGTGTACCGCCTCCGCTTACTACCCTTCGGAGATCAGCACCCTTGTGGCCGTTTAGAAGAGATAAAAGGTCAATATTTTTCTGTGCGAGTTCTTGTTGCTCAGCAGGAAGCTCGTTTACCCATGCAAGGTCGGACGTTGTTTCGACACTTTCACGTAATGTCGTTTTTCGATCCTGAATAATGTCTTCAAGCTTTGAACGCGAAACCGCGTTTTGTTCCTTCAGGACTTCTTCTGGCGGCTGTTCCATATCGTTATAATTTTATCAGTAATATAAGAAAAACTCGAACCTCCCCGGTTCGAGTTACGCGCTCACGCGTTGCGTGAGCAGAGACTCCCATCCATTCTGCGTCGGCGTGTCATGATGTCGTTTTCGCCGGCCAGCTGTTTTTTTAAGAGAAAGGCGAGAGCTCGATCGGGGCCGACGATTTTAGCGGCGGCGATGACTTTTGGATGTGCGGCGGTCATTTGGGGATCTTTGCCTTGGCGACAGATCCGCAGGATTTTCCACGCCCGGGCAGTAGGACTTTTCTTAGGTTTCTTTCGCCGTTTTCCAATCCTGAGTTTGTGTGCAGCTAGTGTTAAAAGGACATTCACGATGAGCAGAATATCACAAATTAATAAAACTGTCAAATCTCGATAAAATAAAATAAAACTGGTTCCGTTCGGGAACCAGTTACGTCGAGACAATTGTTAAGGTCAACTAAGATTGGCCCCGGCGATTTCGGACTTCCTGCATCATGCGTGCGTGACGGAGTATATCTTCGTAGTTGTATGTGTGGAGGCAGCGAAGCTCATTGAATGGGAGTGTAGAGCTCAAAAGTTTCCCACCAAAAAGAATTTGAAGGCGATTCTCGTCGGTAAGTTCGATTGCCTCGACACGATCCTCGTGCTTTTCGACCGCAATAAAAAAGCGGTTGTTCGCGATGCTAAACAGTGATCCTTTTTTGAGTTTTGCAAACGCTTCGGTTTGCATTTTCAGCGCTTGTTCTGGACTGACGGCTTCAATGGACATACCTTTATCCTTTTGGTTGAGGTTCTGGAGCTACTGTATCATTTTTGTGAATAAAAAAAAGCCGGTTTCCCCTACGGGAAACCGGTGTAATCACCAGAGCAAACCAGTTTAGAATTCAATCTCAACCGATTCGATCTGTTTATGGGAGTATTCCATGCGTTTTCCTTTCGTTTGGGTTTCGTGAGAACGCGCAGAGCGTCCTCTGTGAGTATTGCACTACACCAGTTCAAAATCAAGTGTTTTACGTTCAGGGTCAGCGGCGAGAAGTTTGATGCGCGCAGTGTCACCCAGACGATACTTTTTCTTTGTTTTTTCGCCGACAACGGTATAGTTTTTTTCGTCGAGTGAGAAGTAGTCGTCGCCAAGATCGCGCAGTTTAATCATGCCCTCCGCGCCGGTTTTATTCTCTTCAACGTAAATGCCCCAGTCGGTAACACCGGAAATAATTCCGTCGAACGTTTTTCCGATGTGTTCCTGCATGTACTCCACCTGTTTCATTTTTATGGATTCGCGCTCAGCTTCAGCGGCATCGATCTCGCGCTCGGTTGCTCTGCGGCACAAATGCTCGTAGGCCTCGATTTCATGTTTGGCTATAGGAGAACGGTTCAGGTGTTGTGCAAGGATACGATGAACCAGGGTGTCCGGATAACGCCTGATTGGGGAGGTAAAGTGTGAGTAAAACTCAAACGCGAGTCCGAAGTGGCCAATATTTTTCGTCGAGTAAATTGCTTTTGCCATGGTTCTGATAGCGGCGGTCTTTACGAGCGCCTCTTCAGCCTTACCTTCAACTTGTTTGAGGAGCGCATTGATATCTTTTGGTGAGATTTTTCCTGATTTTGCAATTGGCAGATCGTAGCCAAGTGCTTTAACGAAAATGCCCAAAGCTTTTACTTTTTCTTTATCGGGAAGATCGTGAATACGATAAACGAGTGCGCCCCGAATTTTTTGTTTTTCGTGGCCGCGGAAAACGAACTCGGAGACTTCGCGGTTGGCGAGAAGCATATACTCCTCGACGAGCTTATGCGCATCAAAACGTTTCTTTTTATAGATACGAACGGGCTTTCCTGTTGCATCAACTTCAACCTTAACCTCATCTTTTTCGAAGTTGATTGCGCCAGCGGCAAATTTTTTATGCTGAAGTTTTTTAGCAATTTCGTTAAGTGACGTAAGTTCGTGATGATATTTTTCAGTCGGAGTCACAATAGCTTTCTGTGCGTCTTCATAGGTAAAGCGATGAGCTGAGTTTATAACCGTCTTACCAAACCAACGTTTGTGAACTATGCCGGCTTTGTCCATTTCAAAAACGGCACTGAAGGTGAGTTTGTCTTCATGCGGGTTGAGGCTACAGAGATCATTTGAAAGAATGTGTGGAAGCATAGGGATCGTTCGATCGGCAAGATAAACCGAGAGCTGCCGTTCCTGCGCTTCTTTGTCGAGTGCGGTGCGTGGTCGAACGTAATGCGATGCGTCAGCGATATGAACACCGATTTCAACGTGCCCGTTAGGGAGCTCAAGGTATGAGATAGCGTCGTCAAAGTCTTTGGCGTCAACAGGGTCAATGGTGAAGGTCAACACTTTTCGGAAGTCGCGACGTTTAGGAATTTCAACCTCGAGCAGGTGAGGATTTTGTCTTTTGAGCTCCTCAGCTTCAGCCATAACTTGGGCAGGGAAGTCTGCGCTAAAACCACGTTCAAGTGCAATTGAGTGCATTTCGGCATTGTTGTCGCCTTTGCGACCAATGACTTTCTCAACGGATCCAAGAGGATTCATGCTCGGATTTTCCCAGCGGATGATTTTTACGAGAGCCTTGTCACCATCTTTTGCTTGTACGCGGAATTTTTCCGGAATCTCTATTTCGACGTAGCACTTGCGGTCATCAGGAACGAGAACATAGGTTCGATCACGTAGCGCAATGGTTCCCACGAATGATTGCTTCGCACGTTTAATTATTTTAGTAACACGGCCCTGAATACGTCCGAAGCGTGATTTTCCGCCAACGGTAATTTGAACCTCGTCCTTGTGGAGCGCGGTGTTTAGATTGTCGGGCGAGATCTCAATGTCTTCTTTAAAACCTTCGGCTGTTATGTAGCCGGTAGATTTGGAGGTAAGAAAAATAGTGCCCGTGATAGTTTTCGGGTTTTTATGTATATGAGTAGATTTTTTTGACATTGAAAACATCCTATCACGTTTTGGTCGTATTGACAAGCCCACTCCTGTTAGCATATCCTTCTTGAAGAATATGAAACAACTTTTAGTAATTCGACACTGTAATCCGGAAGGTGAAAACCGTCTTTCAGAGGTCGGTTTGAAACAGGTAGAAAAACTCAAAGAAAAATTTGCGTCCGAGTTTGCGCCTACACAGCGGTTTTCTTTCCACAGCTCAAAGAAAGGTAGAACGGAGCGAACCATCACTCCTCTTGCTGAATTGGTTGGTCAAAGTCTCATCGATGTTGAGTTCCATGATTTTCTCTTCTCAGACGATCGGACTGATTTTGAGAGGGCTCTCAGAGAGATATGCGATCTACTCCTGTCGCTTGAGAGTAAAGCCGATGTTGTCGTCTTATGTACGCACGATGAATTGGCTTTTGCACTTCCAAACCACTATGCCGATGTAATGTTGGGAAGGAAAATTCGCAAGGAAAAGCTAACCCAAGGGGAGGCGATGCTCATAAACACCCTTGATGGGAGTTTCTCAATTTGGCGTCAGTAGGTTCCACTATTCAGACCGTCTGTCTTTACAGGCGGTTTTTCTAAATTTGACGCTCGGGACACACTTTGGTAGTATCTCACAACACATGTTAATGATTCGGTTACAGCGCGTCGGCCGTAAGAACAACCCTTCGTTTCGGGTTGTTTTAACTGATAAACAAAACTCAACTAAGAGCGGCCGTTTTCTTGAGGTCTTGGGCCACCATGATTTTCGCGGTGATAAAGCTCCGGATAACCACGTCAATGGCGAGCGTATTAAGCACTGGATTTCAAAAGGTGCTCAAGTTTCAATCACAGCTCACAATCTTTTGATCGATAGCAAAGTGCTCACAGGAAAGAAACAGGACGCACTTCCAAAACGTAAACCAAAAGCAAAGGAAGAGGCTCCAAAAGCAGCAGCAAAACCAGCCGAAACTCCTGTAGCAGAAGCACCACCAGCTCCAGCAGCGGCCGCGTAACTAACTTTTAAATTTTAAAAAACCTCCTGTTCAAGGGGGTTTTTGTATGTTAAAAATACGTTAAACAGTTCTTAACAACCAATGTAAAGGAACACTATGGTACCGATTGAGCATGCCCGGCAAAGTGTTGCCCGCTGGGGTGGCACAACTGACGACTACATTAAAATCCATGAGCTCATGGATTCAAGCGGCGAAACTTTTGGAGATCTCCGTCATCGTACGCTTACGCACAATACCTGGTTTGTGAAAGTCATTCTCGAAAAGATTTTCGGTCACGAGATTACCCTTTCAAATGGTGTAAAGATTTCAGTTCGCGAAATTGGGCAATACCACGTGATGGAGGATTTCCGCGGCGGTAATCCGAGCCCGGGAGATTATTTGCAGCACTTAAAGTTTCAGTCTTGGATGGACAATGGCGCATCAGGTCCGAACGGTGAGCCTCCACCAACGCAACAAGATTTGCCGCCAGTTGACCTCAGAAAATTGTATCCAGCAGGTGAACCCGGCAAGCAGAAGATGAGAGAGCCAGAAAAGCAGCACCCACCATTTTTTGAGTTTGAAGGGGATCAAGCAGGAAACTGCGGAGGCGGTGGAAGATATAATTGACCCAGGGTTTTTCAAACGCGAAGCTAAGGCTCCGCGTTTTTGTTTGTTTGCCTTTTGTGTTGTGTGATATATACTTAGGTGAGCGGCAACGAGGGATTACGTGCGTTCAATAATTTCGCACAGAGGTCGAAAATAGAAAGAGAGTCGCCGCAGGACATTTATACAGCTAACCTAAACAGAATATGGAACGAGATGCACAGTTTCTTGAATTTTTAGTTAAGTCATTGGTAGACGCTCCGGATGATGTCAAAATCAACCGTACCGTCGATGAGATGGGAGTATTACTTACACTTTCAGTTAACCCAGCTGATATGGGTAAGATCATTGGCCGCACGGGTAATACTGCAAAGGCTATCCGTACGCTTCTTCGTGTCGTTGGTATGAAAAATAACGCTCGCGTTAATTTGAAAATCAATGAACCGGAAGGCAGCACACGTCCCCCACCTAAGTCAGGAGCAAAGACTGTCGACGAAGCAATGGATGATTTGAAGATTTAAGTATCTTTTCACTAAAGCGCTTCGCTAACTCGTTCAAAGGATACTTAAATCTTTTGGAGGAGGAAAAGAAGGAACAAATGCCGGCGAGAGCCGGCATTTGTGCTATTGTACTTCTTTACAAAATTTTAAAACGCTGTAATCTCAGAATCAGAAAAGAGAAAGGCTCAACTATGCTGTATATCGCCCTCGCGTTAACCCTTGTCGTGGTGGTTAGTTCCGTACTCTCGTTCGGAGGCCACCCACGTTCGGATAACAGTTGCAGGATCTTTTTCCGCGTTCTGCTTACTACAACTTTCCTTATGGTCTTCACCTCGTTTGCGGCTTTCAGCAGTTTTGGTGATAGGCTTTCGAGCTGGACCGGGCGCTCAAGGAGTCAAATAAACATTGCGTGCGTCTCCGCCATTGTTTTGTACTTTGTGTTTGTTGTTCTAAGGGGAATGAGAAGGAAAGCTGAAAAGAAGTGAGTTTTGAAGCTGGCACAATCTGCCGGCTTTTTCTTTACAAAAGAGACCCAAGGTGTATTCTCACAGTAGAAAAAAGAAAGAAATGTATGATACGTGACCCCTTTGATGCATTTACCGCCTGGTTCAGACTTTACTGCATTTCGAAAGTTGAAAGCGAAGATTTCTGGGACGCGCTTGAAGGCATGAGAATGAGCTCTACAAGGCGCGAACATTTTCGAACATTGCTTCTGGTGCTCTTTGACCACACTGACTTGTTTCCACTCAATCACCCAGCAGTTCAAATCTGCACAAACGGGACCTGCTTTGCTCCCGAGTGAGAACAGGGTCAAGCCGTCCAAGAGGGCGGTTTTTCTTTACAAAATATTAAAATTCGATAGTCTCATTTGTAGAAAGGGAATGTTATGGAATGTGAACTTTTCTACGCAGAACCGCTAATCGAGCTAGACATACAGGATATTATCAAAACTACGCTCGAGCTTTCACCTAAGCGAATCATTACTATCAATTCTGTTGTTGCTGCCGCAACACACAATCAGATGTTTGTGGTGAGGAACGAAGGAGAAAGGATTATTGCCGTAACAACGTTGGTACCCATTTTTCTTGCGGGCAAGGAATACGGCTCTGTTCAGGATGTTAGTGTGTGTAAAAAGTACCGCGGCAGGGGAATTGGAAAAATTCTCATGAAGAAAGTGGTCTGGTATGCAAAAGAGAGCGGCATGTCACTCCTTGACCTTACCACTCGTTCCACCGATGGTGCGGCAGTGCGCCTCTACGAGGGTATTGGTTTTAAGAAGCGGGATACCAATGTGTACCGTCTTACGTTTTGAAGTGTGTAGTCGATGTGAGCAAAGGCGGTAGTACTCATTTTCGGAAGTCGGAAGACTCTTAAGCCGATTATTTCTGATCGGCTTTTTTCTTTACAAATAAAATTGAAGATGTAGTCTCATCTATAGAAAAGAGAAAGGAAACCTGTGGAAGCAAAGTACGAGATTTTTAACCCTCCAACACTTGCCGAGCACGATGTAAGTTGTTTGCGACTTTTAACAATGCAGTTGAGTCACGCACCGGTGTTCAGAGAGGACATTGAGCGTGGAATGAAAGCTCATACTCTCATTGTTGTGCGAAATGACCGCGGCTATATTGTCGGAATGGCAACCCTCGTGCGTATTACAAAGCTCTCTGGACGAGTGTGTCTCATAGAGGATTTGGCGGTTAACAACAATGTTCGCGGAAGTGAAACTGAGGAGGAGTTGATGGAGTTTGTTCTGAAGATTGCCCAGTCCTCTGATTTCAAACGGATTGAGCTTGTTTCTACGTCGACTCGTATTGAGGTGAAGCGAATGTACCGGCGTCTTGGTTTCAAGAGGCGTAAGGCGGGTGTGTATCGATTTCAGTGTGATAGATCATGAAACAGGTGTTCGGAGATAGTTACAACCTCAGCTACGGCTGAGGTTTTTAATTAAAAAACCCCACCGATCAGGGTGGGATTTAAAGGACGCTAACAGTACTAGGATGCTGGCGCGATGTATTCAAGGATTCGCCAGCCACTTTCAGAAGAGCGAATACTTTGCAGAAGGTGGGGAAATGCGGCGCGAAGTTTTCGTATGCTGACATTCCGGAGTCCCCTGTGAAGTTGCTTCAAAGCCAAGTTTTGAAGTGCCGGAGCATTTTCATACGTTGCCCAGTCACCAAAAATATTTCTACCACTGTCAGAGAGCCTATCAAACCAGTTGCAGATGCGAATACGAAGTGTCCGTTCAGCACGAGAAGTTTTTTCTGATGCGAATTTGCTCGTAAGGATCTTTTTGACACCGATATGACAATACAGTAATATTTATTTCTGTCAATGAAATTTCATATTATTACATTGTTTCCCGCTTCATTTGATTCGTATTTAGGCGAGTCGATTTTGAGTCGCGCAATAACAGATAAAAAAATTAAGGTTACTTTTTATAATCCGCGAGCATTTACGAAAGACAAACATCGTCGGGTTGACCGACCGCCGTATGGCGGAGGACCGGGGATGGTGTTGGAGGCGGAGTCGTTCGTACGGGCGATTGAGGCTGCAAAGAAAAAAACACGAAATAAAAAAGTAGGAATTTTTATTTTGTCTCCCGGCGGAAAACAGTTTGAAACAAATGATGCAAAGCAGATGGCAGAAAAATTCAAACATATTATTTTAGTATGTGGTCGCTATGAGGGGATCGATGCCCGTGTCAAAAAAATTTTTAAAGCTGAGGAGCTTTCAGTCGGTCCTTATGTTTTGACAGGCGGCGAGTTGCCGGCGATGGCCGTCATTGATTGTGTCGCACGACAGATTGAAGGAGTGCTCGGAAATTTTGATTCACGCGAAGAGGAGCGGGTTTCTTCATCGGAGGTCTATACACGACCCGAAGTGTTTGTCTGGAAAGAAAAAAAGTATCGAGTGCCGAAAGTGTTGCTTTCGGGGCATCGCGCCAAGATTGATGAATGGAAGATGAAGAAACGGGGATAACTTTGTCTCCAGCATAGGCTGTTAAACCCTTAAATAGAGGCCTTTATTTAGTTTGAATCGGAAATATTTTCAAAAGGCAAGAAAAACTGTTGACAACTCACCACATTCGAGTACACTTATCTAAACGATGCAAGATTGTGTAATGGCTGATGCGTCACATTATGAGGCAGGGGTATATCCCATCTTGCGATACAATCACTTTAAATAGTTAGAGGAAAGTTACATACGACACCTTTTAGATTACTAAAAGGCGTTTTGTTTTGGTGTCTAGTGCGTGGTGGAGGAGGAAGGGGCCTTATTTTTAATACGTTGGTTAAAAAGTAGCGCGCATGATCAAATTACAAAAGAAGTACTTCAGCCGATTTAAGGAGCCGTTGGTGCCGGCACCTAATCTGGTTGAGTCACAGATCGACTCGTTCAAGTGGCTCATTAAAGAAGGTCTCGCGGAAGTATTCAAGGAGTTCTCTCCGATTAAAGACTACTCTGAGAAAAAGTTTGAACTAGAATTCACCGGTTTCAAACTTTCAGAACCAAAGTTTGATGAGCATTTCGCCAAAGCCAACAAGCTTGGCTACGATGGCTCACTTAAAGTAACCATCAAACTTAAGAATAAGACATTGGGCACCAGCAAAGAGCAGGAAATTTTCCTTGCTGATTTTCCGTTGATGACCAATCACGGAACTTTCGTCATCAGTGGTATCGAGCGCGTTATTGTTCCGCAGCTCGCGCGCTCGTTCGGTGTCTTTTTCACATCAGGTGAAATCAAAGGTCAGCGCTACTTCGGCGGAAAGATCATTCCGTCGCGCGGTGCATGGATTGAGATCGAAAGCGAGGCGGACGGTGTCATCTACGTGCGCATCGACCGCAAGAGAAAGTTCCCGGTTACCTCATTGCTGCGCGCATTGGGAGCACAAACAGACCAGGACATCATCAAGCTTTTCGACCAGGATCCTAAGGCTAAGGCTATTATTGAAGCAATCGTCGCTAAAGACCACGCAAAAACTCAAAGCGATGCATTTATCGAGATCTACAAACGATTGCGCGATGGAGATCTTGCAACGGCAGACAACGCTCGTGAATTTTTCAAAACAATCATTAGTGAAGAGCGCTACGACATTTCAAAGGTGGGACGATTTAAGTTTAACAAGCGTTTCGGATTGTCTCTTGAGGACAAAGCGATGGCTCGCCGCACCATCGACACCAAGGATCTTGCATTTATCATCTCGAACATTGTTGCGTTGAATGCAAACCCCGACTCACTCGAGGACGACATCGACCACTTGGGTTCACGCCGCGTGCGTTATGTAGGAGAACTTCTCCAGCAGAAGATTCGCGTTGGTATGTCACAGATGCGCCGCAATATTCAGGACCGTATGTCGACGATCGAGAGCGATGTCACCATGCCGGTTCAGTTTATTTCACCAAAACCGCTGCAGGCTCGTATCAAAGAATTTTTCACTACTAACCAGTTATCACAGTTTATGCAGCAGGAAAATATTCTTGCTGAGCTTGAACACTTACGCACGCTCTCAGCCCTCGGCCCGGGCGGACTCACACGTGAGCGCGCAGGCTTTGAGGTCCGTGACGTTCACCCGTCACACTATGGCCGCCTCTGTCCGATCCACACGCCAGAAGGTCCGAACATCGGTCTCATTCTGCGTCTTTCGATCTACGCTCGTATTAATGAGTTCGGTATGATTGAAACTCCGTACGCTAAAGTTAAAAACGGCAAGATTACGAGCGAGGTTCAGTACTTAAATGCACTTGAAGAAGAGAGTTATAATATTGGTCACGCAGCTACTCCGTACGACAAGGACGGCAACATTATTGAAGATGAAGTTGAGGTTCGCTACAACGGCAAGCCTGATCTCGTTTCGAAGGCTAAAGTTGACTACATCGATGTTGCTACGAACCAGGCATTTTCAATTGCCACCTCGATGATCCCGTTTCTGAACCACGATGACGCTAACCGCGCATTGATGGGATCAAACATGCAGAAACAGGCTACGCCATGTATCGTTCCGCAGGCGCCGCTTGTTGCAACCGGAATCGAAGAAATCGGTGCTCGCGATAGCGGCCGCCTCATTATTACTGAAGAGGACGGAGTTGTTACGTACGTTGATGCAAATAAAATCAGAGTTAAAAATTCGAAAGGAAAAGAGCACGAGTACAAACTCGTAACCTTCAACCGAACGAACGGTTTTACGGCATTCCATCAGCGACCTTCTGTTGACCTCGATCAGAAAGTTAAGAGAGGTGATGTTCTTGCTGACACCTCGACTTCAGATCGCGGACAAATGGCTCTCGGTCAAAACATGCTCGTTGCTTTTATGACCTGGTCAGGTTCAAACTACGAAGACGCGATTATTCTTTCAGAGCGCGTGGTAAAACAAAGTCGCTTTACCTCAATTCATGCTGAAGAGTTTGTGGTAAACGTCCGCGATACCAAACTCGGTCCGGAAATCACTACTCACGATATTCCAAATGTTGGTGAAGCAAAACTTAAGAACTTGGACGAGGACGGCGTTATCCGCGTTGGTGCGGAGGTTCGTCCGGGTGATATTTTGGTAGGTAAAATTACACCGAAGGGTGAGTCGCAACTTACTCCCGAAGAGCGATTGCTCCGCAGTCTTTTCGGTGAGAAGGCGCGTGATGTTAAAGATACGTCGAAGCGCATGGAAAATGGAAAGCGCGGCCGCGTGATCAGCGTTAAAATTTTCTCTCGCGAAAAAGGTGACAAACTTGAGTCAGGAATCATCAAGCGTATTCATATTGAGGTCGCGCAACTCCGCAGTGTTTCAGTGGGTGACAAGCTCGCCGGACGTCACGGAAACAAAGGTGTTATCTCACGCATTCTTCCTGAAGAAGATATGCCATTTATGCCCGACGGCCGACCGGTTGATGTTATTTTGACACCCTTAGGTGTGCCATCACGTATGAACCTCGGACAGATTTTGGAACTTCACTTGGGCTATGCGGCAAATGCTTTGAACTATCAAGCGATCGTTCCGCCATTCACCGGAGCAACTGATACTGAAATCAAGGAAGAGCTCGTGAAAGCTGGTATGAGTCCTGATGGTAAGATGCAGCTTTACGATGGACGCAATGGTGAGGGTTTCGATCAACGCATTGCCGTTGGTTACATGTACATCCTCAAACTCCACCACATGGTTGAAGATAAGATTCACATGCGCTCTATTGGCCCGTACTCTCTCATCACGCAGCAACCGTTGGGAGGAAAGGCTCAGGGCGGAGGACAGCGCTTCGGAGAAATGGAAGTCTGGGCACTCTTGGGTCACGGCTCAGCTTACACTTTGCGTGAAATGCTTACGGTAAAGTCAGACGATATTGTCGGTCGCTCACAAACCTTCGATGCGATCATCAAAGGTGAGCGATTGGATCACTCAAATGTACCGGCTTCGTTTAACGTCCTCTTGAATACACTTCGCGGATTAGCGCTTGATGTCGACCTCAGGCGTAGGGAAGGGACAATTGACGGCAAATAATATCTACAACCATGAATACACACAATAAAAAAATTCAAGGACCGTCAATGGACTTCGATTCGATCACACTGAAGCTCGCTTCGCCTGAACGTATTAAGGAATGGTCATTTGGTGAGGTTACTCGTCCTGAAACAATCAACTATCGAACACAGCGTTCTGAAAAGAGCGGTTTGTTCGACGAAAAAATATTCGGTCCCGATAAGGATTACGAATGTTACTGTGGAAAGTATCGCGGTATTCGTTACAAGGGAATTGTCTGTGAAAAATGTGGCGTTGAGATTACGCGCTCTATTGTTCGTCGTGAACGTATGGGACACATCGAGCTTGCAACGCCGGTTGCACACATCTGGTTCTTGCGCAGCGTTCCTTCCCGCATCGCACTCGTGCTTGGTATGAGCGCTGGCGACCTTGAAAAGGTTGCCTACTTCGCGGGTTACATTGTTACTGCGGTTGCTGAAGACGAGCGCGGACGCATTCTTAAAGATCTCGATTCAGAATACAAGTCAAAGGCAAAAACATTGAACGACGAGAAGGGAAAGGAATCATTGAAAGAACTCTTCCTGAAGACCAAGAAGGATATTGAAGTGATTAAAGTGGGAACCGTTCTTGATGAGCTTTCTTACCACAATTATTCCGTTAAATACGGCACGCTTTTTGAGGCTGAGATTGGTGCTGAAGCACTCTACGATATTTGTAAAAATCTGGATCTTAAATTGCTAGTCAAAAAACTTGAAGTCGCACTTGAAGACGCAAGCTCAATTGAGCGCGAAAAGCTTAATAAGCGTCTTTCAGTTTTGCGCGCCATGATCGCTGCGGGAGTTCGCCCGGAGTGGATGTTTTTGACCAAGATTCCTGTTATTCCACCAGCACTTCGTCCAATGGTTCCCCTCGACGGTGGTCGCTATGCCACCTCAGATGTAAACGACCTTTATCGTCGTGTCATCAACCGTAACAATCGTTTGAAGAAGTTGAAAGAAATTTCAGCGCCTGAAGTTATTCTCCGAAACGAGAAGCGTATTTTGCAGGAGGCTGTTGACTCTTTGATCGATAACTCAATTCGTCACGGTAGCGCGTCACAGGGAGCCCTCTCACAGGCACAGCGTCGACCGCTGAAATCACTTTCGGACAACCTCAAGGGTAAACGAGGACTCTTTCGCCAGAACCTTCTCGGTAAGCGCGTGGACTACTCAGGCCGTTCAGTTATCGTTGTCGGACCCGATCTCAAGCTCAACCAGTGCGGACTTCCGAAGCATATGGCGCTCGAACTCTTTAAACCATTCGTTATTTCAGGACTTCTGAAGAAAGAGTTGGCATACAATATTCGTGGCGCAAGCCGTTTGATAGAAGAGGGAATTCCGGAAGTTTGGGCGATTCTCGAAGAAGTCATTTCCGATAAACACGTGCTCTTGAACCGCGCTCCGACACTTCACCGCCTCGGCATTCAGGCATTTAAGCCGATCTTGATTGAAGGTAATGCTATTCAGATTCATCCGCTTGTTTGTACCGCGTTTAACGCTGACTTCGACGGAGACCAAATGGCTGTTCACGTTCCTCTTTCAGTTGAGGCCCAAACAGAGGCCCGAGAGATTATGGCTGCCGACAAAAACATCTTGAAGCCTGGAAACGGTGAACCAATCGTCACCGCGAAGCTCGACATCGTACTCGGAACATTCTGGATGACGAAGATCATTAAGGGATTGAAAGGCGAAGGAAAGTTGTTCTCGACGCCGCACAGTGCGATGACCGCACGCGATTTCGGAGTTGTCGATACACGCGCCGAGGTTCTGGTATTGGGAACGGAGGAAAAGAAATTTGATGAGTTCAAAGGCCGCGCTTTCAAAACATCAATCGGCCGTCTCATCTTCAATAGCGTTTTGCCTTCTGATTACCCGTACATAAACCAGGAAATTACCCGTAAGCGCATCACGGCGCTCGCTGACGATCTTATTGACCGCTATGGTTATGACCATGTCCCTGAAATGCTCGATCGTATCAAGAAGCTTGGTTTCGAGTATGCAACACGTTCTGGTGTTACGTGGGGAATTGACGATATCAAAGAACCTGAGGACAAGAAGAAGATTGTTATTGATGCGAAAAAAGAGGCTCGTGAAGCATTGGATCAGTACAATCAGGGATTGCTTTCGCATGACGAGCGTCTGCGCAAAAATATAGAAATCTGGCACGATGCAAAGAGCAAAGTTGAAAAACTTATTCCTGACACCTTGGATAAGAACGGTTCCGTTGCGGACATGGTTCTTTCAGGTGCCCGTGGAACCTTGACTCAGATCACCAACATGGCCGGTATGAAGGGTTTGATCGCAAACATTGCCGGTGAGACCATCGAGTTTCCTATTCTCTCATCAAACAAGGCGGGTTTGACCCCGATTGAGTACTTCATTACCACTCACGGTTCACGTAAGGGTTTGACCGACACAGCGCTCAACACTGCAAAGGCCGGCTACCTCACCCGTAAACTTTTCGTTGTTTCTCAGGACGTTATGATTGAAGAAGAAGACTGTGGAACAAAGGCTGGTGTATGGATTGGAAAGGACAGTTCGTCCGGTATTGAGATTCCGATGTCTCGAAACATCAAAGGCCGTATTCTCGCGGAAGATGCCGAAGACCCCAAGGGCAAGGTTTTGTTTAAGAAAAGTCACTTGATCTCAAAGCATGATGCGCAGGCGATTGAGGCAGCGAATGTCACCAAGGTTTCTGTGCGCTCACCGATGACCTGCGAGGCAACTCAGGGTGTCTGTGTTAAATGTTACGGATACGATCTTGGTCGCAACCAACTCATTGGAATTGGTGAGGCGGTGGGAACAGTCGCAGCTCAGGCTATTGGAGAGCCAGGTACTCAGCTTACGATGCGTACGTTCCATGCCGGAGGTACAGCGTCAATCGGCGGAGACATCACACAGGGTTTGCCGCGCGTTGAAGAAGTTTTTGAAAAGCGCGAGCCAAAGAATCCTGCTGTTATTTGTCACATCGACGGTACGGTAACTGACATCAAAGATCTCGGAAAAGAAAAAGTTATTGTCGTTCTCTCGAACGCAACTGAAAAAGGTAAAAAGAAATCGGCGGAGACAGAGTATGAAGTTCACTGGCGCCGCGTTCCGCTCGTAAAAGTGGGCGACTCTGTTAAGAAAGGTGACTTCTTAACTGACGGATCAGCTGACCTCGATGAACTCTTCAAGTACGCCGGCCGCGAGCGCACGCAACAGTACATCATTACTGATGTTAACCGACTCTACGAGCTTCAGGGTGAGGCGGTTTCCCGTAAGCATATCGAGGTTATTGTTCGACAAATGTTCTCACGTCACCGTGTTAAAGATCCGGGAGATACTCATTTCTCAATTGGTGACGTTGTTAATGAACGCGAACTTCATCTTGAAAATCAGCGCATTGAGAAATCAGGTAAGACCGCTGCGAAAGCGGAAGCAACCATCATGGGAATCACTGAAGTTTCACTTTCTCGGCGTAGTTTCCTTTCTTCAGCATCTTTTCAGAATTCAACCCGCATGCTCATTAATGCGGCTATCCGGGGTAACACCGATCATCTCGTAGGTCTTATGGAAAACGTTATCATCGGTCGTCTTATCCCCGCCGGCACCGGTATGAAGGGAAGTCCGAAGAATAAGTTGGTCACGGAATTGAGCGCAGCTCTTCACGCGCCGGAAGTTACTGAGGAGGAATAGTGTTTAAAAGTCAGTTGTAGGTAGTAACGTGTCGAGGTGTGATGCCTCTCGCGAACCATGTCTTCAACTGTAGAACAAATTAAAGACCGGCTTTCGATCGTTGACGTGATCGGAGGTTCAATCAAGCTTGAGAAAGCCGGTTCGAGTTACAAGGCACGGTGTCCTTTTCATCACGAAAAGACGCCATCCTTTTTCGTGTCACCCAACCGGGGCACGTTCTATTGTTTTGGATGCGGCATGAAAGGGGACATGTTCACTTTCGTTGAGCAGTTTGAGGGAACTGATTTTCTGGGCGCACTCAAAACTCTGGCTGCGCGTGCGGGTGTTGAGATTGTAAAAGAAAACCCGACTTTAAAGAGCGAGAAGGACAAGTTGTACGAAATCATGGAAGAGGCGTCGCGATGGTTCGAGTCAAACTTAACAACGGAAACTGCCGCCCGCGAGTATCTTCTCAAACGCGGATTAAATCAGGCTTCATTTGAAAAATGGCGTTTGGGGTTTGCGCCAAAAGAGTGGCGCGCACTCGGAACGCACCTTTCTTCGCGTGGATATACGCAGGGGGAGATGGAGAAGGCGGGGCTCATAAAAAAATCCGATGACGGCAAAACAGTGTAGGTAGTAACGTGTCGAGGTGTGATGCCTCTCGCGAACCATGTCTTCAACTGTAGAACAAATTAAAGACCGGCTTTCGATCGTTGACGTGATCGGAGGTTCAATCAAGCTTGAGAAAGCCGGTTCGAGTTACAAGGCACGGTGTCCTTTTCATCACGAAAAGACGCCATCCTTTTTCGTGTCACCCAACCGGGGCACGTTCTATTGTTTTGGATGCGGCATGAAAGGGGACATGTTCACTTTCGTTGAGCAGTTTGAGGGAACTGATTTTCTGGGCGCACTCAAAACTCTGGCTGCGCGTGCGGGTGTTGAGATTGTAAAAGAAAACCCGACTTTAAAGAGCGAGAAGGACAAGTTGTACGAAATCATGGAAGAGGCGTCGCGATGGTTCGAGTCAAACTTAACAACGGAAACTGCCGCCCGCGAGTATCTTCTCAAACGCGGATTAAATCAGGCTTCATTTGAAAAATGGCGTTTGGGGTTTGCGCCAAAAGAGTGGCGCGCACTCGGAACGCACCTTTCTTCGCGTGGATATACGCAGGGGGAGATGGAGAAGGCGGGGCTCATAAAAAAATCCGATGACGGCAAAACAGTGTATGATCGTTTCCGCGGGCGCATCCAGTTTCCCATCTTCGATAGTTCTGGTCGCATTGTTGCTTTCTCAGGAAGAATTTTAAACCAGGAAGAAAACGAACCGAAATATTTGAATAGTCCCGAGACGCCGATCTTCACCAAATCAAAAGTACTCTACGGTTTTGATAAGGCAAAAGACGGCATGAGAAAATTCGGCTACTCGATACTGGTTGAGGGTCAGATGGATCTCGTTATGTCACATCAGGTTGGACTTACTAATGTCGTAGCAACGTCGGGAACCGCTCTTTCGTTCGAACAGATTGAATTGGTGCGCCGTCTCTCTTCTAATATGATTCTTGCGTATGATGGTGACGCGGCGGGTTTGAAAGCGGCATATCGAGCATCGGTACTTACCCTCGCGCAAGGCATGGAAGTTAAGATTGCACTTTTTCCGGACGGGCAAGATCCTGCAGATATTGCGCGCCACGGACTTGAGGTAATTAAGGCAGTAATCAAGGAATCAAATCACGTTATTACTTTTTTCGCCGAGCGCGCAGTAAAAGAAGCGACCGACGGCAGGGTTTTGGCCCGTCGTGTTACACACGAGGTGTTGCCCCTGGTGTCACTTATTGAAAGTTCGGTCGTGCAGTCACATTTCATCAGTGAAATATCAAAAATGACACGAATTAAAGACGACGCCTTATGGAAGGATCTCGCTCATATATCTCGTGACAGTGTGCTTGCCAAAGCTGGTTCATCGGGAGGCGAAGAAATCGCTGTTAAAGTAGGATCGGAACGTGTTGCGTTTGATCGAAAAGATTTTCTCGAGCAACGCCTGACTGGGGTCATTTTATGGCTTAAAACAACAAAATCGCCGGCGCGAGACCCGGATACTGTTCTTAAAGAATGGGACCAGATTTCAGGGGGATCGCGAGGGAGTCAGTTTTTAAAGAACATTGAGGAGGAGGCTCAGCAAAGATTGATTTTTGAGGCAGAAGCGTATTATGATACATCGCAAGTCATTTCTGAGGATATTAGCCGACTATTAAACGATATCCATCTTGAATACCTTAAAGCAGAACTTGCAGGACTGATAATTGAGATAGACAAGGTCGAACGGGAGCACGATCACTTAAAAGCAATGTCACTCCTGAAGAGGTCGCAGGACGTTTCAAAAAAAATCAACGAAATTCAGCTGAAGGAACGAAAATAAAAGCAGTATTTATTAGTAATAGAGATCAGTATAATTCCAGGAATATGACGTATGGTCGGTATAGTCTCAGGTAAGGTAACTCTTATATTAGCTCCTCGGTTCGGAAATGAAAAATAAAAATTTCCCATTTCATACCACAAGGGTACTCCTTGTCTGATAAATCAAACAAGGTCGCTCACTCTACGTCGCTAATAATTTATGAAGAAAAAAAATACAAAAAAATCGGTTAAAAAAGTCGCCAAAAAGAAAACGCCTGAGAAGGCTGTGTCTAAAAAGCAGCCTGCTGTTCCACAAAAAAGTGCTTCAAAAAAGGCTCAGGATTTTGATCGCAAAGCCGACCGTTTGATTGCTAAGGGTAAAGAGCGAGGCTTTGTGACGTATGATGAAATTTTGCGAGAATTTCCGACTATTGAAAATGATATTTCGTTCCTCGATACGTTGTATGAAAAGTTTAGCGTGGCCGGTATTGACGTTCTTGAGGGAGGGGGAATGCTTGAAATCCAGCAGGAAGAAAAACAGACAAAGCAGTATGGTTACTCAAAGAGCGATTCCTCGTACGATTCTATCCAAATGTATTTGAAAGAGATTGGACAGTACCCCCTCATCAATGCAGCTGAGGAAAAAGAACTTGCAAAGCGGATTGAAAAAGGTGACGACGAAGCAAAAAATTTGCTTGCTCGCGCAAACCTACGTCTCGTTGTTTCGATTGCAAAAAAATACGTTGGGCGCAGTCCTGATTTAACACTTCTCGATCTTATTCAGGAAGGAAACCTCGGTCTCTTTAAGGCGGTTGATAAGTTTGACTGGAAAAAAGGTTACAAGTTTTCAACCTACGCAACCTGGTGGATTCGCCAGGCTATCACGCGTGCTCTCGCTGATCAGTCGCGCACCATTCGTGTTCCGGTTCACATGGTTGAGACCATTGCTAAATATAAACAAGTAGTACGACGTCTGTCGCAGGATTTGGGACGTGACCCGTTACCGGAGGAAATTGGAATTGAAATGGGAGTTGATACCGATAAAATTTACCAAATCGAAAAGATTGATCAGGACACCGTATCACTCGAGAGTCCGGTTGGCGATGATAGTGATGATGGACGATCAACCCTCGGAGATTTTCTTTTTGATGATAAGATTCTGTCTCCAGACCAGGAAGCATCACGTCGTATTTTGCGTGATCAGGTGCGTGAAATTCTTGAAGATCTTTCAGATAAAGAGCAGAGGATTCTTGAGATGCGTCATGGGCTTATGGACGGTATTACACACACACTCGAAGAGGTTGGCCAGAAATTCGGCGTTACCCGTGAGCGTATCCGCCAGATCGAAGCAAAAGCCCACGAAAAAATTCGCCAGCACGAAAAAATATCAAAACTTAAGAGCTACTAATAAAAGCGGTATTTAAGCCTTATATTAGCTTCTCGGTTCGGAAATGAAAAATAAGAATTCTTCATTTCTCTCACTCTACGTCGCTAATCAACAAAACCCCGGATAGTAACCGGGGTCTTGTTTGTTATGATGGATAGGTGATTAACGTCAACCTTTTTCTCCATAACGCCGGCTTCACGCTTACGTCGATCGCTTTTCTTGGGCTTGCTCTTTTTGTCTATATTAAAGATCACAGCAAAGTGGCAAACAGAATGCTCATTTTGGGTTTTATTTCGGTCGGCGTTTTTACGGTCTCGCATCTTATTGGAGTAAATATCCGTGATCCGCATCTTTCCCGAAATGTATTAATGTTTAATTTGGCGAATATTTTTCTTTCCTGTTTTTTTGCACATTGTACGTTTGCGGTGACCGGAAAGTTAAAAGAGGAAAAAATGCCGCTCATGATTATTTATACTGTCTCTGCCGCACTTTTTATTTTTTATCTTATTTTTCCGGACTTCTTTCTCTTAGACTCCCGTTCCAAACTGTATTTTTTGAACTACTATGTTCCGGGCCCCTACCACTGGATCATGAGGGTATTCTCAAATATGTTGGTGCCGCTCTATTTTTTCATTCATATCATTCGCGTCTATCCAACAAGTGTCCGCGGGCTTCAAAATCGTTTAAAATATTTTTTTGTGAGTTTTTTGCTCGGTTACGCTTTTGGAAGTGTGGCTATTTTATTGGTGTATAACATACCTGTTGATCCGGCATGGGCAAGCTACTTCGGTGTTTTGTTTGCAGTGCCATTTGCCTACGCGGTGGTTAAGTTTGATCTTATGGATATTCGAGTGGTGGCTAAGAAAGCGCTTGTGTATGCACTTCTGGTCATTCTCATGGGATTTCTCACAAGTTTGGTTAGTCTTGCTAACAACTATATTTTGACAAGAGTTCCGGAGTTTCCTTTGTGGTTCTTTCCGTTTCTTATTTCGTTAGTGACGGTTACTATCGGTATTTTTGTCTGGCGAAAAATTAAAGAGGTGGACATCTTAAAATATGAGTTTATTAATGTTGCGACACATAAATTCCGCACGCCGCTTACTCATATCAAATGGGCAAGCGAAAATGCACTTCAGCGCAACGTAGGTGAGGAGACAAAGAAAGATTTGATTGACATACAGCATTCCACAACTCGCCTTACCGAACTTACCAATCTTCTGGTGGGGGTTTCAGAAACTGAAAGTAAGAACTACCTCTATAAATTTGAGGTTGTTGATTTTTCAAGTTTTTTGACGGAGGTTTTGGCTGACTATGCCAAAAAAATTGAGGACAAAAAAATAACTCTTGAAAAGGATATGCGCGCGCATCTGACAGCGAAGATTGATGCAACACGCATTAAATTTGTACTCCAGATACTATTGGATAATGCTGTTAACTATACTCCTGCGGGCGGAAAGGTTTCTGTACGCTTATGGCAGGATCAGGACAAAACAATATGCGAGATTAAAGATACAGGGGTGGGAATGGCCCGGGAGGATTTGGGGCGAGTTTTTGAACGTTTTTATCGCGGTGATGATCAGAAAAAACTCGATACAGAGGGTTTGGGTGTGGGACTCTATTTAGCACGTCAGATTATTTCCCACCATGAAGGATCGCTTCAGGTTTCATCCGAAGGAAAGGGAAAGGGAAGCACGTTTTCGTTTTCAGTCCCGGTTCGTTAGTTTTAAAAAGAAAAACCGCGCGACCAAGGGGTCGCGCGGTTGCGTGTAATTCAAAGAACGAATGTAGTGGTCAGATCTGGTAGTACCAGCTTTCCTTTTCGGCCTCCTCAAAGAAGGTGCGCGCAGTTGCGGTGGTCAGACCGAACTTTTGGGCACGTTTCAGGAGGCCGTCGAAACAATCCTTGAGCGCTCCCGAGGGTTCGCCAGTTTTTTGTTTGTGGACAATTTGTGCGGCGAGACGGTTAAGTGCTTCTACCACATTTTTTTTCAAACCCTCCTCATTTTTCTCTATCCCCCTGTATTCGACAATCCAGGACCACCAAGGTGCGTTATCGTCTCGAAGAAGCAGTTTGAAGAAGGCCTCTAAGTCCTGGGCATAATGGCCCCACTGCTGGGGAAACTTTAGCTCAATTTTTCTCTCTTTTCGCCAGAGCAGAAAACAGACGATGAAGAAGGTGAGCGAGAGACCGAAAAGCCACCATACTGGAGGCCAGTCTGTCCGTCCAGTTTCTTCTTGGGCCCACAGGTTCAGTCCAATACCAAGGAGACCGAGAATTGTGAGTATCGCTGCTGGGATGAAGGTCCAGAACATACCCCAAAACAGTTTTCCTTTGGTTGACTCTGCTTGGTAGTATTTATCCACAGCCTTACGCATTCCTTCGGGGCGAACTTTGTTGACGAATGCCCAATGATTGGTGAGGAACGCGGGAATTTTTCCAGTGATGAAACTGTCTGCCAGTAGTTCGCTTGCGCGCATGTTGTTAACTCACTTTCTTTCAATGTGCCTTTCCGAGAATGCGGGCTTTCAGGCCACCCAAGAGCTTTCAGGCTCAAGGATTTTTCCACAATCTAGAATAGTCGGCGGCTAATCCATTAACTATATTACATATTTTTAAAGATTTGTCAATAACGGCTTATATCCATGCTATAATCGCCTTATGATTTCAAAGGAATTTGAGGCTCAGTATAAACGGCTTAATACAAAGCAACGTGAGGCGGTGGACGCAATTGAGGGCCCAGTTATGGTTATTGCGGGGCCGGGGACAGGAAAGACGACGATACTCACGCTTCGCATTGCAAACATTTTAAAAAAGACCGACACGTCGCCCGATTCGATTCTCGCGCTTACATTTACCGAGTCTGGAGTTCACTCAATGAGACAGAAGCTGGTCGAAGTGATCGGCCCTCTCGCGTATAAGGTAAACATCCACACGTTCCATAGTTTTTGTAATGAATTGATTCAGACATATCCGGAAGAGTTTCCACGCATTGTCGGTTCACTTTCGGCCGGAATTTTAGATCAGATTCGCATTCTTGAAGAGATTCTTGAACGCGAGCAGTTTGATATTTTAAAACCACACGGGAATCTTTTTTACTATGTTCGCCCACTTCTAGGCGCCATTTCGGATATAAAACGAGAAAATATTTCAGTTAAGGATTTTGAACGCCTTATCGGGGAGGAAAAAAAGCTATTTGATGAATTACCTGATAAGTATCATGAAAAAGGGGTATACAAGGGGAAACTCAAGGGTGAGTTTGAAAAAATAAAAAAGCGCATCGACAAAAACCATGAGCTTCTGAGTGTGTATGAGTTGTATGAAAAGAAGCTGCGGGAACGTAAATTGTATGACTACGACGATATGATTGTTGAGGTGGTGGCAACACTCTCAGCGAAGCCCGAGTTCCTTCTCATCTTGCAGGAAGAGTTTCAGTATATTCTCGCCGACGAACATCAGGACGCTAATAATGCACAAAACCGGCTTTTGGAACTTCTTTCAAGTTTCCATGAAGAACCTAACCTTTTTATTGTGGGTGATGAGAAACAGGCGATCTACCGCTTTCAGGGAGCCTCTCTCGAAAATTTTTTGTTTTTTAAGAAAAAATATCCGAGTGCGCGGCAGATTGCTCTGGAAGAGAACTATCGCTCCACGCAGGCAATTCTTGATACTTCACATGCACTTATTGTAAATAACAAAAGTGTTTTAGAACCTGTCCCGCTTGTTTCCAAGCGTGTGCCTCCTACAAAGCATATTTTTTTTGCTGAACTTGAAAGTCTTGAACAGGAGGTGGCATATGTGGCGGAGTCGATTGCGCGTCTCATTACCGAAGGAATAGCACCTCACGAAATTGCTTTAATTTATCGAGACAATCGAGATGCCGCCCTCCTATCCGAGGCGCTTCGCAATCAAAGTGTGCCTCACGTCGTTCTTTCTGACGACGATGCTTTTTCTGATGCGTATGTGCGTCGTTTATTGTGGTTGGTACGGGCGGTTGAGAATCCAAATAATTCCGAATTAATAGCTAACGTGCTTCACTTCGATTTTCTTAAGCTCCCGCATTTGGAAGTTTGGAAAGTAATCAGGTTTGCTGCTAAAGAGCGTCGCTCTATTATTGATGTCATTGCAGATAAAAAATTACTTGAGTTTGCCGGTATCGAAGGAGATGCATCTCTCTGGAAATCATTCTCAAAAAACTTTTTAACGTGGGGGAAACTCGCAAAAAATGAGAGTGCACTTTCAGTATTTGAAACTATTGCCCATGAATCTGGATTTGTTTCGTATACGCTTGAGCGCTCTGATGCAATTTTAAAGCTTGAGAAGTATGACGCCGTTCTTGGTGAGATCAGGCGATTGCAGGAAAATCATAAAAATTATGCTCTTCGCGATTTTATTCTTTTTCTTGAAACCCTTGAACGTTATGAGGTTCGTATTGGTTCGAGGCAAAAACCTCGTTTTGCATCTGCCGTACAACTCATGACCGCGCATCGATCAAAAGGTCTTGAATTCAATCATGTTTTTATTACCGGCGCGCGCGACGGTCACTGGGGCAATAAACGCTCGCGTGATCTTTTTAAGCTTCCGATCTATGGCGAGCGCTTTCTTGATGGTGATGATGCTGAAGATGAACGACGACTTTTTTATGTTGCCCTGACGCGTGCACGTCAGGGAGTTACTATTTCATACAGCATTCTCGGAAAGGATGGTAAACCGGGGTTGCCTAGCATGTTTGTTGAAGAGCTTGATAAAAAAGATATTGTAATAGTTCCAAAGTCGGCAATTCCTGATGTTAAGTCAATTTCTGTTGCGAAAAGTGGGCCCGTACAGGGAGAGCAAACACTGGATCTTCGAAATCAGGAATATTTATGTAAGGTTTTTCTTGAGGAAGGACTTTCGGTGACCGCACTCAATAACTATCTTTCCTGCCCCTGGAGATATTTTTTCACTAATTTGATACGCATACCACAGACCCCCGAAGGATATTTGTTGTTTGGAAATGCTGTGCACGCTGCACTTAAAGAACTTTTTGATTCTTTGAGGGGTGAGAAGGAGTACACGCTCGAGGATGTTGTTTCTGCTTTTGAGCGAAATTTACTCCGCCAGCCTCTGGGAGAGCACGAATTTCGTGATTTGTTGAATAGGGGAGTTAAAGCACTCACCGGTTATTATAAAACGTATCGGGAAACATTTTTTAGAAACACAATTACTGAGTTTAATATCGCCGGTATTTTTATCGAACTTATGCCGGGAGTAAATTTGCTCCTTAAGGGACGTCTTGACAAGCTCGAGCTTCTCGATGAGAGCGGGCGTGTTAACGTTGTTGATTATAAAACAGGAAAACCAAAGTCGCGAAATGAAATCATCGGTGAGACAAAGGATTCGGAAGGCAACATAAAACGTCAGCTCGATTTCTACAAGTTACTTCTTGATCAGTATGAAAAAGGGAAGTACACGATGGTTTCCGGTGAGATTGATTTTGTTGAGCCGGGAAGTGCTGGAAAGTATAAACGAGAGAGGTTTGAGGTAACGTCAGCAGATGTTCAAAGTGTTCGCAGTGAAGTGTTACGCGTTGGTCAACAAATTTATAGTTTTGATTTTTGGAACAAAACGTGTGATGACAAAAAGTGCTCTTTTTGCGAGCTTGCGGAAATAGTTAGAAAACCGCGTGACGAGAAGTCACGCGGTTGAAATTCCTCACCATTTTCCCAGCCGTTCGAGAACAAAGAGAATGATGCGAGTGAAAATGAGGACAAGTCCGATTATTCCCGCCCACAAAAAAAGAGACTTATTCCCGCTGAAATAGAGAATCGGGAGACCGGGAATTATCGCGATGAGGACAAAGAGCGAACCGAGGGCAGTAAACGTTGCTTCGAAAGGGCCCCGAAATGCACCTTCCTCAGAATGGTCGGAGAGTTTTGTTTTCATAGATTGATCTGCATCAACTATATACTTCAAACAAAAAACTCGCCACTTGGGCGAGTTTTTTGAAAATACAGCTTTTATTTTCCAGCAGTCAGAAGATCCATCGCCTGTTTAATGCTGTCGAATGAAAGCGCACCGTTTAACGCAAGACGCATACGATCGGTTGAAACCGTGTAGGTGCCGCTCGGATATTTGGCAAAAATTGAGGCGAACTTAGCTTCCATTTCCTCAGTAATTTTTTTGTTTACCGCAAGAATGTTGTACGGTGTTCCGCGGCCTCCGCTTGAAACTGCATCATTGTACTGTTTATCAACAAGATCAATATATCTTCCTGATGTTAAGCATGACTTAAATTGTGTTTCATTGAGGCCAAGTTTTTTTGCTGCATCAACGAGTTCGGGTGTTGGGTCGTTGCCGTGCGCAGGTGCTCCCTTGAACAAAGCTTCAGAAAATTTCCAAAACAAGTCGCTACCACCAAGTTCGTTTGCACACTCACTCGCCTCTGCCTTTTTATGTGCATTTGGGTGAAGTTCATTTAACGGAAAATGTCTATAGACAAGCGACATTTTTCCATCCTTTCCGTATGTATTGAGCAGTTGTTGTGTCACCGGGTAAAAAGTGCGGCAGAATGGACAGTCAAAGTCGGAGTACTCAAAGAAGATAACAGGCGCGTTCGGATTTCCTTCGAGGTGATCAGTTGAAGCAAGGGCGGGGATAATCATATCGCGCGAAACAGGTGCCCCTTGCTCAGGCGGCGTCACGGGGAGATCAACGCGCTTATCTTTAAGGTAAATGGCTCCGGCAATAATTAGACCAGCAACAATAATGGCGAGGGGAATGCTCGAGTTACTGGATTTCGGAGTTTGTGGTTCCATAAATATTAATTAGTATTAAGTCGCCGAATTTTACCACGTGACAGAGTGCTTCGGCAATGCTGTGCTATACTTTTTGCATGACAGTATCGTTACTACTCATAGGAATTGGAGCTTTTGTTATGACGCTTCTGGGCGGGTTTTTTGCAATAAAATTTCGAGATAAACTGCATCTCGTACTTGGCTTTAGTGCCGGTGCCGTTGTTGCGGTGGCGTTCTTTGATCTTTTGCCTGAGGCCCTAGAATTAGGCGAGGGCTCGATTGATGCACATGGAGTTATGACAATAGCCGCCCTGGGATTTGTTATTTACATGATTCTCGATCGAATTTTCATTGGTCACGGTCATAATGACGACAACTGTGAAAACGAACACCACAATACTGTTAATTCAAGTCGTCAGCTGCTGGGGGCAGGGAGCCTCGCGCTGCATAGTTTTCTTGACGGTGTTGCAATAGGTTTCGCATTTCAGGTTTCAAGCGCCGTTGGTTTTGTGGTGACATTTGCAGTACTCGTACATGATTTTTCTGACGGTATTAATACGGTCAGTATGGTATTACGGAATCAAGGAACGAAGCAAAAGGCATTACGCTGGGTGTTTATAGGTGCGATCGCACCGACAATTGGTATATTTTCAACTTTTCTTTTTACCGTTCAAGAAAAAACTCTTTCAATTATTCTCGCTATATTTTGTGGATTCTTTCTTTATATTGGCGCGAGTGATCTTTTACCAGAAAGTCATCACAAACATCCAACCTATTGGACAACTATCGCGACAGTCCTTGGTATGGGAGTGTTATATGCGGTAATCAGCATTGCCGGACACTAAAATAAATTCCGCTCGTCCAATCAGCGCAGCAAGCTGACGAGGCATTAGGCGAGCGGATTTATTCTGAAAACCCCTCGGTTTTCAGCGCTCGCTTCGTGCCACAAGGGCACTTCTTACTTTCTAAGTTGCTTCGCACCACAGGCACTTCCCATCTCTATCTCGTTTCACTCGGAGAGATGTAGGTCGCTCCTAAGAACGTAAAGTCGCTCACTGCATTCCGCCACGGGTGAGGTGTGGGGTGGGACCCACACCGCAAGACTCATTGAGGGCTTTGCGGAGCAAAGACCCAATGAGTGGACAGTTCCTGTAGTGAAAACTCCTCGCGTAGTGCCTGCTTCGCTTTGCTCAGCAACGGCACTTTCGCTTCGCGAACCCGATGAAACGCAGTCAACCTGCGTTTCATTCCCCGACACCCTTCCCGTTCCTCTCGCATTCATCCTCATAGCGAAGCTATGAGGATGAATGCGAGGAAATTAAAACGGAAGCGTGTGAGTTAGCGCTGCGTGTTCAACAACTTCCCATTTTGAAGTATTGAGGAGCGGAATTTTATTTAATTTTCCTCCCTCCTTAAATTTGAGTTCCTTGTGTTTAAGAGCGTATTCGTAGACTTCCTTGGTGATTTTTACATCATCAATACAATATTTTTTTATTTTATCGATTTCGCCGTTACGCCACCAGGTAATCGCTTCAAGCCCGTGACCGGATTTTTTCTTTCCAAGGGTTCCTTCGGCAATCTGGTCGAGTTTAACGCGTCGGCCAATTGAGTTACGCACTTCCTTTAAAATATCGAGACTCTTAATTTTACTAAGATCGCCCGAATAATATTTATTCAAAAGCGGAATATCGAAGTGATCTCCGTTAAATGTAATGAGTAGATCGGCTTTTTCAATCACAGGCCAAAGTTTTCCAAAATCCTCCTGGAGGTAGCTCGAGTATTCTTCAGTTTCGGAGTCATGGAGACACACAATTGAAATATCAAGGGACACTGGGTCAGCACTGCCTGTCTCCTGAAACGTGTTTCTCGTTTCGATGTCAAAAACTATTTTTCGCATGGTTACTTAGTTTTGGGTTTTGAAAGGGGGAGTTGGTGGGTTTCGAGGAAGTCGCGAATGGTCACATCACCCATGCCAAAGCCTACAGTCGGAATTGGCTCGACACCAAACATTTCTAAAAGGTTATCGTAGCGGCCACCACCGAAGAGCGAGCGACGATTATCGGGGTTCGTGTCGAACACCTCAAATACAACGCCTGTGTAATAGTCGAATCCACGCGCAATAGAGGTATCAATAATAAAATTTTTAACTCCTTTTGTATGGAGTACAGCACCTAACTCATCAAGCCTATGCGTTGATTTTTTTGTTTTAAGTAACTCAAGAAATTTCTCTTTTTTTTCTTGTCCCAGATGGCGGTTGAGCTCGGACTCAAAATTATCTATTTTTTCCTTACTATCTATGAGCCGTATTACTTCCTTTTTAGTACTTGGTGATGCATCACCTATTTCAACAAAAATTTCATCGAAGAGTCTACGGTCATTAATTTTAATGAGAAAATCCTCATCCCTTGCGTCAAACGCTCGCATAATTTTGTACGCAAGGGTAATGATTTCAACTTCTGCCTCAACACCGGCAATTCCCATCAAATCACAGTTAAGTTGCCAGTGTTCGCGTTTTCGTCCGCGCTGAGGCCGTTCGTAGCGAAAAACGTTTGGAATTGAAAACCAACGAAGGGGAAGTTTCAACCCTTTGCGACGTGCCGCAATCATGCGGGCGAGTGTCGGTGTCATTTCCGGTCGAAGTGCCACTTCGCGATCGCCCTTATCTGTAAAGGTATACATTTGTTCATTAACGATTTCATCGCTTCCTTTACTTCGGTAGAGATCTGCGTATTCCAAAATTGATGCACTGTATTCAAGATAGCCTGATTCCTCAGCGACTTTGCGCCAAACTCCAAAAATATAATTCTGCACAGCCATATCCTCAGGATAAAAATCCCGCACACCCTTATAGCTTTCAGTTGAGAGCTTACCTCCTTCATGTTTAGACATGCGACTATAGTAACAAAAAAGACCAAGCTGGAATAGCGTGTATTCATAAGCCGTTGTTAACAAGAAGCTTGCGTAATCACTTTATTATGCTACAGTGTTGGCGTCGTAGGTTTCCTAGTGCTGGAGAACCATTTCAGTTTCTCAAGTGCGGTGGAAGGTAGTCGATACGATAGTTTAGCAACAAGAGAAAAAGAAATGGCAAAAAAATTGTATGTAGGGAATCTTCCTTACAGCACCACATCCGATTCTTTGAAAGAGGCTTTTTCAAAAGCCGGCAGCGTTGAGGAGGCAACAGTCATGATGGACAAGATGACCGGCCGATCACGCGGATTTGCATTCGTCACTATGGCGGACGCAGATGCTCAAAAAGCAATCGATATGTACAATGGCCAGGACATGGATGGTCGCAAGTTGACCGTCAATGAAGCACGTCCGAAAACGGACCGCCCTCCTCGCCGAGAATTTAACGACCGCGGCAGCTACTAAGCTTCGCACGTTAGATACATTGCCGCCGTTCCGAAAGGAACGGCGGTTTTGTATATTCGTTGTTTGGGTGAAAGGGTGAGTATATACTTAGTCACATGAGTACAGTTGATAAGGCTAATCAGCTTTTGGGTGAAGTTCAAAATTCAATTTATCTGCCTCTTTTGTTTGCGGTTGTTATTATCGGTTTTGCGGTGATGAGTTCTATTTATTTGTATCACTGGCGCAAGTACAGTATGAATCCACGTGTTGAGCACATTGCAAAGATACTTTATTTTGGCGTTGCCGCGTTTCTGGTATTAGGAGCACTTGTCTCGCTCATTGCACTCTAACTATTTTATGATTTTTTTAAAATTAGATCCGGACGAGAAAATTGTCGCCACCGTACGACGTCACTGGTGGGTGCTTGTTTCAGAGAGTTTTTTTATCATTGTGCTTGCGGGTGCTCCGATCTTTTTTTATGAGGCAGTCACTCTTGTCCTCCTCAGATTTAATCTCAATCTTAACGATCCATTTATTTTATTCTCTTTTTTCTATTCACTCTGGCTTTTGTGCCTCTGGGTTGTTTCGTTTTTAATTTGGACGAACTACTATTTAGATGTGTGGGTCATTACCAATAAACAGATGATTGATGTTGAGCAGAAGGGCCTTTTTAACCGGGAAATATCAAATTTGCGGCTTGATAGGATTCAGGACATTACCGTTCAAATTAAGGGTGTTTTGGGGACGATGATGAAGTTCGGTAACATTATTGTTCAAACGGCAGGGGAGCATAAGGCTTTTACGATTCTTGATGCTCACCACCCCGAGCGCGTAAAGGAACTAATACTTTCTTCAGCAAATCTCATGCTTGACGCACGGCCGCCAGACCCACGAAATACTTGACATAGAGAGCTTTTTATGTAATATGACACCAGGGCATTTTCTATGCTCTTTTCAATTGAATACACGGTAAACAACAAACAACAGAAAGGTTACAGCACGTGAAAAGACACCTGTGGTTAGTTATCCTCTGCATTCAGGCGCTCGCGCTTAATGCTGCTCAATACATCGAACAGAAGCCGCTTCGTGATGTCGTGAAGACCCCCGTCCGCTCCTATACCAGGAACGGTCCGGCGGATCAACTCCCGATCATCACGTGGGGCGGTGATATCGCCACCATCTTCGGGAACGGGAGTGCCACTAACACGGCGCCCAACTCGATCTTTGCGAAGCAGGGCTTGAACTTCAGGCTCGTTCGTCAGGACGTGTTCACCAATCAGCTGGTGGGATACATGGGCGGCCAGAGTCCTTACTTGCGGGTTACGCTCGGCATGTTGAATCAAGCAGCCGAACTTCTCAATCAGGATCCGCGGACGCGGCCGGTCACGGTCTACCAGATGACATGGTCATCGGGTGGCGATGTGCTCGTCGTTAAAAGCGGGATCAACAGCATCGAGGACCTTCGGGGGAAAACAATCGTGATTCAGGCTTACGGCCCGCATCTCGATCTTCTCACGACGATTCTTAAGCGGGGAAATCTTTCTCCGACGGATGTTACGATCAAATACGTCAAAGACATTACTGGTACCGACAACACGCCGGGAGCAGCATTCAGGCAAGATCCAAATGTCCACGCGGCGTTTGTGATTTCGCCTGATGCCAAGGAACTGGTAAGCGGTGACAAGGCGGTGCGGGGCGCTCGTTCGCTCTTCTCCACGTTGACTGCAAATCAGGCAATTCCCGACGTCTATGTGTGTAGTCAGGAGTACTTCGAGTCTCATCGCGGTGAGGTTGAAAAGTTTGTGCACGCCCTGCTCCTCGCAGAGGAACAGGTCGCACGAATCATGAAAGACCCCGCCCGCAAGCCCGAGCTCGATCGTCTGCTTCCTGCGAGTGCACTGATGCTTCTCGACACCAAGGACATGACTGAAGACGTGAAAGGACTCTATGCAGACTGCACGTTTGTCGGCTATCCCGGCAATGTGAAGTTCTTCAATGATCCGACGTTTCCGCGCGGCTTCCTGGCTCTCAACAGTGAGATCCAGCAGGCCTTTATGAAACTCAACATCCTGAAGTCAACGGTTCTCCTTGAGCATGGCGTTCTCAATTACGATGATCTGAAACAAGGTCTCTTCAACACCTCAATGGCGGAAGCTCCACGTTTCCAGCCGGAAGCGGTTGCACAGTTTGTCGCGAAGAAAACCGCTGCCGGCACGCTCGGTGCAGCGGCCGTGGTCACCTTTGAGGTGAAGTTCCCGCCGAACAAACAAACGTTCGACGCGGAAGCCTACAAGGAGGACTTCGAACGGGTGATTGAGCTTGCGACTACGTACGCCGGAGCGATCATCAGTATCGAAGGTCATAGCGACCCAACAGGCTATGTTGATGCGGCAAAGACCAATGCACCTGATGCGGTGCTCAAACGGATTGCGCAGAGCGGAAGGAACCTTTCTCTCTCACGAGCCGCAGCCGTTCGGCAGGCGGTTCTTGATTACGCTTCAAACGTAAAAAAGCATACGCTTGATTCGTCTCAGTTCGGCGTGAGCGGTGTCGGGTTCTCAAATCCGAAGACAGGAATGCAGAACGGTATTCCGGTGCGGCCTGACAGCGAGGAGAAATTCCTCTCAAACATGCGCGCTGTATTCCGTTTGGTTCCCGTCGAGGCCGAAGCCTCGGTGTTCACTCCCGCCAAGTAAGGAGGCCATGATGAGATATCTGTTTCCAACACTCATTCTTGGGTTACTCCTCTCTACAGGCTGCAAAGATTCGGCAGATGCGACGGGATCGGGGAGCAGTAGTGCCGGCACGAGCACTCTTGGAGTGCAGGCGTGGTATGGCACCGACAGCACCGATCTTGATCCGGAACAGACGAGGCGAAATTTCTACATCGTTCTCGACGGTTCCGGGAGTATGGCGAGCAGCGGTTGCTCAGGCAGCGAGTCCAAGTCGGCAGTTGCGAAGCGGGCCGTCAAAGAGTTCGCTTCAAGACTTAACCCTGAAGACAACCTCGGGCTTCTGGTCTTCGATGGTGACGGCATTACTGAGCGGGTACCTCTTAACGTAAACAACCGGAAAGAGTTCAACCGCGCGGTCGATGTCTCCGACACCCGAGCTAACACTCCGCTCAAGGACTCAATCACACTCGCGTACGAGAAGGTGAAACGACAGGCTGCCCGACAACTGGGCTATGGTGAGTACCACCTGGTGGTTGTCACCGACGGCGAAGCCAACATGGGTCAGGACCCGAGTGAGATCGTCAAAGAAATCCTCACGGGGACACCCGTGGTGATTCACACGATGGGTTTCTGCATCGGTGGCGGCCACTCGTTGAACCAGCCAGGGAAGATCAACTACCGGGATGCAAACTCTCCCGGAGATCTCAAGAAGGGCCTCGAATCGGTTCTTGCCGAGTCAGACTCCTTTAAGCCGCAGAAGTAAGTTGTTCCGTGTCACTTCACCCTCCTCGCAAAAGCGGGGAGGGTTTTTCTTTTTAGTGAGAAGGCGTAAGGACTATTGACTTTTTATAATTTTATGCTAGTTTGCCTTTAGTTTTCAGAAGATGTGCCTGGTGCATATCGACGAAAAAAACCTGGGTCTTTAACAAAACAAAGGCAGATATATTATGACTGAACATGATGCGCAGTTACGCGACGTAATTGAGAGGTCGCGAGATACGGTTCTCAAACAGCATGCCCGCATACTCCAGCTTACCGGCGAGCCGTTTGCTCTTGGTACTGTTCTGCGAATTGGCAAGGGTGTTCTCCTTAATCCGACTCCAAAGGATTTTGCACCGAGTGTTCGAGTTTTTGTTCGGCCGGGCGCAGAGCTTGAGAGCAGTAAAATGGGTCTCGGTACAATTAAGAATTCTCTACGTCCTGGGTGGGTTACGGTCCATTTTGACAGCGGAGCTGAAGGCGAGTATCGAATCGGTGAAACCCGAAACGATGACCCTCTGCTTGTGCTTGGTGAGTGCGATCTTGAACTCTTCGATCGGGGTATCTCGGTTGTTGTTGCCTATGAAGGCAGAGAGCTTGAGGTGAAACTTCCTGTGGATAAGAGTCTTAAGGCCGGAGACACAGTGCGACTCTCGATGAAGACATTTCAGATTGTGGACGTCATCGAGGACTCACTCTGGGGCGGGGTCGCTACGATCAAACGGATTCTCGATAACGGACGTGTTGAGGTTGAGTTTCAGGGAAATGCCCGCGTCGTTTTATTGGGACGTACGCAGTCACCTGAAGCCGGCGATCGTGTCGTACTCGATAAGTCGGGAAGTATCATTCTTCTCAACATTGGCAAGGACGAGTCTCGGTTTGAGTTCAGTGAAAAACTCGAATTTACCTGGGCGGATATCGGTGGGCAGGATGCAGCCGTCTCTGTCATGATTCAGGCGATCGAGTTTCCCATTGTGCACGCTGACTTGTACAAAAAATACAAGCGGAAGCCACTCAAAGGAATTCTCATTTACGGACCTCCCGGTTGCGGTAAAACACTTCTCGCCAAAGGTGCAGCAGCAGCACGTGCTCGACTCTTGTCGAGTAAAGATGTTTCGGGCGGATTTCTCTGCATCAAGGGACCCGAAATGTTGACCAAGTGGGTCGGCGAACCTGAAGGTGTCATCCGACAGATCTTCGATCTTGCTCGTGCGTTCAAGAAAAAGTATGGCTACCCGCTGACCATCTTCATCGATGAGGCGGAAGCTCTGCTTTCAAAGCGCGGTAGCGGTATCAGTTCGGACGTTGAAAAGACCATTGTCCCGACGTTTCTTGCTGAGATGGATGGGCTCGAGGAATCCTCGGCGCTCATCATTCTCGCAACGAATCGTCCCGATGTTTTGGATCCTGCAATTATCCGTCCTGGACGTATCGATCGAAAAGTGAAAGTTGATCGTCCGAGGAATCAAAAGGGTGCCGGGCAGATCTTCGCGATTCATCTCAAGAAGACGCTTCTGCGGGAAGGTTTGGAACTCGCAGGGCTTGCGGCACAGGCTGCAACTGAAGTCTTCAGTCCGAAGCGTGTGATTTTCGACCTTGAGCTCACTGATAACGCCGGTCAAAAGGAAGATCGTCCGTTTACGTTTGGCGATGTTCTGAGTGGAGCAATGATCGCAAACATTGTCGAGCGGGCGACTGAGATAGCAATCAGGCGCAATGTTGAAAATCTCGGAACTCCCGAGGGAATTACCTTCGATGACATCGTTTCAGCGGCAGACAGTGCATTTGTTGAGTCACGTGACGGAAACTACGACGACGACTTCCAAATTCTTGTTGAGGAGTCCAAAAAGACTCTTACGAAATGCCTGAAGGCGAGCACGGTTCAACCGGCAGCATAAGAGGTGTTTATGAAACGTAAGCAACGAACCGAACGCGAGACAACCCCACCTCTTAGTCCTGAGGAAACTACTCCGCCACCAATTAAGCGTCGCTCTGAAAAGGCGCCTGACATTGAACCGTTGATGAAGCGGCTCGGAGAAGCGCTCAAGGGAGCGGGTAAAGACAAAAAGCACAAGGAGGAAAGTTAGTGTCTGCCTGAGTTTAGTAAGCGCCCCAAGCTTTTGGGGCGCTTTTTCTTTAGTTTAATTGTCCGAACGGTATATTGACAAAAAGCTTTTTTTATGTAATCTAAGCTGTTAGTGTTCTTTACCAACTATGAAAAAGCTAACATTGATAACCATCATTGCGGTGGTGGTCGGTATTATCGGCGTCTTCGTTTACAAGTTTGGGGCCCCAATCCTCAAGGCTCGTAACAAGAATAAGGCAGATATTGAAACGAGCGATGCTCGTGCGACGAAGGGTCGCATTACCATCGGCGTTGATTCGTGGGCAGGCTATTTCCCGTTGCGTTCACAACGGCTCAAGAAAGAGATGCTTCGGGAGGGTTACCTTCTCGTCTGCGAAGACGACAAGGCTGACTACAAAAGTCGCATGGATCGCCTTGAGAAAGGCGAGTTTGATCTCATCGTAGCAACGGTCGACACCTATATTCTGAATGCAGTTAAAGCTCAGTATCCGGGTGCGATCATCGCAGTCATTGATGAGTCAAAGGGCGATGCTATTTGCGCCTACAAAGACGCTTTTCCGAATCTTGAGGCTTTAAAAACCAACAAGATTCAGAAAATTGCATTCACCCCCAATTCCGCGAGTCATCACTTGCTGAAGGTTGCCGGCGCTCATTTCGATATTCCGGTGCTTCGTACGCTTCCGTCAAAAATGCGACTTGAAACCGAAGGTTCTGAAGGGGCACTTGATCTCCTTAAGAACCGCAAGGTATCGATCGCCGTGTTGTGGGAGCCTGACGTTTCAAAAGCGCTCGAAATTCCGGGAGTTGAAAAACTACTGGGTACCGAGCAAACGAAACGTGTCGTTGTTGATGTCGCTATCGCCAATCGGAAGATCATTCAGGAACATCCCGAGACTCTCGATATCCTCCTGAAGGCATATTTTCGGGTGTTGAAATACTACAACTCGAACAGCGACGACTTGCGGAATGAGTTTGCGAGTGAAATGCACGTCAAGACTGTTGTTGCGGAAAAATCAATTCAAGGCGTTCGGTGGGTCACACTTACCGAAAACGCTGAGAGTTGGTTTGGGATCTCTTCGCAAGGGCAGACCGGCGAACAGGGGCTTGTTGATACGATTGAATCGACAGTTGAGATTCTCATAGATGCGAAAGACTTTTCTACGCATCCGATTCCCAAAAAGAATCCGTATCACATCATCAACAGTGACTTCATCAAAAACCTCTACAAGTCTGGAGTGAGATTCGGCTTCACCAATCTTGCTCCTGCCGCTTTAGGTACGGGGCAGGGAATTGAAGCACGGTTCTCCGTGCTCTCTGAAACTGCTTGGCGTATGCAGAAGCCGATTGGAACGATGAAAATCGAACCGATCAACTTCAAGAGCGGAACAGGAGAGCTTACACTTGAAGGAAAAGAGGAGCTCGACAGAATCGCTGCAAAGATCAAGCACTATCCGACATTTCGAATCGGAGTTAGCGGCCACACGGACATTGGTGGTGACGAGGAGACGAGCAAAATCCTTTCTAAGGAACGGGCTGATGCTGTCGCTAAGTATTTCGAGGCGACGTATTCGGTTGATCCCAACCGAATGTACGCAGTCGGGCATGGCGGTTCACGGCCGCTCCCACGTCTTCCGGACGAGCCGGACCGAGCGTATGGTTTTCGGCTCAGGCGGGTGGAGATCACTCTTCTCACTGAAGTGTATTGAGTTTTTTAAGGCCTCTCGTGAATGCGAGAGGCCTTTTTCTTTGCTAAAGGAGTGGTAAATGAGGCCTCAAGTAGGCCACAGAAAGGCAGAACGTATACTTGACAAAATTGCAATAATGTGCAGAATAAGTCAAAGGTGCACTAGCTGCACATTGTTTTTTGAAAATCCATGTAGGAATAATAATGAACAAAAAAACCGAAAGACAAGCACAGGCGCCTACACCTGAAAGTTACGGTGAAGGTGCTACTCGCAGAGTCGTTTTGGGTGAAATAATTCAGCACCCCGGTACGTTGATTCCGATGGGTGTTGGAGTTGTAGGGCTCTTGGCATCGCTGGCGCTCGCACTACCAGTCATTGGAACTATTGTTGCCGGAGTGGTGATTAGCGTCGGCGGGTTTAACTTCCTCTACCAGCTTTTGGGAAAAGGAGATGACTACCGGCTCCGGTATCACCAGAGACTTCATGCCGAGTTCGATGAAATCCGAAAGGCATATCTCGACACGTTGCAGAAAGAGTTGACCAAGCGGGTGAGGTGCTCAAAAGGCGCTCGCCAGCTCGCACTCCTCGATGAAAAGTTTGGAAATATTCAGGAAGTAATCGAGCGAAAGCTGAGAAAAGGTGAACTCACTCACAGTCGCTTTCTTGGAGCAGCTGAAGAGCTCTACAAGAATGGCATAAAAAATCTTGAGCAAATCGTCACACTTCTACTGGGAATTGAAAGCACAGAGACTGAAACCTTAGCGGGCGAAGTCACAGAGCTTGAAAATTTTCCAAAGCGGACAGTCGCTCAGGACAGGGAACTCAATGCAAAGCGTGAAAGTCTCAAAGTGTTTACGCAGACAAGGGATGAGGTCAGTTTGCTTATCGCTGAAAACGAGGAAGCTCTCTCCGCCCTTGATAAGGCTGCTATGGCAGTGTGTCATATTGATGACGACGGATCGTCAGAAATGCAGATGGCAATGGAAATGCTCCTTGAACTCACCAACCGAAAAAGAACCTTTAGCGCGGTTTCGGATGGAATCGCAGATATGCTGAAGGAAAAATAAAACGAAACTTCCAAAACAGAAAGGAAATAACACGATGCAAGAACAAGCAACAATGGTAAGACAGGCTGAGCCGGACAAAGCAGTCCTTACTCAGATCGGACTCACTGATGAAGTTACTAAACGCACAGCTTTCGCTTCACCGGAAACGGTTACTGAGGCACTGAAAGCTGGTGATGAGTCTCTGAAGAGGGAAATTGGCGCCGTTGATTCCAAAGACCTGGTAAAACAGGCTGCGGTAGATCCGCGAGTTAAGAAAACCGCCCAAGGTATCGTCAAGAACCTTCTCGACAACCTCGGTTCAGCGACCGAACAAGATCGCGCCGCACGCTCAGCAGCAGTTGAGGGTATCGGCCTTGACCTTCAAAAGAGGTCAGCTCACAAGAGCAAGCTCTTGGATCAGACAGCGGCACGGATGATGCAGTCGCCCATTGGTGAGGCCGTCGGTACATCGATTGTCAATCTTAAGGTTAGGATCGATGAGATTAATCCCGCAGGGTACAGCATTCTGGAACCCGGCTCAGTTGGCCGCTTCTTTACGTGGGTTCCGTTTCTTCCCGGTAAGGCTCGCACAACACTCAACAAGTTCTTCACCAAGTACCAAAGTCAGGGTTCGATTATCGATTCTATCTTCAACTCGCTTGAAAACGACAAGAAGGAAATGCTTCGAGATATTGAGACCTTGGCGACAGACCGAGCCAGTATGCGTGAAACCACGAGATCGCTCGCACGAGCAATCGCGGTTGCGCAGGCAGTTGATGAACTGCTTGAGTCAGAGGCGAACGGAATGGCTGAGGGAGCTGAAGAGCGCCAGTTCATTCTGGAGGAGCTTCTCTTTCCCTGCCGTCAGCGAATTCAGGATATGCAGGATCAGCTTGCAGTCAATCAACAGGGTATCATGGCCTACTACATTGCGGGTCAGAACCACAAGCAGGTCATTCGCGGGATCGAGCGGGCACAGCTCATCACTCGGTCGGCACTCACTATTGCAGTGGTTCTCGCTACGGTGCTTACTCGTCAGAGGATTGTCCTCGACAAGCTCGCAGCGCTCGATGCCACTACCGATAGTCTCATGCGGTATACCGCCGATACACTCGCCGGTCAGGGTGTTGAGATTCACAAGCTCGCTGTCGGTCGTCGCATTAACATGGAGACCTTGAAGTATGTCTTCGGCAAGTTGGAAGGTGCATTGAATGACCTTTCAAAATTCCGTACGGAAGCTCTGCCAGTAATGGCTCAGAGTATCCGTGAGGTACACGACCTTACCGAAAGCACTGAAAGAGTCATTCAACGAATCGAGAAGGGCGAGCGTGCTCGTCCGATGGTTCTGAAATTGGATTATCTCGACGTTGCTGAAGCAAAGGCCTGAAAAGGCAGAGGGGGCGGGTGTGACCTTTGGTCACACCCGCCCCGAAACAACAATCACCAAAAACACAGAACAGAAAGAAACAAACGAAATGAAACAGAACAGACTGAAACTGACAGCACTCTTCCTCATCGCACTCATCGCCTTCCTCGCGATTCCGACTCAGCAGATTCGGGCTGCCGACGCATCTTCCGCGACTACGTGGCGGGTGCTCTGGTCGCACTACACCGGCTGGGAGATCTGGGAATACATTCGTGCTCAGGGGATCATGGATCGGCACGCTGCCAAAAACAACGTGAAGATCAAGATCGAGCTCGTCAACGACTACATTGAGTCGATCAACCAGTACACCGTTGGCAAGGATATTGCCGGCTGCGCCATGACCCAAATTGACGCGCTGAACATTCCTTGCGCCGGCGGTGTGGACTCAACAGTCCTCATTGCTGGGGATTACTCGAACGGCAACGACGGTGTCGCACTGAAGAATGGGACGACGCTCGCTGATATCAAAGGTCGCAAGGTCTTTCTCGGTGTTGGCGGCGTCTCACATTACCTTCTGGTTCGTGGTCTTGAATCGGAAACGAAGTTGCGCGAGCGTGATGTAACGCTCCTCAACACAACCGATACCGACATTACCGCCGCATTTGCAGGTGGAGGACCCAAGGCTGCCGTGGTTACGTATAACCCCATGCTTCTCAAGGTGAAGCAGGAACCAAACACCCTCCAGGTGTATAGCTCGACGAACATCCCTGAAGAGATCATCGATCTCATGGTGGTGAAGACGAGCGCGCCCGATGGTGTCAAAAAGGCCCTGACCGACTCGTGGTATGAGGCGATGAAGATCATGTCAGGCGGTGACGCAAAAGCCGAAGAGATGATTGCGTTCATGGCCGCGTTTGCCGGCGGAACGCTCGGAGAGTTCAAGTCACAACTGAAGACTACCCGCATGTTCTATGATCCGGCTGAAGCTGCGGCGCTCGTGAAGAGCCCGAAGCTCAAAAAGACCATGGAACATGTTCGGACCTTTAGTTTCGATCACGGCCTCCTCGGTGACGGCGTGAAATCGAAAGATGCCATCGGGATCGAGTTCCCGGACGGCTCGGTGATCGGTTCGAAAGCGAACGTCAAACTCAGGTTCAAATCTTCCTACATGGAAAAAGTCTCGCGGGGCAAGTAAATTGTCCCTGAGCGCGCCCCAGTCGTAATGACTGGGGCGTTTTTTGTTTTCGAGCTTGGTATTGACAAATATACCAATTTATGTAATATCATTTTTAGATTCACCAACGTGTCCTTTGACAGGACTTTACTGAAACACCCTATGAAAGATACTGAAACACCTACTTCTGAGGTCGAACGGTTAGATCGTGACTATCGGATACCCAGTTTTTGGGGGGTCCATGCGGTTCCGGGAAAAAAGTTTGGACGGTTCCTTTCTCTTCTGCCTTTTGTAGCGCTCGTGATCGTCTACAGTCTGCTTTCGCAGGCTCGACATCGCGAAAATCCCAACGACAAACTTCTTCCCACATTTACTCAGATGGGTGCGGCAATAAAACGCATGGCATTCACTGAGGATGTTCGAACAGGGAAACGGCTCCTATGGGCCGATACCTTCGCAAGTGTGAGACGTATGGCATTTGGAATTTCAATTGCCGCACTGATCGGTCTCTTCCTGGGAATGAATATGGGACTCTTCCGTGGCATGGATGCGGGTTTGTATTCCGTTGCCACCTTCGCTGCGATTGTGCCACCTTTGGCGCTTTTACCGATTCTCTTTGTTGTTTTCGGGCTCGGTGAGCTGGCAAAAGTAACACTAATAGTTATTGGTGTTGCACCGGTCATCACACACTCAATCCGAAAGTCGGTGCTCGAGCTTCCTCGAGAGCAGCTGACAAAATCTCTCACCATGGGCGCATCTCAACTTGGTTATGTGTATCGAATCATTCTCCCGCAGGTTAAACCGCGGTTGATTGATGCGATTCGTCTTTCCCTCGGAGCCTCGTGGCTGTTTCTCATCGCTGCGGAGGGACTCGCCTCAACCGAAGGTCTGGGATACCGCATTTTTCTGGTTCGACGATACATGGCAATGGACGTCATCATTCCGTACGTACTCTGGATTACACTCATCGGTTTTACCGTTGATATGTCTCTAAAGTATTTTAGCCGATGGCGTCATGCGTGGTACTGGCTTGCTGAGAAGTAAAAAAGGAATCCTTATGCACGAATTACGCCAAAGCAACAGAACTCACATTTTTGCGCAGGATATATACCACGGATACGGGGACAAGTTAGTTCTCGATAACGTGGATTTCTGTGTCCGTCGCGGAGATTTTGTTTCATTTGTCGGACCCTCGGGGTGCGGCAAATCGACATTCCTACGTCTCGCGCTCGGACAGGAAATTCCGAACCGTGGAATTCTTGAAATTGATCGGCGGCCCGCTGGGTTTGCAGATACGCGACGGGGGATTGTGTACCAAAAGTACTCACTCTTTCCGCACCTCACGGTGTTTGGCAACGTTATGCTGGGTCTTGATCTGCGTCACCCTTTGGGGAGGCGCATCTTTGGCCGAAAGGAACTGAAGGCTGAAGTGTATCAAATGCTCGAGCAGATGAGGCTTACGGATGCGATCAACAAGTATCCGGGACAACTTTCTGGCGGTATGCAGCAGCGTGTCGCCATTGCACAAGCCTTGATCCTCAAACCCGAGGTTCTTCTTATGGACGAACCGTTCGGGGCACTGGACCCTGGTACGCGCGAGCAGATGCAGGTTTTGCTGCTTGAGCTCTGGGAAAAGCACAAACTGACCATCCTCTTTGTCACTCACGATCTGGTGGAAGCGGTTTTCCTCGGAACCCGTATTGCGGTACTCTCTCAGTATTACGATGATGATCGTGATCCAACCTGTCAGCGTGGTTCGCGGATTGTTTACGACCGCCACCTTGATAGTCGTGCTATGTCAACGAAGGTAAAGGAGTCACCGCAGTTCACAGGCATTGTTGAAGAAGCAAAAGAAGTGGGCTTCAACCCGAAGCATCGTTTGCACATCGCCAAGTTCAACCTCACGCATCCCGACTCCTTCCGGACACTTCGTCCGGAAGAGTTGAAGAAAAAGTAGGTTTCAGCGGTAAAGTTTTGTACGTTTGTACACAACCCGCCTCTCATCGAGAGGCGGGTTTTTTTGTTACTGACTATTTAAAATTACGAACAAAAGAAAGTGGATCAACAGACTCGCCGTCAATTTTGATTGAAAGGTGGAGATGAGGAGCGCTTGCAAGCCCTGTTTGACCCAACGTTCCGATTTTGTTTCCCTGTTTTACCGTAGCACCTTTGACGACGAACATGCTGTTGAGGTGCATATAGAGTGACGAAATACGAGCTCCGTGATCAATAATGATTGTCTTGCCATATACAGGATCTGTATATGCGTCGAGAATTTTTCCGTCATTAATAGCGTAAACGATTGAACCTGTTTTTCCGCCAAAATCGACGCCAATGTGGCGAATGGATTCGTTGCCGGTTTTTCGAATCTCACCGTAAGGGCTGCTAACCGAGCGGTTGTCAGCAAGAGGTAACCCAAATGGTTTTGAAACAAGAATCGCATTTGAGCCTCGATTTAAATTTGTGGCGATAGATACTTTTTGTGTTCCCAGGTTCTCGACTAATTTTTGCGGGGTTACGTTCATCGCTTTTGGTACTGGCAGTATTATGACCTGCGAAGATCGGGAATTAACCGTTATGTTTTCTGTAATCTTTTCCTTGTTTGTGGTGGTAATCTCAAGTTTTCGTAGTCCTGCAGATTCTCGTCCTGGTATGGGAAGTACCAGCATCGTTTTTCCCTTGTAAGTAAATGTGTTCATAGATTTACGATTAAAGAAAATACTTTCAATATTTTGCGGCGAAAGGGCAAGTTCGATTACGATTGCGTCACCTGTTTTTATAGGAGAAACATTTTTAATGTGAACGCGTTCTTCTTGAGCAAAAGCAGGGAGCGCATAAGTAATAACTGCAAAAAGCGTTAATGCGAGACGAATTCGTTGATCCACGTATTTATTAGTTCGTCGAGTTGACACGAGACAATCCATACATAGTATCTTAGCCAAGATGAGGTAAAGAGAGAAGCTCGGGAAGGACCGCTGGAAGCTTGCATTTGTAAGCTGTTTCCCTTCAGCGGTCCTTCCCGGGTTTTTTATATGCGACGTAGAGCGAGAGACACAAGCATGTCTTTATGTTTGTGTCCGAGCCGAGGAGCATATATACCCAAGGGGGTTATATATGAAGATGGGGAATGTTACAATTTTGTGATGAATCGAGTTATGTTGCTAAGCCATGCTGGTTAGTAGACGAAAAAAATTGATCGAAGTTGGAATTATTCTCCTCATTTTTTTTCTGAGCGCGTATCTGCGTTTTTTTAGTTTTGGTTATCCGGCTGAAGTGGTATTCGATGAAACCTACTACGGGCGTTTTGCCGCGGGGTATCTCACGAAGGGTAATGTTTTCAGTGGACACCCGCCACTCGGAGCACTCCTCATTGCTATTGGCGGTTGGGCAGGGGATCTCAAAGATCCCAATAATTTTAAAACAATCGGCGACCATTTAATTCCGCCAACATATTTGTATCTGCGTTTTGTTGTCGGACTTGCCGGCGCGCTCATTCCTGTTGTTGCGTATCTGTTAATTCGTCTTTTGGGAGTGGGGAAGTCAGTCGGACTCGGTGTTGCCCTTGTTCTTATATATGAAAATTCACTCGTAGTCGCTTCGCGTTTTGCTATGCCGGACAGTTTGTTGCTTCTTTTTGGTCTAACGTCACTTGCGCTCTATTTTTTTGCAAGGAAAAAAAAGTTAATGAGTCTAAAAATACTCGCTGCAGTTGTTGCCGGGGCTGCTGTTTCAATAAAATGGACCGGCCTTTCTTACGGACTACTCATTGCGACGTTTGAACTTATGTCGATTCTACGGGAAAAGTACCAGCACGTATTTTTAGAAGTAAAAAAAGTTTTTTTTCGTGTTGTGCTCGGTGTGTTGATGCCGATTATCTGTACCTATCTTTTAGTTTACGTTGTTCACTTCTCGGTCTTGGGTACGCTTAAGGTAAACAATTTTCCGACACTGGTGACTAAAGCTCACCGGGATATGATTTATGCAAACACGCATATGGCTTCGCACCCTGCACAGAGCAAGTGGTATGAATGGCCGATAATGTCAAAACCAATTTCATACTGGATCGGTATGAATTCTCCCGCAGGCTATCGTCAGGAAATATTTTATACGGGCAATCTTTTTGTATATATTCTCTCAGCACTTGCTGTCCTTGCAGCTACAGTCTTTATACTTTTACGTCTCTATCAAATGCTATTTAAAAAAAGGGTTCCCGAACGAAATGAGGGTGTACTTGCGCTACTACTATTAATGTTTTCAGTAAACTTTTTACCCTTTATTTTTATTACGCGACCGATGTTTCTCTATCACTATATGTCTGCGTTGGTTTTTGCAGTAATGATTCTTTTTTGCTGGGCGGGTCTCATTTTTAAAGATAAAAGTGTACGCGTAATAGTTGCGGCAGTTGTCGTGATTGCAATGGTTAACTTTGTTCTTACCAGTCCCTTTACGTACGGCTATAGTTATAAAAAACCATCTGCGGTATTTAAACTATGGAATCCGCTCAGGTAGAGCAGAAGCTACACAGTTTTATAAAAAAACCTCGATCAGAATGGTGGTTCTGATCGAGGTTTAAAGGGGGACCGGAGCTTGGTTACTCGCGAACGTAGAGCGTTGTGGTTGCAACGTGAAAGCCCGCGTTTAGTGCCTCGCGCTCACGGTTCAAATCGGTTGCTGATTCAGGGCTTCTGGTGATTTCGAAGGCAACAACCCTCTCCAAAAGTTCTGCGGGAATTTGCGCTAAGACTTCAGCAATGGAAGGTTTGAAAAACCCGTAATAGCCAAAGCCGTGATACGTGACGATCTCACAGAGAGACTTCAGTCTCGTTGCTTTTTCGGCAGCTTTTGCACCCCACGTGTAGGCAACTTTGAACAGGTCAACAGGTTTGATGTAACATTTGCCCTTACCTTTGAACTCCACGACCGGCTTAATCCGCAGAGCAAGTTCTTCGATTCGATTTTTCGGGACTTCGGGAATCCAAACCTTCATCTCGGCAGGAGGAGCTTGATTCATAGTTCCGCTTTCTTTTGTTGAGTTTAAATGTGCGATCAGGTTTGCAAACCTGATTACGACGCCGAAAACAAATTATAATGTTTTATTTTTTTAGTCAAGGAGGTTTGGAAGAACTTAAAAAATCGCTTTCAAAATGGTGGACCTATGGGGAATCGCCCGCGACTCTCGGCTCGCCAGTCACTCGCCTCGGTCTGGGCACCGGCTCGCAGTATTTTTTGCTAAAAATACTGCTCCGCCGTCCGATTCCAATAGATCACACAATATGATTCACAAGAACAGCCACCGGCTGTTCTTGTGAATCATTGTGGACTTCGTGCGAGTTCAGTGGAACCAAATTCTTGAAGAATTGCGACAATGGCAACAGCTTAAGGTTGATGCAAAACTCGCATTAACCGCTTAAAATAAGGCAAAACTAAACTCGTATGCTTCCAGTATAGCAGAGCCGGCGGATCTGATGAAGCACGCTGATTGCCCCACCATGCCCCTCACTATATTTTTGCCGGACACTTATGGAACCAACCCCCCAGCCCGAAAAAACGGGACTCTTTTAGAGGGTATATACTTTTTAAAAAGGATCCCCTAAGCGCTGGCATGTAGGTCAAAATCCGGAAGTAAGGAAAAATATCGTCGTTATCGTTTTTTTTGTTTATCATTTCTTTTGCCCTCGTGAAGAGTTCTACTCGACTTTGAAGCTGAACATCATCCCTGACTCAAGATGCTCGGCGATGTGGC
>CAYGLL010000006.1:44252-57456 GCA_964350935.1 uncultured Candidatus Saccharibacteria bacterium | reverse complement strand
AAAAATTTTAAAAAAAAATAGAAAAAGTATTTGTCAAAAATATTCTAAAACTGACATTTTAAAAAAACATAATTATCTGAATTATCCTTTATAAATAAAGGTATTTTGTGTTTTTTGAATTTGAAATGTCAAAAATACTTGACAAAAAAACGAAAAGGGTGTAAGATGTCTGAAGATTGAGTTTCGAAACGTCGGCCACTACCTACCGATCCCCCCATTTCAGTTCATACCAAACCCTCCTAGAAAATTTCGAGGACGGATGACTGTTAGGGGGACTGGTAGGGAGTGGCTGGAAATGAGTAGATCTTTAAAAAAGTATCTGCACCCTTTCGCGCCTTACCCATAGGGTGCGAAAGGGTGCAGATACAACGCAGGTATCCAAGCACGCCGGTACGGGTCCGTTTGTGACTCGTGGCGGTACCGACCTTTTCCGTCGTCCAAGAGTGGACGCGTCGAAGGTAGGTAAGGGAACGCGGGCGTTGCCCGGTTCGTCGAAACGTATGGGGGGTGCATGCAAGACTTCAGAATCTTGTGGCACCGGGGAATCTCGACATTCAGTCGGGTAACTCTTGAAAAGCCCTCCGGTGAATCCGCTTCCAGGCGGCATCGTAGAAGGGACCATCCTCATACACGGGTGCTGGAAACACTCGGTGCACGTTGAAGCGTGCATCACTGCGTGACCGCTCGGAAAGACGAGCAAGGAAGATCACCCATACTTCCGAAGAATAAAGAAGGGTGTGAATGTCACCATGACTACACGGTGAGCCTGGCATGCAGTGCCCTCGGATTATATCAATCCGAGTTCTGTCCACGGACTGAATCCGTGCTGATGAGTCCCTCTGTGCTGACGAAGCCAGAGTGAAGGACGAAACAGAACAGCTCTTTCAAAAAAGAATTTACGAATATGATCACTCACCGTGACGCCAGACAACTATTGGAGGCCGTGAATGCTGGATACGTAAGTTCTAGCCACCCTTCCGTGCGAAATGCGGTAGAGGTTCTCGGCAACGAGAAAGCTCGCAGCATTATGTTCGAGAGAGGAAAGGACCTGCTCGATCTTGCGATCGAAGACAGGAAGGATTTGCGTCACAAACGTATTTCCGAGAAACGAATTGAAGCCTGCCGCTTTCACACAGGCTAACCCGAGCAAAATTTAACGGGATTTTGCTCACTTCATTGGGCTGGTCTCGAGCAATCGAGGTCGGTCCATAGAGCGAGGTGTCGTTCTACGAAACAGGCCTTAGTCACTTTTTGTTCTGTGACATCAGGAATCGTTGTGCGTAGGTTTTCCGGAAACCGAAACATAACGAGGAATGATTGAGAACTGCCGACTGAGGATACTTCAAAATTAATGAAGGCGATGCCTTTGGCAAAGCTAAACCAGGTTTATAGCTGTCTCTATAACCCGAGCTCGCATGTACCCCAAAGTCATGTAGGAGCAAAAGAAACAGACGATTTTTGAAAATCATTTTGTGCGCACCGGAATGCATACAAAACTTTCAACAAATTACTTGTTTCAGGATGTTCTACACCGAGCTCATCCTATGACACTCCCTGGCAGGGAGTAAAAAACCTTAACAACATTTTGTCCGTAGACTTTTCCTGAGAGGGGAATACGAGGACTGCATGTTGAGGATACTTCGAACCTAAAAAACTAAATCGAAATAGAGGTTAGATAGCTTCTCTATCATGACCCTCGGGGTAAAGATCCCCCAAAAATGATCCATGCTCTCACATGATCGGGGCAATCGCCAATTGCCTCATGAAATCGGTTTGGAATCCCACAATTTCCAACTGGATGTGCCCTTTGCGAAATGCAATTGGCCCGTCCAGTTTCTGTTTCGAGATGTGCATCTCGACTGATGAGCTCAAGAGAGCGAAACAGAAAAAGTTCTTTGAGTAAGAAATATCCTATTCGGTTGATTGGGTGAATTAGTGCTTGAAATATCGAGCGTTGGTTCACTCAATCAACCCCCCCAACCAACAACCAAGGAGAAACAATATGAAGAATCTCACTTCAACGCTCGTCGGTTTGCGCAGTAACCGTTCGCAGTTGGCGGGGCACGTCAATCGTGCCGGCGCGCCCTCGTACCAGCGCTCGCTTAAGGAGCAGGTACTTGCGGTACTCTCGACAGGGACTCTTGGTGACACCTTCTATGCTTCCCGCGATGAACTCGCGAAAGAAGCCGTGGAGGTACTTACTGAGGCCAGGACCGAGTGTCCTCATTTTCTCGCACGTGCGCTCGTCTGGGCACGTGAAGAGGGAATGATGAAGACACTGCCGGTCTTGGGTCTTGTCGTGCTGTCCGCGGGTGGAGGGAAAACTAAATCCCTCTTCGAACAAGTCTTTGCACGCGTGGTGAAAACCCCCGATGACCTCCGGTCGTTTGTAACGATCGTGAAGTCGGGGGCGATTGCCGGGCGTAAAGGCTTGGGCGGTATGACGGTTGAACCGGTGAGGAAGTACCTTGCGAACATGTCCGAGTATCACACCCTGAAGTACGGCTCTGCCAATTCAGAAGGTGTGACGCTCGCTGACATCGTTCGCTTGGCGCATCCAAAGCCGGGGACACCCGAAACTGCCGAGCGGTTCGGATGGCTTGTCCGTGGGAAGACGGCTCTCGCACCAAACGAGAGCCAGAACCCGCAGATCCATGCGTTTGAAACTTTGAAGAAGGCCGCCACTGAAGACGAACAGATTTCCCTCGTTCGCGGGGGACGTTTGCCGTTTGAGGTGGTCGTGCCGACTTTGAAGCAGACAACGACAGGGATCTGGTCGGAGCTTTTGCGCCAGGCGCCCTACAGGAATCTTCTCTCGAACCTCGCGACGTTCACGCGTCATGGAGTGTTTAAGATCGAAGAGAATGTAGCGTACGCAGTCGCGAAGCTCACCGACCGGGAAGCGATCCGTCGCTCCAAAGTGTTGCCGTTCCGTTTCTTCAATGCCTGGAAGGTGTACTCGCAAATTGAGGGGAATGATGTGCGTTTGTCCGGAGCGATCCGGACCGCACTCAATCTTTCGTTTGAGAGTATGCCGACCTTTGGCAGCGCGTCAGTCGCAATCGGTCCTGATGTCAGCGGTTCAATGTCAACGACGTGCCTCTCGCAAGAGAGCACTACGCGTTGTATTGATATCGCCGGCATCTTTACCGGAGCACTCATGCGTAAAATTGAAGGACGAGCGGTTGTACTTCCTTTCGACACCCACGTCCATACGGCGGATGATTTCTCTCTGCGGGATGTCTTAGACACTGCAGAGAGAATCGCCGAGTATGGCGGCGGGGGTACTGCACTCGGTGCGCCGATTGACCATCTCCTTCGCTCTCGGGTGAAGGTGGATGTGTTTATCGGTATCACTGACAACGAGGACTGGGCGTATGGCCGAGAACACAGCGTCGAGGGCTCATTCTTGAACTTGTGGCATCGCTACAAGGGAGAGATTGCTCCGGACGCCAAAGCGTTTCTCGTGACCGTCGCTCCGTATCGCGATGCAGTTGCCCCCACGGGCACGAAGGATGTGCACTTCATCTACGGATGGAGCGATCGAGTCTTAAACTACATTGGATTGAAACTTCAGTCTGGCAGGGGCCAGGTTGAACTAGTAGAGACGATGGAAATTTGACCGATCGACACTTTGTCTCGAACGACACGCAGACTCCTAGTCCGACTGCGTGAAGTCCTGCGTGTTGGTTATCAATACGCCGTTTACCAAACTTCGAAAGTGGAATTGGAACCCTTTCTCGGTTTGCGCAAACGACCATAGGATACACAGGGTCTAAGAGACCGAACCCCTACCTTGTTCACTTCGCGGATAAGGTAGACCCCGCTTCGAAGGGGCTGTGATAAATGAATAGGAAAAGACCATGCCATGTCTTTTTAAAAACTGGCCGTAATACTCTGGCGCAACTCCAGGGCGCTTAACAAGCGGAAATTGTTGAGATGGCCAAACCATCTCTCTGTTCTCGAGATGTGTGTCTCGACTGATGAAGGTTCAAAAGAACCGAAAACAGAAAAAAGTTCTTTCAAAAAAACTATGGTTGCGACCAATACCAAGTTCAATGCGGTGACGTTCGGATTTTCTCAGGAATTTGGACGTTTCTCGAGAAGGACTCGCCACACGGCGCGTCGTCGTAAATTCCTTAAACGCACAGCAAATCGCCTTGCACGTCGTCGTTGGTTCGGCCCCAAAAAAATGGCGACCGAATGGTGCTGGTACTAAATGAAAGGTTTACTGTCATGAAAAAACATTCGCAGATTGCGGCAATGAGGTCGGTTCGGAAGTTCACGGTGTTTGTCGGTAAGGTCCAGGGTCCTCCCAAGGGCGCGCGCGGTTATGATCGCAAGCGCGAGAAGCGCTCGTGGAGTCGCGATGATGGTTGATGAATAATACCATCAACACTTCGGCTCCCTTCCTCTACCTCCTCCCGACGCGCGGTGTTCATCCGTACGACGTGAAGGCTGCGATCGAACTCCTGCGTGAAAATTACAAGGTCGTTCGCTCCGGCCTCGCGCCTCTCTGGATCGGTTTCATTTATGAGACCGCGACGCCCATCACCGCTCTCCATGCGGAAACGCTTGGCGTGGTTCCGTGGTTCTAGTCTACAACCAAGGTTCGCTCATTCACCTCAAATGAGCACTTTATTGAGTCCGCGAACGTTTCGCTGATTCATTGAGTAGCGCTCTTTAACAACGAAAGGTACCTACATGAAAACGACTCTTAATACCCCTATTACTGAAACTCAAGTTAAAATCGCTGACTGGACGCATAAGCGCCGTCTTCGCATTCGTCCCCATGAAGCGATGATCGAGATCGCGCGTATGGCAAAAGACTGTCATAACTGTCCGACCTGTCTCGCGCGCGCAACCCGCGTCGAAGAGTTTCTCGCCGGAGGTTCATACGTTTGGGCGTGGCGTCTTGATCAAGGTGGAAAGTGGCTCCTGCTTTCTCGTCCAAGTGAGACAGAACCACTTCAATTCATCGCGAACGCGATCGGCCTTCCAATCAACGCTGTTGTTCCTGATCGCACGCAGCCTGCACGCCGTGGTGGCTCAACTGTCCTCGATCGCACACACTACGAAATGCGCGCCCACGTGAATTCTTGGAACAAACCGCGGCGTGTGATCGTCGAACATCATCGCGTGCTTCTGCAGATCACGCTCGAGTGCAACCATTGCGACATTTGCAGCCGTCGCGTTCAACTTGTTGAGAGTGAGCTTCTCGAGCGACCAGACGTACTCGCCCGTTGGGAATACGTGAACGGTTTCGGCGATCGCCGCTGGATTTCAGTTCCGCGTCGGGCGGATGAAGATCCTTTAGACGTTCTTCGTCGCTCGCTCAACCTGCATCTGGAGTCGCTGTAGTTTTCAAACGGTTCGCTCGTTGACCTTAAACGAGCTTTTTGTTAAGTTCGCTACCGAACTTCACACAACGTGAAGAAGTAGTTAACTTATTGAGAAAGGCTCTTTACATGAAAGCGAAGCAAGCGGTTCAGGCGGTTGTTGCGGTCCTCGCTGTGTTCGCAGCGGCCGGGCTCTTTTTCGGTTTCATCTGGGCGTCGGCGCCGAAAAAACTCGCCGAGCCCGAGCGTTGGGAACAGGAGGGAAGTGTTACAGGAGTTGTTGCGCGCGTCGGCGTTGAAGGGGTTGAGGTAGAACTTCCCAACGGAAAGAAAACCATCTTTCACGGGGAAAGAGGTTTTACCAACGGACAATCTGTACGCATCAAGACGACGGCGCACTTCGTTCGCCACTATCAGACTGTCGGCGGCGCGCTTGAGTGGTACGACCGGTCACTCAAACCTTTGGAGTCGAGACGCTGAAAGGGCGTAGGAGGTTTCCGTAAACGGCTTTCTTTGGAAAGCTGTTTTTTTGTTATACTATGACAACATTTATTATATACTGGAGTATATGTCTGGAAAAATTCTTTATACGGTAACCGCCGGATTTTCAGGAGGCATTCTGGTTGTTTCGTTATTACCCGAGTTGCGTATTCTTTTCATATCAGCAGCACTCACCTCTGCAGGTATTTTTTTTCTTTTGTCGTGGCAGGGAAAGAATCATCGACGGTATTTTACGATTCTTGCGCTCTGCTTTTTTTCAATTGCGCTTGGCGGCCTGCGCGTGTGGCTTTTTACGTACACGAGCGAATCACCACTCTTAGATGTTTACGAAAATAATTTTGTCGAAGCCCGGGGAGTTATTATCGGTGAGCCAGATCCGCGAGAAGTAACGCAGCGACTCATTGTCCGGCTTCACGAAATTAAAACGAAAGAGGAAACTGTGACGCTTCAGGAAAAAGTGTTAGTTCTCGCACCACTCTACCCGTTTTTTTCGTACGGCGATGAAATTGCTCTTAGTGGAAAACTTTCCCGACCGCAAAATTTTGAAACCGAGAGTGGTCGTTTGTTTGATTATCAGTCGTATCTTGCGAAGGACGGTATTTACTTTGTTGTAAGCAAGCCGAAAATTACACTACTATCGTCGGGACAAGGAAACAGCATCAAACATTTCCTCTTTGGCGTTAAGCGGGCGTTTACTAATTCCATCTCACGAACGTTGCCTGAGCCTGAGAGTTCCCTTCTTGCGGGATTGCTGATTGGCGCAAAGAGGTCGCTCCCAGCCGATCTTCTCGAAGATTTTCGCCGTGTTGGTTTGATTCATATTGTTGTGCTGTCGGGTTACAACCTTACTATCGTGGGACTTTTCTTTATGAAAATATTTGATCGATTGGGCCGTCGAGCGCGTTTGGTGTGCGGAGGTATCTCAATTGCACTTTTTGCGCTTATGGTAGGATTTTCGGCCACGGTTGTGCGCGCGGCGGTCATGTCGCTTCTCTCAATTCTCTCAAAACTCACTTACCGTCGCTACGACGTTTCACGTGCGCTCGCGATTACAGGATTTTTAATGCTCCTCCACAACCCCATGATCCTGGCTTTCGATCCGTCGTTTCAGTTGAGTTTCCTCGCGACGATCGGGCTTGTCTATGTTTCACCTATTGTCGAACAATGGGTTTTGAAAAAAGTGCGGGGTCGTTTTCGGGAGATTGTGGTTGAAACGCTTGCAACCCAGATTTTTGTGACCCCGTATCTTTTGTATCTCACCGGAAACTTTTCAGCGGTTGCTCTTCTGTCGAACCTCCTCGTCTTGCCCGCTGTCTCACTTACTATGTTTTTTGGTTTTCTTGCCGGAACGTTTGGTATTATACACACCGTGCTCGCGTTTCCGTTTGTGGCGCTTAGTTTCCTACTCCTGCATTACATTCTCTCAGTCACCACCATTCTTTCTCGCCTTCCGTTCAGTTCCGTTTCACTCGGTACTTTTTCCTGGTGGTTCGTCATGATCATGTATGCAGTTATTCTTGTTGTGTTATATCGAAATAGAAAAGGGACGGTTGACATCAGTCCCGTTTCCCGTAACCTAGAGCTTCGGTAGTTCACCAACAACAACGAAAGGAAAAAACATGGACATCTGTTTCGCCGATCAACGACTTACGGTTCTTACGGAAGAGTTCAGACGTTTTGATGACGATGTCTCTCGTCTGGAAATTCTTGAAGAAGCACTTCCGCTTTGCGCGGACATTCCCGATGTCCGAATGTTTTACACGGGGACGTTTCCGGGAGATGTTGTCCGCAGGCCCATCGAGAAACGCTGGGACCAGATGATGATGTCGCGGATCAAGGACATCAGAGTTTGGACGCAGGAAAAATGTCATCGTCTCTATCTCATGTGTCGATCGGGCAGTCTCCCTGAAGCAACGGTGCTCACTTTCTGGGAACAAGTGAACGGAAAGAGGGCCTAGGGCAAAGGTCCCGCGCACATCCTGTGCGCGGGGCTCTTCTTTTTAAATACCACTTGACAGTTTAGTTCTAATTTGTTAAGCTTTGGATGGGTACGAATACGTTCTACCTAAAAAGATTCCCTACTGGAATCACTAAAAAAAAGTTCATTGCTTTCGTTTTCACTTCCGCTTTCCGAATTCTGGCCGTACGTGCATGCACGTACGGCCTTTCTCTTTATTTACTTGCTTCAGTGAAATTTTTTTCAATCACGCTCCAGTTTATATTCGCAAAGAAATCTTCAACATACTGTTTCTTACCAGAAGGAAGATAATCGATGACGAAAGAATGTTCCCACATGTCGATGCCACAGATCCAGCGAAGGCCGGTGAGATGTCCCAAATGTTGTTCGTCGCTCCAGGTATTTACCAGAGTCTTAGTCTCTGGGTCGTAATAGAGGATTGCCCAGCCGATGCCGCGGGTTAAAGCGATCGCTTTAAAACGATTGAGCCACGCGTCCCATGAACCGAATTCTTCGGCAATTGCTTTCGCAAGCTTGCTACTTGGGGTGAGCAGGGACGGTCCTTGCTCAAGGGATTGAAAATAGTATTCGTGATTGCGCATGCCGTCGAATTCAAACGCAAAGCGACGCTGAATTTCTCCAAGAGCGTAGGCGTGTTTCTCTGCATCCTTCGCATATTCATCAATCTTTTCCAAGATGAGATTTGAGTGTTTCACATAACCAGCATAGAGTTTCAGATGTTCCTCAATTGCTTTTGTCGAAATTCCTTTCAGGACTGGAATGGTAAATTTTTTTTCTTCAAATTTTTTCATAACTGCTTATAAGATGTTAATTATTTTCAAGTATATTATAGGTCGTTTGACATGAAGATACAAAGAAGTATTCTTGAGTTGTACTGTTCCTAAACATTTAAGAGAAAGGTTGTGTATGTCAAACGAGGTTTCATTCTTCAAACTCTGGTTTCGGTGGTCAATCGTGTTTTCCAGTCTGGTCGCGCTTGGGTGGGGAATCTATGCCATCTGTGGTGGCAGCGTTCCCTCCATTCGCGGTTTAAGTCGCTGGTGGGATGTTGCTTCACCAGCAATCATTGTCGCGGGGATTCTTTCCGCATTCTGGGTCGAAGAAAAGTATTCGGGACGTATGGATACGTGCCTCGGCTTGGCCGCTCTCCTTGGCACGGGGTCTGCGCTCCTCTTTGGAATTCTTGAGGGTGTCCTCGGTGTCGTCGCCTCGATGGTGGGAGTGTATGTTTTGTACGCGATCGGATGGGCTGTTGTTTGTGTCTGTGCACTGATTGCTTGCATTCCTTTTGGTCGGGGACGTTCGTTCGGTCAGTGGCTCTGTGGTGCATAATCTGCAAATAAGCTCCCTCCGCACTATGTTGCGGAGGGATTTTTAATTTAAACAGTTGTGTCAGAAAATGTCTGTGTTATTGTGGAAACAGAAAAAGAACCTTAAGGTGAATTATGATTGAAAACATATTCCGGACGATTAACTGGAAACGCCTGTATCGCATAGCGCTCTGGTCCCAGGGATTGGGAAGCGCGTTCCTTCTCTTTTTTTGGTTGTGGCACCGGCAGTATACGGGCGATGTAGCGTTGGGGGTTTCGGGTTACCCCCGAATCTTCGATAGTATCGGACTCATCGTCTGGATTTTTGTCATTGTGTTCATGGCGCATGCTGTTCGATGGATTGTGTTGTTTCCGTCGATCGCGACGTATGATGCACGTTTCAAGTATCTGGACTGGTTACGGAGATTTTTTGCCGTGCTACTGTTTCCTGTCTTGCTTGGCGCGAGCGTTGTCACTGTCTTTGAGACGGATATACTTACTGTCGCGCGTGCAACCACATTCGCTTTTGTCGCCTACTGTTTTGCGTTCGTGTCCACGGGCGCTATGATCTGGTGTCTGAATTTTTTATGGACACGAAGGCAGGCCTGCGCCCCTTAGTCTTCGTTTAAGCTTCCTCGTGTTGAGGGAGCTTTTTTAATTTATTAGCGACGTAGAGCGAGAGAAATGAAAATTCTGATTTTAATTTCCGAGCCGAGGAGCTAATATAGGTGAACACCTCGGGACTTTTTTCGGGGAACCTTTATACTTACGGCCATGGATTCGATTAGAAAAAATCTGCGCTGGTATATTCTCTTGGGGTTGTTCGTGGTCGTGGCATTCATTTGGTATGCAGTTTTTAAGGAATCACGAAACGGTGAACTGAGAGTTTCCTTTTTGAATATTGGACAGGGTGACGCTATTTTTATTGAGGCTCCCAGCGGAAAACAGATGATGATTGATGGCGGACCAGGACGCAGCGTGCTTTCTGAGCTTGGGCGGATGATGCCATTTTACGATCGGTCAATTGATATGCTCCTCGTGAGTAATCCCGATAAAGATCATATGGCCGGTTTTATTGATGTGCTCAAATCGTATCGCGTAGAGAGCGTTGTTGAGCCGGGAACAGAACCTGCGACCGAGGTCTATCGTGTTTTTGAAGAGGCGATCAGAAACGAGCATGCAGAGAAAGTTCTTGCTCGGCGTGGTATGAGAATTAATCTCGGAGCAGAAACATATTTCGATATTCTTTTTCCGGATCGAGATGTGTCACAGGTGGAAACAAACACGGGTTCGATTGTAGGTAAACTTGTCTATAAAAATTTTTGTATTATTTTCCCCGGAGATGCACCAGATGAAACAGAAAAATATGTGACAGTTCTTGGTGCTGAAGATTTAGACTGCGATGTTCTTAAAGCAGGTCATCACGGGTCTCGTACCTCATCGAGCGATGCGCTTTTAAAAGCTGTGTCGCCCAAGGTTGCGATTATTTCAGCAGGCAAAGACAACAAGTACGGACATCCGCATCAGGAAGTGCTCGATCGTTTCGCCAAACACAGTGTTCAAGTTTTTGGTACGTATGATAGTGGACGAATTACGATTGTATCTGACGGAAATTCCTTTACGATTAAATAAACATTTTGACTTTTGTATTTGTCTTTGCGTTTTCTCCCTAGCGGAGTGATAAATACTTTTGAAACATTATGAGCGCGTTTTGTATTTGCCTTGTTCCCGTCTTTTCTCCCCAGCGCAGGAGTATAAATCTTGGAAATGCTGTGAGGACGGCTGGTCCGAACGTAGAGATTTTTCAGCAGAAAAATCTCGCGTTTCCAAGGTTTGTACTCCGTAGCGACCACTTATCCACCGGGGGGACTTGCAATTTATACCAAAGTAGTGTAGTGTATTGAGTACGGAAAGGACTACTATAGAAGCAGCGGACGAGAGGCCGGTGCTTTTTTACATAGCGTGTGCTCGTGAGAAAAAATCTATTAATTATTTTTTCTGCGAGAACCGGACTCATCCCAAAACCTTTTTCAGTCTGTCGCAGACATTTCCGCAAAGGTTACGTCGGTATAGGTTTTGAGATGAGTTCGTACCTCTCACATTATTAGCTCATGAAAAAAATCATGGACGCTTCAAGACATCCGTTTGGTTATACGATTGCGATGCGACAGGCAATTCTAACTACTGCAATCGTCAGCGCAGTCTTTGCGGTGCCGTTTACTGTTTCACTCTTCACTAGTTCGGCATTTGCAAATAGTTTCTACGGTTTAGCGTACTCGCTCATGTAAGAGCGAACGCAGATCATAGCAAAACCACCCTACGAGTTACCTCAGGGCGGTTTTTTGTTTCTATTTTTTTCCGGCTATCGTTCCTCGTTTTTAAATGAGGCCTGCTTTCGAGAGTGTTGCGTAGGCGCCGTTTTTTGCAATAGTCTTAATAGCTTTGGTAGAGAGGCGCAAGGTCATAAACTTTTTGAGTTCAGGGATATAGATCTTTTTCTTTTGCAGATTAAGCTGCCGGCGAACTTTTCCGGTTGGGTTGAACTGCGTGGCACGGGTACGGTTTGAATAACCGCCGCCGACCAATGATGTTCGTTTTGTCACTACACAGGATTTCATACGTCTCGGTATGCTATCATAAACGTCAATCTATGCAAGCAGATACACTCGATATTCTCTTTCAGATAGCCATCCTGGTTATGTCAGTGGTTATTCATGAAGTTTCCCACGGATATGTTGCGGGGATGCTCGGCGACCCGACTGCTCGTATTGCGGGTCGGCTGACCCTGAATCCTATAAAACACCTCGATCTTTTTGGTTCGATCATTGTCCCTATCATTACTTCGTTTGCCGGAATGACGTTTGGTTGGGCAAAGCCGGTGCCGGTTAACCCTTATAATTTGAAAGGTGGAGTAAAGGGTGAGGCTGTGGTTGCCGCTGCCGGGCCACTTTCAAATCTTGTGGTCGCCACCATCTTCGGCCTGTTTATTCGCTTTGCTCCCGGCACTACTCTGGCAACAGGGCCGCTTCTCCATATCGCTGCTTTGATCGTATTTGTTAACATCACGCTCGCCGTTTTTAATCTTATGCCAGCGCCGCCCCTTGATGGTTCAAAAGTGTTACTTGCGCTCCTTCCGGCTCGCTTTCTGCGTTTGGCCGAATGGATAGAGCGCAATAGTCTTGTTCTTCTTATTATCTTTGTATTCTTTCTCTGGAACTTTTTTCAACCGCTCATTTTTCACCTCTTTGCCCTGATTACAGGAGTTCAACTCACATAATATAGAGGGAGAGGGCATAAAATCGGACCACTTCGGCAATCTTGCAATTTTGTGGCCAGTGTATTAAAGTGTCTCGACACATGCCAACGATCAATCAATTGGTTAAACGCAAGCGCGTCAAGCTCACGAGCAAGGCGAAATCTGTTGCGTTACGCCGCAGTTTTAATGTCATCAAAAACCAGCCAGTATTTTTTCCTGCACCTTTTAAGCGCGGTGTATGCACGAAAGTAACCACGAAAACTCCGAAGAAACCAAACTCAGCTATCCGAAAGATTGCCCGCGTTCGTCTGACCAATGGTCTGGAGGTTACTGCATACGTTCCCGGAATCGGACACAATCTTCAGGAGCACGCTGTTGTGTTATTGCGCGGCGGTCGTGTTAAGGATGTAGGTCTTCGTTATACCATCGTTCGCGGTAAGCTCGATGCAGGTGGCGTTGAGAAACGTATGAAGGGTCGCAGCCAGTACGGTGCTAAAAAGCCTAAAAAAGCTTAAAGCTAATAGCTGTCAGCTGACAGTTTAAAACCATGAGACGAAAAGTAAAAAATAAAAATAAGATCGTACCCGACTCAGTCTATAGTTCTGAGCGTGTTACGAAATTTATGAACTATGTGATGGAGAGCGGCAACAAAAATGCTGCGCGACGCATTGTCTATCAGATGCTCGATGATGTTAAAGAGAAAACAAAGAATCCAAACCCGTTGGAGCTTTTTGAACTTGCGCTTAAAAATACTGCTCCGAACATTGAAGTTCGTTCACGCCGTGTCTGTGGAGCAAACTATCAGGTTCCGGTTGAGGTT
>CAYGLL010000006.1:0-44242 GCA_964350935.1 uncultured Candidatus Saccharibacteria bacterium | reverse complement strand
AACGCCGTCAGGCACTTTCAATGCGCTGGCTTCTCGACGCTGCAATTACTTCATCGGCGAGACGAATGTGAATTTTAGTTCCTTTCTTTGATCGGGCAGCGTCCAAAAACGAAGGTGAAGCTGTTAAGAAACGCGAGAATACTCACAAGATGGCCGAGGCTAACAAAGCATTTGCCCATTTTGCCTGGTAGTTACGAGCCGCTGGCGAAGTAACTCCAGCTGCAAAATGCAGCATGCCCGTATGGGTATGCCCATTTTGCCTGGTAACGCTACCTCAAATCAAAATTTTAGAAACACGCATAAAACCGGCCAAAGCCGGTTTTTGCTATGCTCGTCTCGAAGATTCGCCTGCGCAATGTTTCTAAAATTTGGATTTTCGTCCGTAAGTTTATGGAAAGATTTTTGAAGACAAAAATCTTGCTAAGAGAGTTTTACTTTTTAATGAAAGCGGAGTAGATTTGGCGAAGAAAGGAAAACGTATGATGCAGGAAGTTCAGTTTAAAGATGTTCCGGTCGGTGAGTCGTTCATATCTCTTCGGACGAAGCGGGCATTTGGCGGCATCAAGATCCAAGAGACACCCGTTCAAATGCTTCAGTCCCTGCTTTTTTCCGGAGAAGAACGGATCACTGTAAATGCGGTAATTCTCGCTGATCACGTCGGCGAGAGAGCGCATGATTGTGGGACCCTGATTTCTCTGGAACCCGAACACATGGTGAGTATTGATCCGAGGAACAAGCGAACTCCTTTTGATCTCATGAAAGAAGAGCTTCACACCCATATGGGCTAAGAGCTTGCTCAGGAATAGTTTACGGAAATCCCGATGAGATCATTCTCGTCGGGATTTTAATTAAAAAAATGTTTACTCCTGCGGTATGTCTTTGTCAATTTTGAAGCGGTGCTTGCAAATAACACGGGCGAGGAATAGGCTGGAATAAATGTTCTTATGAAAACTAAACGACAAGTGTTACCTAAAGTGGAACCTTCCCCGATTGAGGAAACGTTCGGCGATTCAACTGCAAGACAGTACGAGAAGAAACTCTTAAAAATGCCTCCGGCCAAACGAACGCTGACGCAACACCTCAATGCTCTGCAGGATTCATTGAATGAGGGCGCGAAAGGATTTCGGCCGGGCAAAGGAAAAACGACATCACGCCCAGTCGGCGGAACATGGAGGCCGGCATGAACAGTGTGCCACGTCCACTATCGTTGAGAGAGCGAACTCGACGGAAAAAGGCACAGGAAGCAGTAGAGCGCACTCTCGATAGTTTCGTATCGAAAAAACCCGGATGGGAATGTATTGAGATTATGAGACTCGAAAGTAAAAAGAGTCTTACGTCTGCCGAGAAGAAAACTCTGCGAAGTCTCCGACGCACGTTGGAACAACAGGCTCGGGATTTCTCCCGCACCAATCGCGTGCCGCGTTGTACCTGTAAGGGGAAGTTTAAAATCCCGAGCCAGGATTGCCCGATGCATCGTCGGATTGGAAAGTGACGAAACGATTGCCGCCTCGTATCCTGGGGCGGCTTTTTAGTAGAGCTCATTGCCAAAATGGAGCTTTCATGTTAATTTATTTTCCAGAAGGAAAAGAGATGATTGATTGTCGTTTGCTTCCCCTAAACACCAAAGCGGGTCTCTCATTATGTACTCATAAAAGAGAGACTGACGGACTGGTTGAATAACGGGCGGTTACGCACCTCCGGAGTTTCGCCGACATGAAACATCTAGTCGCGATAGGTACCAAATAAATTCTCTTTTTCTGTTTGAGCACCTACGGTATTCAAAGCCACCGATACGAATCGGTGGCTTTTTTGAATAAAATTTGGGTGTGCAGGGGTCTTCGGGTCACTTTTTGCTTTTTTAGGCCTTTTTGTGTATTCTTCCCTCTACCGCTTTGGCGTATTTTTTTTTAATAATAACGTAGCGCCCGTCGCAACATACTTCACCATGAACAGGGATTATCCGTTGGAAAGAGTCCGTAACTTTGGAATCATAGCGCACATCGATGCAGGTAAGACCACCACCTCTGAGCGCATTTTGTACTACACCGGTATGACCCATAAGATCGGTGAGGTGCACGATGGTGAGACGGTCACCGACTGGATGGAGCAGGAGCGCGAGCGCGGTATCACGATCACCGCTGCGGCGATCACCTGTTTCTGGAACCCGACCTACATGGGGACGGATCTTTCTCTCAAACATCGTTTCAATATTATCGATACTCCCGGGCACATCGACTTTACGGTTGAGGTGAAAAGGTCACTGCGCGTGTTGGACGGCGCCGTTGTTGTTTTTGACGGCGTTGCCGGTGTTGAGCCGCAGTCAGAAACAAACTGGCGCTATGCCGACGAAGGAAAAGTTCCTCGTATTTGTTTCATCAACAAGCTCGATCGCATGGGGGCAAGCTTTGAGCGTTCCTATCAATCAATCCTCGAGCGCCTCAACAAGAATGCAATTCGTATGCAGATTCCTGTCGGCACGGAAGAGAATTTTAGCGCCGTTATCGATTTGCTTAAGATGAAGATGTATTCCACCGAAGGTGACATGGGTGAAAAAGTTATTGAGAAAGAAATCCCGGCAGAACATCTTGATGAAGCAAAGAAATTTCGCGCGGAAACAGTCGAGAAAATTGTTGAACAGGACGACGTCTTAATGAACCGTTACCTCGAAGGAAAAGAAATTTCCTTTGCCGAGCTGCAAGCGACTCTTCGCAAAGCGGTGCTTGCAAATAAGATTTTTCCTGTGTTTACCGGCTCTGCTCTTAAAAATAAAGGCGTTCAACTTGTGCTCGATGCCGTTATTGATTATCTGCCGTCACCGTTGGATATTCCGCCAGTCAAGGGTATCAATCCAAACACAGGCGAGGAGGTGACTCGGCATGCGGATGACAGCGAACCATTTTCGGCTTTGGCTTTCAAGCTTCAAAGCGATCCCTTTGTGGGACAGCTCACCTTCTTCCGCGTCTATTCGGGAACGCTTGAGGCGGGTTCATATTTGTATAACGCAACTACTGGCAGGAAAGAGCGCTTGGGCCGCATCGTCCGTCTCCAGGCGAATGATCGCGAGGAGGTGAAGAAAGTGTACGCCGGAGAGATTGCGGCAGCTGTGGGTTTAAAAGAGGCAAAGACGTCTCATTCACTCTGTGATGAAAATGATCCGATTATTTTGGAACAGATTAAATTTCCTGAACCGGTGGTATCACTTCGCATTGAACCGAAGACGAAAGCTGATCAGGAAAAAATGGGCATGGCGCTCCGCCGCCTTGCTGATGAGGATCCAACATTTAGAATCAAAGGAGATGAGGAGACTGGCGAGACGGTTATTTGGGGCATGGGAGAACTCCATCTTGAAATTTTGGTTGATCGTATGAAACGAGAATTTTCTGTTGAGGCTAATGTCGGGCGTCCGCAAGTTGCATATAAAGAAACGATTACGGCCGAAGCGGAAGCAGAAGGGAAGTACATCAAACAGACTGGTGGTAAGGGTCAGTATGGTCACGCAAAAATCCGCATTAAACCGCTTCCGGTGTACGATCCAGAAGAGAAAGTACCAAAGAACGCGTCGCGCGAACCCGGATTCGAATTCATTAATGCAATTAAGGGAGGTGCTATTCCCCAGGAATTTATCTCACCGGTTGAAAAAGGTATTCGCGAAGGAATGGATCGTGGTGTTGTTGCAGGTTACCGTTTGGTAGATGTTTCGGTTGAACTTTACGACGGATCGTATCACGATGTTGACTCGTCTGAAATCGCATTTAAGATCGCCGGGTCAATGGCGCTTCAAGATGCGGCCAAGCGTGCGAAACCAGTTATTCTCGAACCAATCATGAAGGTTGAGATCGTGGTTCCTGAGAAGTTTATGGGAGACATCACCGGACACTTGAATTCCAAGCGCGGCCAGGTTGAGGGGGTGGAAGATCGAGGTATGAATAAGGCTATCGGAGCAAAGGTCCCGCTTTCCGAAATGTTTGGCTATATTACGATGTTGCGCTCGATGACCGAGGGTCGCGGAAGCTTTACTATGGAGTTTGACCATTACGAGGCTGTTCCTCAGCATGTTGCTGCGGGGATTATCGAGGCTAAAAAGTAACTCTTCCTCGAACCTTAATTTTAGAAACACGCATAAAACCGGCTTAGCCGGTTTTTGCTATGCTCGGCTTCGCCTGCGCAATGTTTCTAAAATTAAGATTCTCGTTCGTAAGGTGTATGGAAAGATTTTGGAAGACCAAAATCTTGCTAAATTCTGACAGTGCACTTCGCGTACCCGTATCAAGTCTTTGCATTTGCCTCCTAAGCGGAGGAACGGCCTTTCTGAAATGTTGTGAGGACGACTGGTCCGAACATAGCCCTTTTCTAGCAGGGAAAGGGTGCTTTTCAGAAAGGCCGTTCCGGAGTGTTTACTTATCCACAACCTGTGTTGTTTTGAAACAACCCTCGCGCTACACTCCTAGTCAAGGAAGGGACTACTAAAGGCACGCACGAGAGGCGGTGCTTTTTTGTTTTTAGTCAGATGACTCCACATTGATCCTGTTGAGACAGGGAAGTGTTCGAGCGGTCAATCTCGTTGGTTGAAGAAGCCTCTCATTAGTTTCGGTATCTATTATTAATTCGGAAGTGAATCTTCCGACGTTGGTTTATTAATTTTAAGTTTATGAATAACGCAGAGCACCCATTTGGTTTTAGTCGCGGAATGCGCGAGACAATTCTCGTTGCAGCTTTTGTCATTTCTGCTATCGTCGCACCACTTACTATCGCGATGTTTGCAACCTCGGCTTTTGCAACAGCGTACGATACTGCTGCAGTAAGCTTGTCGAACCAGATCACGGGCGCTCTCGCCGTTTCTCCTCTGCCATCCATTCCGCCTTTTTCAAGTCAGGCGCTCCTGATCGCGCAGGCATCTCCTACGCCGATCCCTGTTTCAAGCCCGTCACCATCACCAACGGCATCAGTTGTTCCTAGTGTAACAGCATCAGTTGTCTCGGCGAACGAGAACTACGCAAGCTCAGGATTTTCCGCGGGCACAGGGCTCGGGAACAAAACTCCCTACGATTGGCATACGCGCGCAGTCTTTTCAAATGCCGCGGGATTAAGCGCATCGGAACTCAAGATTGTTATGGGTTCAAATGTCTGGTCAACAAAGAACAGTGCCTATTACGGTTTGGTTGTTCTTGTTAACGGCGTTCAGCAAAACTTTAGTTACGGGACTCCGATAGTAATTCCCGCAAATGGCATAGTTGATCTCTACGGCCAGATTGAGTACTCGTCATTTTACGGCGCGACGCTCTATGCAACTTTTTCTAATACGGCTATAACCGCTTCGATCCCTGCCTCATCTTTGGTTCCACCAACTGCCACTACTGTTGTTTCACCCTCGCCGTCAACGGTTTCACCTTCTCCGATCTCTCAACCCTCTCCATCTCCAGCGATTGCACCACCTCCACCTACTATTGCTCCACCGGTAGTGTCTCCAAGTCCGACACCAGTTCAACCTCCGCCGTCGAGTTTTTCAGCGCCGATCATTACGCTTACTGCAACTCCGGCCTTGCCTGTGTTAGGTCAAACGGTTGTGGTGAGTTGGAACGTGAGCGGAACAGCTCTCTCGTGTACTAAGTCAGGGGACTGGTCGGGTTCAGTAAGTAATATTGGCAGCGAAGTTTTCACCATTACCACGGTTAAAAACTTTTCTCTTCTCTGTTCAAACGATGGTGGAAATGCGACTAAATCAATTCGTGTCGCTCCCGCCGCCCCTTCAATCATTTCGATCCAACCAACCTCAGGTACTGTAGGGACTAAGGTAACGATTACCGGTACAGGTTTTACGAATGATCGTATGAATACGGTACGTTTTTCTGATAACAACGGTAATTTTAGCGACATTAAATTAGTGAGTGCCGACACACGGACCCTCTCGTTTTTGGTCCCTGAAAATCTTTCCGCAGGTGGGTCAACAGCAGTAGCGCCAACCACCAATACTTCTTCAGTTTCAACAAAAAATTTCCTTGCGCGTGTCATTGACAGTGTCGTGAGTTTTTATTTCGGTGAGCCCTATCTTCAAACTGCACAGTTCGGGAATGTTCCTGTGCCAGTTAAAGTGTTGCCAGGTAGATTCAACGTACAGGTGCTGAATGATAACGGAATAGGGAATAAAGCAGTTTTTGAGGTAGAGGGTGCACCTGTTCAAGGTCCACCGCCAGCTCCTGCTGGTTTTGGCCCCGACACTTTAAGTGCAACACTGGTTTCAGCAGACAAAAACTACGCGGGCGCATGGAATGAGTTTCGCCCTGCGAATGGTCGCGCCTATACTAAAACCCCTTTTGATTGGGAAGTATCTGCTATTCTGAATCTAGAAAATTCACGAACAATAAAATCAATCAACCTCACGCATAATTGTTGCGCAGAAAGCTGGTCAACAGCACAGAGCGCGAAGTATCCCGTTGTCATTTTTGAAAATGGTGCGCAGCTCAATAGTTACTATGGTCAGTCGTTGGTTTTGGGTGCCGGAACGCACACGCTTCGCCTCTACAATCAGATCGAATCTACAACCTTCACTGGCGCAACGCTCATCTTTGCTTTTGCTGATGGTACGTCACTCTCTGTTTCGATTCCAGCTTCAAGTACGATTCGTCCATCTGCTGTTCCAGTGATTACTTCAATCACTCCTACATCTGGTCCAACAAGTACGCAGGTGACTATTAATGCAACAGGTCTTCGGACCTCAACCGGTTATGTCGTGCGTTTTTCTAATGCTCGCGGTGATTACTCTGATAATTACACGTATAGTCCTGATGGTAGAACGATCCAGTTCACTATTCCCGCGTTTCTCGGCTATCCATGCCAGAACACACCTGTTACTCCACCTCCACCAGTAGGAGCATTCATTAATCGCTTGATCCACGCATTTGTTCCAACTGCATCAGCTCAGGTCGCTATTCCTGGAGGTGGAATCAATCCCGCACCGAACCCATGTACGAGCCAGCCAGTTGTTCAAGCGCCTACATCTTTCTTTGGAAAGGTTAGCTCACTTTTGTTCAAAACGGTTTCGGCTCAAATCATTGTTCCTAATAATGTTCCTGCTGGGCAATATAATATTAAAATTTATGTTGCAGACACCGTTGTCAGCAACAGCATGGCGTTTAGAGTTACGTCGACTTCTCAAACCTCTATCACTTCGGTCACACCTTCATCAGGAACATTCGGCACGAATGTTGTCTTGAGTGGAAGTTTTACCGCAACGGGAAATATTGTTGATTTCTACTGTCCGGCAACTGGAAGTGGAGCAAGTTCGGCCCCGCTTAACTCAGGCGGAGCAGGAACACTTATTGCATATACCATTCCCCAGATTCCTATTATTGTAGGTTCTCCAGTTCCGTTTCCACTAGCTTGTTCAATAACAGTTACTAATTCAAACGGAGCAAGCAACACCGTTTCCTTTTCAGTCACCGCTCCAAACACTACCCCAACTGTCACAGTGACTTCACCAAACGGAGGGGAAACATATCAAATTGGTGGTCAGATGACGGTTAGATGGAATACAAATAATTATAGTGGTGCAAATATCGATTTGGTTTTAAGAAAATCTGATACCGGAAATAATTTTCCAGTTGATTCAGGTGATCAGGCAGCAAGAGTTCCAAATACGGGTTCATATACTTGGACTATAGGTAATATTGGAACAGGAGGTCAATATTATATGAGAGTTTTGTGTGTTCCATACAGCACGTGTAATATTTCGGATAGCCCGTTGTTCACAATCGTACCAGCTTCGACGCCTTCCATCACCGTCCTCTCGCCGAATGGGGGAGAAAGTTTTAGTGTCGGAGATGTAATGCAAATTCGTTGGAGTGCGCAGAATACTCCCACTAACTACGTTGCTCACATTGGATTGAGAAGTGAAGCAACCGGTCTTTATGTAGACACGCCCACCATCGGATACTGCAATCTCCCGGGAGGATGCGTTCCTCTTACGACTGGATTGTTCTCATATACTATTCCTACAAATGTTCCGGCAGGCTCGTACAAAATTGTATTACTCTGTTTCCCTGCAAACAGCGAAGGTTCAACCTGTCCTGCTAGCGATGAAAGCAATGCCCCATTTACAATTTCACCTACTGTGGTCTCTTCAATCACTGTTACTTCGCCAACCGCAAGTAGTGTGTGGGCACCTGGAACCACTCAGGACATTCGCTGGAACATGACCGGTGTCGAGCCGACACGCTATCTCGGTGTTTCAGTTATAAATGTTGATACGGGTATAGCTATCATGTCGGGAACAGTTTTGGCGGGGGAGGGCCATCTCAACTGGGCGATTCCCGCTAATGCAGCCGCCGGTAATTTCCGCATCAGAATTATCGACAATAACATTGTTCCGAATGTTGTTGTTGAATCACCAATATTTAGAATCAATAATCAACAGGCGTTTGTGGTTGGTCAGCGTGTTGAGATTGTTCCGCCGTGGCTTGGTGTCGATGCTGTTGGCGTTCGACAAGACCCTGGCGATAACTTTCCACGCGTCGCAATTCTCAACATTGGTGAGCAGGGCGTTATAGTCGCAGCTCCGGCACAACTTGTTAATGGGGTTTTGTGGTGGAACGTTCGTTTCGATAACGGTGTTGTTGGCTGGGTTGTTCAAAACGCACTTGGTGCAGTACCAACGGGCGACGTCCGCATTTTCCGCGTTGACCAGAATCTTGCGCTCTTAGGTCCTGCGACAACCACGCTTGCGCGTATCACAATTTCAAGTACAACTCCGAACAATCCCGCTAACTTCCTGAACGTTCCTTTGGCTTCGACAACGGCATACGCAACTGACCTTCCGGGAATGTTAGAAAGTTATGCAACCTGTACATATCCACGCGGGGGAGTTGAGTGTCAGATTATTGAAACTTCGTCAGCCTTCACTACAGTCGGGATGTTCAGATCAAATGGATTCGTTTTCACACATATTCCTGTTATAGCAAATACAGTGACCAAGGTGGTATTCAAGTATGATCCGAGCATAAATAATCTGATTGCGAGTTTTGTGGACGTAGCTCCTCGAAATGCGATAGCTGGTGCGGCACAATTTGGTATGGCCGAAGTGCGCCTTGATGCGGCGCAGGTGGATGAAAATGTCAGACTCGATATCATTAACCTCGCACTTAACGTATCAAATGGTGGGAATGCCGCGAACTTGACCTCCTGTCGTCTTTTCGATGGGGCAACTCAGGTCGGTTCTCGTTCGACTGCAACTCAAGGTTTGAACTTTTTCACTCTGTCGCCGTCAGTTCAGGTCCCGGCCTTCGGGAGTAAAATATTGAACCTCAGATGTAATATTGCATCAGGAGCAACCGGCACGTATAGCTGGACCACCTTCAGCCAATTTAACCAACCCATAGCTCGCGGTATTGGCTTGGCAAGTCTTCAAAATTACAATGTGACACGCATCGAGATGTCCGGCCCGAGTGTGAACCTTAATAACGCAGGAGCACTTGCGGTCTCTCAGCATAGCGTTACCCCAGGTTATAAGATCGTTGCGGGAGGGACAGTTGGGAATACTGCTCTCGCACTTAACTTTCATGCAAATGGAGAGGCCGTCGCCCTTAATTCAGTTGGTTTGAGATTGAGCGGAGATAGTGCAGGAAATCCTGCATCTCCGCAGGATATTGTTCTCGCAACTATCTGGGATGGGACAACACGTGTAGGCGACGCGGTTTTCCAGGGTAGCCAAACGACAGCGAATGTTTCGTTTACCTCAACGGTCGTCATTCCTCAAAATGGAGATAAAGTTTTGACCGTAAAACTCGACCTCGCTCCGATCGGTCAATCACAGGCCGTTAATACCTCAGGACATCTTGTGGTAATTGATGTTGATACTACGAATTCAAGAACAACAGGTGTTGGTCAGAGTTCAGGGAACCAACTTGTAGCAACGGGTTCAACCTCTGTTGCGGGTTTGCGTGTAAATAAAACGTATCCAGTCTTTACGTATTCAACAGCAGGAGCGACAGCATCAAACGGTGTTAATGATCTTCTCGTGTTCAACGTGCAGGCCCTCGGAGGCCCAAATGGAGGAGAAGTTGTTTTGAATCGACTCACGTTCGGTATAAATACGGTGACTGCGAATCTTTCAGCTTTAACGCTTACTGGTCCTAACGGAAATGTCTCAAGTACTACCAATCTAAATGTTAATCAGTTCAGTTCAACCGCCATTGGATACTTTGACAGTATCAGTAATAACCAGGACCGCATTATTGCCGCGGGTTCTAGTAAAACCTTTACTCTTCGTGGGACGATTAGTCTAACAGGTCCAAATAGTACCGGATCAGTATCAACCTGGCTCAAAGGTGACAAAGCGTATCCGACTCAGTTTACTCCCGGGGTTAATCCTTATATGTTCACCGTGGTGGAACTTAACTTTATCCCTGCCAATGCGGGCGCTGCCTTTAATGTATGGTCACCCGTTTCAACTTCAACTGGTTCGACAATCACACCTCGTTATCGTGACTGGGTTAACGGCTTCGGTCTTCCTGGTTGTTTTGCTCTTGCAGGTTTGGGTAACGACTGCGCAGCGAGAGTTATAGCTAGGTAAATTAAGATTTTTGCCTCTTAAAACTAAAAGACCGCACCAAAGGTGCGGTCTTTTAGTTTTATTCTGTGGATAACCGTTTGCATCGAGTTGACCGTAATTGTTATTATGTTGATTAAGGAAAGGACTACTTAAGGCACGCACGAGAGGCAGTGCTTTTTTTGTTTTTGCCCGTGAACTTTTTTACGTTGCGCATTCTTGTTTGCAATCTGTCGACAGCAAACTCTGAGTGCGGAAAATTTTTCTCAAAAAGTTCTTTGGGTTTCACTCGAGAAAAAACAAACTTAGGTTCGGTAGTACTAAATAACGAACCATATCTCTCAAAAGGTCAGACTCATTATTCTGACGAGCGAGTGCTGTCGCGCAAAATTTCATTTTGCATGACGCATGAGTGAAGTCAGAACAAAGAGGTCGAACCTCTTTATTAGCTAGCTCTTTATGAGAGGCGAAAGCCTTTCTCACTATCATGACACATGATAAACACCCAGCAGGGTATACCGTTGCAATGAGACAACTCATGCTCACTGCAGCGTTAGTCATCGGTGGCGTTGCTGCAGCGGCAACACCATCGATGTTTGCAACGTCGATTTTTGCCGACGCCTACTTCAAAGTGGCGGACTCACTTCCGGTCGGCTACTTCGTAGCTCAGGTCGGGGGAGCGGTGCCGGTATCAGGTACGGCCGCTCCTGCAAAGCTGCAGAAACAAAAGCCGTTTTCGGGAAGCGCAGGTCAGGGTATGCAAAATATGCAAAAGCCTCAGTCGCTTTCTCCTGCCGAGATCGTAAAGATTCTCGTCGCGGGCGGAGTTATTCCTGAAGATAAAGTTCAGACCGCGATCGAACTTCTTCGGAAAGCAATGGCGGGTCAGGCCACGGTAAATGCACGCGTGTGCATGAACTTTGCACGACAGTTGAAAATGGGAGATCGAGGTGAGGATGTAAAACAACTCAACCTCCTTCTCCAGAAAGAAGGTTTTGAGGTTCCTGAAGGCGATGAATACAGCGAGCAAACCTCGTCTGCAGTCACGGGTCTTCAAGAGAAATACGCGAGCGATGTTCTTGCTCCGAGCAACCTTAAACACGGAACCGGCATTGTCGGAAAAGGCACGCTTATGAAATTAAATAAGCTTCAGCAGTGCGCCGACAAAATGCCCGAGACCAGCGCGTCTCAACAAAATACGAGCGGTATTCAGGGCATCAATCAACCGACCCCTGAAATGCTTAAGAAAAAAGCAGAGCTCGAACAGAAATATCGTGAGATGTGCGCGGCAGGAAAATGTCCTGATCCCCGCACCTTAAATGGCGTTCCCGGAATCTTTCCCATGAAGCCGCCGACAAATACAAATACGGGCGCGACTATGCCTTCAGGCACTGTTGCCCCGACACCGGCTCCCTCACCTGCGGCCGACGCGAATACGACGACTATTCAGTAGTGACGGAGAGGTTAAAGAGGAACAACAAACGCTTTTAAAAAAGCGCTCTGATTATCAGTTAATCAATCATTATGGTTAACAGAGAATACCTGTTTGAGCGATTAGAAGACGGAAGTCTTCTGTCGTCCTACCAGTACAAATTATCCCCGTACGGGGATTTTTTGTACCTGAATCCGAGCGTAGTATAATAGAGTGAGCAATTTAAGGAGGACAATTTCGCTTTTTAGACGTTTACTAATTTTAATTACGTCGGAATGAAAAAAATAATAGCGCTACTTTCGGTCTGCATGGTTCTGAGTCTTGTCTCGCCCGCATCCGCAGCTTTTCAAATCATTGATGGCGAGCTCGTTACTCCCGAAAATCAAGGAGCACTATTGCCCACTCTGACGAATGAACCCGCGCCGAGCGCGAACACATCAGGAACCGTCAAAGTTCAGACGGCGCAAAATACGCGCACGGGCGAATTTTGCAGGGATTTCAATCGACCGCTTCGCCTGGGCGACAGCGGCATTGATGTTCGCGGCCTTCATAATGCTCTGGAGATTGAAGGGTTCAAAATTCAGGGTGATTTTAATGTTTTTACGAAAAGCACTGAGGATGCCGTAAAAAAATTCCAGGAGAAATATAGAGATGAGACCCTGACGCCCGCCGGAGTCACTGCGCCAACTGGTTTTGTAGGTTCGGCAACGAGAGCAAAGCTCAATGCCATTTATCGCTGCACCCCAGCCGCGCAGTCTTCAGCAGCAGCCTCTGTTAAAGCAACGGCACCAATCCGCCTTGCAGTTCCCGAACTTTCCGCTGAAGATCTGGTGACACTTTCATCGAAGGCTGAACTCACCGCAACCTTTAATGCTGCTTCAACTGAAGATCAGGCAGGAAGCGAGGGAGTTTTTATGGGAGGTCCGGGAAATAAAATAAAAAATATAACCGATTTTTCATGGAACGCGACGCTCACAACCGAGACACCAAAAGTTGTTCGCTCAGTTTCGCTCTATCACCTGGTGCCCGGAGAAGCGTGGTCAACATCGCGTGCGCCGATCGCTACGCGTCAGCCGTATCCATTGGTTGTTTTTAAGGACGGTAAAAAAATTAACTCTGAGTACGACCAAACACTCTGGACGACAGGCACAGGCGAGACCTTCACTCTCTACGGCCAGCCTATCGGAACCGAAGCGTTCTTTGGCGGCAAGCTCGTGGTGATGTTTAGCGACGGAACCGCAGCTGTGGCACGCATTATGGGAGACAAAGCACCGGGAGTTCAAACGGCCGCGTCACGTACTCAGGTTCCCGCAATTGGAATTACTTCTCCAAACGATGGTGCGGTTTGGTCTGCCGGAACACTTCAGGATGTTTCGTGGCAGTCGCGCGTTATTCCAACAATTCTTCCTGTTATGCTCCGACTTCGAAGTGTATCAACGGGCGCTGAAACTATTCTTGATGATGGCGGTGCCATGAACAACGGTTTAGCAACAGTAAAAGTTCCGGACACAATTGCATCAGGCGAATACTATGTTGAAATCAAGGCCGCTTATGACGCACAGTCATATATAGACAGCAGTGATCGCCCGATCCTCGTCACTTCAAAAGGTCAGACCGTTTCACGCGAGACTGTCACCTGTACATTCGCAAATGCGCGCGGCGCAGAGAAGTGTTATTCATCTGACGGAAACTGGGGCTGTTCAGGGACGCCCTCATGCAGCGCACCAGTCGTTGGATTAACGGGTTCAAAAATAATGTGGAAAAGTTCGTGCGGAGCGGGAGAAACGACCACAGTAGACGGAACCAGTCAGGAAATTAAATTTGTCTGCCGAAGCAAAGAGCCGTTTATAAAAATACTTTCACCTAATGGCGGCGAATCATTCAAGGCGGGATCACAGCAAAAAATTACGTGGGAAATAGGAAACCCCGACGACATCATCGGCCTCTACCTCTTGCCGGTAAATATTGCGATCAGTAACTCACTCGCTGCTCTCCCCGAGAGTCGTACGTTCGTCTGGGATGTTCCAAAAAATCTTCCGACGCAAAGTGATTACAAAGTGGAAGCTCGTTTGTATCGCACCAATGAGCTCGGTATTCCGCGATTTGTCGGGTCTGACCAGAGTGATAAAGGATTTTCAATTACCGGCGGCGTTGTTGCGACAACAAATGGTCTCACCGTGCTTTCACCAAACGGCGGCGATGGCTGGACGGTTGGAAAGAGTTACACGATTTCCTTTACAGGCGCGCCAACCGAGGCACCACTTCAGGTTTATCTCGAGCGTTACCATCCCGACGGAACATCTAAAGAAGGTATTAGCGGAAGTGTTCTCATCGGCGAAGTAAAAGCGGGTCAATCAACCCTGACCTACGCAATCCCTCCCGAGGTTTCTACCTGGCCGGGAGTGGGCGGAGAATATAAGATCAAAGCTTGTTACGACAATTGTAATTCGCAGGATTCAAGTGACGCATACTTCTCAATCACGCCTGTCGGCACGGTTGCCGGCGCATCAACGACTGGTCGCGACTTCTATATCTCTCAGGCAGCAACTGTCTTTAAAGCCGTCGGCTCCTTCTTCGGAGAACTTCGCTCATTCTTGAGGTAGCAAAACTTCGAAGAGTTAGTTTAAAAAAATTCAAAATAGCCCCGTCTGGAAATGATATTTCCAGACGGGGCTTGACCGTTATTTATTTGCCGTGTTCATTTGATGTTAAGAATAAAGCTCAACAGTAATAATCTCCCTGGTTAAACGTTATATGTATACGAAGCGTACTCTCCTTAAGGTAAAAGCTCGGTGGTAGTGCTAGCCATCACCGAAAAAATCTATTAGGTCTGTTGAGCAGAGTTCTTTGTTCGGAAAATTAATAATTAGATATAAACAAGTATGTACAATTTTGTTTCAAAGTCAGAAAAAGTTCGAATTATTAGGGATATGAATATTCGCGTCGGTGAACCGTCACTTATAGCGAAAATTATTTCGGTACCTAAGGGCGAAATTTTCTCAGTAATTGGATATGTAACAGATGGTTTCTCAGTAAATGGGAACTCTAAATGGTATAAAAACGCTGAAAATAATTATCTATGGTCAGGTAACGTCGAATTGGTAAGCACGGAAGTTAAAAAAATTTTATTTTCGCCGTTAGCTTATCTGATCTGTACACAGAAATTCGGTGAGAGGCCAAATGTCTACAAAGATTTTGGAAGTCCGAAGGGTCATAATGGGTTGGATTTTAGAACTTGGGTTGACGGTAACCCTAAAAATTGGGAGCAACCTGTGTTTACTGTTTTAGGTGGAATCGTTAGTGAAGCTACAAATGATCCTAAATATAAGGGTAATTATGTTCGTGTTAAGCATGAGAATGGTTTTGAATCAGTGTACCTACATTTATCAAAATTAGGGGTTCAGGTTGGTCAAAAAGTAGAAGCAGGTGAAAAAATTGGGATTAGTGGAAATTCTGGTGGAGCGAGCGAGGCACCGCACCTACATTTTTCCTATAGACCAATTAAGTGTGATTTGAATAACGGATGTATGGGATATATTGATCCGGCCGCCCTGTTTCGAGATGAAATAAAATATATCTAAGTGGTAAGTTTGAGTCTACTCTTTACTAGCAAAAAAAAATAACAGCGAGAGGTCTTCGAGCCTTCTTGGTGTTTTATTGCAACCGAGAGGATAGAGAGAAAATTTGACTTAGTTATTGAAATGTCTTCCTTAGAGTTTTCCACCTTTTCTTTGAAATCAGGTTTCATGGTATGATTCCATCACGAAAGTAACGGAAAGCAGTTCGACAATAAAATAAGTTTTTTTCTCCGCTTGGTTTGGTAGACCAAGTTACGTTTGCGTAAAGGAGAGCACAGCCATTAACAGTTAACCGTTTCAAAAACACTAAAAAAGTTTCGCACGGTACTGGGACAAGATGAGTTATCATTAAGTCTCGGCTTACCACTGGGATGAGTTAGCTAGAAATGGCTACCTTGTCCAGTGCTGTGCAAAGTTTTGTTAGTGTTTTTTGTTTGAAATTAAAACAGCCACACGAGTATCGTGCGGAGCGCGTAGAAGATAGAGCTAGCAAATCCTCGCCAGAGGAACCTCTTGTTAGAAGCCCGAGGTCCATACTCGGAAACCTAACAAGGGGCGTAAACCCGCTAGAAACCACCTTAAACTATTCGCTCCATACGGTACTTGTATGGTTGTTTTTCAATTAATCCTGCTAGTTTATGTGCAACTTTTCGTTGCATTCTTTATGCTTTATAGTTTATCAAAACCACCCCTGTTTTTCTGATGAAAACCAGACAGACTGTGTATAACTTGCGATGGATTTAGAATCATACCCCTCGTAAATTATAAGTCAAATTTCACCTCTGTTGTAGTTCTGTCTTCTGCTCCGTAGGCTTTTTTGCCTTTGAATATAGGGAGTAGAGCATAATAATGATCCCCGCAATAAAAAAGGTACTTTCGATAAATGCGAATAATCCTAAAAATGGAAGGGGTATGGAAGATTCAAATCTACCCATCACCCACCCTAGAGCGGTGAGTCCTAGACCCATGCGAAATTTGTCTTTTGGGCCAGCCTTCCAAAACTGATACCACTTCCTGTCATTATCTCTCGGGATTTTAGTTAGGTGAAAGGAATCCATGGCCTAATCCTATCACCAACAAATCCTTTATACCTGTGCATTACCCTTTCAAGGGAGACGTGTGAATTTTTCCCCAGGTTTTAAACAGCTTACCCCCATATTGGTTGACGGGGCATTGGGACGTCTGATACTATGTCCCGTACGCGTTTTGCGACTCTTTTTTGCTGTTGCTTAGTCGGTAACGGCGGGGAAAGGGTATTAATAAGGGTTTAATTATTGTTCTTTTTGCTTCGTTTCGTAAGAGAGCGTTCTCGCGCGCTTACGGTACGGAGTAAAAGCAATCACTTAAAGGTTATGGCAGATTTCGATCGCTCAAAACCACACGTTAACGTCGGTACGATTGGCCACGTTGACCACGGAAAGACCACGCTTACAGCCGCTATCACGACTGTTCAGGCGAAGAAAGGTCTTGCCAATCAAATCAGTTACGATCAGGTTGCAAAGGCTTCTGAAAAAGACGGCCGCCGCGACCCATCGAAGATTATTACGATTGCGATTTCACACGTTGAATACTCAACAGAAAATCGTCACTACGCTCACGTTGACTGTCCTGGTCACGCTGACTACGTAAAGAACATGATCACCGGTGCCGCTCAGATGGACGGCGCAGTTTTGGTTGTGTCCGCTGTTGACGGTCCTATGCCTCAGACGCGCGAGCACATTCTCCTTGCAAAGCAGGTTGGTGTGCCAAAAATTGTTGTTTTCATTAACAAGTGTGACCTCGTTGAGAAAGACCTCGTTGATCTCGTTGAGGAAGAGGTTCGCGAACTTTTGACCAAGTACGGCTTTGACGGCAAAACGTCACCAGTCATCCGCGGGTCAGCACTTAAGGCAATCGAAGGCGATGCAGCATGGGTTGCAAAGATCGATGAGCTCTTGAATGCTCTCGACACCTACATTCCGATCCCCGTTCGTGAAATCGACAAGCCATTTTTGATGCCTATCGAAGATATCTTCTCAATTGAAGGCCGCGGAACCGTTGTTACGGGTCGTATTGAGCGCGGACGAGTAAAGGTAAGTGAGGAAGTCGAGATCATCGGTATCAAACCGACGGCAAAGACGACCGTCACCGGTATCGAAATGTTCAACAAGTCATTGGGCGAGGGTATGGCAGGCGACAACGCCGGCGTTCTCTTGCGCGGTACTAAGAAAGAAGATGTTCACCGCGGTCAGGTTTTGGCAAAGCCAGGATCTGTTACCCCTCACACTGAGTTTGAGTCAGAAGTATATATCTTGAAGAAAGAGGAAGGTGGACGCCACACCGCTTTCGTTGCTGGTTACAAACCACAGTTCTACATTCGAACAACCGACGTTACCGGAGAAGTTACTCTTCCTGCGGGAACGGAGATGGTTATGCCAGGCGACACGATTACCTTTAAGGTAAAGCTTGTTGCACCGGTTGCCCTCGAAGACAAGATGCGCTTTGCCATCCGCGAGGGTGGAAAGACTGTTGGCGCCGGAGTCGTTACCAAGGTTATTGCCTAATTACATCTGAATGGCTACTGCCAAAGAAAAAAAAGCAGCCCCTAAGCCTGCAGCAGCTCGTAAAACAGTTGCGAAGGCTAAGCAGGAGGCTCAGCAGAAACTGAGAATTCGTGTTCGAGCTTACGAAAGTAAGATCCTCGATTCTTCAGTGAAGCAAATCATCGATACCGCACTTCGTTACGATGTAAGCGTTCAGGGCCCGATTCCACTTCCGACTGAGATTAAGAAATATACGGTTAATCGCTCGTCCTTCGTCCACAAAAATGCGCGAGAACAATTTGAGATGAGGATTCACAAGCGTTTGATCGATATTGAAAATCCGGGCGCGAAAGTTATCGAAGCTCTCACGAACTTGAGTTTACCGTCGGGTGTGAATATCGACGTCAAAATGATATAGCGCTACAGGTCAGCACTTTGGAAACACGCGATTTTTCTGCTGAAAAATCGCTATGCTCGCGCCAGTCGCGCTCGCAATGTTTCCGCAGTGCTGACCTTCCGCTAGGGAAGTTTATGGTGTGCTTCGCACTCTACATTCGGATATTGTGCGCTTTGCGCACGCAAATGAGCGAGAACATCAAGTAAATATTGATTTTTGGAAGAGGTTAGTATAGGCTACGTATTCGATTCACATGAAATTCATTCTTGGAACAAAAAAAACAATGACGGAGGTTTACGAAGACGACGGCACAGCTCGTCCGGTTACGATTATTGACGTAACACCCTCAGTCGTTACCCAGGTTAAAACCGTGCAAACGGATGGCTACAATGCTGTTCAGATTGGTTATGGCGTGGCTAAAGCTAAGCGCGTTTCAAAGCCGATGAAAGGTCACCTCAAAGATTTGGGTGATCTTAAAATTTTGCGCGAGTATAAAGTTTCTACAGAAGAAGGTGCAGCTATTAAGCGCGGTGACAAAGTTGATGCCTCGGGCTTCAAAGTTGGTGACCTCGTTACGGTACGTGCAGTCTCAAAGGGAAAGGGTTTCCAGGGTGCCGTTAAACTCCACAACTTCGGTGGCGGACGCCGCACGCACGGACAGAAGCACTCGGAGCGCGAACCAGGAACGATTTCAGGTGGAGGTCGCGCCGGTGGACGCGTTGCCAAAGGTATCCGCATGGCAGGACGCATGGGAGGCGACAGTGTTACGATTCGCAATTTGCGCATTGTTCAGATTGATCCTGCAAACAACGAACTTCTTCTCGAGGGAGCGATCCCCGGAGTTCGCGGAGCATTCGTAGAAATTATGGCCAAGTAATTTGTCTGACTGAACTATCATGGAATCAAAGATTTACAACCAAAAAGGAAAAGAAGCAGGGAACGTTAAACTTCCTGAGGCAGTCTTCGGCGCAAAGTGGAATGCCGATTTGGTTCACCAGGTCTTTACGTCTATGATGTCAGATCGCCGCCGCCCTATCGCTCATGCAAAAATGCGCGGTGAGGTTGCTGGAGGTGGAAAGAAGCCATGGAAACAGAAGGGAACTGGTCGCGCACGTCACGGATCAATCCGCTCACCATTGTGGCCGGGAGGTGGAGTCACGCACGGTCCACGCAATGACAAGAACTACGCACGTAAAGTGAATAAATCAATGCGCATGAGTGCACTTACTTCAGCTCTCTCCAAGAAATGGAAAGAGGGAGAGATTATGTTTGTCGAGGGACTTTCACTTACTGCGGCAAAGACTAAGGATGCAAAAGTGGTATTGAGCGCACTTGGTTCAGTCAAAGGTTTTGAATCTGTTATCGGAAAGCGCGTAAACGCAGCCTACATCGCATTCCCGACAGCTACCGATGAGGTTAAGAGAGGTTTTCGGAACATTAGATCAGTTGAAGTTGCCGAAGTTCGCAACGTCAACCTGCCCGATGTCCTGAAATACAAGACAGTCATTTTCGTAAATCCGGCCGAGAGTTTAAAAATTCTTGAAGCCCGAAGCTCAAAATAATTAATTCCCATGGCGTTATTTGGATCAAAAAAGAAAACTGAGAAAGAGGCAGAACCTCAAAAAGCTCCGAAGGCAGAAAAGGCCGTTGTTAAAGATATCCGCGCAACCAAAATTGAGAAAAAGAAAGTTGTTAAGGCCGAGAAGGTGAAGTCAGCTTCACGCGATGTTGTTTTTGACCCGACCATCATCCTCGCGCCCCGCGTAACTGAGAAAGCTTCAATGCAGGCCGAGATTGCAAACGTGTATGTGTTTGAAGTAACGAAAAATGCCAACAAGACGAGCATCGCGCAGGCGATTAAAGGTCTCTTTAAAGTAACTCCTACCAAAGTTCGTATCGCAACTAATCCGTCAAAGGCAGTCTTTACCCGCGGTAAGTGGGGAAGAAAGGGTGGTGTTAAGAAAGCATACGTCCACCTTGCAAAGGGCGATAAGATTGAGATCGTGTAATTTTAATTCACATGAAAGTTTTTAAACCAACATCAGCCGGACGTCGCCAAATGAGTGTTATCCCGTACAAGGGCGTAACCACGACGAACAAGCCGCACAAAGCACTGACGACAGGAGGCAAGCGCGACGTGGGACGCAATGCTTTTGGTCGCATCACGACTCGTCACAAAGGAGGGGGCGTGAAGCGATTGTTCCGCTCAGTTGATTTCTCATACAACAAGAAAGATATTCCTGCGACGATTGTTTCTGTTGAGTACGATCCAAACCGCACCGGTTTTATCGGCCTCGTTTCATACGGCGACGGTGAAAAGCGCTACGTACTTTTACCGAAGAGTGCGAAGGTGGGCGAAACATTTGTTGTTTCCGATAACGCACCGATCAAGTTGGCAAATCGCCTCAAACTCAAGAACATTCCTGTGGGAACATTTGTATACAACATCGAAGTTAAGCCGGGCGGCGGTTCAAAACTCGTACGCTCTGCCGGAAACTATGCTGAAGTTATTGCGCACGACGGCGACCACACTCTGATCAAACTTCCTTCAACCGAAGTTCGCAAAGTGTACCGTGAAGGATTTGCTTCAGTTGGTTCTGTTTCAAATGAAGAAAACTGGCTCGTATCGATCGGTAAAGCCGGCCGCAGTCGCTGGATGGGTATTCGCCCGACAGTACGCGGATCGGTTATGAACCCGGTTGATCACCCTAAGGGAGGTGGAGAAGGCCGTCAGGGACGCGGACGCCGACGCGAAATCAACGTGTACGGTAAACCGACAGGTAAGGGTCAGAAAACGAGAACTCCAAAGAAATACTCAAACATTTTCATAGTCTCCCGCAGAAAAGTCGGAAAACAACGTTAACAAAAAATCCCCTGAGGGGATTTTTTGTTATAGGTCTAAAGATTTTGACAAATATTATTAATGTAGTATTTTTGTATTTAGAAAGGTTTAAAAACATGAAAACACTCCAAGATCTGTTTACCCCCGATACAATAACAAAAGCAGAGGCGAACATTAAAGGATGGGTGGATAACAGGATGTTCAAAGGTGGGGCTTGGGCACCCGACACGCTTTACTGTCTCTCATACGGAATGGAGAATCGTACGCCTGTGTTTGGAGAGCATTATCGAACAAGACTCGAGAGCTGTGAACACCTCGTTATTCTTGAGTGGGCAGTGAGGTATATGCAAACTGTTGATGGAATTCCTCCCCATTTCGATGTTTTCTCTTCCAACATGGTGGAGGATATCGGAAGCTTCTCGCATATCAGTGAAACAGCAGTAATTCTCGAGTATCTCAGGAGCTTCCTGATTCAGCACCTCGGTTTTTCCTCTCCGGGTAGCAGAAAACTTCTCGAAGATCTTGAACGGGCAATCGCCGAACGATACCTCGATTTGAACAAGCGAACGTTGGGTGAAATTATTTGTTGAAGCCGCATTTCTCAAAAACCGCAAACGTGTACGTTTGCGGTTTTTCTTCACTTTGACTTTAGGGGTGTGAGGTTCTATTGTAAAGGTAGTAAAGCCGGATTCCGGCGCTACGAGAAAGGCTAGGTGACCTATGATGCCTCAACAGGCGTTTCCCGGCCGAAAGGTCGAGAAAATAAAGGGCAATGGTAAGGGGAAAAGGGGAACAATTGTTGAAGCCTACCCGCTCTCCGGCACGATGCTTGTCGAATTTGACGGTACCAAAGTTCGGGATATCGCGAATCCATACGAGTACAAGTCTCTTCCTCCCGAAGAGAAGCCCTCATAAAGGGGCCGTTACCATCGGCTCCTTTTCTTCTTACGGCTAACTACAGGGAAAAATTTAATAAAAGCCAAATGTTTGACATAAGGGTAAAACCCTTGTTGTCGTCGCACCACAAGGGCACTTCTTGTTTGATAAATCAAACAATGTCGCTCGCTCGGAAGCCTGAAAATGGAGAATTTCCAGGTTTCGCTCGTGCCACAAGGGCACTTCCAATCTCTAATCGCTTTGTTTAAGAGATTTAGGTCGCTCGCTAGACAATAAAATAAGCCTCTGGTAGTATACCCACCACTGGCTCATTGGGAGCTATTTGTTTTTCTAGACTGTATAAATGGCACGATCACTAAAAAAAGGTCCGTACGTCGATCCGCGTCTCTTGAAAAAGATTGCGGGAAAGCGCCCAGAAAAAGTGGGCGTTGTTAAGACGTGGGCACGCGCTTCAGAAGTCAGCCCTGAAATGGTCGGCTTTAAGTTTGGCGTTCACAACGGTCGTGAGCATATTGAGGTTTTGGTCACTGAAGATATGGTAGGCCACAAACTCGGTGAATTTTCCCCTACACGTAAGTTTATTAAGCACGGTGGTAAAATGCAGCGCGAACTCGAGGCAAAGAAGAAAGAGTCTGAGATTGCTGCCGCACAAGCAACCAAAGCGCCTGCAGCTGAGGCTAAGAAATAATCATGGCTGCTACTGCTTACCTCAAAAATAATAGAGAAACGCCCCGCAAGGTCCGCCTGGTCGCCAATGTGATCAAGGGAAAGTCCGTTGAGGAAGCACTGGTCATTCTTTCATTCATGCCAAAGCGTGCAGCAATTTCCCTTAAGAAATTGGTGCAGAGCGCACTTTCGAATGCGCAGGGAACTCCGGCAGCAGAACTTATTGTTAAAGATATCCGCGTCGACAAGGGATTGGTGATGCGCCGTTTTATGCCGCGCGCACGTGGATCAGCTGCTCCGATCAAGAAGCGCATGAGCCATGTTGAGATCGTTCTTGCTGAAAAAACCCCTTCATCAAAAAAACAGAAAGCCGTAGCCGTTAAATCTTAATTTTCTTATGTCACACACAGTCCATCCATACGCACATCGCCTCGGCATCATCAGAGACTGGAAGTCTCGTTGGTTCGCCGCGGACAAATCATTCAAGGACTTTTTGAAGTGTGATGTTACGATCCGCGAGTTTTTGATAAAGCGTCTCCGCGGTAGCTATGTTTCAGGCGTTGAAATTGAGCGCAACCAAAAAACCATGCGCGTTATTTTGAAAACCTCTCGCCCGGGTGTTTTGATCGGTAAATCAGGCGACGGCATTGTTAAGCTCAAAGCGGAGATTGTAAAACTTATTGCAAAGTCAGGAGTTACACCGCCCAAGGAACTCAAGATTGATGTTGAAGAGATTAAATCACCTGAATCAAATGCTGCTATTGTTGCGTACATGATTGCTGAGAGTATTGAAAAGCGACTGCCGTTCCGCCGTGTGATGAAGCAGGCAATCGAGAAGGTTATGGCAAATCGTGATGTGAAAGGAGTTAAGGTGTATCTGGGTGGCCGCCTCGGTGGAGCTGAAATGGCACGTGTCGAAGAGTTGAAAAAAGGACGTGTTCCGCTTCAGACCCTCCGCGCCGATATCGATTTTGCTCGCGAGAAGGCACACATGACCTATGGCGACATCGGTATTAAAGTGTGGATTTATAAGGGAGAAATTTTCGAGAAAGATAAGAAGAAGTAATTTCTAACTACCATGTTACTCCCTAAAAAAGTTAAATACCGCAAGTGGCACAGCATGCGCAGCAACACGAAGCACGTGGTTGTTGAGACGCGCGGCACTAAAATTTCCTTCGGATCATTTGGACTCAAGGCGTTGAGCGGCGCTCGCGTTCGTTCAAACCAGATTGAGTCTGCCCGAAAGGTCATCAGCCGCTTCCTCGGTAAGACCGGAAAAATTTGGATCCGCATTTTTCCTGATATGCCGTACACGCAGAAAGCGCCTGAAGTTCCGATGGGAGGAGGAAAGGGCGATCCGCAGGGATACTGTTTTGCTGTGAAGCCGGGCCGCGTGCTTTTTGAGATCGATGGTGTGGCCGATGCTGAGGCGCGCGAAGCATTGCGCAAGGCAGGAACGAAGCTTCCCTTGAAGTCGAAGATTGTAAAACGCGGCGAAGTATACTAAAGTAGCAAATCCAGAGTTTTTATGTCAAAGAAAAAAGAAACATTTAAAGAGACGAGCGATAAGGATATAGTGCGACTTCTTGGAGAGAAGCGTGAGGCTCTTCGCGTGTTTCGATTTGGCAGCGCCGGCAGCAAGACACGAAATGTTAAGGAGGGCCGTCTGATCCGCCGGGCCATCGCACGTTTATTGACCGAAGGTAATTCCCGCCGCCGCGCCGCAGCAGCAAAATAATTTTTATGAAGGAAGAAACAAAAAAACCAATGATCGACACCGCATACGAAGAAGCGCGCACCCTTAGCGGTATTGTCGTTTCAGACAAAATGAAAGACACGATCGTTGTTGAGGTGGAGCGTTTTATAAAGATTCCGAAATACGAAAAGTATGTGAAGCGCAGCAAGCGTTATCACGCCCACGATGCGGGAAATACCAAAAAAATCGGAGATAAAGTTGAGATTAAAGAGTGTCGTCCGATGTCAAAACTCAAGCATTTTAAAGTTGTATAAACTGTCATGATTCAACCACGATCCATCGTTACGATTGCTGACAACTCCGGAGCAAAAATCGGAAGAATTTTCAAAGTACTCGGTTCATCAAAGAAGCGCTATGCCGAACTTGGTGAGGTGGTAGTACTTTCCGTTCAGAAGGCTGAGCCGCGAAAGGCTGTTAAGAAGAAAGACGTTTTGCATGCAATCGTTGTTCGTCAGCGCAAAGCGTACCGCCGCAAAGACGGTTCGTATATCCGTTTTGATGAGAATGCCGTTGTCGTTGTCGATAAAACGAAGCATGAGCCGTTGGGTGGCCGTGTGTTCGGTCCCATTCCGCGTGAGGTCGGCGAGGCAGGATACCAGAGCATTATTTCTCTGGCGCCTGAAGTAGTTTAGAATTTTAAGGAATGGAATGACTATAAAATTCTTAACCCCGTGGAATAAACATTTGATTACGAATATGAATAAAAAAATCAACAGCATAAATATCGATACAACGCCGACATTTCGGAGTGATTCCACGGGGTCATTATTTTCTAAAACTCGTTTAACTCGTTAAGAAAATATATGAAGATCAAGAAAGGAGACATCGTTTATATTCGAAGCGGAAAGGATCACGGCAAAACCGGGAAGGTCTTGAAAGCATTTCCGAAAGATCTCACGGTTCTTGTTGAAGGCGTCAATCTCAAAAAGAAACACCAGCGTCCAACCCGCTCGAATCAGAAAGGACAGATGATCGACAAAACATTGCCGGTTCATATTTCAACGGTTATGGCCATTGATCCGACGAATAAGAAGCCAACCCGCGTAGGTAAGAAGTTGATCGGCGATACCTATATGCGCATCAGCAAGAAAACAGGCACCCAGTTTGATTCATAGTTTTAATGACCACCATGAAAACCAAAACAATACCTGACAAACAGAAAGAAGTGCTTGCAAAAATCGGCAAGGAATTTCATCTTACCAACCCGATGCAGGTTCCTCGTGTTCAAAAGATAGTTATTTCAGTCGGCGTCGGTTCATTTAAAGATAAAAAAAAGAACGAGGTGGTTATGGATCGCATCGCAAAGATCACCGGCCAGAAGGCAGCTTCCCGCGGAGCAAAAAAATCAATCGCAAGCTACAAGACTCGTATGGGAGATATTGTTGGCTACCAGGTAACCCTTCGCGGCAAGCGCGCTATTCTTTTCCTCGAGAAACTCCTGAACGTTGCACTTCCCAGAACCAAAGATTTTCGTGGAATTCCGACGGGTGCTGTTGATGAAATGGGTAATTTGACCATCGGTATCCGCGAACACACTATTTTCCCTGAAACTTCCGATGAAGAGCTGAAAGACGTCTTCGGCATGGGAATCACGGTTGTTTCGACTGCGCACGGAAAAAAGATAGGGCAGGCCTACTTTACCGAGCTCGGCGTTCCGTTCCAGAAAGCTAAAACCAATAATTAGAGCCGTAAATTGACACTTTAGGTAAGCCTTGTTAGTATAACCCAACGTTTTTTTAGAAAAATAACATTAGTATGGCAAAAACATCAGTCATCGCACGATCCAAAAAGAAGCCGAAATTCTCAAGCCGTATTGTGAGACGGTGTTTTCGTTGCGGGAGAAAGCGCGGTTATATGAGGGATTTTGATATGTGCCGTATTTGTTTTAGAGAGTATGCAAACGAGGGTATGATCCCCGGAATTAAGAAATCATCATGGTAAAAGACCCTGTTTCACAACTTGTCACGAGCATCAAAAATGGTTCAGCAGAGAATAAAACAACTGTTTTTGTTCCTCAATCAAACATGCTCGAGCGCATTCTCGATGTTTTAATCGGTGAAGGTTTTATCGATTCATTTTCAAAAAAAGCAAAGAAAACCGGCAAGTCACTCGAAGTAAAGTTGAAGCAGGTTGAGGGTCGCAGTAGGATTCGCGATGCACGCCGTATTTCTAAGCTTTCACGACGCGTCTACCGTGGTTTCAAAGATTTGCGTCCGTACAAGAACGGTTTAGGTCTTCGTATTCTTTCAACTCCAAAAGGTGTTATGAGCGACAAACAAGCCCGAAAAGATCGCATCGGAGGGGAAGTTTTATTTGAACTCTGGTAATGTTTTGTCCACAGCTCAGAGTCTATCGAAGGTAGATTCTGAGCTGTGGGTATAAAACATTATCCCGTGGAATAATGTGCTCTGCACATTCAAATCTGAAAGATTTGTATTCCACGGGATGATGATTTTAAACTCATTGCATTCGTAAAAAATCAATCATGTCACGTATAGGAAAAAAAATTATTGCGATTCCTTCAAACACATCCGTTACTATAAACGGCGCAGAAGTTTCTATTAAAGGACCACTGGGCGAGTTGAAACGAACATTTCCTACGACGCTCGAAGTGATTACTGAAGGAGCAACGCTTAAAGTAATGCCACGCCGTTCAGCCGAGGTTATGAGTGCGATTTGGGGAACAGCTTCATCGCACCTTTCAAACATGATCAAGGGAGTCCACACGCCCTACGAAAAGAAGTTAATTATTGAAGGAATCGGCTTTAAAGCTGATATCAAAGGTGAGACGATGACCTTAGCGCTCGGATTTTCCCACCCGGTTATTTTGAAGATTCCTGCAGGATTGAAAGTGCTTTCAGAAAAGGGAAACGTAACCATCACTGGTATCGATAAGGAAGCTGTCGGACAGTTTGCCTCAAAGATTCGCGCGTTGAAGAAGCCTGAACCGTACAAGGGAAAGGGTATTCGCTACGCTGATGAGGTTATCCGTCGCAAACAGGGTAAGAAGACGACTTAATTTTTGACCATGGCATCAATTTCAAAAACAGAACAGAGAATTTCACGACACAAGCGCGTTCGCGCGAAGGTTTCAGGTACAGCCGAGCGGCCCCGCCTTGCAGTTTTCAAGTCGAACAAATCCATTTACGCCCAACTTATTAATGATGAGAAAGGCGTGACCCTCGTGTCAGCTTCTTCAGTAAAAGCAACCGGAAAGCCGAGCGAGCATCCTGCATTAGTAGGAAAGATGATTGCAGAAAAGGCGAAAGAGAAAAAAATCTCACGTGTGGTTTTTGATCGCGGAGGATTTTTGTACCGCGGAAAGATCAAGATGTTAGCAGAGAGCGCACGCGCTGGTGGTTTGAATTTCTAATATTTATGGCAAACGAAACAACACAAAACGAAAAGGTAGCAGCAACTCCGGCGAAAGCTCCGGTCGCAAGTGCACCAGCATCTACTCCCGATAGCGGCCGCGGAGGTTTTCGCGGTGGGTTTGGAGGGCAGGGTGGCCGTGGCGGCGGAGATCGAAAAGATTTTCGCAAGAATCCTCGCAAGGGTGGTTCTCGTGAACCTCGTGCAAAACCGGAATTTGATCAGAAGATCATCAACATTCGACGCGTAACCCGCGTTTCGGCAGGAGGTAAACGCTTTCAGTTTAGCGTTGCTATGATTGCCGGCAATCGCCGCGGTTCAGTTGGTGTTGGACTAGGTAAGGGAGGAGACACCGCAATTGCAATCGACAAGGCATTTAGAAATGCGCGTCGCAACATTATTGCACTCAAACTCACTGCTGACGGTTCTCTTCCCCACGATATTTCAGCTAAGTACTCCAGCGCTCGTATTTCAATCGTTCCTGCAAAGGGCCGCGGTGTTATCGCCGGAAGCGCCGCGCGTCACGTCTTGGAGCTCGCTGGTGTTAAGGATATTAATGCAAAATTGTTGTCACCAAGCAAAAACCAGCTAAACATTGCCCGCGCAACCTTGAAAGCACTCTCATTTTTTGCAACGGGACCGATTCCTGAGAAAATTCAATAACTATCATGCAACAACACTCACTACAAAGAAAAAATAAGAGAAAAATGTCCCGACAGGTTGGTCGTGGAGGTACCCGTGGTAAAACATCAGGTCGCGGAACCAAAGGACAAAATGCTCGCGCCGGACACAAAAAACGTCCGGAACTTCGCGATATTATCAAGACACTTCCTAAGTTGCGTGGTCGCGGAAAGAACTCCTTCAAGTCATTTGCGATTAAGCCCTCGGTAGTTAACGTCGGTGTTCTCGAGGCGGTGCTTGAAACAGGAACAACGGTTACCCCGGTAGTTCTTATGGAACATGGTTTGGTAAAAATGTTCCAGGGTGTTACGCCGCGCGTAAAAATTTTGGCAGACGGGGACCTTTCAAAGAAATTCACTATTTCCGGATGTTTGGTCTCGATGGAAGCAAAAGGTAAAATAGAGAAAGCGGGAGGAACCATAAAACTGAATTAAGAAGTATGAATATCGAATTAGGATTCATACAATCGGAAACAAGACAGTTTTCATTCGTAATTCGTAATTCAAAATTCAAAATTCTATGAATTCATTCACAGAAAAAATTTCACTGGTATTTAAAGACCTTAATTTGCGTAAGCGCATTTTCTTTGTACTTGGAGCGCTTCTCGTGTTTCGTTTTCTTTCTAACATTCCGATCCCTGGTATTAATGCGAGCCGCTTGGCCGAGGTCCTTGAGGGCAACCAGCTCTTGGGATTGTTTAACGTATTTTCAGGAGGAGGACTTTCAAATCTCTCAATCGTGATGCTTGGTGTCGGTCCCTATATTACCGCCTCAATCATCATGCAGCTCCTAACAGTCATGTCACCCCGACTTAAGGCGATGTATCAGGAAGAAGGGGAGCTTGGTCGCAAGAAATTTTCACAGTACTCACGTTTTCTCAGTATTCCGCTCGCCGCAATTCAAGCCATAGCCTTTATTGTTCTCCTGACACGCCAGGGTGTTATGGAAAACCTTGGTCTCTTTGGATTCGTCACGAACATCATCATCGTGACCGCGGGTTCGCTTCTTTTGATGTGGATCGGTGAGCTTATGACTGAGTTTGGTATTGGAAACGGAACTTCGCTCATCATCTTTTCTGGTATCGTCGCTGGTTTGCCCGCAAGCCTCGCCCGACTACGCGCATCCTTCGATCCCTCACAGATTCCTCTTTTTGTCGGTTTCATTATTTTGGCAGCGATTATTATTTACGCAGTTGTTGTTATTACTGAGGCTGAGCGGCCGATTCCCATTACGTATGCCAAGCGTGTTCGTGGCATGAAAGTGTACGGCGGCGTTTCAACCTATCTTCCGCTTCGATTGAACCAATCAGGTGTTATGCCGATCATCTTCGCTCTTTCGATCCTCCTGTTTCCTCAGATGATCTTTTCATTTTTGGCAGGGGTTGATAATACGGTAATCAAGACGATCGCTACGTTCATTAACTCCGCGCTTGCGAATCAGGTCGTGTATGCAGGATTCTATTTCATTCTGGTTTTTCTCTTCACGTACTTCTATACCGCTGTCACGTTTGACCCCAACATGATCGCGTCTAATCTTCAGAAAAGCGGGGCATTTATTCCTGGTGTAAGGCCCGGTGAATCAACCTCGCAGCACATTCTGAAAATTTTAACGCGCATTACGATGGTGGGCGCGCTCTTCCTGGGAATCATCGCGGTTTTGCCGCTTGCCGTTCAGTCTTTGACTAACATCAGTTATCTCACCATTGGCGGTACCGCACTTTTGATTGCTGTTTCAGTGGTCCTTGATCTCGTCAAAAAAATCGATGCTCAACTCTCGATGAGAGAATACTAGGCGCTCGAACCCTTTTTCTAGAACACGCATAAAACCGGCAGCAGCCGGTTTTTGCTATGCTCGGCTCAGAAGCCTGCGCAATGTTTAGGAAAAAGAGTTCTCGCTTGAGAGGTTAGTGGAAAGATTTTTGAGTACAAAAATCTTGCTTAATTTGTTGTGCTCGTGCCGTCGCACTCGCAAGGCATTTTTCTTAGAGGTTTTCGCTCGAATAATTAAGGGTGCGCTGCACTACGCGAGTACTTCCAATCTCTAATCGCTGCGCTCAAGAGATTTAGGTCGCGCGCTCTAGATTAAGATATTTTTTGAAGACAAAAATCTTGCGTATTTCCGGATATTTTCTTTCTCAGTTTTTAATTCTCGAGCATTTATTATATGCTAGAAAGAGAAAGGTAAACAAGAATGAAAAAAATAAAACAGCAGTCTTTTGAAGAGAGGAGAAGTGAATTGGCACGGGTCATGGCGGGTCGGTTTCCCGGACGCGTTGTAAGCAAAGTTATCCGGTTTGGCAAGAATCCAGGATTGAGAAAATTTTTAAGGAGTCTTGATCGATTCGAGACTACGTCACGAAAAAGTCGCTTTGTGGCGAGAACCTCGATATGATCAGACATTAAAGCATGCGCACACGCCGCATGCTTTTTCTTTGACAAAAGTATTCGAAAGAGTAGGCTTGAGCAAGAAAGGTTTTTTGATGAAAACACTCGACGCACATAATCCTCAAATTGCTGCGGATGTAATCGCACGTTCCTACCTTGAACTCAAGTTCCCTGAGTTGGAGAAGACCCAAAAAAGTGCATACGAAAAAGCTCTTGCACTTTCTCAGGCTGATGACAGTGCACTTTGTAAAAAACTTGGTGAACAGGAGCTTGCTGAGTACTCTGCGCTGGTGGTTTCCTTTCGAACCGCACTTGGTCGGGTTACTGATATGAAAAAAGAAATCGGAGACGGGATCTTCGGTTTCAAGACCGCTATTCCGTTTGTCGCAAATCTTGTCGCTTGGCATCAAACGCTCGGTGTGTTCCGCACCCTAAAGGGATAGTTTCTTTTTAAGCGTTCGGCTTTTGTCGAACGTTTTTTTAATTTCTATTTTTAAAATGAAAAAACCGCGCCGAGGTGTTCGGCGCGGTTTCCGTCTTAGGGTAGGGGAACGCTCAAAAGATGGAGTGAGAAACAGAGATGATGGTGGCAGGTGGTTGCATGGCTATGCCACTAATAAACCAGTGAACACGTCTCTGCACCTCGCTGTTCATTGCTTCCACGTCAATCTCAGTGGCTTTGAGTTTTTTGATGTCGCTGAATGTACGAAGCGACTTATCAACGTCAAGGACTACTACAACCGTACTCAGGTGTTTGGACATGGTTTTTCCTGTTGATTGTTGAACCGAGTATTCTTTTAAAAAGATACCAGATTATAGCGGTATTGTCAAGTGTATATATTGACATATATACACTTTTGTGTAATATAGGGTAAGAACTTTTTGGGTGGATCCGGACGCGTGTGCGTCTAGGATTTGAGCCATACAATCGAACATCGACATCTATGAAAAAACATCTGAACGGCGTATGGAGATTCATTAAAACTCCTTCAACACTTCTTCTCGTACTCAGCATCATCGGCGGCGGCTACCTCGGACTCCTTTTTGCCGCATGGGGAAATGCGGATGTGGTTGAAGAATCGTATCGGACGAGCAACAGTATTCTCTCTGCGATGATGATGAGTATGTTTGGCTGCGCCGCGTACTTCGTTTTAACCTCCATTTTTCTGGTTCTGGCGACGGACGATGACTACCGACTTTCACGGAAGGCGTTCATTTCGGACTCTCTTTTTTTCAGTCCGGAGACCTGTCGTGATCTGGCGGAAGAAGGATACGAAGATCTCCCATACACGTGGAGGAACTTCTATAGTTTGTTCTTTCGCGGAGCCCTGATTGCTCTCTACCTTTTGTTGAGGTTGATCGGCACTCGTGGTTTGATACCGCGAGGCCAGTCGACAAGTTACTTTACGTCGCTCCGCGGTAAGGGTACGATCTGAGCTCTTTGCTTCCAAGGCGCGCGATTTCGATCGCGCGCCTTTTCTTTTTGTGTAAATAAGGTAAGGTTTTTTTGAAAGGCTCTTTATGAAAACAAGTGATACAACTACTGATATTGAAATGGTGGAAGTTTGCGTGTATGGAGATGGCCGATTTTTGGAGATGGTGCACGAGGGTCATTTTATTACTCTTGAGACACCTTCTGTTACGGGAAATCCATTTACGTTTACGGCGGTGACTGTTGAGTGTCTGAAGACTGGCGGAGGTCATCAGACATTTGAGCGTGTAAAACGCTTTCTGACGGAAAGGCGTCTAAAGGTCCCGGCATCTCTTGCGAGAAAAATTATTGCATGGAGCGCAGTGCGTCGAGAGTTCGTCGATATATGTCAGACGCAAGACTCGGATGGTACAAAATCCGTCGGCACACTTCTCTATGCGGTGATGGTTGAACTGGGAAGAGCGCTACAAACGTAAGTATCAAAACTCGATAGGTGAAGCCCTGTCGAGTTTTTTATTGTTCGGAGAAATGATAAAATCACCTTTATGGCTGAACCAGAAAAACCTCAACAGGATACCAAAAGCCCTGCTGCAGTGCGCGAGGAAGAAACGCTCAAATTTTGGAAAGAGAACGCTATTTTTGAGAAAACGCTCTCTAAAAAATCGCCGGAAGGTGAGTTTGTTTTTTACGACGGTCCGCCGTTTGCAAACGGCCTTCCGCACTACGGTCATTTGTTGGCGAGTGTCATTAAAGACGTTATTCCGCGCTATAAAACCATGCGCGGTTTTCATGTGCCGCGCCGGTGGGGGTGGGACTGTCACGGCCTTCCGGTTGAGAACTTGGTTGAAAAAGATCTTGGTCTCAAGGCAAAACGTGATATCGAAAATTTTGGAATTGAAAAGTTTAACGAAGCCGCACGCACCAGTGTGATGCAGTTTGCTGATGAGTGGCGAACGCAGATTCCACGCATCGGTCGCTTCGTTGATATGGCCAATGACTACCGCACGATGGACTCAAGCTATACCGAGTCGATTTGGTGGGCATTCAAAGAACTTTGGAAAAAAGGATTGATTTACGAGGGTTTCAAGTCAATGCACGTGTGTCCGCGTTGTGAGACCACCCTTTCAAATTTTGAAGTAACCCAGGGGTATAAAGACATCGCGGATCTTTCAGTGTATGCAAAATTTGAATTAATGGATGGTGCCCCCTCGGCGGCCGCACAGGCAAAGACGTATATGCTTGCGTGGACGACAACACCGTGGACACTTCCCGGCAATGTCGCACTTGCAGTAAACCCGACCATTGAATACGTAAAGATTAAACTACTCAAAGAAAAAAATGCATCTACGGAATCTCAACCCGCTGCTCTTCCTAACGACATTTTTATTCTCGCACGAGAGCGCCTGGCCGCTGTTGCGGGGAAGTACGAGTACGAGGTGGTCGGTTCGGTAAAAGGGACTGATCTTATAGGTAAAAATTATTTGCCGCCGTTCGATTACTACTTCAAAGGTGACATTAAAAATCGGGAGAATGGCTGGAAAGTATACGGCGCGGAGTTTGTCACGACCACAGACGGTACCGGTATCGTCCATATCGCGCCGGGTTTTGGAGAAGATGATCTTGCGCTTAGTACCAAGCACCAACTGCCGTTTATTCAACATGTTTCAATCGACGGAAAATTTAAAACAGATGTCCGCGATTTTCCGTTGCGCCTTGTTAAGCCTAAAGATAATCATCAGGAGATTGATATTGAGATCATAAAGTATCTTGCCGGAAAAAAACTTCTCTTCGCTAAAGAAAAAATAACGCACGCCTACCCACACTGTTGGCGCTGTGACACGCCCCTTCTCAATTATGCCGCTTCCTCGTGGTTCGTGAAAGTCTCGTCCTTTCGCGACAAGCTTGTTGAGGCAAACAAGAAGATTTCGTGGATTCCCGAAGATATCCGCGACGGCCGTTTTGGTAAGTGGCTTGAAGGTGCGCGCGACTGGGCAATTTCCCGTAGCCGCTACTGGGGCGCACCGCTACCGGTATGGAAGTGCGGACAGTGCGGCAAGACCGAACACATGGGTTCACTTGCCGACCTCAAACTTTTTACCAAAAGCCGCAACCGCTTTTTCATTGTTCGTCACGGAGAAGCCGAGAATAATGTACGAGGTATTTTAAGTACTGATCCCGCACACCCGCATCACCTCACCGAGAACGGAAAAAAACAGGCTGAAGCGACTGCGGCTAAACTTCGAAAATATGGCATCGATATGATGTATGCGTCTCCGTTTGTACGCACGCGTGAGACCGCTGAAATTATTCGGACCGGAATCGGTCTTTCGCCGCAGTTTATAAATTATGATGAGCGTATCCGTGAACTTAAGGCGGGGGAGTTTGATGGAAAGCCCGTCACTGCCTATCAGCAGTATTTCAGTTCCGATGAGGAGCGCTTCGTTAAAACGCCCCCGGGCGGGGAAAATTACTCTGACATGCGCGCGCGTGTTATGGATTTTCTGTATGACGTTGATCGGCGCTTTAACGGTAAGAATATTTTGATTGTTACGCATGATTCACCGGCATGGATGATGGTTTCCGGCGCGGAAGGCTTGGATCCTGCAGGGACGATTAAATTGCGCGGCGTGAGTGACTATTTTGTAGAGAATGCAGAAATCAAAGAATTCAATTTCTACCATATGCCCCACAACGCACGCTTCGAAGTGGATTTTCATCGACCGTATGTTGATGCGGTTACGTTCGATTGTGTGTGCGGAGCTTTAATGAAGCGTGTTCCCGATGTTTTTGATTGCTGGTTTGAATCGGGTTCAATGCCCTTTGCGTCCGCACATTATCCCTTTAAAGAAGATTCTCATTTTAATCCTTCAGGCGGATTCCTCAAAAAATCACGCGGTTTTCCAGCTGATTTTATTGCAGAGGGTCTGGATCAAACACGCGGATGGTTTTATTCGATGCTCGTGCTCTCGGTTGCACTTTTCGGAGAGTCAGCTTATAAAAAGGTAATCGTAAATGGCATTATTTTAGCCGAAGACGGACAGAAAATGTCGAAGAAGCTTAAAAACTATCCTGATCCGATGCTGCTTATTGACCGCTACGGAGCTGATCCCTTGCGCTACTACCTGCTTTCATCACCAGTTGTTCGTGGAGAGGATCTGCGTTTTTCCGAGCGTGCGGTGCAGGATGTGATGAGCAAAGTCTTTAATCGTCTCGACAACGTCTTTTCGTTTTACCAGCTTCATGCATCTCCCGAAAATCTAAAAAAGACAAAACCGAGTTCTTCAAAAAATGTGCTCGATCAGTGGATTGTCGCACGCCTCGAAGAGACAATCGCACGCGTGACGCAGGGATTGGAGTCGAACGAACTTGATCGCGCAACCCGCCCTATCGGTGAGTTTATTGAAGATATTTCAACGTGGTATCTGCGCCGTTCACGCGATCGTTTCAAAGATGAGAGTGATGATCGCCAGGCTGCACTTGATACAACGCGTTTTGTTTTGTTATCAGTCGCACACATCATGGCTCCCGTCGCTCCATTTTTTGCCGAGTATCTCTACGGGCATCTTAAGGGTGAAGGGGAGAGTGAGAGCGTGCATCTCGGGGAGTGGCCGCGCGCAGGGGAATGGCGTCCGCATAAGCGAGAATCAGTGGTTTTGCAGATGGAAGAGGTGCGACACATCGTTTCGCTCGCACTTGAGGTTCGCGCGAAAGCCGGGATCAAAGTCCGCCAGCCACTTTCAGTGCTGCGTGTAAAGAATGACAAATTGAAAATTGAGAAACACCCTCAACTTACGAAACTCATTAAAGATGAGGTGAATGTTAAAGAGATGGTGTTTGACGGAAAAATTCAAACTGATGTTCTGCTTGATATGACCATCACCCCCGAACTTAAAGAAGAAGGAAATCTGAGGGATCTTATTCGCGCCGTTCAGGATCTTCGCAAGAAAGAAAATCTTAATCCAGGAACATTGGTACTACTTCAGATGGAGGCGAATGAAGAGGGGAAAACGCTCGTGGAAAAAAACAAACCAGCGCTTTTGAAACTCACCTCTTTGAAAGATGTAGTTTTCACTATGCTCTCAACAGAAGCGTTTGTCATCGACACGCTCTCGTTCAAACTTCAGATACAGAAGTAGAATGTTTTGCTAAAAATCAGCCGGGACATTTTTGTCAGGTATCGACTTTTTTTGCTACCTGTGCTAGCATTTTTTACGGCATCGGCGCCTTGTGTTCCTCAAAAATCAAACAAACGGAGATTCTGATATGAATGAAACTCTTTTCTTTCTGCTGACAGCTACCCGCGGTCTATGTATGGTTGTCGGTCTTCTCGCCGCTGTGTTCGGTACCCTTATCTTTTTCGGTTCTGTCCTCGAAAAAAACCGCTCACTTTGCCTTAGGAGAAACGCGAAGTTTTTCATCCCGTGCATTTTGGGTGGGTTAATGGTGGCGATTCCTTTTTTCGCCACCAAAGCGGTGGAGGGAAAAACTTTTCTCTTACGAAATGGTGAGGTGGTCGCAGTATTCGAGCAGTCCGTGTTTCGTTTTCAGAAGAACTACAACCAGCTTGCGCAGGGTTGTCAGTTGTTGAGTTACGAATCCGTTGCCTGCTTGGCCGATATGCACCTCAATCCGATTACTACGAATCCGAAGGTGCGCGATTTGCGGTATGTAGTGCATATTCAGGTCAAAGAGAACCCTCAAGCGCGTCTCTCCTTTCTCAAGACTTGCGTGGCGTTCGGGAGTACCAAAGGTACTCTTGATGGGAGCGGCAATCACGTCGCACCTCCCGGGCTCACCGCTTATCTTACATACCATCTCTACGAATTCAACGAGGCAAAGAGCAAAGAGCTTGCCGAGCTCTACAATCCGCTTGATGCGAACCAACAGTCTCGGTTTGCAGCAATGGTTGTGAACTTTCTGTCCGAAACCCTTTCGAGGGCCGGATGCGAAGTAGTTTCGGCAGGTTTCAGGTTTCCTTGAAACACCCGCGGCTTTTGACGACAACGTCAAAAGCCGCTTTTTCTTTTCTTGTGCTAAAATTTTAATGTTGGTTTTCCTCTACTAACTACCCGCTACTTACTACTTTCTACTTATGTACCATCTCTATCACACCAAAGCATTTGTACTAAAAACGACACCGTTCGGGGAGGCGAATATTTATTGTGTGCTTCTGACGCGCGAGCTTGGTCTTATCAAGGCAACCGCCCAGAGCGTTTCAGTCCCTCATTCAAAACTCCGCCCCGGCCTTTTGGAGTTTAACCATTCCCTGGTGAGTTTGGTGCGCGGCCGTTCATCATGGAAAATTACCGGCGCGGTGCCGATTGAAAATGTATTCACCGGATTGCGTAGTGAAAAAGAGCTCTGTCAGATATTTGCGCGCTCATTTTCTTTGTTGCGGCGACTGGTGCAGGGAGAGGAGCGTAACGAGGAATTGTTTGACCATATTGCCGGAGCCTATTCGTTTGCTCGTTCCAAAGGCTGTAATTCCTCTCTGGTCGCAAATTTTGAATACGTACTTTTGCTGAGGATTCTTCATAGTTTAGGGTACGTGGGTTCGGCACCAGGTATCGCGCATTTTATTAATTCGCCGTATTGGAATGACGATGTACTGCGTACTATGGACAGCGTTCAGGCACTCGCACTCTCCGAAATCAACAAATCACTTAGGGCATCGCATTTGTAATACCGTAAGAGGAGCGTGATATAATGTGCCCCATGGCAGACGAGAAAAAACCGGAGGGTGCTGACAAGATCAATACGCTGCGCGAAGATCTCTACTCACGAGACGACCTTTCACACACACACGATGCCGGCCGCGGGCAGAAGTTTACGCACAAAGAGTATGACATAAAGAATGACTGGACCACTGAAAATATTGCCACACCCGAAACGATTGCTACCTCAACTATGTCGCGAACCAAATTAAAATTTTTTTCTCCGATTAAAGCAATACTTATTTTTGCTGTTTTCTTTTTTATTTTTTCTGTGGGTGTTGCCGGATATGTTTTTTTAAGCGGATCGAATACCGTCAGTACAGATAATGTCGACATTTCAGCTGTTGTTCCGGTTTCGGTATCGGGGGGAGAGGAGGTGCCTATTAAGGTAACTATTGAGAATAGCAACAACATTGATCTTGAGTCTGCCGATTTGCGAATCGATTTTCCTGACGGGACCAAGAAAGCGACTGATCTCACCTCAGATTTTAAACGATATGAGGAGTCGTTAGGTATTGTTCCTAAAAACGGAAATATCTCAAGCGAGGTAAAAGCAGTCTTTTTTGGAGCCGAAAACTCAACCCAGGAATTGGTTGTTTCAATCGAATATCGGGTGAAAGATTCCAATGCCCGTTTATATAAAGAGAAAAAGTACGAGTTCTTTCTGAAGTCGTCACCTATTTCCGTTTCGGTTCAGGCTCTTAAAGAAATACAGTCCGGTCAGGACATTGATTTTGTTCTGAATTTGAACTCAAACTCGAATACGCCGCTTGAGAACACGTTGGTAAAAGTGGAGTATCCTTTTGGTTTTGAGTTTAAGAGCGGTTCACCCAAACCAACCTATGGAAAGAATGCGTGGCTCATAAGCTCAATGCAACCAGCCGATAAAAAGACCATTCGGATCCGTGGAAAAATTGACGGTCAGAATGAAGAGGATCGCGTATTCAGGTTTTACGTTGGTATTCAGGATAAAAACAACGAAAAGGAAATCGGCACCAACTTCCTTTCGGTAGAGCACTCGGTGAGGGTCAAGCGGCCATTCGTCGGTCTTGATGTTGCGTTTAATGGTGACGCCATTCCCGAGTACGTGGTGCGTCCAAGCGGCACTGTTCGCGCTGATGTGTTGTGGGCAAACAATTTGCCAACCCGTGTTACCGATACTATGTTGGAAGTTCAGCTTGAGGGAAATCTCTTCGATCCGCTTTCAGTAACTTCCGATCTGGGTTTTTATCGCTCTTCCGACAATAAGATTATTTGGGATCAGACGAGTGATCCGAAATTAAGCATTCTCGAGCCAGGCGCTAAAGGAAATGAAATTTTCGGCTTCACTGTAGCTCCCGCGTCCTACATCATTGATCGAGGAATTAAAAATCCCGAAATGAAATTTTCTGTTACGGTGAAAGGAAAGCGCGTTTCTGAAACATCGGTTCCCGAAGAGATTAATGCACTCATTACGCGCAAGGTGAAGCTTGCGACCGAGGTTTCGTTCGCAGCTAAAAGCACCTATGCTCTGGGGCCGTTGCCGAATCGCGGGCCACTACCTCCGACCGTTAATCAAGAAACAACCTACACGATCATATGGAGTCTCACCAACACTTCAAACAAGATTGTTAACGGACAGGTAAAAGCTTTTCTTCCTTCATACGTAAAGTGGTTGGGAGCGGTAAGCCCTTCGTCCGAGACTATTAATTTCCAGCCAGTCGGCGGGCTCATCACGTGGGACGTGGGTGATATCGATCCTTACACGGGCTTTAGTTCCGAGCCGCGCGAGGTTGCGTTTCAGGTGGCGATCACGCCGAGCTTAAGCCAGCTTGGTCAACAGCCTGTGTTGGTCCGCGACCCCATCTTTACCGGAAGCGATGATTTCACCGGAACTGCTTTCAGAATTCCGCGGCAGTCACTTACCACTGACGTCCGAACCGATCCGGGATATGTAACTGACCAGGGGACGGTGAAGCAGTAGTTTACGCGAATGTGTGCAGTGGTTGACCTATGGGTATTCAAAAGTTATTCTAACCGTCTCTATGGCTAAAAAAACTGAAGAGAAGAATGAGGTAATGGAGAAACTGATCGCGCTCACGAAGCGCCGGGGTTTTGTGTTTCAAGGTTCTGAAATTTACGGTGGATTGGCCGGTACGTGGGATTACGGTCCTTTAGGTGTTGCGCTCAAAAATAATATTAAGAAGCTCTGGTGGAAACGTTTTGTTCTTGATCGTGATGATATGTACGGCATGGACGCGGCAATTCTGATGCGCCAGGAAGTGTGGAAAGCAAGCGGTCACGTCGGCGGATTTTCGGACCCGCTGGTTGAGTGTATCGAATGTCACTCGAGACAAAGAGCGGATACTCTTTTTGGTATAAATGATTTTTGGGATGCTGTTCGCGAGGGAAGAATTAAATTGCAGGGAGGCGCGGTGTGTCCCAATTGTGGTAAAAAGAACTGGAGTGAACCTCGGCAGTTCAACATGATGTTCAAAACTAGTGTCGGTGCTATCGAAGGAGATGCCGCTACCTCATATCTTCGCCCCGAAACTGCGCAGGGTATGTTTGTTAACTTCAAAAATATTATCGATACCTTTCACCCACGCTTGCCCTTTGGTATGGCTCAGATTGGGAAGGCGTTTCGAAACGAGATCGCTCCGCGAGACTTTCTTTTCCGCACACGTGAGTTCGAGCAAATGGAGATCGAGTATTTTGTAAAACCCGCTGAATGGAAACCGGTCTTTGAGGAATTTGTAAAAGAGACGGAGGACTTTTTCACTACGGATGTCGGGCTACCGAGAGCTAAGGTCCACCGGCTTGAAGTTCCCGATACTGATCGCGCTCACTACTCAAAGCGCACGATTGATTTCGAATTTGATTACCCGTTTGGTCGCAAAGAGCTTTCCGGCCTCGCGTACCGCACCGATTTTGACCTCGGCGCACATACCAAAGCGAGCACTGTCGATCTTTCATACTATGACGAGGAATCAAAGGAGCGTTTTACCCCGCACTGTATCGAACCATCGTTTGGTTTGGATCGCCTGGTGCTTGCAGTTTTGTCGGACGCGTATAGTGAGGATTCTCTCGGCGGGGCTAAATCGGATCAGAGTGATCCGATCGCCCAATCCGCCGAAGGCGGATCTAGGGAGACTCGCACGTTTCTCAAACTTTCGCCAAATATTGCACCGATTAAGGTTGCTGTTTTTCCACTTCTCAAAAATAAACCCGAATTGATCAAAAAAGCAGAGGAGGTTTATCGTATGATCCGCAAAGAAATTCCGGAAACGATGTTCGATGATAACGGTAACATCGGCAAACGCTACCGTCGTCAGGACGAGATCGGCACGCCCTTCTGCGTCACCGTTGACTTTGATTCGCTCGAAAAAAATGATGTAACTGTCCGCGACCGCGATAGTGGCAAGCAGGAACGGGTTCCTCTACAAAGACTAATTTCAGGCCTCAAAGTGAACCTTAAGTAGCCCTTGCAATTTTCTATGATTGTAGCCATAGTACACGTGGATTAGCTCGCCAAAGTTTTTCCGTCTCGACCAGTTCTTGCGGGTACTGACACTCGCCAGAATGGACCCAAAGTCTTCGGGACATCGGTTTGGCATTGAAAGGTAAGTCACATGCAGAAACAAATGTGGGAGTACGAACGTGATGGAATGATTCCACCGTTCTTCACGCAATCATGGGCCGAAAAGCATCCGAACGAACCGTTGCCTCTCGCGCGGATGGAACGCAAGAAGAAGCAGGAAAAAATTTCCTCTTTCTTACTTATTGCTGGGGTCAGTTGTATAGTTCTAGCGATAATTTACCTTATCCTACTATTTAGCGATGCATTTGGTAAGACTGAAAGTCTTTCATATTGGTGGCTGACGCCTACCATAGCAGGAATAGTCATCGGATTTTCAGTTATGCTTTCATCTTCCATTTTTGAGAAAGAGGATCCGTTGCTCAACGAGTATTACTCTGACCTTACCAATTTCTTTATCTTTTTCGACATTGAACAGGGTGAGGAGGTTGGAAGGTTAAGCCGCGAAGAGTTCCGAAAGCATACAGAAACATCTCTTTGTCAGCAGGCTGAAAAATCATGCAGTGTCGGTGTCGTCGGCTTCAATGGTGTGAAAGAGCGGAGGAAGTTTGCGAATATGCATGAGTCGGCATTGAGATGGGGACTCTGCCGTGAAAATTGGATCCACTATTTCCCAAGGGAGGAAAAAATAGGTGCCTGAAGGAAAGTTCACCACGGGAGGATGCATCACGCGCCTTCCCGTTTTTATTTTTACTGATTTGACTTCCTGTCTCAAAAAAGTACTATCGTAGCAAACAGTACAACAATCAAACAGAAAGGGAATGCATGAATGCCGCGGTATTACTTCACACACATAAGGAAGATGGGGGAGGTTTGTTTCACTCAGTAACCGTGAGCTTGCTCGACGACATAACTCCAGCCGGGCGGGAAGCTTTTCTTAAGAGCTTTGATCGTGTTCCAGGCAGTGCGACCGAGATTCTCGATGTGTTCACCTGTCGTGTGTTGGAAGCCGATCTTCGTCCCGATGTTGGGCGTTTTTTGACCCAACTTGCGTCGGCGGCATTTACGAAAGGAAATGTCCTCGGTCACAACGAAGCGGTGATGGAACGATAGCTACCATTGGAGGGTTTTTTTTAAGCCTTCCTTTTTTGTTTGCTTTTTCTTGTATGGGGTGTAATCTTTCGGAAGATTATGAACATTACATTACCGGACAGCACCCGTATCACCACCGATTCAATAATTACCGTTATCAACGTCGAGCTGTTTCTCGCGCTCCCCTCGAAAGATAAGCCCGGAGATTTTCCTGGAGAACACTTCAGTATTTACCACAAACTTTGCCAGTTGCAGGCGGTAAATATCGTAGCTGCGCTGGTTCAGCTTGGAGAACGTCGGGTACGAGAGTACGATCGTCTCTATGGAGTAAATTTCCCGTATCTTGTTGTCATGCTCGTCGACGACGGCAATCTCCGTATGGATAAGGTTACTGAGCTCCTGGTTTGGTTTCGTGGGGTTATGAAAGATGAGTTCTCTTCGGAACGTTTTGTCTACGATTTGGGCACACCGCTTGCCGATCGCCTCAATACGATCCAGCAGATTCCTGAACGGTTTCAGAAGCTCATCGACCTCGAATCAGAACTTGATCCACTCGGTAATGATTGGCGCTGGAAAAGAACCTTCCTCAAGCTCATGCAGGAAATTCTTCCCGAGGATTCCTTTACACGTCGATGTGTTGCTTCTGGACTCATACTTCACTACAACGATGATCCGCGGCAACCCAACGGAATCAAAGGTGAAAATGATTTCCAACGTGTTGCAGATACGCTGGTGTGGAGTTTTCAGAAGCACGGTTAATTTTAGCGCCGAGACAAGTCTCGGCGCTTTTTTAATTAAAAAACCAGCCACGTGGCTGGTTGAAATGTTGTCGGAGAGGGGGTTATTAGTACCCGCCAGAATTGTAAGCACTGAGAAGCTCTCCAATTAGTTCGGCTTCGCCAGGATGGGGTTTTCTGGGCCCGGTATTTTTGAGAAGGTGAGGATCCTTGAGGAAAAAACGAATGACAACTGGTTTTCTGCCGCTGGTTTTCCAATAAGCACCTTTTCTGTCTTGCAGTGGTCTCCCTAGTCGCGCCAAGCATTGCGTTACGATCTTTTTGTTGCGATCCCAACAAAATACATGAAGCCGATGGTGCTTTCGAGCGTACGTCATCATTGCACGTAGGAGGCCGTTGACACGTTTAGAGGTAGCAGGACGACGATTGAGCTGATGTTCCACGTCGAGCTTTGGAAAAAAGCGATGGTTGACCGGAAGCTCTGTCTTTGCAGACTTTTTAACAAAGGTCCGTGCTTTATCAATTGGTTTTTTCTGCATATGACTGACGTGTTCAGGTTTTGAAGAACAAATCCTCAGTAAAGAGGTTTAACCTGATGCTACGACTTTTCATCAAACTGTCAAATAAAAGGGCAATGTAAAGCTAATGGAACACGGAAAAGGACTTTCGGAGCTCTAGTAAAG
>CAYGLL010000005.1:0-68664 GCA_964350935.1 uncultured Candidatus Saccharibacteria bacterium | reverse complement strand
TTCTTTTTCTCAAGTTCCGCTATGTTTCTGCCGGGAATCTCAAGCGTCAGAGATTCACCGGTAAACAGGTTGGTGACGTACGTGGTTTTGTAGATCATTTTTCTTCATTCCTTTCGTCGCTGGTCTAAACGAAAATTAACATGATCAGGAAGTTTGTCAAATTGTGTGATGAATCAAATAAGGTCGCATCATAAGATTGCCCCGGAAGGACTTTTGAGTTCTAACCTGATATGATTTTTGCATGCCAGAACAGCCTGAACAATCAAATCTAGAGAGAATTCCAGGTGAGTACACCGAGGATGATCTAGTAAAAGATATGGGGGAATGGATCGATTCGCCCGCTGTCTCATCGCCCGAAAGAAAAACCGAATTGAAAAGCTCATCAGTGTTGAACCAGTTTGCCTCGTACCAGAATAATTTTCACATGATGGTGCGGAAAGTCCATCGTTGGATAAATGACGACGGTTCATTAAATGAAGACGCTGTTTTAAAGGAAAATAGCAGAGCTATAAATAATCCGCTCAGAAGAGATGATCCTCGATGGCCTGAGTATGTTGCCCTGTACGAACGCCTTATTGAGTCGTTTCATTCACGGGAAATATATTCGATACTAAAGCATCTTGGTTACGATCCAGCTGAAATGGCGCATTTACCTTCCCAACTAAGTGATGAAAATCTTGAGATGACAAAAAAGGTTTGGATTGAAATGAGAAAGTTGGGTTTCAGTCGCATGGATCTTATAGGTTAGCTTTGTGTTTTAAAGTATTGGAGTACAAATTGTTTCTTGTGTCATTCTTTTTTCAAACACAGTTCTGGTTCGAGAGACTCACCACAAGTAACATTCCGCTTTCCGCAGGATGTTTTGTGTCATCTGTGTGGTGATATACTTTAGAGTATGTCATTCGAACAACTCCCCGAGAACATCCCACCAGCAGAGTCAGGTTCTGAAGACTCCCAGGTTACAGAAGCGGAAATTGCTTCTGCGCTTAAAGATATACGTGAGACTCCTGATGAAGTTGATACCACAACAACGAATCAATTTTCCGGACAAAGCGAAGTGACGTATGTAGAACCAGAAGACGGGCTGGAGAATCAGGTAATAACCGAATTCCCTGAAACAGGATCGTTTAACCAGCCTACAGCGAAAGAGTTGCCACGTGAATCTGAACGGGAGAAGGTACGAGAATCACCCGCTCCACAGGAACGTGAGCAGGAAGATACGGCTGCCGATGAGGAAGTGGAACAAGCGGAGAAACGGGCTCGTGAGGCAGATGAAGTCGAACGCGTTCGTGCCGAGCTTCAAGAATTGGGAGAAAACAAACTTGAGTTTAGCGATAGAGATGGGGAACCCCCGCTTCAAAAAGGTGGTGATGGCGGCGGGGGAGGGGGCGGTGGTGGATGGAGGCGTGAGTCTTCCGGAGTTTCCCTTACGAGGGAAGACACCGTTCACTATAAAGTGTGCGAAAATTGCGGCGGAACCGGAAGAATTTTTTTCTTTTTAAAATGTCGCAAGTGTAGGGGTTCTGGAGAGATCAAAACCGGAAGAAGTACGGGTATGAGAGCTGTTCAGGAGTCATAGTACTGAAAGGTTTCAAAACAGGCCGCTAAATGTGGGATGTTTTGAAATAAAATGTAACCTTGCCTTTTTCAGATTGAGCGGTAGCATCAGTGACAGAACAACAAACCAAAGGAATGTTATGCCCGCATTTGCTATTACTGACCTCATGACTGCTTGTGTTGAAAATAATGCAAGCGATATCCACTTGAGCGTGGGTGCCAAGCCGACGTTTCGTAGAAATACAGAACTTGTCGCCATCGAGACTGATGTCAAACTTCGACCCGAAGACACGGAGGAAATAATGAAGGCGATCGCGCCGGAGCACATTGTGACTGAGTATAACGAAAGCGGGTCGGGAGACTTTTCGTTTCAGTTTCGCGATCAAGCACGATTTCGCGTTGCTCTCTTCAAACAAAAAGGGAACTGCGCGTTGGTGCTGAGGCGCATTCCTACCAAGCTCTTGAGTCTCAAGGAGATCGGATTGCCGCCGGCGGTTCCAGGGATCTGTGAGCGCTCGCGGGGCCTTTTTCTTGTCACGGGGCCAACTGGATCTGGGAAAACGACGACACTTGCCAGTTTGGTTGATCATATCAACACCAACTTCAGGAGACACATCATCACCTTCGAGGATCCGATCGAGTACTTCCATGATCACAAGCAATCGTTGGTGAACCAGCGTGAGATCGGTACCGATGTTCCGAATTTTCCTGAGGCATTGCGTCGCGGACTGCGCCAGGACCCTGATGTCATTCTGGTGGGAGAAATGCGTGATCTTGAAACCATTCGTGCGGCCGTAAGCGCTGCGGAAACTGGCCATTTGGTCTTTGCAACGCTCCACACCTCGGGTGCCGCCTCAACGGTTAACCGTATCATCGACGCCTTTCCGACAGATGAACAGGAGCATATCCGGGTTCAGCTTGCGGGAAGTCTTGTCGCGGTGCTCTCGCAGGCATTGTGCCCGCGTCTTGATGGTAAGGGAATGGTCGCTGCCTATGAGTTCTTGCACGTTACGAATGCAATTCAGGCGATGATCCGCAGTAATCGTCCGTTTCAGATTGATTCGGACATTCAGACGGGGAAAAAGTACGGCATGCAGCTTCTCGATAATCATATTATGGAACTTGTCGAGTCAGGTGTCATTAGTCCCGATTCAGCTCTTGGAAAAAGCCGTGATCCGGTCACCATGTCTGAACGACTCAAGGCTTACTCTCGGTGAGTGTGAGACTCACTTCAATCGAACCCGTCACGTGAATGTGGCGGGTTTTTAGTTTCTCAAAGAAATTTTTTGTAAGAATAAATAAAAACCACCCATTGCTGGGTGGTTTGATCCGACGATTGGTTTACGGAACCAATCCAAGTTCATTCATACCAGCGAGATGGCCGTCGAGCGTTCGCTTCATAGCTTCGTCAGTTGTAAATGATCGGAAAGCTTTTTCATGGAACTCCTCCTGAACAAGGATTTTTCCGAAAACTTCTTTGACATCGCCCGGCGCATCGGGATCGGCGCAAATCGCACGAATGCGATCGAGGCGCATAGCTTCAGCGTGAGCGGCAACAGCACACCCGCTGTCCCAGTCGGTAATTTGTTTGAGGGTGTTCTCCCAATACCTCTCACGCTTTTCAAGTGTTTCAGGTTTCACTCCGCGCGCCGTGAGTAGTTCTCCTACCCACTCTGCGTGAGTTTCTTCCTGAGAGGCGATGGTCTCAACAGTGTTTTTCCACTTGGGATTCGCGGGGTAGATAAGGATGAGCTCACGGATTCGCACCGCCGCCGTCACCTCTCCGTGATACTGATCCTTGAGCCATTTGATAAAAGCCGCAGGATCGCTTTTTGTCGCTACCCACCATTCAGTTGAGGTTCGTTTTGTTTTCATATACTTGTCAATGTTCTGTGTTGATCTCCTTCTTTACAAAGAGTACGCCGGTTGGTACGCTAGGGTCAAAATTGTCCATAAAAAATATGGACAAATAAAATATGAAAAAAACGAACATAGTCGAACATTTGGTTGAATTCGGTCTTTCACAAAAAGAAGCAGAGGTCTTTGTGGCGCTTACCAAAAAACCATCATCAACGCTTCAGGAACTTTCACTGGCTTTAACTATTAAACGACCAACGGTTTATCACAACCTCCTTTCCCTTATTACGAAAGGCTTGGTTTTGGATACCGGTGAGGCGGTAAAGCGATACGCTGCCGTTGACCCCGGTCGCCTTAAATCGCTTCTCGAAGAAGAAAAACACAGGATTCTAAAATTGGAAAAAAGTTTGCCGGCTCTTCTCGAATCACTCGGCACTTTTCGAGGCGGCAACACTAACGAATTTATCGTTAAGAAGTTTTCAGGTAAAAATGGGATCCGGTCACTTTTTGATGCTGCCTTTCGGGCAAAGAGTAAAAAGTGGGATATCATTGCTCCCTACAATAATTATTTACGAGATATCGACAGTGAGTTCGGGGATTACTATCTCAAAGCGCGAAAGTATCACGGCATTCATTCGCGGACGTTGTGGGAATCGGGGAATTCAACCCGAAAGCTTTCTACTGAAGATATAAAACTGCGCAATCCGCGCTTTATGCCTAAAAATATGACAAACAAATTCAACACAATGATGATCCTCTACGATACGTCAGTTGCGTTCATTTCGTATGGTGAAGACGGGGGTGGGGTGATTGTTACGTCAAAAGATATTTACCATATCGTAGAGGCTATGTTTGAAACTATTTGGAATATGAGCGAGTCGTATAAATAAGTGGTGCTATGGTTGAAATAGTTTCAGAAGCGTGTAGTTTGTAGATAGAAAGATAGGTTCTATGAATACGATACTAACAACGGTTGAGGCCGCACTTCACTGGATCAAAACATATGAAGGTGAGGAGGTGGCGAATAGGGCAGAGCAGATACTCTGCGAACGGGCTGGTGAGTTTTTGGCCCCTGATGGCTCAGTTAAGGAAGGGCTGCTTGTGGAGCTCAAGGAAGAGGCCTGGCGAACATGCACGGAGGTTGAAGATCGTATACCTCTTTCGATGACCACTTTTTTTGCAGAGAGAGACGGACTACCACTTAACGCTGTGTTTTCCTGGCTCGAACGACGTTACGGCCGGTTGGCCATTGTAGCCGCAGCCATTATTCTCTCCGAGCCTGCTCAGGAGTTTGTTTTAAAGAGGGACACCTCTTTCGTTACCGATCCGCTCGGTCTTCGCGATGAAGTACTTGAGTTGTTTCAGGTTGGTTCGTTTGCTGAATGTGGTTGGCAGGTCTACTTTATGTAGGTGAACAAAACCACCCCGCACCGCAGGGTGGTTTTTTAATCTCACTCGGTCTTCATCTTCACTGGTCACAATTAAAATTATGAGCAGATCACAGATGGCGGCAGCGGTTTTTGTGAGTGTTTTGTTTCTTTCGGCTACCTCAGTGTTTTCCTATTCCCGGAGTAAAATGATAAAAAATACTGCTGCGGTTTCGTTTTCTCCGGTTCCCGTTTTTCCCGCACCCCTTCTATCGCAGAGTTGAAATAGATTTGCAAAAGTGTAAGCTAAAAACAGAAAGGTATTCTCTATGAACACTAAAGACCGGACAGTTGAAAATGCCATACAGTGGATTCTCACGTACGAAGGGGAAGAGGTGGCACTGCGGGCTGAACAAATTCTTGCTGAACGCGGCTCCGAATTTCTTACGCCAACAGGTCATGTAAAAAAATCTCTACTTCTGGAACTCAAAGAGGAGGCGTGGCGGAGCTGTAAGGAAGTGGAAGACGTTATTCCGCTTCCGATGACCGCGTTTGGTTGGAAAGAGAAAGCGCTTCCTGTAAGCATTATTTTTTCCTGGATTGAACGGCGCTATGGCCGATTGGCCAAAATTGCCGCGGCGGTACTCTTGTGTGAACGTCCCAACGAGTTTGTCGATCAGTACCACACAACGCTTGTTGGGAAGCCTCTTGAGTTGCGCAATGCTGCTCTCGAATTTTTTCAGAGGAATTCAGCAGAGGACCTCACTTGGCAACTTTATTTCGGCTAGCGAGGAGCGAAATGAATCCTTCGGTGGATTCATTTCGTCCGAGCGAAGACGAAACAAAGGTTAATACCGCGCGGCTCTGCCACGCTTCAGGACGAGTCCCAAGTTCCGCAAATTCCTAGGGGTCTGCCCCAAGAAACCTTTATTTTCAGGGATAAGTTCGAAGGTTAAAACCACTTGCTTCGGCCGGTGGTTTTTTGTTTGCTATACTGTGTTCATGAGTCACGAGTTAGTTGAATCTGAAGCAGCCGATCCTATTGGTTTCATTGAGGCGATGAAGGCCGAGTGTTGGCAGTTGGGGAGGAATGATGCCGAGATTCCCAACCTTACGAAACTTCAAGAGGATTTTCGCGAGAAACGAATTTCGGCTGTAGAAGCAGTTCGGCTGGCAGGTGAGATCCGTTACGGAAAACAGGATCACTAATTACTTTTTGATAATGAGATCATTCCGGCTCCCGTAACAGTGAGGTCGGTTTTTTGTCTGAATTTCTTTGACAAAACCCTCTCTTTACCTTAGTTTGCGTCGGTAGTTTCTTTGAAAGAAAAAATAGATCAAACCCCTAACGAGAAAGGAAAGTAGTATGTCGAGGTTCGTAACTCCTGAGACGAGTCTGCGTGTTCAGACGCTCATGTTCGGAGAATTTGACGGAACGGAACGAGAAGATTTTCTTGAGGCCGAGCTTGCACGGTATGTTCCGCAGTTTGTTGGAGCGGAAGACGACGAGATTGCTGAGTTTATTCGGTACCAACGCGCGGTTTATCTTGAAGGCAAGATGCCGTTGATCGGAACGCCGGTCGCTTCGTTCAATCCAACATTTGTTGATTCGGTTGGCGGAATTGAACTTGTGCGCCGTGATCACCGCGTGTATACGCGGGGCTCACTCAAAGAGAACGGCTACCGTTTTCAGTTTCATCGTGGTGAATGTGAGGCGAGCGCTTTTACCCGCCAGTTTACGCCCTATGATCTGCGGATGTTTCCTGAGCTTCAGACGACCCTGAAGAAGCTGCCGGTCATGATCGGTGATGCGGAACTTATCAATAAGCACCATAAGCACCTGGCCGGTTTCAATCGCGTCGAACTGCGGATTCCAGGGACACGCGTGTGGCCCAAGCGTAGTGAGAATGGACTCTCGAAAGAGATTCTTGCTGAATATTTGGCCGACCAAACTTTGTTTGTTGGTGGAAAGCCGATCGAAGATCTTGAGATGACGCTCTCATTTCACGGACTCTTTGCGATCTCTCACCCGACAACATGGAACAAATCCCGCGCGACGCAGATGAAGCATCTGATCTCGCTCTGTGGGGTTCCATTGGACATTGAACGAATCGATGAGCTTCTGAATCTCCTCGAAGGATTCATTGAAGAACATGGATTGAATGCGCGGGTTGTTGAGCGTCAAGTGATCAAAACTCACCCCGAGCTTGCCGCGTATCTTCGCGCTAAGTACGACGAGGGAGTCGAAGGAATCTGTGTTGCGCAGTCGGTGCGAGACGCTCAAGGCGTACTTGTTGTCGGACCGCGGAGCATCAAGGTTAAGAAGTATGAGAATATCGACTGTGCCGTTCTTGGGGTATATCTTCACGACGCGGCGAGAGGTTGTGAGAAGGAAGAAAACATCAAAGGTGTTCTCGTTGGTCTTTATGACGAGGTTCTCGGCGTGTACCTTTCGGTGACGAAAGCGAATCTTGACCCGTCAGGTCCACAGATCAAGACACAGGGCCAGCGAGATCGCTTGAATGGTCTGCGGAAGGAAATATCCGAACTTGTGGCCGAGCGAGCTCATGCCGAAACCCATCTCTACACATTGCATGATGTGTTCCTGATGCAGGGCGCGAAGGTGTTGCAGTTCATTCTGCCTGAAGCAATGTCTCTTAATGTGGCCGAAGTTCTTGAGCATCTGCCTCGCGGACACACACTCACGATGCTCACCGACGTCTTTCATTCGCGTCGGAAAGAATTCGAAGCGTCGTCGATTAAGAAGCCGAAAGCCGCTGAGCGTTTCATCCTCGAACACCTTTCGTTTTTTACAGCGATTGATGATCTGGATGAAAAAAAGAAAGCCCGGTTTCTCGAGTATTTTTCACAGGCGCCTCAGATTAAGGCGTTGTCGAAAAAACTAGTTAGGCCTCAGCTTCTGGTGCGAATGACGAACCCCATTATTGTTGAGACTCATGTCTTTGACCTGAAGTGGGGAGCGTCACCGCACCCGGCGGGATTTCATTCCTGGTTTGGTGATTCGTTCTGTCTCAGCAATTGTTTTGTTGAGCGTGTCCGGCACGATAAGTCGAGTACAACTCCGTACGAAACGGTCTACGATCTTTTACGTCCGCATACCGTGCGGACGAAGAAAAAGAAAAAGTGAGTTCTTCAACCCCGTCCCGCTTTGCGGAACGGGGTTTTTTTGTATCTCGGCGCCACTACTATTGACTAAGTACATATTTCAGTGTATCGTGGTATTGGACTTTTGAATGTTGACACAGTCATATCAACGTATGAAAACACTCGTTGCTTCTACAGAGCGCGGCACAGAAATCGGAGAGCGCATCAGAACCATTCGGGCCGAGTACTCGCTCGCGGATGAACTTATGCGAAAGTTCATTATTGCCTCGGTGCTCGAGCCTGTCGCCAGTAAGAAAGGCTGCACGACGCGCTATCGAGATATCAAAGACTCGAAGCGCCTGGAATTCTTTTTGACCGCAGGCATTAACAGCGGCTTTCCTATTCGTCGGTTCGTCGAGTATCTCCTTCAAAGAAAAGAGGCCGGAGAAAGAACGATGCTTGGCTCATTCAGGTTCCTCACGGAAGCCGTAGTTATGAGCAAGTTCAATCGCCGAGGCGGAAAAATCAACCAAGGAATTCTGGAGCCAATTTTTCCCCTCATAGCAGCCCAGGTATTGTTTTTTGAAGAAATACGAGAGAATCCCAGCCTCATTTTCGAGAGGGCTTCTTTTCTTCTGGCGAATACGTCGTGGGAAGATGTTCTTGATCTCATTGAAGCCAAAACGGTTGGGAATAAGGTGAGCGGCGTTGAGGACAAGTACCCCGTACGGAACCATCGAGTGCTCACCGTTCTCGAATACTACTCCTACGAATTGGAGATTGAACTGCAGGAAGGAAAGGAGACCGGCATTCTTCATAATCGTCAGTTTGTCGATGGATTTAGAGACATTCAGGAAATGCTTCAGGTTATGATCGAATCGAAAAGGCCACGTCTGTTGCAGAAGGTAGAGGAAGCCTACCGCTACGTGCGTAAAAAACATAAAGGTAAGATTGGAGTTGGTCTTGCCGCTGATCACTCGGCTGTCTGTCTCTACCTCTACATCTCTCTTGTTGATCACCGGGAGTGCATTACCTGATCGCAGGGTGGAGCGACCCACTGTTCTCTTTAAGCCGGCTCTCTGTTGAGCCGGCTTTTTCTATCCCCCGTTCGTGCTTTTCTATTGTGATATTGCGTACTACCATTAAGGGAGAATTTAATAATGTAATTAATAATCAATGGCTAAAACACTTAGTATGGTGTTCGGTGTCGTATTTGTGCTTGTGGGACTTCTTGGATTTATCGCAAATCCGATCGTCGGTTCTGCGGGATATTTTGAGACAAATCTCGTTCACAACCTGGTTCATCTTATAATTGGTGTCGTGCTTCTCCTTATCGCCACGATGGCGCCGGCAAAATCAGATGTCGGCCTGCGCGTTTTCGGTATTATCTATCTCATTGTTGCAGTGCTTGGTTTTGTAACGGCTCCCGCAGGCGGTGATCTTCTCGGTTTCATTACAGCAAACGTTGCTGATCATTGGCTTCACGTCGTGCTCGGTATCGTGCTCGTCGCTGTTTCCTTCAAGAAAGCCGGCGCACCTACGGCTCCTGCCGCATCGATGCCACCGCAAATGCAGTAAACGTAAAGTAAAACAAAAACACCCCGCGAAGCGCGGGGTGTTTTTCGTTGAAACTTTTATCTTATTTTCATAATGAGAGCGTAGGGTTTATTCAGAGGTCGAATTATGTTCGTTTGTGTAAAGAGTAGCCAGCACTACCTGGCTTGGGTTACAAGGCGGTAATAACGTGAAATAGCATTGAAAAATTACTAACTAATACAAAAATCAAGTGGCAGACCTAAAAGGAAACCAGGCCTATTTAGCGGAAGGCTTGAGAGAACTTGAAGAACGTAAGGCTGCAGAACTTAAAGAGTATGAACACCGAAAAGCTGAAGAGTTGCGCGAGTATGAGGCGCGAAAAGTAGCCGAGCTTAAGGAATCTCAGGATCGCGCTGCCGAGCGACTCATGCATAAGTAAGCAGGCAGGGTGTTCAATATAAACAAAAACAACTTCGTGTTGCGCGGAGTTGTTTTTGTTTGATTTCCTAGCGCAGAGTAACTAGCAGCACTTACAACTTGATTCAAAGAATTTGACGCAACCAGTGACCACTAATCCGACGGCAATCGCCCACATCGTAAGCCCGTGGTAGAGAGACAGTTGGTCGATAAGCATTGCAAAACCTACCAGCATAATTGTTGCCGGAATCACCTTGTGATGAGGGCAGCTACAGGTTGGGCCGTGAGGCTTGTTGTTCATGGTATCCATAGATAATGAGTGAAATTGTAATGGGATTATTCTACAACACATTTTAAATCTGTGTATACTACTGCTGTGTACAACTTTTTTCATGCATAACCTTCTTTCTCTCACTATACCTGTTTCGCGCATAGCCACACTGCCTGCTTCGCCGCGTGACAGCTCAAAGCTTATGGTAATCAAACATGGTATCGAAGATGCTACGATCGATATCTTTAAAAATCTGTCGCAGCATCTTCCTCAAGGTGCGTTGGTCGTTTTCAATGATACGCGCGTGGTTCCTGCGCGTGTCATGGTGGAGAAGCCAACGGGTGGAAAGGTGGTCCTGCTGCTCTTGGTAAATGAGTTTCGTCCCGGGGACGCATCAATAAAAGTACTTGCACGCGAACGACTCACGCTTGGTATGAAACTAAAGTTTCCGTCATGGGAAGAGTTTCAGGTGGTAGGGCAGGACAAAAACATTTTTTATCTCAAGCCTCTTTTTTCCGTGCGAAAACTTCCCGAACTTTTACTGCGTTACGGAAAGACGCCTATTCCGCCCTATCTCTCGCGCACAGTACTTTCGGAATCGAAACTTCGTGTAAAGTACCAGAGTATTTTTGCTTCACGGGGAAATTCAGCTGCAGCACCAACGGCGTCACTTCATTTTACCAAGCGAGTGTTGCGCGATCTCAAGAAAAAGAAGATTGATAAGGCCTTCGTGACGCTTGATGTGGGGCTCGGAACGTTTGCCCCGGTGGGAGAGCAGGAACTTGCTCTGGGGAAATTACATTCTGAATTTTTTGAAATACCTCATTCCACTATTTTAAAAATTCGTAAAGCTAAGCGTGACGGCCGTCCGATAGTGGCTGTAGGTACCACAGCGTTGCGTTCACTTGAATCTGCAGCACGACTAATTCTTTCGGGTTCTTCTCAGACTATTTCTCAATCAACAACACTGTTTGTCCGCGATCCCTATCGTTTCCGTGTTGTTGATGCACTTGTCACCAACTTTCACGTGCCGGGGTCGTCACTTGTTTATTTAGTTGATGCTTTTCTAAGATATAAAAGGGTTTCCCGCTCAATTGAAGAGTTGTATGGTGAGGCGGTACGAAAGCATTTCCGTTTCTATTCCTTTGGCGATGCGATGCTCATTTCGTAGGATGAGATTGACCCACGACTATTTTTTGTTTTCTAGTCTGTTTATAAGCTTGCATGTTTTAGTGAATGTCTAATCCTAACTTCAGGTCAATTGAGTTCTCCGGAATTCACTAAACCCTTTCCATTCGGGAGTTCACGTCTCATGCTCACCCTTTCTTTTTTGGGTGGGTTTTTCTTTTTTAACGAGAATCGGTCGAAGGTTATCCACTTTTTTGGCTTGCTGAGGTTCTTTTCCATGCTACACTCTAGGCAAGGATTTTTGTTCTTTCTCGGCCAGTCCCCATCGCTACCCGCGGCCCGTCCCACTAAGCAAGGATTGCTTAGTGGGACTTTTTCTTTTTGTTTTGAGCCATTTTTGAGACTTTTCCGCTCGTGCTTGCAAAAAAGAATTGCCTTTGCTAAAGTATGGGCTCGTTGCTTTCGAGGTTTTCTCGAAGCGCGTGCAGTGCAGTTCCTCCGTCGATTGTCCCACCGAGCCTGTGCATTGGCTTGGTGGGACTTTTTCTTTTCGCTCGTTGCGGAAAATTCTTTACTGTCGGCGGGTGTGCTGTTGTTTCGTGTTAAAATTCTTACTAATGTTCCATGATCTAGGATACAGTCTGGCTCATATGCCGCTTGAGGTTATCCGTACCTGGGGGTACGTGGTTATTTTTTTCTCCTCATTTTTTGAGTCGATTCCCTTTTTGGGACTCATAAGTCCCGGCGCCACGGTCGCGCACGTCGGAGGTTTTTTTGCCAATCAAGGCGAGCTCAACATCGTAACGGTTCTGACGATTGTGACCGCGGGTCTTATTGTCGGAGATTTTACCGCATACCGACTCGGTGTCTCGCTCGGGTATCCGTTTCTCGTGCGCATGGCGGGTATTTTTTCAGTTGAAGAATCACGTATCGAACGGGTCAGAAAGTTTGTACACGATCATACGGGGAAGTCACTGACGCTCGGCCGCTTTATCTTTCCGGTTCGGGTGTTCGCACCGTTTTTAGCGGGAGTTGTCGGTTGCAAGCTTCCGCGCTTCGCCATTTTTTCAATCGCCGGAAGCGCATTTTGGGGATTTTTAACCGTCTACATTGGGTTTTTCTTTGGCTACGGATTTGAACTTGTTGCCCCCAAGGTTGGGCGCATTTTTCTCACGGCGGTTATTCTGGGAGTGTTGCTCATTTTAAGTTTCCGTTCATTACGCCCACTTTTTAAAAAGATAGAATCCTTTAAGATTTACGCGTTTACCGCGCTCGTGCTTTCTGTTTTTCTTCTGGGTAAGTTGATTGAAGATCTGGTTTCAAAAACCTTTTTCTCGGAGGTTGATACGGTTCTCTATCAGTATGTTTCATTGCCCGCGGTTCATGTGTCGGTTCTCGACTATATTTTTTTAACCGCGTCGTTTTTCTTTAACTCCGGACCGCTCGCAGTGTTAACTGTCACTCTCGTCGCATTCTTGGCGTTCAAGCGTCGGTGGTTCGAGTCTCTCCTCGTTCTCGTGACGAGCGGCGCGGGTTACGTTGTGACCTTATCGCTCAAGGAGATTTTGATGTTGCCCCGTCCGCCGGGCTTTAATGTTCCCGGACTTTTTTCCTATAGTTTTCCCAGCGGCCACACTTCGACTGCAACGGTCTTCTTTCTGTTGATCGCCTATATTCTTATTCGACGCGTGAAAAAAGGCTATTCGGAAACTCTTGTTTTGTCGCTCGCTACACTTGCCATCCTCACGGTGGGTTTTAGTCGTATGTACCTCGGAGTGCATTGGTTTTCTGACGTTCTGGGTGGTATCGCTGTCGGTGTTTTGTCGTTTACGAGCGTGACGCTTCTTTTTGAGTTTGGGGTTCAACTGTATACGCGTCTCAGCCGTTTTTCAAAAGGACGCATCTCGTAAGAAATTCATGGGTGCAGTTTTTCTCCCCAGTTCTTGCTCTGAAAGGGGTGTATACGTTGTATACTTAAAGAAAGTTAATTTCACACACTATGTTTGTAAAAGAGGAAAACAAAGAGATGAGTCCGGAAGAATTTGTGGCCTACATTTTTGATCGCGCCATTCACGACAGAACCTCCGACATTCACTTTGAGCAATTAATGAATGTTATGCGCATTCGTTTCCGTATCGATGGCGCTCTCCAAAACCGCTGGAGTCTCCCACGATATGAGGCGGATCAGATCATCAACACGATCAAGGTTGCGGCAAACCTTGATATTGCAAATCGTGAACGTCCTCAAGACGGCCACTTTGAACTTTACGAGCGTGTCGACGAGAGCCAAAAGAAAGAAGCACACCACTCCGACAAGTCGGCATACGATGAAATAGCTGAAAATTTCAAAGCACTTAATAAAAAGGCGGCGACTCATCCGCAGGTGGAACCGCAGCACCACGAGCAGCAACGAGTGCTCGATATTCGTGTTTCGGTTTTTCCGAGTGTTAATGGTGAGATTTTGGTTGCGAGGCTTTTGAATCGTCTCGACGCTTTGATGACCTTGAATCAGTTGGGAATGGACGAGCATGCGCTTGAAAAAGTTCAGTCAATCATTTCCAAAGATTACGGCATGATTTTGATCACGGGTCCGGTTGGTGCAGGTAAAACCACCACATTGTATTCACTGATGCAGGAAATGAAGAGTGATGTAAAAAATATCATGACACTTGAAGACCCGGTTGAGTTTCACCTTGAGTGGTTGCGCCAAAGCGAGCTCAAGCCTGAACGCGGTTTTGATTTTGACAGCGCACTACGTTCCATGTTGCGCCAGGACCCCGATATTTTGATGATCGGTGAGATCCGCGACAGGGTTGCGGCTGAAAACGCAATTAGTATTTCGTTGGTTGGCCGCATTGTCGGTTCGACGATCCACTCGAATAATACGGTTGGTACGATTGCACGTCTCATTGATATGAACATCGAGCGTGCCATGATCGCCTATGCTATCAACGGTGTTATTTCACAGCGTCTCGTACGCCGGGTGTGTAAAACCTGTGTTGCTCCCTATACACCGAGCGACAAACTGGTAGATCAGTTTGCGTTGCGTGAGAGTGGCTGGAAATTTATGAAAGGAGCCGGGTGCGAGAAGTGTGATCACACCGGATTTTTGGGACGCATTGGTGTTTTTGAAATCTTTGAGTTCGACGACATTATGCGCTCATCAATCGTACAAAATGTGCCGATGAAAGAACTCGAAACCCATATGGAAGAGGTCGGCATGAAGACGCTCCGTGAGGATGCACTTGAAAAAGTTCGTCTCGGCGTCACCACGCTTGAAGAGATCAGTCGTATCGTAAGTTAAGACGTTTGGCGCGACTAACTTGAGAAACTCCCCCGCTTTTTCACGAAAAAGCGGGGGAGTTCCGTATTTTTCATACTTATTGTATGATGGCTCCACCGTTAATTATTTATATACTCCATGAAACAAACCACCAATGCTGGCCTCGCTAAAACCCACCTCGTCATCGGGGTTGTTGTCCTTATTATTTTGATTGCTATCGTTGCCTCATTTAAAAATGGTTCAAATGACCTGAGTGTTGCTACGGTTGTGCGCGGCGATATTTCTCAGGAGGTGAGTGTGACCGGACGAGTGAAGGCTGTTAACAATGCGTCACTTGGCCTTGAACGTGGAGGTCGCATTTCCTGGATTGGCGTTGAGGTAGGAGACTCTGTGGTTGCCGGACAACGTTTACTCTCAATAGAAAATGGCGATCTCTCGGCTTCGCTCGATCAGGCGCGCGCCAACGTTAAAAAGGAAGAAGCAAAGCTCGCGGAATTGGTACGCGGTACTCGTCCCGAGGAACTGCAGGTTTCTGAATCGCAGGTAGCGAGCGCCGAAATTGCGCTTGAAGATGCAAAACGATCTCTAGTGGACAGTATTGTCGACGCGTACACGCGCTCTGATGATGCGGTCCGCAACAAGGTTGATGTCATGTTTACCAACCCACGCTCAACCAATCCTGAATTAGTTGCAAACTCTCCTGATAATCAGCTCAACAATGACGTAAAGAATGGTCGCGTTAAAATTGAGGCAGTCCTTGTCGCGTGGGAACAGAGTGCGCGTTCAACGTCAGTAGCTTCGGCCAATTTCGACGCTATACTTAAAGAAAGTAAGGATGATCTTGAACAGACACGTCTCTTTCTCGAGAAAGTAGGACTTTTGGTAAACGGCCTCACTCCAACCGCAACACTTTCGCAAACAACGATTGATACGTACAAATCAAATGTTTCAACGGCACGTACTAATTTGAACACGGGCGTTACAGGTCTTACTGCTGCAGAAGAAAAATACCGCAGTGCCGCGAATGCTCTTGCAACATCAAAACATGAACTCGCTCTCAAGCAGGCAGGGAGCACCGCAGAAAATATCAGAGCTGAAGAAGCGGCACTTGATTACGCGCGGGCTGAAGTGAAGAATGCCTCTGCCGCACTCGAAAAAAGTATTATCCGCGCTCCGTTTACCGGTGTTGTCGTTAAACAAGAAGCACATACCGGTGAAATCCTGCCGGCAAATACTTCTGTCATTACGCTCATTTCAGATGGGCACTTTAAAATTGAGGCAAATGTTGCCGAGGCTGATATTGCAAAGCTCGCGGTTGGCAACACTGCTTCAGTAACACTTGATGCCTACGGCTCAGAGACATTCTTCGAGGCCAAAGTAGTGACGCTTGAACCGGGAGAAACAATCGTCGACGGAGTTCCGACCTACAAGGTCACCTTTGAATTTATAAATCAGGATCCACGTATTAAAAGTGGTATGACCGCAAACATCGATATCGCCGTACATTCAAAAACTGGCATTCTCCTCATTCCTCAAAAAGCTGTCACGACGATTAATGGCGAGAAGAAGGTAACGCTGATTCGCGGAGAGACGCAGGAAGAAGTAATGGTGAAGACAGGACTTCGCGGTGGTGATGCGTTGGTTGAAGTTGTCTTCGGCTTAAACGAAGGCGACACCGTGATCGTTCCGCCGACTAAATAATTGATGGAATATCTCACTACACACGGCCGAGCATTGCGCGTCGGGCTATTCCTAGCACTACGTCAGGTACGGCGTAGCAGTAAATGGACAACAGGGCTCATTATCCTTATCATGACCCTTACCTTTTTGAACTTGGTTGTTGTGAGTGGTATCTTGGTGGGGCTTATCGAAGGATCAGTTGAAGCGGCTCGGACTCACTACACGAGCGATCTTATTTTGAACAATCTCAAAGCCAAGCAATACATCGAACACTCAAATGAGATTATCGACACGATCGAACACACACCGGGAATTGAACGCTATACGGCTCGCTATAGTGAGGGAGGAAGTGTGGAGGCAAACTACAAAACTACCAAACGTCCAACCGATCTTCCTGAAAAGGCCGGCACCAACATTACCGGTATCGATCCGGTTGCCGAAGATGCAGTAACTGGACTTTCAACGCTTCTTATAGAGGGTGAGTATTTAGAACCTGATGATTACGACCAAATCATCATTGGTTCACAGCTTCTGAAAAAATATTTTCCTGATGAGTTTGAAGGTTTTACAACGCTCCGTGACGTAGAACTCGGCTCAAAAGTCCGACTTGAAGTTAACGGAATACTTCGCGAGGTAACGGTGAAAGGTATTACCAAAAGTAAGATCGATGAAATTGATCGACGTGTGTTTATGGTCGATTCAGAGGTGCGCACATTAATTGGCCGCACTGATCACAATGTTGACGAGATTGCAGTGAAATTAAAGCCCGGCGTTGATCCCATAACGATCAAAGAACTTTTCTTGTCCTATGGTTTTGGTAGTTACGCTGATGTGCAGACCTATGAAGATGCACAACCTAAATTTTTGAAAGATATTAAAGCAACCTTTGCGCTTTTGGGAAACATGATCAGCGCGATTGGTCTTGCAGTTGCAGTCATTACTGTTTTCATTGTTATTTTTATCAACGCCATTACGCGTCGAAAGTTTATCGGCATTTTGAAGGGTGTCGGCATCGAGGGTCTCGCGATCGAGGTTGCCTACATAACGCAATCGCTCTTTTACGCCTTCGTCGGAACCAGTCTGGGGTTTCTCTTGGTTTTTGGTTTTCTTCAGCCGTTTATTGCTGCGCACCCGATCAACTTTCCGTTTAGTGACGGTATTTTAGTCGCAACTGTTCCCGGAACTCTCACGCGTGCCGGCATTCTCTTTCTCGCAACTCTTATCGCAGGGTACGTTCCGGCAAAAATAGTCGTACGACAGAATACACTCGACGCGATACTCGGACGTTAATTTAAAGTGCCATGTCTATAGAAGCAAAAAACATCATCAAAAGTTTCCACAATGGTCAGCAGGATCAGACCGTGTTGAACGATGTCTCGCTTAAGATCAACGACGGAGAATTCCTTATGATTATCGGTCGCTCCGGTGCCGGAAAGTCCACGCTTCTCTACCAGTTGGGGCTCTTGGATCACCCGACCTCAGGAACAATTCTTCTTGAAAATCGTGATATGACAGCTTTGAGCCAAAAAGAACGTACGTATATCCGGCTTACCGAACTCGGCTACATTTTCCAAGATTACGCTCTGGTGCCCGAACTTACCGCATCGGAAAACATTATGGCGCCGCTTCTTATGAAAGGGAATACCAAAAAAGAGGCTCTGCATAAGGCTTTACAGGCACTCGTTAAGGTAGGAATAGGTACGAAGCTCAACAATCTACCCTCACAGCTTTCTGGTGGGGAGCAGCAGCGTGTTTCTGTTGCTCGTGCCATTGCCGACAAACCAAAAATTGTTTTTGCCGATGAACCGACCGCAAACCTTGATAGTGAAAGCGCTCAGAAGATTATTGACCTTTTCGTCGACTTGAATCGTGGCGGACAGACCATCGTTATGGTGACTCACGAAGAGGAATACACCAAGCTTGCCGACCGCGTCGTGACGCTTCGCGACGGAAAAATTCTTTCCATCGAATCTGGAAGCTTGTGATAAAAGGGGAAAAGTCTGGGGAAAGACTGTGGATCAGACGTTGATAAGTTGAGCTGCAGTGAGGCACTCGTTTTTTAGAAAAACGTATTTTTAATTTTTTTTTCAGAGACGCTCTTGAGGACAAAGTTTTTTGTGGCTCATCGGTTGATTTCTACATGGGTCACAAGGACAGCGATTGACACTCAAGGACTTACGTTTTTCATCGTGCGAAAAAACCAAAAAAATCATTGACGAGGTGCACCGCTTGGCAGCACACTTGATACCTGTGCGCCGGGAAACCGCACGTGAGCTCTTATTAGTTCTCTTTGAACTGTCATGTTCTTTGTTCGCGTGTGTACCTTTAAAGTTTCTTGTTTGTAAGTTGTCAGGCTCTCGACCACCGAGGGCCGTTTTGCGTTGTCGGGGAAAACGATGGAAAGCCTTATTCTCTCGTTTTCCCCGACTGCAGCACATTCCATAGGTCGACGCAGGTAATTCTGTGTGTGGAATGCAGGAGGAATTAGTAACCCCCGCACTGATCAGGACTTCATCGCAGTATGGTCCTGAATCAGCCAGTGAAAGTCTATCGAGTCTTGATGAGTGGTCGGGGGAAATAAATTATAAGTAGTATCTTAATTGAATTAACAATGCGAAAAATATTAATTGGTCTGGGAATGATCACCTTCGTCGGCGCCCTCGCTGTCGGCGCAACCGGTGCATTCTTTTCGGACTCAGAAACTTCAACCGGCAACACGTTTGCCGCTGGAGAGATTGATTTACAAATCGATAACACAAGTTACGCAACTGACTACACAATTCCAGGATTTGTAGATCCAACAGGAGCGTTAGCTTTGAGTTCAGCAACCTCATGGGCACTTGCAGATCTTACCAACGAACTTTTCTTTAACTTTACTGACGTAAAGCCAGGAGATATTGGCGAGGACACTATTTCACTTCACGTGAACAATAACGATTCATACGCTTGTATGGATGTTACGTTGACAGCAACCCCTGAGAACACGGTCACAGAACCTGAGGGAGATCTTCAGGATGATGGCCCAGATGGCGAGCTCCAAAACGAACTCAACTTCGCTTGGTGGGGTGATGACGGTGACAATGTGTACGAAGTTGGTGAGACCATCTTTGCAGAGGGAAGCGCTGCAACCCTCTTTGCCGCAAACAATGGTACGTGGGCACTTGCTGACTCAGACAACAATGTCTGGGGTGAGGAGGTTCTCCCGGGCGACAGTACCCGCTATATTGCGAAGTACTGGTGTTACGGTGAAATTACAGCATCACCTGTTGTAGCTGGCGCTGAAGAAGGACGCAGTCCACTCACTGTTGGAACAGGTTTTGTTTGTGATGGTTCTGAGGCAACTAACATCGGTCAGACTGATGGAATTTCAGTCGATGTTTCGTTTGACGCAGTTCAGTCACGAAACAACGAAAACTTCCTCTGTAATCCAGAAGTAACCCCGACACCTCCTCCGCAAGAGACAGCAACGGTGACAGTTGATAAGATTGTTACTTTCTCAAACCAGCAAATTGCAGGAGTTGATGTAACCGACTTTACTCTCACTATTGACGGACCAGGAGCTCCACAAGTTGTAGCTGACGAAGCTGCGACCGCAGGTCTTCCGATTGGAACGTACTCAATTTCTGAAGTCTATTCTGGTGATCCAGCTAACGTGACGTTCAACGCGTCATTTAGCGGTGGATGTTCTGAAGTTGGAGACACTGGCGTAGGAACGATGAACGTAGTGGCAGGTGTTAACCCGACGTGTACCATTACGAACTCGGTTTCACTCCTACCAAACTAGTTTTCTAAGCTATTCGCTTATAACCGGCTTGCGCGTCACGTACTGTGGCGCGCGACGGGTTGTAAACGAAAGTGCAGTTTATATTAATTATTAACAAACTCCATTTGAGGGAACCAAAGCGGGGGATAAATTATTAGAAATTATGCGACGAATTATTTTAAGTCTCATATTCATTGGTGGAGCGGCGGCGGTTATCGCCTCAGGCGCAACCGGTGCATTCTTCAGCGACACCGAGTCTTCAACCGGCAACACCTTTGCCGCGGGATCGATCGACCTTAAGGTTGATAACGACAGCTACTACAACGGTAATCGTTGTACGGAAGTTGAGGAGAATGTCTGGCAGTGGGTTGGTACGGCCCCGTATCCGGTTTCTGGAACAACCTGTACCACAAGCTGGAATTTAGATGATCTTTCAAACGGCCGTCTCTTTTTCAACTTCACTGATCTTAAGCCTGATGATGAGAGTGAAGATACGATCTCGCTCCATGTTCAAAACGATGCATGGGCATGCATGGATGTTTCCTTGACCTCAAACGATGATCGCTCATCAAGCGAGCCGGAATTGGTTGACGGCGATACGCCGGAAAACATCAACAATACCTGGGACGGCGAACTTGCGCAGAATCTCCAGTTCTTCTGGTGGGCGGATGACGGTGACAATGTGTATGAGGCTGATGAGCAAACAGTTTCAAGTGGGATTCAGACACTGTTTGCACTCGCCTCAACCACCGGTCCGTTCTCAGTCGCACTTGCGGACAGCGAACACAATGTTTGGACCGACATTCCGGGACCAGTTATTGCAAACACAACCACCTACATTGCAAAAGCATGGTGCTTTGGAAACCTGAGCCTAAGTCCTGTTGCCGAAGGAGGCGGTGTAAATCCTTCGATCGCTTCAGGGATAACCTGTGACGGAACTGCGCTCAATAACCTGACGCAGACTGATGGTGCCACGCTCGATATTGCATTTCGTGCCATTCAGTCCCGCAACAATCCTAACTTTCTCTGTGGGGGAGAGAAGCCGCGCTTGGCTACGATTACGGTCATCAAAGAGGTGACAAATGACAACGGTGGAAACAACGTCGTGCCGGACTTCCAACTCTTTGTTGATAATGGTGTTAACGAAGTTCCGGTAACATCAAACGTTCCAACGTTGGTGGCTGAAGGTAATTATACGATTACAGAAACGGGTGTTTCGGGTTACGTAGCTTCATTTAGCGGTGACTGTGATGAGTCAGGTCAGCTTACGTTAAATCCCGGCGATGAAAAAGTTTGTACCATCACCAACAACGATCTCCCGGCCAATATCACGCTCATTAAATCAGTGATCAATGATAACAACGGTACGGCAACCGCAAACTCTGCCTGGGGTCTTAAAATTGATGACGCTGTTGTTCCTAACAATACTTCAGTTGCAGTTTCAGCGAACTCGCCCCATAGCATTAACGAAAATGGCCGCGCCGGATATCACTTTGTTTCAATTACCGGAAGTGCGAAATGCCCGGCTGTTCTCGGCGGTTCCGCCATTCTTGATGAAGGTGAAGCAATTACGTGTACGATCACGAATGACGATGATATTCCCGCTCTATCTCCACTCCCGTCGCCTTCACCAAGTCCTACAGTTTTGAATGAAAACTTTGGAACGGGGACGTGTCTTACGGATATCCCAGGATGGGACGAGGATGCAGGTGAGAGTTGTACCAACGGCACTGTCGCAGCTGCTACTGGAAGTGGCGACAATACGGTAAGTCCTGAGGGTGGACGCTTCGGTCTCTTGTCAGGAAACAATGGTTACCTGTGTCGCAGTGTGAACGCTACCGGTTTGAGTAATTTGGTACTGAACTACTACTGGCGTGGAGACACAGAAGCAGAAGACAACGAAACAGGATCTGTGAGTTACTTTACTTCCGGAACCTGTGCCGCACCCGGTACGTTGACGGCACTCGCATCTCACGAGCTTGATGATGGAAATAACAACGTAACCGAGCCGTGGAGTGTTCTTCAGACAATCAATCTCCCGGCATCACTTAACAACTCGACCTTCTTTATTCGTTTCTCAGCTGATTCTAATGGTGGAAACGAAAGCTTCCGTCTTGATGGTGCAACAATAACAGCAAATTAAAAACGTACTTCAGTTCGTATGATTTCAGGCGCGATTAAAAGAATAGCGGTGCGAGGCATCATCATCTTCGGCATATCCGGGCTTTTAGTCGCGTCTCTTCTTGCGCGCAGTGTTGAGCCGGGGATTACGTTTGCAACTGAGGGGATTGATCTTAAGATCGACAGTTACTCAACGTACAATGGTTTGCTCGTTCCCGGTTCAACGTGGTCGTTGAAGAATTTGATACCAACCGCCGATCGTTTCTTCAAGTTTAACGACATCAAGCCGGGAGACTCAGGAAAGACGACGATCAGTATGCACATCAAGAAAAAATCTGCGTGGCTTTGTCTTGATTTTAAAAATCTCACCAACACCGATAACGGTGTCAACGAACCCGAGGGTCAGGTTGACAGTGATCTTGCACACGGTGAACTTGCTCAAGGTATGGAATTCTTTGCCTGGATCGACGACGGCGATAACGTTTTCGAGAAAAATGAGAAGCCTGTTTTCGGGAGCACGGGCGATCAGGCAGCCTCAACCTTGTTGAACAACACGACGTATGCAGTCGGAGATTCACAAAACAACAATGCGTGCGGAATTAATCAGGTGCGCTACGTGGGTATCTACTGGTGTGCCGGAAATCTTACGGTCAATCTTCAGACGGCCAAGCTCACCTGTGACGGAAGTGTGCTTGGAAATGCGGCGCAAAGCGATGTTATGACCGTCGACGTGGGAATTCGCGCGTTACCGTCAAACGAAAATCCGCAGTTTCTCTGCACAGGGAATAGTAACGAAGAGGAAGGGTGCAGTCCTGGTTACTGGAAGCAGTCACATCATTTCGATGATTGGGCGTCCCCGTATACACCGTCGAAAAAATTCTCGAAAGTGTTTAAGAATGCCTTTCCAGGGAAAACATTGCTACAGGTTCTTGCTCAGGGCGGTGGCGGATTAAATGCGTTGGGTCGGCAAACGGTTGCCGCACTTTTGAATGCTGCAAGCGGTGATGTCGACTATCCGTACACGACGGCGCAGGTGATTAGTATGTTCAACGCGGTCTATCCGGGAGGGAATTACGAAACATTGAAAAATAAATTTGAGAAAAGTAATACGGTTTACTGTCCATTAGAAAATGATAGCGAGTCGCGTGGTAGCGATAGTCGTGGTGGTAACAACAACCGCACTAATTCCAACAATTCACATTCGTCGCGCTGGTAGGAGTTAGAAAGTAATACTATGAACACTTCATTACAACGATTCACCACATTTCTCTCAAGCTTTTTCTACGCTGTCTTTATTGTTGTTCTTGTTGCAGTGGCCGGACTATTTCTTGTTTCTCTGGTACGTGTTCCCGGAAATATTGAAATAAAGATTGTGAAATCAGGCTCAATGGAGCCGGCAATTACCACAGGTTCAATTGTTGTTGTTAAGTCTGCCGACTCATATGCTGTGGGCGATGTTATTACATTCGGAGAAGACACTAAGCGTCAGATTCCAACAACGCACCGCATCGTATCGATTGAAGGCGAAGGTGAATCAACAGAATTCACCACCAAAGGAGATGCAAATGAAGAAATTGATCCATCACCGGTAGCGTTTCGTGAGGTGATCGGACGCGTTGCGTTTGACGTGCCGTACGCCGGTTACATTTTGGATTTTGCGCGCCAGCCCGTTGGTTTTTTACTTCTCATCGGAATTCCGGCTGGAATTATCATCGTTGATGAAAGTATGCGCATTGTTCGTGAGGTTATGTACCTGCGTCGAAGTCGCCGTAAAGAAATCGAAACAAACTAATGAGAAGTATTGAATTAAAAAAGACAGCGGTGGTGCGAGCGCGTCCGTTTCAGGATGTGCGTGTTCGCCGCCCCCTTTCTCTTGTGCAGAAAACTTTTCGGTTGAAATCGGCTCACGAAACTAAAGGGAGACGCTCACTGGTTTCCTCAGGCAGCATTATTCTTGCCTGTCTCATTGTCGTTGCACTTCTTACACAGAGTGCCGGTTATACGTTCTCATACTTCATTGATATAGATCGCTCGCAGGGAAACTCGCTTCGTGCGGGAACTCTCGACTTCACACTAGAGTCAGGCGACAGTACGAATGTCTACATTGGAACAGAAGACGGCTCGAGTTTACTAATTTCTCCGGGTGCGGTTTCAGTTCCGGACGCATTTCCATTGCAGTACACGATTAAGGCTGAGAAAACCGGGGGAAGTAACGCATTTTGTAGTCTTATTCAGGTTGCATCGACAGCGTCTGATCCGTTCTCGTATGAAGGACCGCTTCTCGCGCTTTCAACCGGAACAACAACGTCACAAACCGCCTGGCCACTCACGTTCACGATGACAGGTAACACCGCACAGATTCCTCAGGGAGATTTGTGTACGGTCGATCTCGTTTATCGAGGATCAGTCAGTCAAACTCCGGGGAGTGGTTATCGAGATGAGGAGCGTATCCATCTCACCTTCCGTGCCCGACAGATTGTAATCAATGAGTTTCTCCCCAATCCGGAAGGCTCGGCCTTTGGTTTTGATTTTGGCGATGACGCGAGTCTCAAACCTCAGGGTGAGTGGGTGGAGTTGTACAACAATGCATCGACCTCAATTAATGTGAATGGTTGGTATATTTGGGACGGAAGCGTAGATAATTCAAATAAGGTTTTCATAAGTTCGGTGAATACGAATAGTGGTGAGACAACTATTCCGGCGCACGGATGGCTCGCGGTATATCTCAATAAGGCAATTCTTGATAATGATCACGACGAGGTTCGCCTTTACAATCTTCAGAACGAACTCACTGATACGTTTGCCTATGACGGACATGACGTGTGTGAGCATGAGCCAACCGCGGGAACAGCAAACGGTTCTTCGACTGCGGGAGGGGTATGTGGGGTTGTTCCACCGAACAAATCATACGCACGTATTCCTGATGGTTTAGGTCCGCGCATTGACCCTATTCCGACACCGGGGTTTGCGAACAATAATGATGCAGTGCCTGTTCAGGAAGTTTTGAAAGATGAACTGGTGGTTGTAGAAGAAAGTTCAATTGTTGAGTCGCCGGCAACCTCAACGGAGAGTTCCTCTTCAGAAGAAGTTGTAGTAGAAACTCCGGTGCCTGAGATTGTAGAAGAAGAGTCTCTAACACCAGAGATTGTTCCGGAAGAACCGCACGGAACCTCGGGGGCGGGAACGTCAGATCAATCAGTTGTTGATGAATCAGAAGATGTTCAGGAGCAAACTCTTCCAGAAGAAGTCACTAACGATGAACCTGAATTAGAGCCAGTTTCTGAAATCCCAGCATCTTCGGTGCCAGCTGAACCTGAAGGGGTTCCGGAACCGCCGGTTTCTACTTCAGATCCTGTTGAAACAGAAAATCCCCCTGAAACAATTGTAGAAACTGAGCCCGCTCAAACTACTGAGCCAACAACTCCCACTGAGGTGGTGTCGGAGGAAGTTCCCTCGGAAACAGTTTCAGAATAAAGGTGCTAAACCTCAGGGTAGAGTTCTGAGTCGTTAATAAAAAAAGACACCCGGTGCGGGTGTCGGTTTGTTGGACTGAAATTAGTGGAACAGGGAGAAAGAAACTTTCCTCCCTGTTGTTGCACGATTTCGAAGGATTTCAATCTGGCGGAGTTTGGCGCTCGTTTGGGCGCCGTTTCCGGCAAGGCTAAGCTCCTGTTTTGATTGCTGGCAAAGGGAGCACGGCCCTTTGTTGCCTCGGCGTAGTCGTGTTCCACAAGGGCAACGTCTGACCCCTGTTTCTCGTACGTGCTTCTCGCGACCGATCATCTCACCCAGTGTTAATTGGTTCTGGTCACCCCGTTTTGCATGTGCACTCATATGATTCCTTTCTATATGTGTCGTTCCTTGAGTCCTCAAAAAGGTTACCAGTAGTTATTGCTGAGGTCAACATACAGAAATAAAACTTAATCTTGTCAGAGATTCATTCTACATTCAGATGTAATGTCAGAAATGGCTCAAATGCTATACTTTAAGTACTAACATCTTTTTATGTCGCCTGAACTCACGCGCAATTTCAATGCTTTGAATAAAGGAGATGCTTCTCTTGCTGGGGGTAAAGGCGCGTCTTTAGGTGAGATGACTCAGGCAGGAATTCCTGTTCCGCCGGGATTTGTTGTACTCTCGAATTCTTTTGAGCGATTCATCGAAGAAACCGATCTGGTTCAGGAGATCGATGCGATTCTTGGCAGGGTGAATCATAAAGAGATTCACACGGTTGATCGCGCTTCAGAAGATATTCGTGGTTTGATTTTAAGTCGGGAGATGCCGGAAGATATTAAAAAAGATATCGAGTCACAGTTTGCAAAATTAGGTACAACTTTTGTTGCGGTGCGTTCTTCTGCGACCGCTGAAGATGGTATGGATCATGCCTGGGCGGGTCAGTTGGAAAGTTATCTCAACACGACGAAGGTGGATCTTTTGGAAAAAGTTAAACGCTGTTGGTCATCGCTTTTCACCCCACGCGCCATTTTCTATCGATTTGAGAAAGGATTACATGCGACAAAGATTTCGGTTGCGGTGGTTGTTCAGAATATGGTGGAGTCAGAAGTGAGCGGTATCGCGTTTTCCGTTCATCCGGTGACTGAAGATTACAACCAGCTCATTATTGAGGCGGGTTTTGGTTTAGGCGAAGCGATTGTTTCGGGGCAAATAACACCCGATAGCTATGTGGTGGAGAAAGAGCCACGGAATATTTTAGACGTAAATGTTTCGACACAGGAACGCGCTCTCTATCGTTCTGAAAAAAGTTCCGCAGAACATGGAAACAATGAATGGCGTGACATTCCTGAACCGCGAGCGTCATCGCAGGTTTTAACCACAGAGCAGATCCTCGAACTTTCTGAGATTATTTTAAAAATCGAAAACCATTACGGTTTTCCATGTGATATCGAGTGGGCTTTTGAAGCCGGCAAATTTTATATCGTTCAGAGCCGCCCGATAACCACGCTTTCAAAAAAGAACTCTTACCCAGAAATAGTACTCAGTAAGTATATGAGTCGTGAGCACTCTTTGTTTTACGCCCATGTTTGGAATGAGGCGAATAGAGATTTCTTTAACGAACACGTTCCAGAAACTAACATTCGGAACATGCTTTTTTCCTTCAACAAGCTTGGCGTATTGGAAGTGTATTACGATCTTAAGGAGATAGAAATGGTCTTCGATCGTATCGCTTCCGCAATTAAGAAAGATCCGAAAATTTTAGATGCAGTTACTGCCCAATTTTATCAATATTGGGAGAAGTTACTACCGTACGTTCAAAAGAAAAAGCGTATTCAGACAGTTGGTGAGTTGAAAGAATATTACACTAATTGGATGCGGTGGTGGTCGCCAATGGCTTACGTGTTTGTGATTCCGGACAGAAGTGAGGTGCCTGAAGAATTGCGCAAGAAAGCCTTGAAAGTGAGAGAGCAAACTCAAGAATATTCTGATGAAGGAGACCGTATTTTCACTGATTTTATCGATGGTAACTACCCACAATATCAGTCGGTTGCACATCTCTTCACGCCCGATGAAGTCTACCGAATTGATTCTTTGTCAGAAAAAGAAATTAAGCAGATCAAAGACAGAAAGAACGGTTGTGTGTTAGCAACCCTTGGTGGAAAATCGAAGCTCATTTCCGCTAGTGAGTTATCAGGCGAGTTAAAAAACGCCCACGCAGTTTTAGAGAAAAGCAGCGTGGAATCAACACCCGAATTAAAAGGTATGCCCGCTTCTCCGGGAGTTGTGACGGGTAAAGTAAAATTAGTACTCACAAAATTAAATCTGGATGAAATTCAGGACGGTGATGTCATGGTTACGTATGCAACCTCACCTGATTATGTCCCTGCAATGAAAAAATGCAGCGCAATTGTAACCGATGAGGGTGGTGTGGTGTGTCACGCTGCAATTGTAAGTAGGGAGCTCAGAATACCCTGTATCGTAGGAACTAAAAGCGCAACACAAGCTCTCAAAGACGGTGATATGGTCGAGGTGGATGCAGAGAAGGGAATTGTAAAAATTATTTCCTAACTAGTGTGAATACTTTTGAATTTAAATCGGCCGTATTAAAAAACTTTGATCCGAAGGCGTATCATTTCTTCGGTCTTTGGAAGCAAAATTTATTTTCCGCATGTTTTTGGGCAGATTGCTTCAGCAGGGAAGTGGCAGATAGGCTTGGAATAGAAACAGAAGAATCCGGAACGGCAGTACTCACGCAAGGAAATTTTTTTATTAAAAAGTCAGAGATCGAGAATATAGGAAAACAAATCAGGCAGAAGATAGAAGTAAAAGATGAAGCTTTCTTTAAGAATATGGTCACAGTCTCTGACGATTATTTTAGAGAGGCAGTTGTTTTTGGAAAAACGTTCAAAGATAAAAAACTAACCGCAGAGGCTTTTTCAGAATATCTTATTCTTGGAAAAAAGATCACGTTTCTTTGGATGTTGGGAGCGGAGCAGTTTTCAGAACATGCGCAGGAAAAATTAGCAGATGCAGCAGTGGCTGAGTCATTTCCGGCAGAGTTGTTATCCGAAACTATTCCAAAGTTTGATACGCCGCTAAATCAACAGCACAGAGAAGTGGTAGAGCTCAAAAAAGAGGTCGGTGGCCGCTCGCTTGAAGAAATAAAAAAAGATGAGGAGCTTTACCAAAAACTTAAAGATCATGCACAGCGGTTTGCCTGGATTGAAATTGCTAATCTTGTCGGCGAACCTCTCACTGTTGAAAGGTTGTATGAACAGATTGTCCATGCTACGGATGAGCACACCCCGAAGAGGAAGGCGTTACCCGCTGTTTCAGAAAGTCTTGCCTTTCATGCAAAATGTATGAGCTACTGTGGATATATTCGACAGGCAGGGGCTGAGTATTTCTTTATGTTGTCAGAAAAAGCTCAGCCATACCTCAAAGCTATCGGAAATAAGTTCGGACTTACTTATCAGGAATTGCTACTACAACTTGACGTTGAAGTGGTTGAAGCGTTGAAAGGGCGTGTAAACGCAGAAACATTAAAGAATAATGCAAAGTGTAGACAAGCGATGGACACGATTTTATTTGCGGGAAAAGGAGAGAAAGTTTTCTTTAGTGAGGATCCCGAAGATGTTGAACGCTTAAAAAAATTAATGATTCCAGAGGCGAATATTTCAGATAAGGAAATACGAGGTCAGGTTGGTAATAAAGGGCACTATACCGGTCCAGCAAAAGTTATTATGAATACACATGATTTTGCAAAAATGGAAACTGGGGATGTTTTGGTTTCAACTATGACCACGCCCGACTTTGTGGTTTTAATGCATAAGGCAGGCGCGATCATAACCGACATTGGAGGCATGCTTTGTCATGCGGCGATCGTTTCTCGAGAGATCAATAAGCCTTGTGTTATCGGAACTAAATTTGCAACTCAAATTTTAAAAGATGGTGACATGGTGGAAGTGGACGCAGATAAGGGGGTGGTGAGGATAATCAAATGAGTAAAAAAATTCCTGATTTTTTTAAGAAGGTAGTATTTTGGGCTTCGCGACCGTCAACGACCCAACGTGATGAATACGCCGCGCTTGTCAGTCTATTGTCGAACGATAAAAAGCCGACAGTGGTTACTGTTCCGCTTGGAAATGGTAATCGAGGTTATTACATCGACAGGACTCATCGGGACTGGATATTTGAATATCTGAAAGAAGTCTTCAAAGACGCTGAGTCGATGCAGAAACATATCGATGAATATGAGGCGGTTGAAAAATTTCGTGAGGAAACGATCGAGAAGATAAAAAGAACGAATACGGATTCAAAAGAAATACTTATTGCGTATAAGATGTGGCTGACACTCATGCCGAAAATTGCCCCATACGCTTGGATGCCGTGGGTACTTGAAGATTATTTTACGCCGGTGTATCTCGCGAAACTTCAAGGAACATACCCAAAGACATACGAAGATATCTATGCAGCCATAACATCTCCCACGGAGCTCATTGATTACCAAAAGATCAGGATCGCTGTATGTGATACTGCCGTCGCGCCTCTTTCCGAGCGCAAGGCACGAATTAGTGATCTCGCTCAGAACTATTCATGGGGTGGAGAGTATTCTTTTGTAGAGACACTTTGGGACGAAACATATTTTGAGAAAGAAGTTGGGTCGTTGACCGCAGATCAAGCGAGGATCGAAAAAGAAAGTATCCTTTCCCATATCGAGGAAGGAAAAAAGCATTTTGAAAAAACAAGAGATGAGATAACAGATCCTTATTTAAAAGCTGGGGCGAAGTTCATTAATAAATACATCTACTTGCGTACAGCACGAGTGGATATTTTTAAAAAGGTTCAGGTCCACGTGCGCGGTTTGTTTCAAAAAATGGCTCGCTCTATGTCGGAAAGCGGAACATCGGTGGACGCAAAAGATATGGCTTATCTCATGAATCGCGAAGTAATAGCTTATCTTGAATCGGGAGTTTTGCCGGATATCGATGCTCTCAAAAAGAGAACTACGGGCTTGTTCGTATTCTATTACCGGCAAGGTGAGACGGAGACGATCACCGAGGAAGACTTCGTCACTGAAGTGGTTGAGATCGTGACGAAGGTGGAGACTGATACGAATATTAAAGGTACTCCTGCGTTCAAAGGAAAGGTTACAGGCCAGATTGCACTCGTGTTTTCTAAAGAAGACCTCGGAAAGGTTAAGCAAGGAAATATCCTTGTCGCACGGACGACAATGCCTGATTATACGCCGGCAATGAAGATCGCTTCCGCTTTTGTGACCGATGAGGGTGGAATTACTTCACATGCCGCGATTGTTGCACGTGAACTTAAGAAGCCTTGTATTGTAGGAACCAAGATCGCCACGAAGGTCCTGAAGGACGGCGATATGGTGGAAGTTGATGCGGATAAAGGGGTGGTGAGGATAATTAAATAAATATGCTATATGATACTTCAAAAAAATGGGTTCACTATCTGACACGTCCATTCAATTTGTTCGGATGTTCTCTGTGGTATTGCTGGTACGCTGACTACGTTCGCGAACTAATCGGTATGGATGTTTCTGACGTGCTTTTCGTAGAAGAGCACGAGGGAGTATTACGACATTATCGAGTTGAAGAGCAACTTCAGTATTTGAAGGATTCGGTAAAGAAATTGGCAGTTGAAAATCCTCTTAAATGCAGAGAACTTTTAGCCGAAGCGTATCGACTCAATACGATCGCTGAAGACAAAGTTGCTTTAGGTGTATCTGCGTTTGAGAATATTCCCGATGCGGTCAGTTTTCTTTTTAAGGTCGCGTTTCATTCGACGATGTTGCCGCACTTCATACACTTAGGTTTAACAGCTGCACAGAAAGATGACAAAGAATTGCTCGCCACCTGTGAGCATTTGCGTGCGACCTCATTCTATCCGGCGATTATGCAGCAGATTCTTGTTCCTTTGGGGGCCACCTTTTTAAAATCACAGGGAATTGCAGATCCGGAAAAGGCTATCCAGCTTATGACCATTGATGAGTTGCTCAGAAAAGATATAAGCGGTATTGCCCCACGGTTGGAAGAAAGAAAAAATAACAAAAAGTTCATTTTTCAGGTTGTAAATAAGAAGTCTTCGCTTAACTGGATTTCTGATACATCGCCGATTGTTTCAAAGTTGGAGCAGGTGAGTGTTGAAATGCCGCAAGAACTTAAAGGCCAGATTGCGTACAAGGGAAAAGCAAAGGGGGTTGCGCGCGTAGTTTTAAGTATTGACGGTGCGGGAGTTGAATTTAATGAGGGGGATATTCTTGTTTCAATTAATTCGAATCCACATCTCATGCATTTAATTAAAAAATGTTCTGCAATTGTAACTGATGAAGGGGGGCTTACGTGTCACGCCGCGATTGTTTCCCGCGAACTCAAAAAACCCTGCATCATGGGAACAAAATATGCGACGAGATTTTTAAAAACAGGCGACTCAGTGGAAGTTGATGCAGATAAAGGGGTGGTGAGAATAATTAAATAGAAAAAAACCACGTCCGCACTCGCGAACGTGGTTGTGAAACCGACGAAGAACTGATCAACCGTGACCTGGAGCACCAGGTTTGAGAACGACCCCGTCAGGGCTTCTGGACAGCACGTGCTCATCAGCGTGGCGAACCGGCTCACCTTCTCCTTGTTTGAGTTTAGGTGAGATTGGCTCTAGGATTCCCGGGTTAGTGTGCCAGACCACACAGTCGGCCTCTCCCAAATTAAGGTCGAGGGCTTCCTCCATAAGCTCCGTTGTCGGCATGAAGCTGCGGATGACTGCGGGCAGTGCCACTGCGTGACCAACGATCAGTACATCGCCGGATTTTTCGAGACTGTCCCACAGCGAACGGATCTGCGTGGCAGCATTGTGTCCAATCTCGAGCATGAGGGGGCCGTCGGGTTCAGCCACATATTCTCGAAGTGGCCGATAACGGAGCCGCTCGAAAAGCGCATTGGCTTTGTCGTGCTTGGCAAGGTCAGGATGGTAGAAGAGAGAGGGGAGACAGAACATGGGGACATGCTCCAGCCTCTCTACGCCCCCGACGAGCACCTCTGCGGTTTTGATGGTCCGAGGAAGTGGGGAAGTGAACACGGCCGCTGGCTTGAGAGATCCGCTGAAGCGGGTACCGAATTGCTCTCCGATAGAGCGAACTTGGGCAGTGCCTTTGCTGCTCAGTTCGCGTGTACGGTCGTGGTGGGCACCTGAAACGGCGGATACTGCATGTCCATGACGGACGAATACGAATTTCATTCAGGGAGGAGTCTTTCTTGGGTTGAGGATTTATGTGAAGAACCTAGATAATATTGTATCATATATATAGTATTATGTCAAATAATACGATGTGCACAAATGGCCTTGTTAAGCTATACTTCTCGCATACATGTCTCTTATTGAGGTTAAGAACTTAGAGAAAGTCTATGTGAACGAGGGTGTTGAAACACCTGCGCTTCGTGGGGTTTCTTTCGAGATTAAGAAAGGCGAGTTCGTAGCAATCATGGGGCCGAGCGGCTCTGGCAAATCGACACTGCTCCATGTGCTGGGATTTTTGGATAAACAGAGTGGCGGAGAGTATCTCTTAGACGGCCGAGGTTTTGACTCATATTCAGATGATGAGATTGCCAAAGTCAGAAATGAGAAATTTGGTTTTATTTTCCAGGCATTCAATCTTCTCGCAAAAACCACCGTGTACGAAAATGTACGTCTACCACTTTTGTACTCAACTATTCCGGAGCGCGAGTGGAACGCGTTGATTGAAAAAGCTATTGCCTCGGTGAAACTCGAACATCGTACCCATCATCAATCCTCACAACTTTCCGGTGGTGAAAAACAGCGTGTGGCAATTGCACGAGCCCTCGTCATGGATCCAGAAGTTATTTTTGCCGATGAACCAACGGGAAATCTTGATTCGGTCTCAGGGGGAGCAGTTATGGCAATTCTCCAAAAATTAAGTGAGGAGCACGGACACACGATTATCCTCATTACGCACGAGACCTACACCGCTGAGCACGCTGAACGCATTATCACCTTTCGCGACGGCAAGATTGAGAGCGACAGACCTGTTGTGAAGCGGTTTAAAAGTGGCGATGCATTGATCAAGTAATCTGGAACATCTATGCGTATTCAATACTCATTCAAAACAGCATTCACCGGAATCACTACTCACAAGTTCCGTTCTTTTTTAACGATCCTTGGCATTATCATCGGCATCACCTCGATCATTATTGTCATGTCGACCGGTAAGGGCGCGCAGAATTTTATTCTCGGACAAATTCAGGGGATTGGCACCAAAACCATTGCGGTTATTCCTGGACGTGAGCCTAAGGGTCCGTCGGATTCAGCACAAATTTTCAGCGACTCACTCAAAGAACATGATCTTGAGCTTCTTACCAAAAAATCTAATGTGCCGGATGCTGAAAGCGTGATGCCGATCGTTTTTGGTGGGGAAACAGGAAGTTATGGGAGCGAAACATATCGCCTCACTATTTTTGGCGGATCTGAACTCATGGCTGACGTTTTCGATTTGCGTCCCGCTGAAGGTGTTTTCTTTACCGAGGACGATGTGTTGGGTAAAGCTGATGTTGCTGTTATTGGCGGAAAGGTTAAGGAAGAATTATTCGGCGATGAGAGCGCCTTGGGCAAGAAGATCCGGATAAAGAATCGCAGTTTTCGTGTAATCGGCGTTTTGCCGACTGGTGGCACCAGTGCATTTTTTAATTTCGACGAAATGGCGATTGTTCCATATACGTCTGCCCAGCAATATGTTTTTGGTATCAAATACTTCCATCGATTTTTTATAAAAGCGGTGTCGGAGGAAGCAATCAACGATACGGTAGAGCAGATAAAAACCGTACTGCGGGACAGTCATGATATTACCGATCCGGACAAGGATGATTTCTTTGTTCAGACACAGGCTGACCTCGCACTTCGTCTGGGTGCAATTACGACCGCGCTTACGCTCTTTCTCGTTGCAGTTGCCGCTATCTCACTTGTTGTCGCAGGCATCGGCATTATGAATATCATGCTCGTCTCGGTGACTGAGCGTACGCGTGAGATTGGTTTACGCAAGGCACTTGGCGCTACAACGAAAAATATTCTGACTCAGTTTTTGATCGAAGCAGTTTTACTCACGGGTATCGGCGGCGTGATCGGTATTACCCTCGGACTTCTGGTTTCCTACGCGGCGGCTCTCGCTATTAGTAATTTCGCAGGTCTCTCGTGGGCATTTGTTTTTCCCTGGGATGCAATTGTTATCGGTCTCGTGGTCTCAACCGGAGTCGGTCTTGTCTTTGGAATTTACCCAGCACGCAAAGCTTCAAAGAAAAGCCCGATTGAAGCGCTTCGCTACGAGTAGGGGGCGCTCAAACTCTTTTTTAAAAACATGGATAAAATCCTGCACATTCGCTCTGCTGAGCTCAGTACTTCCTCGCTCAACGCTCGGTCGCTGAAAATTACTATGCTCGCACCAGTTACCACAAGAGTACTTCCAATCTCTAATCGCTTCGCACCACAGGCACTCCTAATCCCTACCTCGCTTCGCTCGAAGGAATTTAAGTCGCTCAAGAGATTTAGGTCGCGAGCTTCACAATGTTTTTAAAATCGAGATTCTCGCTCTGGAGATTAAAGGAAATATTTTTAACTACAAAAATCTTGTTGAAAAATCCCCGCTCCGGTATAGCCGGAGCGGGGAAGAAAGTCACTTCGAAACGGTGGCGATTCCTTTTTGCGGAGAGATTTCGGCCGATGCAGTTTTCGCTTTGGGACTGAAGAGGAGGCACGATCCTAAGATGAGAGCAATGCCGAGCGCAGCGATTCCCATGGAACGCTGAAAACGATCGTGTCGCACTGAGGCTGCCACAAGGCCAACAAAAAGAAGTATAACAACGAGCACCCACATATCATTCGGAAGACGAGTGAACATGAAGATCCTTTGGTTTAGGTCCGATGATGTACGTTAGAAGAGATGGGGGATATTGTAAAGGAACACTTTCAAAAAGCCCTAAAATCCGGTATGGTTAGGCGGTCTACGTCACAGGTTTTAAATTATGGCAAGAATTCTTAAGGGCACGATAGTTCGCGATATGATTGCGCAGAAACTCAAAGAAAAGGTTGGGCGCAGCTCTCTCGTTCCGACGCTCGCGGTGATACAGATTGGCTCGCTTCCGGAATCAACTGCTTACATTACCCAAAAAAAGAAATTTGCTGAAAAAATCGGAGCCTCAGTCAATCACATAGTCCTTGATGAGGATGTCGGTGAAATTGATGTGCTCGCAGAAATTAAAAAATTGAATGCGGACATTTCCGTGCACGGCATTATTGTTCAAATGCCAATCCCGAAGCATCTCAATCGATGGAATATTATTGAAGCCATTACTCCGACAAAAGATGTTGATGGATTAACGTCAACAAACACCAAAGCGCTCTGGGACAACCGCAGGGGTTTTGTTCCGGCAACTGCTCGCGGTGTTCTTTCGCTTCTCTCATACTACGATATTTCTGTCGCGGGTAAAAAAATTGTTGTCATCGGACGTTCGGTCTTGGTGGGAAAACCCACCGCGCTTCTTTTGTTAAACCATGACGCAACGGTTACTATTTGCCACAGCAAAACGAAGGATGTGGCTGAAGTCACTCATACCGCCGACATCATTGTTGTTGCTGCAGGCGTACCAAACCTTATTACGGCAGATTATGTGAGTCCGCGCCAGGTTGTCATCGATGTTGGTATTAATGTCTCGGCTAAAAAACTTGAGGATGAAATCGGCACTCAAAAACTCACCGGAGATGTTGATTTTGAGGCTGTTTCGGGCCTTGTTTCGGCTATTTCTCCCGTTCCCGGAGGTGTCGGTCCCATGACCGTTGCATCCCTTTTTGAAAATGTGGTCGAAGCTCTGGAAGCCGTTGTAAGGAGATAATGGGTATCCCGTCATACTCTATGAAAGGAACACACGATATTAATAATGAATTCCTTGCTGTCTATGATCAGCTTGCTGACCCTCTATTTCGTCATTGCCTCTACAAAATCTCAAACCGCGAAAAAGCTCTTGACCTGGTGCAAGATACCTTTACGCGAGCCTGGCAGTATCTTTCCGAGGGTAAAAAAGTAACGCACTTAAAGTCGTTTATTTATAAGATTGCCAATAACCTCATCATCGATGAATATCGAAAACGAAAATCAGAATCACTGGACTCGCTCGTCGAAGAAGGTTTTGACCCCGCCGAAGCAGAAAGTCACACTCGTATGGTTCTCTCCGCTGAAGCCCGTATTGCCGTCGAAGGGATCAAACACCTCCCCGAACCTTACCGAAAAATCATGGAATTGCGTTTCATTTCCGGTCATGCGATTAACGAGATTGCAGATCTGGTAGGGGAGAGCGAGAATAATGTATCAGTACGACTCACACGCGGCACGCAGAAGTTGAAGGAAATACTTCATGCTCATGAGCACTAACATGGACCACAATCTTAACCAACTTAAAAAGGAATTCGACGAAGCAGCGCTCCGTAGTGACGAGCGTAACGCTCTTAAGGCGCGCCTGGTTTCGTTTGTGCATGAAAACCCTGTGCGACCGCGCGGATTCTTTTCAGTAAACTTTATCCATCTTCCGGTTTTCCGCCTTGCACCCGTTGCTCTCATCGTTCTCTTTTTCCTGGGCGGTGGAATATCACAGGTTGCCGAGAATTCATTGCCCGGCGATATTTTGTATCCGGTTAAAACTGGTTTTAATGAAGAGGTGCGAGGTCTTCTTGAAACCTCCGCCGAGTCTGTTGCTGAATTTGAAACAGATCTTGCTGATCGTCGCCTAACCGAGCTTGAACAAGTTACCGCAAAATCCGAAACGCCTCCCGAGACAGTCACTACTCTTGAGAAACAGCTCCAGGTGCATGTTGATCGTGCTGAAAAAAAGATTGAATCAGCCGAGACTCAAAATAAAGCTAAAAATAAAGAAACGAGTCGCATCGAAAAGGTTAAGGAGCGTCTCAAAAATATAAAAGAGCGCCGCGACAAGCCGCGCGCAACGAAGTTCGAGCCTCAGACGTTTATGGCTGCACCAAGCAACCCTAATGCCGACTCTAAAAAAAGTGCACCAGCACTTAAAATCTACGTTGAGCCTTCACGTACACGGGAGCCTTCCAAGTCCGGAAAAAGTGAGGATGCTTCCCCAGGAAAAAATTCTGAGAGTACTCCGGGTGCGCCCGACCCGACGGCGGTTCCTCAGCCGATGATGATGCAGGCTCCAGGGAACACTCTTTTTGATGCTGCAACTAAAACGTCGCCTGCGAGCACGACACCGCAACAGGTCAGCGTTTCACTCAGTTGTTTTAAGAACTCGCTCGGAGGTAAGGAGTACTACGAACGTCGCATTGAGGATCTGCGAACGTACCTCGGGTCAGTTCAGGGGAAACTAGGCGATGAATACGTAAATAAAAAGCTCGACATGCTTGCAGAGATTGAGATCGACCTCGAGGGAATTCGGACGAAATTCTTTTTCAGTGATTCCTTCAGTGGTGTTCACGAGGGCCTCTCTCTTATTGAAAAGGAGCTCCTTGGGTTGTCATGCCCACGTCGCTAATGCGTGTAATTTTTTGAAGATTCATCCGTCTGGTATACTGTAGAAAATTTTTTAATCGTTAAAGTTATTTATATGGAAAATGTAGGAAACATGTTTGAAAGTCCGACAGGTCGTCGAATCGGAAAGTGGGCTGCGTTTGTATTAATGGCGCTCACACTTTTTTTGGTTGTCGGTGCAATAAATGGATTTAAACAATTTGGTTACATCGGTAAAGGTGAGGCGAACCAAAATATAATCACTGTTTCAGGGAAGGGAGAGGTTGTGGCGATCCCTGATATTGTCACCTTGAGTTTTGGTGTTGAGGAAGAGGCGGCAACTGTTGCAGATGCCCAAACTAAAGCTACCGCTAAAATCAACGCAGCCGTGGATTTTCTCCGCAAAAACGGCATAGCTGAAAAAGACATAAAAACAATTGGCTACAACATTTATCCGCGTTACGAGTATGAATCTCGCACTGCAACGATTTATTATCCTGGTAACGGAAAGCAGATCCTTGCCGCGTATGTTGTTTCTCAGATGATTGAAGTTAAAATTCGTACTACTGCTGATGCCGGTAAGATTCTTGCCGGCGTTGGTGAGCTTGGTGTTACGAACGTGAGTGGTTTGAACTTCACGAATGACAAAGATGACGAACTTAAGAAAGAAGCACGTGAAAAGGCGATAGCTGATGCACGCGCTGACGCTGACCGCTTGGCTCGCGATCTCGGTGTTTCAATTGTCCGCATTGTAAACTTTTCGGAGTCAGGCAACTATCCAAGCCCGATGATGTACAAAACGATGGCCGCTGACAGCGCTGGTAATGCCGCCCCCGAGGTTCCTGCTGGAGAAAACACTTTTGTCTCAAATGTGACCATAACCTACGAGATTCGTTAACCAGTTTTCGGATTAACAGTTTTAAAAACCCGCTCTATTCTCTTATGGGCGGGTTTTTTGTTGTACACCCTTCTGTTGATAGTTTTTTGCGTCACTGCTCTATAATAGAACCATGACGTTTTGTCTCAGGGAAACAGTTCGACCATTCGTTTTTGCCGTGTTTCTTTTGCTGGCAGTTTTTTTTCCAGGTGTCGCACGTGCGGCACACGACGTGACGGTTTTCACGTCGATAACACGTAACAGCGGCACTCTCTCAGGGATTTTCCCCATTGGTGGTTTGAGCAGTCTCTATCCAAACACAGTTACCTACATTTATCCCGACTCAAGTTTCCACGGAGAATATTACGGCAATGCCTATAGTACCGGTTGTACTACTTCGGTAAATTTAGGAAGTGCTCGCATGCTCGTTGACGGTTCGCTGTTCGGTTCATCGCAAAGTCTTGCAAGTGGAGGGCTCTCGATCACCAGCAATCCCTACCCATACTCAAACGCTCAGCATACAGCAGTTCTCCAGGCTAGCATTCCTTCACTCTCTCCCTGTGTCGGTATCCCCTGGACTACCATTTCTTCCATTCCGTTTAAGACGCTGCGTAACAATGCAACCTACCTTTCAGTAAAAGAGTTAAATGGAAGTGGGGTCGAAGGAGCTGCGTTCACATCGCTTGGTCAGGGTCAGACGAAGCGTATACGGGTTCATATGCGCAATACCGGTAACGCGCAGTTTTTGGCCGGATGGGGAGACGGGGGGTATGTGCTCGAAGCGGTAGATGGAGGACCTTTTTTTCCGTTACTTTTTCCTGATTACACGACCGCGGGTCCGGTTGCTCCTGTTTCGAACTTCGGGACAGTTCCGACTGCGCCACCGTATGACAGTGCAATTCCTACTAATGGTGACGCGTGGTTTGATTTCAATATTACTGCACCTTTGAGTCAGCCGGTCGGAAATACATCGTTTAGAGTTCAGATGAATTGGTGGAACGCGGGTGGACGGTTTGGCCCCTTAGTTACCATTCCAGTGGTGATTACGCCGCCTGTTACGTCTCCGACCGGACTTCAAGTGTTGCATACTTCAACGTACGATATCCGCCTGAACGCCAATCTTCCACAGGACTGCGGTCCGATAAAACTTTCCTGGGATGATACGATGGTTGGCATAACAGAGTATCGCCTCTATCGCGATTCAAATCCCACGCCTATTTATCGGGGTTTGACTCCAAGTTATACCGATGCCTCAGCAATGGTAAGCGGCAGCAATCATACCTATCGTGTGAGTGCGTATTTTGGCGCGCCGTTTAATAGTGAGACTCCGCAGTCCACCGGTGTTTCAACACGATATACGGAATGCTTGGTAGTGAACGGGTGTACGATAAGCAGTCCTCTTGTTCAGGCATCAAACCCATTTCCTGTCTCAAGTTATAACGCGGGGCTCAAGTCATATTTTGTCGGTGACACCGTCACGCTAACCCCCAATCTCTCGGGTGGTGCGCCAAACGACGGAACCTATAACACCGACACGCTGTGGTATCGACTCTTCTTCCTTCCGGGTGGCTGTAATCCTTCAACCTGTCCGCCCATATACGAGACGACGGGGAGACCAGTAACTATTTCAATTGTTCCCGGTACGTTTAATGGCGGATACGAAGGTACCTACCCGGGCATTCGGTACAATAGTTTTTACATCCGTGGAATAGTGAATGACATTCAGAGTGGTTTACCGGGAACAACCGTTCAGGATACTGGTCCCGGAGTTGTAACAGGCTGTACTATTCTTGGCGTAGTTCCTAAAAATTCCTTTTTCATTGAACGTTACGATGAGTATTTAAATCTTATCCCTGAAACGTCCTCAACTAAAACATGGTATGCCGATTTTACCCCTGTATCACTTACGAGCATTCCTTTTACCAATTCAGTTTCTCTGAACCCGTACGGTCAACGCACTGATAAAGCCGGAGGAAATTTCTTTATTGGAGTGACGGCACAATCGGGATATGTTGTTCAAACGGATACCTGTGAGTACCCCTTGGGAGGGGAACCACAAGGTCTTGAGTGTTTCGCTTCGTTTCCGGCTTTACTCACAAGTAACACGTCAGCGTTTACCACGAGTGGTGGCGTTTCTGGTTTTGGAGTTCAGTCGCCAAACCTGCCCGTGGGTATTACTCGAAAGGTGGTGTTTAGGTATGTTCCAAATTCAGGCGAAGTTATCGCGTTATTTGCTAATTCAGGAACGTTCCCAGCAGGTATTCAGGGAAGGATAAATAGTAGTCCAAGTCTGACGCAAAACCCGCAGCCCGACGGTTCGGTGCGTTGGAATATCAGTCCTCCACTTACCGGACAAACTCTCCAGGTAAAAGATATTCCGGGGTACACGGCTCGGTACGATTTCTGTACCTATGATCGTTACTTTAATCCAACCGGCCCGATTGGATGCACCGGAAGTGGTACGTATACTGCTATGAATTGTGGCGGGGGGTGGTGTACAACACCCGCGTTTGATATTCGACCTGGTACTGCGCGTCAATTTTTTGTAGGATACACTGTCGCTACGCTGCCTATAACAATTACGCGTGTCGGTGTCTCGGGAACAGTAGCTTCAGCACCAGCAGGCACACGCACCGGAGTAGATTCAAGTACGTCACTGATTGCTAATAATCCTTATACTACGAGTGTCGCTGCTTTACCGCATACGCTCTATGTAACTGACGCGTCAGGTTTTACTGAACGTGTTGGCGCTTGTTATTCAGCCGGATGCAGTGTTACTACGTACCCTTTTACACCAACATGCAATGGTACCGTTTGTTCCTACGCAACTCCAGCACTCAGTGTCTCAGACCAGCCTAAGTTTGTGTTTCAGTACACGCCAAATCCATTAAACATTTCAATCTCAAGTTCAAAGGCATCGGTAAGTTCGGGGGAGACATTCACTCTTACGTGGTCGGCACCTGGCGCTACGAGTTGTACCGTTTCCGGTGGGAGTTATTCGTGGACGGGAACATCAGGAACACAAAATAATCTCACTATTCCCGCGGCAACAACGTTCACCGCAAACTGTACCGGAGCATCGGGCGCAGGATCGCAATCAGTGACCGTTGGTTTTAATGGAGGAAATATCCGCGCCACATTTGTCACTGATACTGTTGCCAGCGGTTTTCCTGAGTCTGCACCGGCCGGTGTTGAGGCAAAACTCAATAGTGGTTTATGGGTAACGGCGAATGCGCTAAGTGGAATAGCCGATTTTAACGGTATTCCGTCGGGAGCTCATACGCTCTTAATTCACGACTTTCCTAACTATCGCGAGACGTGGGCGTCATGCACCTATCTCATCGGTGGCACCGAATGTGTTAATTCTAATCCAGGGAATTACGTAGCAATTCCTACCTGTGATGGAACGCAGTGTTCGCTCTCATTGTCAGTCACTAATCAGACTGTTACCAAAGTTACCCTACGATATGTTCCTCTGCCGCGCGCTTTCATCACGGCACCGAGTAGTGCTTTTGCAGGCGGACAGATTACCGTGGTGTGGTCATCGGCCGAAGCAACCACGTGTACGCGAAGCGGGGACTGGACAAGTTCCAACAATGCGCTTTCCGGTTCAGATGTCGTCACTATCCCCGCCTCAGGAGTTTTGAGTAAAACCTTTACGATTGAGTGTCAGGGTCTTGATGGTCTCTCGAGTGGCCCTGTTACGCGGGTTGTTCCGGTGGGTTCAGCTCCGACAGGAAGTTTGATACTTACGGCAAATGGAAGCTCAGGTCCTGTAACAGTTAGTTTGGGCTCGCGTGCCCGTCTCGACTGGGCGTCGAACAGCGCGATTCAGGATAACAGCTGTACGCGAAGTGGTGGGACAAGTTTGTGGCCGCTTTCATCGGGAGGTTCACGTAACGGCACGTTTGTAACGAGCTCGATACTTTCGCCAGTAAGCTTCACCATTACGTGTCTCGATCAGACCAGTGTGTCTGTTATACAAACAGTAGAGATTAAGGTGCGAAAAGATGATTTTAAAGAAATATAACATGATAAAACTATCTCGAACTTTTTATATCGTCAGCGGTATCGTTATCGCCGTAGGTGTGGTGGTGTGGTGCTGGGTATCTGCAACGGTTTCAGAACCGCCCCAACCCCAAGAATCACCGACCGTAAATGTGTGGATGCCACCCCGAGATGAATCACCGCGCGCCGTTATATCAATTAGCGAGGTTACTAAGAGGCCACTTCTCCCCAATGCGGGAATCGTTACTGCAACTACCAAAACCAGGGAGGGGTTCAACCATTTTGATTTTATAAACTGGGGAGTCTCGATAGATATGTCAGCCCCTTTTACCGAAGGAAAGTTGCAATATCCTGATCAGAGTCTAGCGTTTCGATCTTCAAAGTCACCCCTAACGATTACGATCGCTTGTTGTGCAATTGAGAGCGCGGCGTTTACGACGTTACAAAAAAAAGGAACTGAAATTGTTACGATCGGAGAAAAACAGTTCAAAATTATTGAAGGGTATGATGGTGGCGGGTCGTTGGTGCACGTGGTAAAAATGGCTGCTCCTAAAGGTGAACTTATCGTTATGGTGTCGATAAATCTTCAGCAAAAAACCGCTCTTGCACGTGAGGAGCTCATTGCACTTATTCCACGCATAACGTTTAGCGGGAACTAGATCGTGGGAGCGCGTGTTTGACAAAGCCCTTAAAGAGAGTAGTATACACATCTATAAAGGCCGTCGGGCCTTTTTTAGTAAGAAAATTCGGAGCGAAGCGACTGTATTTTCTTACCCCGTGGAATAATGTGTTTTACGCATTCAAATCTGAAGGATTTGTATTCCACGGGGTAAAGATTTTCTATAGACTCACTTCGTTCGTTAAGAAAATCATTCATGTCAAAAATTGTTGAATATATTAAAGAAACGCGCGCAGAGATGAAACATGTTTCGTGGCCGACACGGAAACAGGCGATCGGCTACACACTTTCAGTTGTTGCAATTTCAGTTGCAGTTTCGGCATACCTCGGTATCTTTGACGGTATTTTCTCACTGGCTCTCAACAGCATCATACTTAAGTAATTTATTTTTAGTCATGGCAAAACAACAAAACGAAGGGTCTCGCAGTTGGTATGCAATTCATACGTATGCTGGGTACGAAAATGCGGTGTGCCGCAATTTGAAACAGCGCATTGAGTCTCTGGGCATGGAGTCTAAGATTTTTGCCGTTGTCGTACCAACTGAAAAGAAGATCAAGGTTAAGGGAGGCAAGCGCGTTGAAGAAGAAGAAAAAATATATCCCGGATATGTTTTGGTAGATATGATTGTTACCGACGACTCGTGGTACGTGGTCCGTAACACGCCGCGCGTCACCGGTTTCGTAGGTTCAGGTGTGTTTCCTGTTCCCTTGGAGCAGAAGGAAATTGACGAACTCTTCCGCCGCATGAACGCTGATACGGTAAAACATAACATTGACCTTGTGGTTGATGATGCGGTTACCATCGTTGACGGTCCCTTTAAAGATCTTGAAGGTAAAGTGTTCGAAGTCGACAATGAACGCGGCAAAATCAAGGTGTTGGTCTCAATGTTCGGGCGCGAAACTCCAGTTGAGCTCGACTTCTTGCAAATTCGTAAAATTTAGAATTATAAGGAGTAGAACGACTATATAATTGTTAACCCCGTGGAGTAATTTGCTTCGCAAATACAAATCTGCTAGATTTGTACTCCACGGGGTGAGGATTGTTTCTAAGCTCGCTCCGCTCACTAAGAAAAATCAATCATGGCAAAAAAATTGGTCAGAAAACTTAAGTTAGCAATTGACGGAGGCAAAGCTTCAGCCGCGCCGCCTATTGGCCCTGCACTTGGTCAGGCAAAGGTTAACATCGGTGAATTTGTGAGCCGGTTTAACACGGCAACCAAAGATCGAATGGGGGAATTGGTTCCGGTCAACGTTATGATTTACGATGACAAAACCTTCCAACTCGACCTTCATCAGCCACCCGCGGCCTATTTGATTAAGAAAGCAGCTAAGATTGAAAAAGGATCGGGAAAGAACGCAACTGCCAAAGCCGGATCAATCACTAAGGGTCAGCTTCAAGAGATCGCTGAGCGTAAAATGAAAGATCTCGCAGTAAATTCAGTTGAATCTGCGATGAGAACAATTCAAGGATCTGCAAGAGCAATGGGAGTCGATATCAAATAATACAAGTTTGTTTTCTTTACAAAAACGGCTCCTACTGAGCCGTTTTTTGTTATATTGACATAGTTTATATTTGTGCTATAATTGACCAAGAGGTGGAAAAACCCACCCGCACAAAACCAACAACCGCATATCCTGAATGAACATGAACAAATCCCGAAACGCATTTACCCTCGTCGAAATCATGATCGTCGTCGCCATTATCGGCCTCTTGGCCGCGATCGCGATTCCGAACTTCGTCCGAGCGCGAGCTACGTCTCACAAGAACGCCTGTGTCGCCAATCTCAAGCAGATTGATGGCGCCAAGGCGACCTGGGCCATCGAGAAGAAGAAGGTCGGCACGGACACGCCGGCAGCGACAGAGCTCTACGGCTCGCAGAACTACATCCGCGACGAGCCAACCTGTCCTGCCAGTGGCACCTATACCATCGGCACGGTGGCTGAGGTGCCGACCTGTTCGCATCGTGACATTTCGCACACTTGGAATGACCACGCTCTGCCCGGGCCGAGTCTCGGTGCCAAGTGATCAGAGCCACCTAGTGGCAAACCCCGCAGCAGCGATGTTGCGGGGTTTTTTCTTGCTCGAATGACTGAATTGAGTATAGTGAGTTTAGACAGATATTTACAACCAACGACCTACGCCTTTGGGGCGGGTCAAGAAAGGAAATACAGCTATGGCAATGCCGCTACACCTTATCCTCGTTCGTCATGGCGAATCCGAGGGAAATCTGGCAATACGACGATCGTTCCATGAAAATGACGAGAGCGCCTATACTGAAGAATTCAAGAATCGCCACAGTTGGCAGTGGCGTCTTACGTCGACTGGTCGATCTCAGGCTCGCGCAGCCGGCGTATGGATCAAGGAGAACATCTCCAAACGCTTTGACGGTTATTTCACATCCGAGTATGTTCGTGCGATGGAAACTGCCGCACTTCTTGGCCTACGTGGGGCGCTCTGGAAATCCGAGCTCTACTTGCGTGAACGTGATGGTGGAGTGATGGAGCATTTACCTGCGAGCAAGCGAACGACCATTCACGCTGAGGCAAATGAAGCGCGAAAGCGGGAGCCACTACTGTGGATTCCTCAGAATGGTTTGAGTGTGGCCGATGTGTGCCTGCGTGGAGATCGCGTCCTCCATACGCTCCATCGAGAGTATGTGGGAAAAAGTGTCATCATGGTTTGTCACGGTGAGATGATGTGGGCATTTCGGACTCGCCTCGAACGCTACTCGATTGACGAGTTCAATCGGCGGAAAAATTCCAAAGATCCATTCCACGATATTCACAACTGTCAGATCATTCACTACACACGCGTGTGTCCACAGAGCACGGTGGTCCATCCGTACTACGCGTGGGTTCGGTCTCTCTGTCCTTGGGATTTGACGCTCTCACCTAACGAGTGGCAGCCGATTCTTCGAAAAAAGTACACCAATAAGGAGCTTCTCACGCGCGTGAGAAAGTTCCCCCGCATGGTCTTTTGATCAGTCCGCCCTGAGCTCATACTCAGGGCGGTTTTTTGTAACAAAAAACCTGCGCCGGTTGTGGCGCAGGGGCGGAAGATATTAGTGAAGCTTACCTTCCCAAATGCGGGCGCAGAGGTCTTGAAACCCTAAAGCAACTGCGTTGGTGAACTCGTCCTGCATGCGCGTGATAATGTCGATGTTGTCATCTGCACAATAAACTTCGAACCAACGTTCATCATCTCGTGGCGGAATCAATTTTTCCTGAGGGAAACCGGGAACGTCCTTGAGTGGATGGGTTGGTTTGCCGGGGAAAGTACAGAACCATCTTCCGCCCGTCCACGTTACCTTTCCGCTTTCACCAATGAAATTCCGGAGAACTTTTCCAACATCGGTTGCTTTCGGTCTTTTGTCTTTCCAGTAAACAAATCGATCCAGTGACATACAGTTTCCTTTCTCTCGAGACATTAGCTTCGGCTGCGGGGTTTGTCAAACAGTTTTCTTTTTCTGCACCTGTGGTAAGTTGGCGGGAGAAAGGTTTGATCTATGAAAATTGATCCTGATTTCTCTTTTGATGATGCGCAGGGCCTTAATGCTGCGATCTATCGTATTCAGAACCAACGACAGTTTGGCCCCAAGGGTATGGCTGGAAGAATTGTTGAAGCGTCCGGCCGAGTGCTCAAAGCGAATCGCAAAGGGGAGGAAGCGCTTCTAAAGCAAAATGTTGCCCTGGCCTTTTCTTGGGCGATGGCGCTAGCTAACGCGCTTGAGATTAGCGTTAGAGGTCAAGTCTGGAAGCACTTTCCGGCCGCGTGCCCTTATTGTGCTTGTTGCCCTTGCGACCCTTCGAAACATTTGAAGGACAAGAAACGGCTTGACCTCGAACGATATTGCGGCCGCTTCGATCTACGACCCACAAGCATTACTGACTTCCAAGCAATGTTTGCGCGGATTTATCCGTTAAACGAGCTCGAAGTTTCAGCGCCCCACTTTGTCGAAGAGGCAATCGAACTTCAAACGGCACTTGATCGATTTTGCGCCACGCACCGGTACGATCTTTTCCCGAAGGTTCAGGAAGAGTTTGTGGATGTTCTTGCGAATGCATTTGCCGTGTTCAATTGTCTCAAGGTTGAATTGGGCACTGCTTATCAAGAAATGTTTTCTGATGGATGCATCGATTGTAAGCGCGTACCTTGTCGCTGCGGCTACCCGATTGCAGAAAGCTTTTCAGTTAAGTGAGTTTTCTTTTCCCGCCGCGAGTGTACTCGCGGCGGGATTTTGTTTTACCTAAACCTAAGCCTGTGGTAACCTCTCTTTTAGAGAAAGGAACGCAAAAAACTATGAAGGTGTACATTGATTGTTCGCAGGATGGTTCGGGCGGAAGAGAAACATGGCTTGAGAGGAAGTCACTCGACCTAAAAATCTGCGAGCTTAAAGAAAAGCTTCGCGCTGTGGGAATCATCGTCCTCGACTTTACTACCCCGATTGAAGTTCTTGGGTTTGATCCGTTTAGTAGTGAAATCGAGGATTTCATCAGAATTGCCGATTGCGTTATTACCATTTCAGGTGAACATCATTCACTTGGTATGAGCGGCACGGTTATTAATGCCATGCGACAATATCGTGTGAGCGGGCTTGATTTCTCACGTAGGCCTCACTCTAACACTGATCGTTACGTTGGGGTTTGGATGGGCTTCCTTCCGTATGATTCGCTTGAAAGTATTGTTTCTTCCGTTGAGATTGATCTTCGGATGAAGGGAGTTTTCGATCACGCCTTTGCAACCGCGTGAATACTTCTCAGTGAGCGCTCCAGCCTGGGGCGCTTTTTTAATTGAAAAACGCGTACAAAGGAATTGTACGCGTTGGGTCAGGTTACTTTTGAACCCGATGTGCTTTTCCGTTCCGTTTTACAGGATTGCTTGCATAATGTTCTCTTGCGAACTCTTTGACCGCATCTGAAACGTCAGGTGTCCAGATCAGTTCACCAAACTCGGGAAGCTCTTTGGATAAGCGATCAAGTTTGGAAGCATTTCCTACAATCACATCAAAAAAGAGATCTGGTGCGATTGCTTTTTTCTTGTGCGAAAGAGGGTAGAGAATGTAGTCGAGAGTTTCAATCCCATAAAAGAGGAGGCACTCAATCCGGTTTCTATTCCACAACTCCGACATAACCTCGCGGGCATGAAGAGGAAAACAACGAGGGTTTTTGCGGGCGAACTGTAGAAGGTAGTCACGTTCAACTTCTCGCCAGAAATCTTTATCAATTTGTTCCAGTACCGCCTTGATCGCGAGATATTCTGCCAGGTCTTTGCGATCAGTTTTGTTGCGGAGAGTGACATCTCGTCCGAGGATGCCCTCGGAGAAATCGTGGTAGAGGAATGCGCGTCGGAGGAGGTTGTGGTCGATGTTTCGACGGCGGGAAAGTATCGAGGTCACAATATCAACCAAAATGCAGATTGAATACGTGTGTTCGAGTGTACTCTGTCGTCGCAGTCGAGCGTACTTCCGGTGATGTTTGCCCCAGCGCTTTACTTTGTACATTGGTTGCTGGGCCTGGGTCCAGACATTGAGAACAGTAGAGAGAAGGGGATTGGCAGTAATGATTGCTTTCATAGAACAGTTCTCACGGAAGTTTATTCTTCTCTTCCGATTTTAGCAACGAACGTTTTTTTGTCGGCAAGGTCCGGTTTCATTGACAGTATGTATTTTTTATACTATTTTGCGTTATGGTATGAGTTCATTAAAACAACACTTAGTACGGTTGAATGCGGCTTTCCCCGATACTCCCGCCAAAAGATTTGGAAACGAGACTGAGCGACGCTTTCTTGAAGCCTGGGAGAATCGAAATGACTATCCGCCATGGCTTCTCCGGGTCGAGAAAGCGAATCTAAAGAAAGATATATTTCACGGCGTGGACGTTCACTTTGTGACCAACGACTTCGGTACGATTGAGTTGCAGATCAAAAGCTCGCGCTTTTGGGCGGCAAAACATCGCAAGCGGTACGGTGATCGCGCCATCGTTATCGTGATTGATCTAAAAGACGACGCCGCGATGATACGCAAGAAGACCCTGTTTTTGGTTAATCGCCGACGCGATGAACTGGTTTATCCGCCCGAAAAGTCGAGTGTGTTGGCGAACGTTATTGATCTCAGACGGGAGATCAGCGCGGTTGCTGAAAATTTACCGACAGGAAAAATTCGCACCGATTTTTTATCCTGGGTCGCAAAAATGTACAACATTGAAGACCAGATCCGCAATCTGAATCTTGTTCATCGGCATGACTCCGCCAAGTAGCGTAAGCGAACGGCGGTTTTTTGTTGCGCGAAACCTTGACTTAAACTTTAGTTAGCCTATATTTCTTTTAGAAAGCAATGCTCGGGCGGATGTCCGAAGACAGGCAAGAGCAGTTTTCAAAACCAGAGTTCCCAAGCCGAGCAGACTATGTTTGTTGGTGAGGTGTCGAATCGGAGACCTCAATGTACTGTAGGTACATTGAGGTCGAGATGAGTATACCGCAACCAGAACATAGGCTGTGTAGGCAGGGATATGTTTTGAAACCTGCTCGTCAAGTCGAGTGGACTTAAAACACAAGAGGAAAAGTACTATGAAAGAGAAAAGTCTGACTGATAGTGTGGCGCGACTTCATCGCGCCGGTGATGAGCATTCCAAAAGTACGGAGAAACTCCGCAAGGCAACTGACGGCCTCCTGAGGTGGCTCAAAGACAATGTGCCGGTAGGGTTCCAACTTCCTAACGATTGCACCATGTACCCTTCGGGTGAGTTTGAGGCAGGTTTTGGTAAGGGAGCACTCCTCAAGTTCAAATTGACGTTGGGGAGGACTCACTCCCGCCACGACCTACTCAAGTTTTCGGAACTCATTGCCTCAGGCTGGCTTGATCGCTTGAGTGAAGCTTTGGAAAATGAAGCAGCCAAACTGAACGCCGTAGCCTCGGCAGCTCAAACCTCAGCGTTTTGGTCCAAAATCAGGGCTAAGGGGCCATACCTTCGAAAGTTTGAGGTGAAAAAACTTCTTGAACTTATCGCTGGAGGTGAAAAGCCTCTAACGGTCGCACAACTCAGGGAGTGGCGTGATCTTATCCTCTTTAACGTCGAATACATGCGTTCGTGCTACGAAAAGCAACCCAAGGACTACCCAGTCAGGGAATACTACGTTCCCTGTTGGGCGGAGATTGAGGCAGCTGACAGTGACCAAAAGTTAATCGATGCGCTCGATGGATTGCGGACCTCAATTCAGTGGCAGTAGCCACGCAGTTTTACAAGACGTGTACAGAGAGATCTGCACACGTCTTTTTTCTAACTAACTTTGTGGTTGGACTTCAGTTCCCGAATTTTCCCTTTCAAGATGAGTTCAGCCTCGGTTTTTTTTTCGCGGCCGATGCCCTCGATGATGTCGCGTTTGTGATACTTGCTTTTGCGCGGAGCCACAATTTTTTCAGTCAGTTCTTCAAACACGATCTGGCAGAGACGCTCGCCGGGATAGAGGCGCACAGGCTGTGAGTGTGTGTTATTTCTGATAGGGAGTGTAAGTTGGCCTTCATAACCCGAATCGATAATGCCGGTGAGGTCGAGGGAAAGGCCTTTGCGGTTGGTCGATGAACGCGGATAGAGAACCGCCATAAGGTCGTTTGGAACCTTAATTGATTCGAGTGTGCCAACGAGAATGTATTCTCCCGGAAGGAGGTCAAAGTATTGTCCTTCTTCCAGCTCCACAACATCAAAGAACTCAGCATTCGATTTATCAAAGTGTGTGATATTCAGTGACTCGCGCCCCTTAGGGGTCATGTGCCATACTTTTGGCACCATAAAGGTAAAGCCAATCCGGAGATCAACGGCGTGATCTTGGAGTTGAAATGCATCGAGCGCGGGGGAAATGGTTATTTCTCCTTTTGAAACGCGATCAAGAATTTTTGATTTAGTTAAAATGGCCATAACTGGTATTTTCGCAATTTATGCTTCCTTGGTCAAAGATGAGCGACGGTCATAGGTAAGAAAGGTCATATCGTACTGGTTTTTATCATCTTTGGGTACAAACTCGCTCGCACTCGCGACCCACTCTCCTTCATTAATCTCAGGAAAGAAAGCATCGGCATCGATGGTTGTATGAACGCGTGTGAGGTAGATCCGGTCGGTGAAGGGAAGTGTTTCCTGGTAAATTTGTGCGCCTCCGCCGATGAATGTTTCCTCGTTTGTCTTTGCGTGTTCGAGTGCCTCGTGAAGTGAGTGAACAACAACTGTCCCGGGGGGTGCGTTATAGTTTCCATTTCGCGTAATAACGATCGAGGTGCGCTCGGGCAATGGTTTTTTTAAATACTCTAATATAGACTCAAACGTCGCGCGGCCTATGATAATGGTGTGTCCTTTGGTGAGCGTGGCAAAACGTTTCCAATCCTTAGGTAAATGCCACGGAATTTTATTTCCCTTTCCGATTCCGTTATTCTCCGCTGTGGCAACAATGATCGAGAGCATTCTTACAGTACGATCTTTAGGCCCTTTAAAGGTTCTAGGGGGCGATAGTCGCGCTCGAGTTCAGCAACAATTTCTTGAACGAGCTTTGCATCTTGTTTCTCGGCGCGTTTGAATGTGTTTTTTGGAAGCGTCAATTCAATTTTTTTGTGATCGTTGGTGCGTCGCAGTAGTTCCTGTGCTGCATCATAGTGAATATCGTAGATGTGAGCGTTTGAAATCGAATGAGAGTAAATGCCAGGGCGAACACCGAGTTCTTGTGCGAGGATCATTTGAAGGAGTACAAAGCCGGCAACGTCGGCCGGAGTTCCAAGCATGACGTCGTTTGATCGGATAATGTTATGTAAGTGTAGTCGCCCACCTACAATTCCAACGGTAAAGGTAAAGGGGCAGGGAACGTTTTTCTTGGCAGTGCCGCCCAAGCCATCTGATGAGGGGTCCCAGGTAACCACGACACCATGCCGTGAGGAAGGATCTTTTTTGAGAAGGTCGATCAGTTTGCCTAATTGGTCGCGACCGAAGTGTTTACGCCAGCGGTAGCCATAGGCGACTGTGACGACATCGCCCGGGTTGGTAAAGTCGTCCCAGACTTTCGTAAATTGCCGCAGAAATATTTCCGGCTTTCGTGCGCCGGTGATGAACCAGATCTGTTCAGCAACGAAAAAGGTGGAACGAGTTTTTCGTAGCGTCAAAAGCGGGAAGCCGTCTTTTTCAATGTCCATCGTAAAGTGAGCGCCCATAATAGCTTTTGTCTCATGGCGCGTACGTTGGTTTACTTCAGGAATACCCTCAGACATAATTTGCCGGATCAGATTTTGATAGATTTCGTCGAATTTGGTCACGGGACTAGTAAGTAGTTAGTAGAAAATGCTAAGTAGATGGGCAATGTACACACGTAGTATACTGCATTTGCAATGGACGATGAACATATTTCTCTCGAATCTACGCCTAAGAACATACAATTTGTGACGATGGCAAATGAGTTTATGAAAGAAGCGCGAGAATACGCGCGTCTTCACTCTCTTGATAAAACGGTGCCGACGGGTGCTGTTGTGGTAAAGAGCGGCGTTATCGTCGGTAGAGGAGCGAATGGGAGCAATTATCACGATACGCACGTCTGTGAGCGAGTTCGTCTTAAGGTTCCGACAGGACAAGGGTATGAACTCTGCGAAGGGTGTCACCCGAAAAATCACGCTGAACCACGTTCAATTACTGACGCAATTTCACAGGGAAAAGATATTGCCGGCGCAGATCTTTATCTCTGGGGTCACTGGTGGTGCTGTCGGTGGTGCTATGAGTCCATGATGAATGCGGGTATTAAAACTATCTATCTTTTAAAAAACAGTCACAAACTTTTCGATAAAAATAAAAAGGGGAATATCATCGGCCGACAGTTTGAAAAAGCTGAGAAATGAAAAACCGCCCTGTAGTAGGGGCGGTTTTTCTTCGTACAGAATTCTACTGCGTTGACGTGAATGATTGTTCGGCAGAGGTTGTTGCGTTGTTATTTCCATCCTTTGATTCAAGAAGGAAGTAGTAAGTCGTACTCGCGGTAAGTCCTAAGAGGTTAAATGAGTGTCCGGTTGAGAGTGTTGTCGTGCCGATGTTTAAGATCGCACCCAAACCGATCGGACTTGTTGTTCCGTAGTAGACCTTTCCAGTGGCGAGCTCGTTGGTGTTCCATGAGACCGTTGCGGTTGTGCTTGCAAGGCCCGAAACAGCAATGCTTGAGATGACCGGGGCGGTGGTGTCGACAACGGGAAGTGATCCGGTAGTGAATGTAGCGTCAGTTGTTGATGCGTTGTTGCCACTGGTGTCTTCAGCGCTAACCTTAAAGTGGTAGGTTGTTGAGGGGAGAAGGTCGCTGAGAATAATATCCTGAGCGGTTCCCGAAGTTGATCCGGCTTTGTTCGAGCCGTAGGCGGTGGTTGTCCCGAAATCAATATCCCCGGTTGCGGTTTCATTTGTTGTCCACTGGATGCGTGCGGTTGAGGTTCCGACTGACACAGTCACATTTGAGATTAGGGGAGCCGTAGTGTCAGCGACGTTTTTGGGTTTAGTCGTGAAGGTCATGTTTGTCGATGTCGAGGTGTTTCCTGCACGATCTTTAGCAACAATAACGAAGTTGTATATTGTATTTGGGACGAGCTTCTTGATCTTGATGCGATGGTTGCGATCGCGGTCATCATCTTTCTTTTTCATTCCGTAAGCGGTGGTAGTTCCGTAGTGAATAACTGAGGTCGAGTTTTCGTTTGTTTTCCACTCAATCGTTGCTGAGCGCGCAGTTGTGCGCAGGACGTTAAGACCTGAGATAACTGGGGCGATGGTGTCAGGTGTTGACGTGGCGGGAGTGTTCCTAGGCCCGCAGGGATTGAAACCTATTGCACCCTTCTGCCAGAGCCAGTTGTTGAAGTTCCACCAATTGCCACGACAGAATTTATCAACGTGTGCTTTCTTATCGTCATCCTTATCTTTTTTATCTTCGTGTTTTTGAGCCTTAACTTCAGCTTTAAGCTGCATTTTTAACTCTTTTTGTTCACGCTTTTCTTCCTTTTTGTCATTTCCCTTGGCTAACGCAACATTCCCGAACGAGGTCGTGAGAATGGTTGTGAGAAGCATAATGGTCATAGTCGAGTACAAAGTTTTTTTCATAGGTACAAATTTAATTTACAATTATGAGCTTGTTTAGCTCGTTACTGGTGACGCAACAGAGTACCTTTCCCTTACGTGGGTTTTAAGGTATAAAAAACGACCCCGAAGGTCGGGATCGTTGGTAGGGCCGCTAGGGTGTAGCGGCAAGTTCGGATGCTTCAGCATGAAGCCCGACGTTTCGTAATTGTATGATGACAAAACCTTTGTGTTCTGTAATGAGATGCCGGTTCTTTTCTTCATGTTCCCATACATGAAATGTTTCAGGGCAGTCCGGAACTGGGCACTTTTCCTTGCGCTGAATGGTCGGGATGTTGGTGAGCATGCTTCCGTTCATGTTCATGGCTGTTTCCTCGGTTGAGTTTGTCCATAGATTATTATCTCACTATTTTTGAGCCGTTCAACCTATGGTGTGAATTGTCGCGAAGCGTGTTTTTTGTCCTATATTTGTTACAATGCGTGCAACTAATAATCTTTAGCTATGGTGTAACAAACCTACAACCTGCAGCATGTCAGTATTTAGTAGGTTTTTTCTTTTACCATGAAAGACACCCATATCAAAAAATTAATTAACGCCGAAAAAAAACGCCAGAAAAGTGTTATCAATCTTATTCCGTCGGAAAATTATTGCTCAGAAGATGTTCTTGAAGCCTTAGGTTCAGTGTTTGATAATAAATATTCCGAAGGGTACCCCAAAGCTCGTTACTACGGAGGTAATGAAGTTGTTGATCAGGTAGAGCTTCTGGCGCAGGATCGCGCGCGCAAGCTTTTTAAACTTTCTCCTAACGAATGGCATGTGAATGCCCAGGCGCTCTCAGGGGCGAATGCGAATCTTGCTGTCTATCTCGGACTTGTCCCGTTGGGAGGAAAAATAATGGGGATGGCGCTTATTTCGGGCGGACATCTCTCTCATGGTCAGAAAGTTTCGCTTACCGGAAAAGCATGGAAGCAAGTTGTGTATGAGGTTGATTCCACGACTGAAGTTTTGGATTACAAAGTCATCAAAGAGTTGGCGATTCGTGAACGACCCGCTCTTATCGTTACAGGCTACACCGCTTATCCGCGGATTATTGATTTTAAAAAGTTTCGTGAAATTGCCGATGCGTCCGGATCGATTCTTATGGTTGACATGTCGCACTTTGCCGGTCTTGTCGCTGGTGGCGCTTATCCATCGCCGTTTCCCTATGCTGACGTAGTTACGACGACGACGCACAAGACACTTCGCGGACCTCGCTCGGCAATTATTTTTTCAAAAAAAGATACGCGTGAGCTTCCCAAAAAAATAGATAAAGCGGTTTTTCCGGGTCTTCAGGGTGGTCCTCACGTCGGGCAGATTGCGGCTGTCGCGGTTACGCTTAAAGAAGACGCGATGCCGTCGTTCAAAAAATATGCAGCTCAAGTTGTGAAAAACACTGCGGTACTTGCAGAAACACTCATGTCGCTCGGTTGGCATGTTGTTTCAGGAGGCACCGATACACATTTACTACTTCTTGATACCTGGATGGACGGCAAAGGGGTCCCGGGGAAAGAAGCGGAAGCTCGTCTTGAAAAGGCCAGGATCATCGTCAACAAGAATACTATCCCCGGCGAGAAGCGTTCACCGTTTGACCCTTCAGGTATACGCCTTGGTGCAGCCGCCGAAACAACGCGTGGCAAAAAAGAATCAGACTTTAAAAAAATCGCTCAAAAAATAAACTTCATACTTCGTAAATAAAGGTTCCTTGGGGTAGGGCCCCCGAGGTAGTATTGGATCTTGAAGACTTGTTCATTCGCGCGGACATGCCCTTTGGTATTCCACCTTTGTTAACTCCTTACAGGAGCAGTACACCTTTCGCATTTTGAGTACAAAACGCTCAAGGTTTTTCGGCGCTGCCGGCTGTCGTGCCTCAACCTCGGCTCGGAAATGGAAACTAAGAAGTCTCCATTTCATACCACGAGGGCACTTCTTGTTTGATTTATCAAACAATGTCGCTCGCTCTACGTCGCTAATAAAAATATAAATCACCCCTTGTAAAGAGGGGTGATTTTATGTAAGGTGGGGGCCGGTCGGTCTCCACCACTTTTTAGAGCGTAATGGTTCTAAGGGTAGATAGTTCTATAAGTGGTACGTGAGACTGGGGCAAACAATTGTGGAAAGAAAGGAATCTTTGAAAATATGACGAAAATGAAAAAAGTCCTCGTAATTGGGGGTGGGTCGGGTGCGGCTGCAGTGCTCGAGCGGCTAAAGGATTATGCTCTCGAGATCACTTCTGCGTGCACGCCGTTCGATAACGGTGGACATTCAGGTGAGTTGCGTCTCGTTGACGGAGTATTACCGCCGGGAGATTCTCGCCGGCACATCATCGCGCGTTCGCGTGAAGGCGGTTTCCTGCGAAAACTGCTGGCTCACCGGTTCAAGTCGAACGGTCTTCAGGGTAAAAGTCTCGGCAATCTTATGGCGCTTGCCGCTCGCGACGAGTGTGGCGGCGATGATCAGGCCGGACTTGATCATCTCGCACAAGCATTTGGGGTTGTTGGAAGGATTCTCTACACGACGACCGATGAGGCACACTTGTGTGCTGAATTGAGCGACGGGGAAATTCTTGTAGGCGAGGAAAAAATCGATCTTCGTCCACACACCGATAAGCGCACGATTAAGAGGATTTTTCTCGATCGGAAGGCTTACATTCAGCGTGATATGCGCCAAGCAATCACTATGGCCGACGTTATCATCTGCGCGCCAGGGGATACCTATGGCTCTGTTGGTGCAAACACACTGGTGGAGGGTTTCAAAGAGGCGATGCAGGAGACACAGGCCAAGCTTGTCAATGTCACCAACATTGTCACGAAGGCAAATGAGACATTCGGCTTCAAAGCCTCGCATTTTAGTCGCGTGCTTCTCTCATACATCGGTCGCGATCAGTTCGATGCTGTGCTGTGCAACACCGCTCGGATTGAGGAGCGGCTACTGGCCCTCTATGCGGCCGAGAATGCCCATCCGGTCGAGGTTGATGTTGTCGAGCTTCAGCAGGTAACGAAAAAGATTGTGACGGGCGATTTTGTTCAGCAGTCGGATATCGTCCGGCATCATCCCGTGAAACTGGCCAAAGCTCTCATGGAGGTGATCCATGGCGATTAGGCTCGGTCTTTGGGACCTGGATAATACCGCGTTTCCCACTGATGCTCAGTTGGATGTGACATACCGAAATCTCCTGAACATCACGCCGTTTCCGGATACCATTCCCACCTTACGGCAGATTGTTTTTCCAAAGGTGTTGGTGACCGTTGGAAACCGTCTGACCCAGACGCAGAAGGTCAAAGTCTTGGGACTCGATGCCAAAGGTGTTGTGGACGAATGTGTCTACTGTGAGCGGGCAGAAGACAAAGGTCACGCGTTTGCGCGACAGATTCGTTTGCGAAAATGCGAGCCAAAAGAAGTCATCGTCATTGGCGACAGGATTGACCGCGAGATTCGGTTCGGGAATGCACTCGGGTGCGTTACAGTCCTGTTTTGCTACGGCAAATACATGGATCTCAGGCCTGAGACGGATCACGACACTCCACAGTTTCGGATCAAGTCGATGAGTGAACTCCTTCCCATTATCAGTTCTTTGAATACATAAAGCGTAAGCCTCCGGGCTTACGCTTTTTTTGTTTAGAGAGTAGAATAGCTCGTATGTATAGAAATAAGGGGAAACTGATTGTGATCGAAGGGGCCGATGGATCGGGTAAAGCGACGCAGGCGCGCTTACTCGCGAACGCTCTCGAGGAGTACGGTCCGGTTTCAAGTTTCGAATTTCCACGCTACAAAAAATCAACGTTCGGTAATTTGATCGGTCGCTGTCTTGCCGGTGAGTTCGGAGATTTTCTTAAGCTCTCACCGTACCTTTCTTCGCTGCCCTACATTCTTGATCGCGCGCGCGCGAAGTGTTTACTCGACGAGGCCCTTAAAGAAGGGAATGTAGTGTGCGATCGCTACACGCCAAGCAATTTAGTTTTTCAGTCCGCAAAACTTCCGCGCGGAGAACGTGCTGCCTTTACTCAATTTCTTGAGACAGGGGAGTATGAGGAGCTGGGCTTGCCCGTACCTGATCTGGTCATTTATCTGTCAGTTCCCGCACATATTTCAGCGGATCTTATTGCTCTGAAACAAAAGCGTTCGTATTTGAGCAAGCAGGGCGCAAAAGATATTCACGAAAAAAATGTCGCCTATCAAGAAACCGTAATCGGCATTTACAAGGAAATGACAAAAAAGCGCGCCGAATGGAAATTGATTGAATGTTTTGAGCGCGGGAAAATGCTCTCGCGTGAAGATATTCATCACAAAGTAATGAATCTGGTGAAGAATTTTCTTAAAATCGCGTAACTATCTATGCTGAGAGAAAAAATAAGAACAGCGCTCGAAGAAGCCCTTCGGTCACTCTCGATCGAAGTCGGTCCTTTTAGTGTTGAGCCACCGGAAGATATCGGACACGGTGATTACACGACGAACATCGCTTTTGTGCATGCAAAAGAATACAAACTAAATCCTGCTGACCTAGGAAAGCGAATTGCGGACAAACTTCGCGAAGTTAATATGCCGGAAATTGGAAAGATTGAGGTTGCCGGTCCGGGGTTTATCAATATCTACCTTGCTGAAGCACGTTTGTGCGAGGCGTTGGAGTTGGTGCTTAAGAATCCTTCTCAGTATGGGCGTAATAATCTGAATGCGGGAAAGAAGTTTATCTATGAATACACTGATCCAAATCCGTTTAAGGAATTTCATATCGGTCACCTCATGTCGAACACGATAGGCGAGGCACTCTCGCGTTTGGCTGAATTTTCCGGGGCTGAAGTTAAGCGCGCGTGTTATCAGGGTGACATGGGTTTGAACGTTGCTCAGGCAGTGTGGGGAATGGAGCGACTTAAAGAAGAACTCCCCGTCAGCCACGCTCCTCTGAACGAGAAGATTGCGTTTCTGGGAAAGGCGTACGCATTAGGCGCGACGGGCTACGCAGAAACGGACGCTATTAAAGAAGACGTTATTGAGGTAAATCGAAAACTTTTTGCAAAAAGCGATAAGGAGTTGAATCACTTATATGAACTCGGCCGTACCTGGAGCCTCGAGAGTTTTGAGGTCATGTACAAAAAACTGGGAACAACTTTCGACCATTATTTTTTTGAGAGCGAATCAGCGCCTGTGGGAGTTGCGATTATTAACGAGTTTCTTCCCAAGGGTATTTTTGAAAAAAGCGAAGGCGCCATTATTTTTCGGGGTGAGAAGTTTGGCCTCCACACGCGTGTGTTTATTAACTCCGAAGGTTTTCCGACCTATGACGGAAAAGAACTGGGACTCGCCAAACTCAAGTACGAGCGGTATCCCTACGACCATTCGGTTATCATCACCGCACAGGAGCAGGCGGAATATTTCAAGGTTCTTTTGAAGGCGATCGATGAGGTTTTGCCAATACTCAAAGGAAAAAATAAAAATATTCCGCATGGCATGATGAAGCTTTCAAGCGGAAAAATGTCGAGTCGAACCGGGAAGATTGTTTCAGGGGAGTCACTTATAGCGTCACTTACTGAAAAAGTCATTGAAAAAATGAAAGAACGCGCCGAGATCAGTTCGACTGAGCGCCCGGAACTTGCAACGCGCGTTGCCGTCGGTGCGATCAAGTACACGATTCTCAAACAAACGATCGGTAAAGATATTATTTTTGATGAAAAGGCCGCGCTCTCATTTGAAGGTGATTCAGGGCCGTATCTTCAATATTCTATTGTGCGCGCTGAATCGGTGATTCGAAACGCGGTAAAAGAAAAAATCAAAGGATCGTTTGAAAACCCACCACCCGAGGCTCCGGCACTTGCCAAACTCGTTGCCCGTTTTCCGGAAGTGGTAACGCGTGCGCAGACTGACTATTCGCCCCAATATATTGCAACCTACCTTATTTCTCTTGCAGGGGAATTCAATAGTTACTATGCAAAGAATAAGATTGTAGACAAGACGGACGCAACAGCGCCCTTTAAGGTCGCACTCACCGAGGCATTTGTTGTTGTGATGAGAAACGGCCTTTCGTTGCTCGGCATTTCCGTTCCCGGGAAAATGTAAAGCCGCTCAAACTTCTCATTTTAAAACACGAAGAAATCTTGCGAGATTTCTTCTATGATTGGCCCGTCGGCCAGCGCAATATTTTAAAATGAGAAGTTTTCGCTTTAAAAGTTAGTGGTGCGCTTCGCTACAAGAGTGCTTCCAATCTCTAATCGCTTCGCGCCACAGGCACTCCTAATCCCTGCCGCGCTTCGCTCGAAGGGAATAAGTCGCTCAAGAGATTTAGGTCGCGCGCACTTAATTAGGATATATTTTCATTATTATGAAAGTTGTGTATACTAGAGGCGTGAAATATTCTATTGGTCATTTAAAAAAGAAACGAGCCGTCGTTGCGGCCGCGTCCCATAACCGCCTTACCCAATCGCATGCTTGAAAATAATCAACATGCGTTTATTTTTTACGGAATTTCCGGTGCCGGCAAAGGCACTCAGGCAAAACTCCTGATCGACTACTTAAAAAAGATTAAGCCTTCGCGAGAAGTCTTTTATATTGAAACTGGCGCACGCATCCGCGAATTTATTGCCGATAATGCCGGGTACACTCGCGATGTAGTAAAAGAAGTTATTGATCACGGAGGTTTATTGCCGGAGTTTATTCCGATTTCTTTGTGGTCCCACCTCCTCATTTCCCGCTATACCGGAAAAGAACATCTCGTTCTCGACGGTGTGTCTCGCCGAGCACACGAAAGCCCGATTGTTCACGGTGCGCTTAAGTTCTATGGATTTAAAAAGTTGGTTATTATTGTGCTTAATGTAACGCCACAATGGGCGAAAGATCGGCTTAAGAGCCGTGGCCGGTCTGATGATGATGAAGCTGAGATTATGCGACGATTTTCTTGGTTTGAAAAAAATACCCGCCCGGCTATTGATTATTTCCGCGGTCAGAGCGATGTTCACTTTGTGGAGGTAAACGGTGAACACTCTATCGAAGAAGTTCATGACAGTATTCTTGCAAAAGTTGCACCGATAGTAGAGACTCGAGGGTAATGGCAATTACCATTAAAACAGCCAAAGATATTGAGATACTTCGTGAGGGCGGAAAGCACCTCGCGGCTGTTTTATCTGTGCTTAAAAAGAAAGTGGCGCCCGGCGTAACGGGGGCGGAACTTGAAGAATTAACGCTTGAGCTTATTGCAAAGGGGGGTGATACGCCTGCTTTTTTAGATTACAAACCTCGCGGCGCAAAACGTGGTTTTCCTGCCGCGCTGTGTCTCTCAATAAATAATGAGGTGGTGCACGGGGTTCCGCACGAGAGCAACAAAGTTCTAAAAGAGGGTGACGTTGTTTCGCTCGACACCGGCCTTGTTCATCGCGGCCTCTATACCGACTCGGCTATAACGGTGGGTGTCGGAAACATTTCCAAAGAAGCAAAAAAATTGATGCGGGTTACCGAGGAAGCTCTCTACGTTGGCATTAAAGCGATTCGACCAGGCAAAACGGTGGGAGATGTTGGCGCGGCAATCGAAGGGTTTGTTCGCGCAGAAGGGAAGTTCAGCATCATTCGGGAACTTGCTGGACATGGTGTCGGGTACGCTGTCCACGAAGATCCGTATGTTCCCAATTTTGGAACTGAGGGTGAGGGACCAGAACTCACGCCAGGTATGGTGATCGCGATCGAGCCCATGCTTACACTGGGTGGTTCGGAGATTAAACTGGGGAGTGATGGGTTTACGTATGAAACCAAAGACGGATCACTCGCAGCACATTTTGAACACACGATTCTCATTACCAAAAAAGGCGGTGAGATTTTGACCAAGCTCTAGATTGCGAAGTATTACGAGGGTGTTACACTTAAGGCTATAGCATTAACACGTAGTAGTCTCGAGTAAATTAATTTATGACCCGTCCTCCACCAATTCCGGCTCCGACCGGCACACCCTCCTCCGAAGCGGAGGTGCCACTTGAAGAAGCCGCGTATATAGATGCCGCTCTTAATACGAAAGGTTTCCCGGAATTTTTGGCCGAATTTCCAGACGGTGATTCGGTGGTGAATGATAAAGAGGAGATTGAAAAACGTTTCAGAGCTTTTGAGAAGAAAGGAGAGCTCGGAAAAGATCTCCGTGCGATTTATCGTGAGCAGATAGAAAAAGACACCGGATTGAAGTTAAACGACGCTGAGCTTAAAGCAGTCGAAGATTTATTGGGCAAAGAAGCAGTTCGTGATCCGGAACGCGTTGTTGAGGTTGCCGAAATGGCAGCGGATTTTAAGCATAATACTGAAGCCATACTTCAGCTTGAGGCTGAAATTCAGGGGTATGGCGGTGATACGGCGATCGCACAGAAGCTCGCTGAGCTTAAAGAGGGTAAGTGGTCGCTTATGGGTGCGCGTACCTCAAGTGCGGGGCCGGAACAATTCCCTCTATTGAAACTGGCAAGCTGGGGTGAAAAGATAAGCGCCTTTTTCAAACGTAGCGACGAAACAGGTGTTGCCAGCACTATTATGGAACAGCGGGCAAAGGCAAAAGATCAGTTTAATATTTCGAATCGATTCGGCATAATTTCCCAAGAGAAATTAAATGCCGAGCTCCAAAAGATTGAGGATGAAATAAAGTATATTGAAGATGTTGCCCAAGCTAAAAGCGACGCGTTTAAAGAATTTGGCCGACTCCGTACCGAACTCACCGAAGGTTTTTTGCCGGTCGCTGAAGTGGTTGCGGTCGCAAAAGCAAAGGTTCAGGAACGCTTAAACGCGATGGGAAATGATGTGGGAAAAGTCTTCTCCTTTGAAAAAGCAGATGCGGCTCAGGATTATCTCAATAAGATTGTGAAAGTCGCCGAAACGGGTGGGCAAGATTACCTTGAGGGCGAGGATGTGGCCGCGTTTAGAGATCAGTTGAACAAAAAGATCGAGCTAAAATCAGTCGAAATGCTCACAGAGGCCATAAATAAGGTCGTCATAGCGAGCGGCAGTCTAACCTCACTTGAGCGGGCGATTGAGAAGTTTAAGACACGTGAGAGGATTGGTTCACGCGAGGGTGATGATGTCAAAAACTTTTTGCAGGAAGCTTTGACAGTCATTTCTACCGATCCAAAAATGAGTCAGGCCAAGAAAATTTTGATTAGTCGTCTTATCGCCAAATTAAACCCATAATACGTTATCTATGCCACCTATCGATACAAAAAAATTAGATGAGCTCTTGGAGGCGAAAAAGTTTGACGAGGCTCGCGTACTTTTGAGCCAGTTTCTTCAAGGTGACCTCTCTGAAGAAGAGAAAGCAGCGCTTCACTTAAGTTACGCTGAAACCTACATGCGTGTCATGAACAGTATTAACCGCCAATATCGCGAGGCACTGCAGGGTGTCGCCTCAATGCTTCAGGAAATTGATAAAAAGGAGCGTTCGGTTGAGGATTCTCTTAAACTGAAGTCGGTCCGGCAGAATCTCGCCGTTTAAGGCGAATCAAACCTCCATGAAGCCCCTCAAGGGCTTTTTGTTTGGTCGTATTTTGTTATACTTAAAGCAAAGTTCCCGTTACTAAGTAGAATTATTACTACGTATTTATGGTGAATCTCGATCCACAAACGGACGGTGTTGGTTCAGGTGAGAGCGCTTCCGATCAATTCAAGGAAGTAATTCAAGATGCAAAAGTTGCGCGAACCGCAAAAAATAGAGCCGATCTCTCTATGGCACTTGAACATGCCCGTGCTATCGCTCCGCAACTTGAGAGTGACCACCAAAAAGATGCCTGGAGTACCATTGAAATTCTTCAGCGCGATCTGGATTCGCTCAACTAACACATGGCTCGTATCGAAATGCCACAGTCGCCGGGTGAACACGCGCCTGAAAAAAGGAGCAGTGTTGTTCCTACACGAAGATTTGAAGCGTCAGCAAGACGACCAGAAGGAGAACGAATAGATCTCGAGCGATTAAAATCTTTGCGTGATGCACTTGCGGGTGAAGCGTCTCCTGCAGCAGCTCGTCCTCTGAGAACAGAAACTGACGTTCCTGCAGCAGCTGAGGCATTAGAACCTGAAACGGAAGCTCGGGAGACTGAAGTTCAGGTGGAAGCAACGACTCCGAAAAAGAGCCTCTTTAAACGTTGGCTCATTGGTGTGGGGAGCGGCGCTGCACTCATCGGTGCAGGTTTTTTGGCGGGAAACGGGGGCGGCGGAAAGACTGAAAGTGCAAAAAAAAGCGATGAGGATGCAAAGAAGAAACCATCGGCAGTAGTTTCTGCCCCAGTAACAAACACCGGATCGAGCATTAGTTTTTCTAATCCGGCCGTTGCAAAAACTAACAAACCAGAAGAAGTCTCGTTCGCAAATCCGACGGGAACAAACATGTACCGGCATACCGGAGGGTTTAGCACCAACACTTCACTTGAGGCTCTCCATGTTAATGATGCGGCGGGCACAACAGTTGAAGCTAAAAAAACCGCACCTCCAACTGTCGCAAACCCTCCCGAACCAATTAAAGTTCAGACCCCCTCCTCAATGGCCGGAATTCTTCAGCCACCGGTTATGCCGGGATCTACTGCGCGGGTTCAGGGAGCTCAGCCAGAAGCACTGAAAGCTGATCCATCTCAGGCTAAAAAACCAGACAGTCGACTTAAGAAACTCGGTAAAGAGTTTTTCGGGTTGTTTCAGCAGGGTCCGGCATACCCCGATCAACGATTTGAGAAGCGACCTCCGCCTCAGGAACAGGTTTCAGTAACATTTAGCGCCAAACGTGGCAAAACGGTGAGGCGAGACATAATTCACTAACGTTTTTCCCTCGCCCCCAGTTCATTTTTCAATGAAGTGAGACAGGGTATACTATAGGAATGGCACTCGGCCGTTTTACACTTCCACCTAGCCACGGTTCACCGGAGAAATTCTCACGACCAGAAGAAGAGTTGGAATTTTTACGTGCTGAGGTTGCAAAACGCGAGCAGGAACTCATAGAACAAAACGAAACACCGATTCGCGAGGGTGTTATCAAAGAGAAAATTGATGAGTACAAAGAGAAACCCGCAAGTAAGGTTTTAGAGCGCGGTTTTACAATTCCCAAAAAAACACAGGAGGAAATAGCGCTCGGTTTGGCGCCTGAAGAACACGATACAAAAATGTCTGAGCTTATGGGAATTCTTCACGAGAAAGGTGTGTTAAATGTGCTTTCGATTGTGGAAAAAATGGATAATCCGCACCTTTCCGACGATTTCGAGCGCCTCTTGGTTCAGTATATAAAGGCCGGTTTTCCGGTTGAAGGTTTCAAAGAATCGAACCCGCTTTTCAAAGGACTCTCGATGACCTTGTATGAAATCAGTCTTCCCGCCGACGACGAACAGGGTCGCGAAAAACAACTTAAAGAGCTTGTCTCGGGAATGGAGCAGTTTTATGCGGGTATGCTTTCGGTCGAGGACAAGAGTACGAGCGCGCAGTATTTTACGATCGAGCTTGCTGTTGAAAATCACAGCGACGACTTTGTTTTTTATGCGGCGATCCCCAATAACAAGTGTGATCTCTTCGAGAAACACATACTTTCAATTTTTCACAGCGCAAAAATTCGCGAGCACAAAGACGACTACAATATTTTCAACGAAAAGGGTGCATCAGTTGCTTCATACGCATCCTATAAAAACAAGCCTATTTTCCCGCTCAAAACGTATGAGGAGTTTGATCATGATCCCTTAGCAACTATTCTCAACAGTTTTTCGAAAATTGATCGTGATGGCGAGGGTGCAGCAGTTCAGATTATTTTTGCTCCGGTCAAAGATGCCGACTATCTCAAAAAATACAAAAAAGCGCTTTCTGATATTCACAACGGCGTAAAAGTCAAAGAGGCGATCGATGTTCCCGACACCGTCGGTGCGCACGTGTTTCAGTTTGCAAAGATGTTTGCCAAGGAAATCAAAGGAAGTGATAAGAAGAAGGACGAGGTGAAAAAGCCAGAAGTGATAGACCAGACAGCAGTTGAACAAATTACGGCAAAGGTCGGAAGTCCGATCGTGTGCGCTAATATTCGCCTTATTGCCTCATCTCACAGCGAAAGCTCGGCGCTTGAGATTCTTTCGCATGTTGAGAGTGCGTTTAACCAGTTTGAAAATACGCACGGAAACAAACTCGTGTTTAATCGAGCCAAAGGAAGTGCGCTCGATAAATTGTTGCGTGAGTTTACGTTCCGTCTTTATTCAAACGATGAACGCATGCCAATGAACCTCAAAGAATTGACGACCCTCATGCATTTCCCGACGAGTGTTTTGAAGGCTGCACCACAGCTTAAAACAGCTAAAGCGGGAGCAGCTCCCGCACCCACGGATTTGCCCCAGGCGGGCGTGCTCTTGGGCGTTAACCGCTTCCGCACTACTGAAACAAAAGTGTTTATGACACCGGACGATCGATTGCGTCACATGTATGTTATCGGTCAGACCGGTACCGGTAAGACAACGCTTTTAAAGAATATGATTGTTCAGGATATTTTGAATGGTGAAGGTGTGTGCATGATCGACCCACACGGATCCGATGTGCAGGATATTTTGGCGGCGATTCCTAAAGAGCGTTACGAAGATGTTGTGTATTTCGATCCTGGCTCGGTTGCGCGGCCGATGGGTCTCAACATGCTCGAGTACGATACACGTTTTCCTGAACAGAAAACATTTGTGGTGAACGAAATGCTCTCGATTTTCAATAAACTCTTTGACATGAAGACCTCGGGCGGCCCGATGTTTGAGCAGTATTTCCGAAACGCGACCATGCTCGTGATTGAAGATCCTGAAACAGGGAACACACTTCTCGACATTTCACGCGTTTTGGCGAATAAAGCCTTCCGCGACCTCAAACTTTCACACTGTAAAAACCCGTTGGTGTTTCAGTTTTGGAAGGAAATTGCTGAAAAAGCCGGAGGGGAGTCCTCGCTTGCAAATATGGTGCCGTATATTACCTCAAAGTTTGACAACTTCCTTTCAAATGAGATCATGCGCCCCATTATTTCGCAGGAAAAATCATCGTTCAATTTCCGCGAGATCATGGACAACAAGAAGATTCTTCTCGTGAATCTGGCGAAAGGAAGACTCGGTGATTTGAATTCGTATCTTATTGGTTTGATTCTAGTCGGCAAAATTTTAATGGCCGCACTTTCGCGTGTTGATTCTATGGGGCAAAACCTTCCACCGTTTTATCTCTACATCGACGAGTTTCAAAACATCACGACCGATTCGATCGCCACAATTCTTTCTGAGGCGCGAAAATACAAGCTTTCGCTTCATATTGCGCATCAGTTTATCGGCCAGCTTGAAGATAAAATTAAAAATGCTGTGTTTGGAAACGTCGGATCTCTCGCTTCGTTTCGTGTGGGAACCGAGGACGCTGAATTTTTGCAGAAACAGTTTGAGCCCGTGTTTACATCACAAGATCTAATCAATCTCGATAATCGCAATGCCTATCTCAAACTTTTAGTGGGCGGCAGACCAGTGAAGCCATTTAATATTGAGACGATGCCACCACCACAGGGTAATCCGGCGATCGTCGATAAACTCAAAGAGCTCTCCGCTCTTAAATTTGGGCGTGATCGTGCCGATGTGGAAGCGGAAACGATGAAGAAGTATCAGAAGGCTGAAACTCCTAAGACACCGCAAGCGTTATAGGTATTACTTAAAATATGCCCAAACAAATTGAGCAAACGGAGGGTAAACGAAATGCGTTTGAGGAAACAGCAGATCTTCTATTTGATCTTGCTCGGCATAATTTAAAATCCGGCGTTATGTTTGTCCACACCTGGATGATGAAGGACGGTGTTATCAATAATGAACACGTCGGACATCAAAACGAGGTTCAAACGATCCCGTTACTTCCTGGAGCGAACGAGGTTGATCTCCGCGCGATTGGCGATGTCATCGAAAAGGAACATCCTGAATGTAGAGTGACTCTCACCGAAATT
>CAYGLL010000004.1:0-77785 GCA_964350935.1 uncultured Candidatus Saccharibacteria bacterium | reverse complement strand
AGTAATTGAAGCGGGGGTTGTTTCCACACCAGGTGTTCATAGTAATTTTAATTTTAACTTAAAAAATAGAGACGATAATTTTTGTTGCCTTGCTGAAGTCCTTATATTAGCGGCTAATAATTGGAGGGGGCACTATGTAATAAATAGGGCCAATCTCGAACTTGTAGATAAAATTGCTAAAATGAGTTTTGGACTGGGGTTTACCCTTGGTGAATTCCAAAATTTTAATGAGAAAATTAGTCTTACAAAACTTAACCTAATTAAAAATATAGTCTCAAGCAGATGATATTTAAACTTGACGTAATAAATATTCTGATAGGAATTGTTGCGACAATAAACATCGCATATGGTTTGATTGTATTTTCAAGAAATAGACAAGACGCAACCAATTTTTTTTTCTTTCTATTAACACTTACAGTAACTTTTTGGGGTATCAGTATATTCTGTTATCGAGCTTTTGATGATCTTTTACTCAAAGTATTATTTTCTAAAATACTATATATCTCCGCGATCACAATTCCATTTTCATTTTTGTTTTTCGTTTTTAAATTTACTGGCACAAGAATAAAAAAGGGTTGGACAATATTACTTTTTATACCCTTGATTACAATGATCCTCTTGACTATGGCACCTACCGGGTTAATAAGAGGTGTCCAAATAATTCCGGGGGCAGAAAATGTGATCCTATTTAATAAATCTTTGCACATTTTGTATGGATTTTATATTATTGCTTATTTTTGTGGAGGCTACTTTTTACTATTTAAAAAATTGTTTAAGGCTGAGGGATTATTCAGGATTCAAATTATTTATACAATTATTGGGACGTTGGTTTCCACAACGATAGGAGTGACGACCAATCTAACCTTACCGCTATTCGGAATATTTAGTCTTAATTGGATGGGTCAAATTGGTGTTGTGGTTATGATTATATCGATTTCGTACGCAATTTTAAAATACAACCTGTTTAACATTCGACTGATCGCCACAGAAACTTTTGTAGCAGCATTATGGATTTTTATCTTCATTCGAATATTCATTTCGGAAAACAGAAACGAGCAGATTACTAACTCAGTATTACTCTCCTTAACAATCGTAATCGGTATTTTCTTAATAAAAAGTGTCCGTAAAGAAGTCGAACAGCGCGAAAAAATTGAGGAGTTGTCGAATCAGAAATCGGAATTTATGAGTTTTGCAACACATGAGCTGCGTAACCCACTAACATCGGTCAAGGGTATCACGTCAGAAATTCTTGAGGGGGATTTTGGCGAAATTAGTGCAGTCCTTAGAAATGCTGTCAATCAGGTGTTTATACGATCAAACGATGTCGTGCAGCTGATTCAGCAGTATCTCGACAAATCTAAGTTTGAGTTGGGGCAAATTTCATATCAGATGGACAAGCTCGATATCAAAGAAACAACTGCAAAATTGGCGGACGACTTCAAGCACCACTTAGAACAACGTAAGGTTCTTATGGATTTTTCTGCTGATGGCGGCCCGCACATCGTCATGGGGGACAGGGGAAAAATACAGGAGGTTGTTGGTAACCTGATCGACAACGCCATCAAATACTCGCCGGAAAATGCCCACGTTATTGTTTCTGTTACACGAGAAGATAAGCTGGTGAAAGTCCGCATTAAAGATAACGGCATCGGAATCTCCAAAGATGTTCAGGAAAAGCTATTCCAGAAATTTTCCCGTGCAACAGACGCGCGAAAGGTTAATATCAAAGGTTCAGGTCTCGGCCTTTACTTGGCAAAGCAGTTTATGGAAGGCCATAAAGGCCGCATCTGGGTTGAATCCGAAGGGGAAGGAAAAGGCTCTACGTTCGCAATAGAACTTCCTGCCGTTGAGGCTTAAGAATCCTCCACTTTTAAGTTGCTGACATTGACGAAAAATTAAAATAATTCCGAATGTGGTTTTATGCTTGACGACAAGCCGGGAGGAGACTATACTATCTTTGTAGTAACCTCCGGTAGGCTACATTGCTCTTTGGTCTTCGGACCACCTTCAACTGACGACCCACTCATATGAGCGGGTTGTTTTCTTTTTTTTACAACTATTTCATTTTAAAAAACCGGCCCAAAAAATGGACCGGTAAAGTCAGTTCTGCCAGTAGGGAGGAGCTTCGTTGCGATCCCCACGATGATGCCGTTCGTGTTGTGGCGGCACCGGGGGAGGAATTTCTTCATTTTCCTTTCCAGTGGACCCAAATAAACTTTCGAAGAGTTTCCGAGTGCGAGCAACTCCGCTGAAGAATCCGTGGCAATAAAAGACGAGCGCACAGACAGCCAGTAATCCGAGGTAGATCCAATCCTTTGTGGTCATAGCAAACCTTCTGGTATGTGTTGAGAACGTAAAGTCCGTTACCATACTAACAATATTAAATAAAACTAGTCAACTAATAAAGAAAAAACCCACCGCCTCAGGACAGTGGGTTTCCTGTCGGAAGGGGTGGGTGGCACACAACCAATTTACTTGGGAAACGGGTGAACTGTATGGACAAGATTTTCCTCGAACGGAGTACCCATTCCGACGAGGTCGTTTCCGCCAAAGACTTGCACCAAGGTCTTGAGACTGAGCTCGAGCCACTCTGGGTGACCCTCAAGCCGCATCGGCTTGATCATTTTAGCCTCAGCGTCAATCCCCGGAAATGTAGACTGTACTTTCCTTGCGTAGTCTCGAAGAATGTCTTCTCCGCGACGGTTGAGCTTCACGTAAACGTAACCGTTGTAGAAGTCGATCTGCATAGCGTTAGGCGTTGATTGTCGGTTTATTTCTCGAGTTGCCTGTCTGAGTAGTAGAGGATAGTGATGATCCAGTGCTTATCCATAGGACCAATCTTGAACTCCTCGGGCTTTAAGCCATGCTTGTTGGCGAAGCTCATAACCTCCATTAGACCCTTTTTTTCCGACCTGGGATCAAGTGTCGAGAAGTCCTCCGTGTACCATTTTTGCATAGTTTTGAAGTGCGTTTCCGCGGTTGTGGTTTATGTTAAAGGACTGAAGATAGATTAACATAAATAGTAATAATAGTCAACTATTTCTTGTAAAATATGGCTCATTCATAAATGAGAACCCCAAGCCAGATTGCTTGGGGTGGAGTTCCAAATCGCCCTCAAGTTAATTGATATTTTCTTTGGTTGCAATTTTAAAAGTGCGTAATTAAAAAAGCGTCGACCTGCGTCGACGCTTGTTAGAGACCCAACTAAACGCTGATGATCCCCATTCTTTCCCGAACTTCAAGCAGGGTAGGACGGATGATCTCCCGCGCCTTGACTCCACCAAAATGGAGTACCTCTCGCACGAATTTCTCGTTTTCGGCGAGTTTTGTCCTCCGCTCCCGAAAGGGTGTGATTAGGTCATTTATCCTGCCGGCAAGTTCGGCTTTGCACTCGCGACAACCCCGTGTACCAGCTTGGCACTCGGTACTCACAACGTTCAAGGTTTGAGTATCGTCTTTCTCGAGAAGCAACCGAAAGACAGGGTACACCGAGGCGCAATTGTCAGGATTCCCTGGAGCTGTTCGAGTGGTCCGACCTGGGTCAGTGACACCAAACCGCTGATACTTCGCGTTGATGGTTTCAAACGAATCATCAAGCGTGATGCTTGCCGTATCGTCTGATTTTCCCATCTTTTCTCCCCGAAGCCCGGGAACTTTGATCGTTTTGATACCCGCCCTCGGCATGACAAATGTCTGACCGAAGAGCGAGTTGAAACGTGTAGCGATGTCTCGCGCCAGTTCAATGTGCGGAACCTGATCGGAACCAACCGGCACAAGCGTTGCCTTTGGACCCAGGATATCTGCGGCCATAAGCACCGGATAGTGGAGGTGACCGAGTGACATGTCCTGACCGCCACGCACGATGTCTTTCAGTGTTGGTAAGCGCTCAAGACTGTTCTTCGGCTGAATCATAGCAAGATACAACGCAAGTTCCGCGAGTTCCGGAACATCCGACTGAGCATAGATAATCGCCCGTTCGGGATTGAGTCCTGCCGCCAAGTAATCCATGGCAATCGCAACACTGTTGGTTCGGATCTTCTCCGGTTCCTGACAAGTCGTGAGTGTGTGCCAATCCGCAATGAAGTACAGACAAAGGTTATCACCAGTATCATACTCAACGAATTGCTGGACAGCCCCCATAAAGTTACCCAGATGGAGCCGACCCGTTGCACGGATACCTGAGAGAACAACCTCGCGCGCGGTCCGATCGCGAGACACCAGATACTCAATCGTGCTATTCGTGACGCAATCGACATGACACCGATCGCAGGTCAGGACGCTAAACTTCTCAGTTGCTGAAACAGTCGCATGACAAGAAGTACAGTACATGAGGAGGGAATTGCATGACGGACAGCGCCGAACAGTATCGGTCGGCTGTGCGTACATGCCAGAGGTGTTCACACTGCACTTGGTACAACGAAGAATAAGCGACTGATTCGAAGGGCGCAATGCGTCCTCAGCAGGACTTGCCATAGTGCTCCACCCAGAAGCCCGTGCATGTTCAGGAGTTGCGAGCAACCTAGCTATTACTGCCGGGTCAGTTATCGGTACGGATTTGTTTGTTATCATAATTACAACGAACTCTTTCAGTTTTCAAACTACCACGCAAAGATGCAATATCAAGTTGACACATTTTTACATCAGTACTATGCTTTTGGAAGCTCTATATCGTGATCCTTTGTCTTAAGGGACAAGGGGCTGGGTCATGGTAGTCGTCTGTCCTACAGGCCGACGACAAGAGGGTTTCTGCATGAGTGGAAATCCGGATTCCTCCGTTATCAGGAAAGCTATTGTTGGTCCTTAATGGACATAAAGATAGCAAAGTGCGAAGGGTGAATACTCCCTCGAAACAAGGTGGCACCACGGTAAATCCGTCCTTAGCGTAGGTAACAAAAGTTACGCGCGCTGTGGACGGGTTTTCTTATGAGAAGAGGACTCGAACTCTGAAAGGCGAACTATGACAGAAAAAGAAAAGTTCTTTGAACGATTCAAATTCGATCAGGAAAAAATCGGATGCGTTGGTGTTGAGCGGGAACAGTTTACGATTGACCCGAAAACGGGTGCGGTTGCTCCGCTTGCAGAAAAATATCTTGATTGTCTTCGTGAAAGCGGGAGACTTGCGCAGGATTACTCGAATTTCGGGTACGAGCTCTCAGCATGTCAGCTAGAGTCAAAAATCGGTCCATGCCAAATAGGCGAGCTACATGCGAAACTTTCTGACAGCGAAAGAACCCTCGATTGGGCCGACCATGTTGTCGGTGCACGACGTGTAAACCTGGAAATAGCCTCCGAGTCGATGCCCCTTGATATCTATCCTGACCCAACGGGACGATACCAAGTGATTACCAAAAACATGCCGCACGAAGTTCTTTCGGCAGCCTGTCGTGTGGCAGCAACGCACATTCACGTTGGTATGTCCAACTTGTCGGCGGCGATTAACGCTTACAACTGTGCTATCAAGCACACGGAGCGCCTGATCGCACTCGGAGACAATTCATCTGGGCAACGGATGGCTCTCTACCGGGTTATGGCAACACAGTACATGCCGAACAAAATCGAGGACCTCAGCCAGTTCTATGATCGATCAGTGGTGCATTCTTTTTCGGATGACCCGCGCCGATGCTGGACACTTATTCGCATCTCAGTCCACGGGACAATCGAGTTTCGGATGTTTGGAGCTACGGATTCGCTTGATCAAATCGTTGAATGGGCGACGCTGTGCCGTGATCTTTGCGCATAGGCGCTTCAGACGGAGGGAATTAATTTTCCCTCCGTTTTTTGTTATGATGTGAAAATGGCGCTCAAAATACTTCTCAATATCCTGACTCATGGTGATGAGCTTGTGGGTGTTAGGGTTAAGGATGAAATTTTAAAAAAATACCCAAAACTTATCGGGGACTCTGTAGATGTACAGATCGCCAATGAACGCGCCTACCAAGAGGGAAAGCGCTATATTGATCAGGACTTAAATCGGGTTTTTCCGGGAAAAGCGGACGGAACATATGAGGAGAAACGCGCTTTCGAACTCGTGCGAGTTGTTTCAGCCTATGATGTCGTTATCGATATTCACTCAACCAAAAGCGGGCTCGAAGATACTGTTATTGTTACCAAACTAGATCCGGCTACGAAAGAGCTACTTCAAAAACTTTCCCCGCGCAATGTACTTTTTATGAACATGAAACCAGACAGGGCGCTTATTTCATGCGCCCGCATCGGCATTGCTTTTGAAATGGGAAAAGACACTCATAGCAAAACAGTGATTAAAACAACTGAGGGGGTTGAGTTTATTTTTTCATACTACGGTTTAATCTCGCCGGTGAAGCCTTTTGGGTTTCAAACAGAATACTATGAAGTTTTTGAAAGTGTCGCTAAACCGGCGGGAGCTCATCTTGAACCGCATGTCCAAAATTTTAAGCAGATCAAAACTGGGGAGATTTTCGCCCGCACCTCAGACAAAATAGAAATCAGGGCAGTGTATGACTTTTATCCCGTAATCTTTGGTAGTACAAACTACGAATCTATCTTCGGCTTTGCCGCACGAAAAATGCCTGGTGGACTTGACTCGAAGAAGTAATCTGCTAGTCTGCACTACAGACAGCTAACACCTTTGGGGGCACGTCGGTTAGTGGTAAACCAGGGATCTCCAAAATCCTTACCGAGGGTTCGATTCCTTCCGTGCCTGCCAACCCTAAAACTCCCACCTGGGAGTTTTCTTTTTTTAAATCCACCGAACTTCAAATTAGGCTTTTTTTGCTACTATTCCCGCATGCCGTCAAAAACGGACAAATCATATAGAATGGTCTAAGAAGACTATGCTTAGTGGGGTCAAACCCACGGGCCGCCCTCATATTGGCAACTATTTTGGAGCAATGAGGCTTATGTCTCCGCGAGGTTGAGCCTCGCGGAGATTAATTCTAGATATACCTCGTCAGCTTGCTGCGGAGATATGGACGAGTGGGTTTATTTCACTCTATGTCCCATAAAAAAGAGACCCGATCGGTTGATCGGGTCTCGTGAGACTGTTGTGCGCTACGTGGCTGTGGGTGCAAACCTTTGAGCCAACTCGAGACAGCTCATGGCGAGGCTTGCGGCTAAGGGATCAAGAACATCCTTGATTTGCCCTTCGATGGTGGGCCCACATGCATGAGAAGCACGCGCTCGGCCCTTCGTGACAAAGAGGAAGGTGCCGACAGAGAGGAACGCGTTTCCAATCGCTGGTTCAACCCCAGGGATCTTCAAATGGCACCTGATGCCTAACGCCTGACCCCACTCCGGTTCGGAATTTTGTGATTCCTCGCCGGTGATTTCGATCTGATCGATTCCTTTGAACTCGTCCCGGAGGGTTCCCATGTTATCGATCCTGAGACAGAGCTCGATGAAGGCGTCGAGGAGAGGGCGATTATTAATCGCGATGCCCGCAGGATGCGGGACTTTCATAATTGTTTTCATCCATTACCTTTCTGTTGGCTGTGTTTTGTTCGGTTACTTCTTGAACGACCTTTGGGTAAAGGTTGTGAAGTAGCCGACGAGGTTACGTTGAGGGAAGATCTTCCTCTTCAACTGTCGGAGTGCCCGATCGTTGTCGTAGTAAACAGTGCGATTGGCGAAGTCCAAAACATACCCCGAAAGGTGGTCGTTATTAGCGGCCCACTCTTCAGCGCAAGCAAAGGCATCCGCGAGACTGTGGATCCAAACTTTGCGAGGCTTACCTTCTTTGGCCCGCCTGATGTTTCCGACAGCGGTCAGGCCACATTGATCATCGCACCGTACGGCAAAAGGCTCGCCGAGGTAGAACCAGAGTTCTCCGTTAATTTCGAGTGTTTTCATAGAGGATTTCTGCGGTTGTGGTTGATGTTAAAGGACTGAAAATTGCTAAAAAATAGCCTAACATAAATAATAAATAAAGTCAAGTATACGTAATAGGGATTAGCCTTATTTTAAGGCCGATTTTTGATATTATTTCAGATATGGTACCTGAAACTAACAAGATTCAACCTGTGCAAGAAGAATATCTCGACCTTGTGGACCGAAATGACAAGGTGATTGGCAAAAAATCTCGAAAAGAAATTTACGCCGAAGGTCTTTCAAATTTCCGAGTAGTAAACGCATTTGTCGTAAACTCTGAAGGAAAAATGTGGATTCCGCGCAGATCGGTAGACAAACGAATATTTCCGCTCTGCCTTGATATGAGTATGGGTGGACACGTAGAAAGCGGGGAAACATACGACCAGGCATTTAAACGCGAGACGGCAGAAGAACTAAACGTAGACACTGAAACTACAACGTGGAAATTGCTCGGTCACTTAACACCGCACGAGCACGGTGTGTCTGCTTTTATGAACGTGTACGAGATTTCTTTGAATGCTGATCCGCGCTACAACACAAGAGATTTTATTGAATTTTTCTGGCTTTTGCCCAGTGAACTTTTGGAAAAGATAAAAGGAGGTGATAGGGCAAAAGGGGATCTGCCGAAGTTAATTAGTAAATTTTTTTTCCGATAAACAGAACTGAAATGAGTACACTAGGCTTTAACCTTAATTCTGAAACACACCGCCATACATAACTTAAATATTGATAATCAATTCATGTTGTTATTAACTTGCAACATATTTCAACAGTGATACACTTATACTTAGCTTCGAACTTTATTATCAATCGGACTAAGCAAATACACAATGAAAAAATTTGCTAAAAAGTTTGACCTCCTCTGCACCGCCTAAGCAGAACACAACATCACCACACAATGGTGATGTTGTGTTAAGAAAAATGGCAAAAGAACAAGTCCGGCTAGGAAAAAGGGGTAAGGATGCTGGAGCTGAAACGGTCCCGGCGATCTTTATTGCACGTTTTTCGCATTCTTACTTAGTTGGGCCAACGCTTAAAAATTTAGCAGATTTTGAACTTATCCTTAAACGCATTTCTTCATCTTCGTTTATTGACTCAAAAAAAATAAAACTCATAAATCCGAACAGGTCACAGGTACTTCAAAAAATTCTCAGGAAAAAATTTGTCCAAGTCTTTGGAAAAAGGTACATGCTCGAACTTGGAAATACCGGAAAACTCATCAAACTGCACACGATACGCCCACTACCGGTGTATGAATAATATTCACACTTCAACAAAAAAATTGAGGTTTCTGACAAAGAGAGAGCGAAAACAGCTTGAACCCTTGATCAGCAAGTTTACCGGACACATAAACGCAATCCTGGAACGAGACATGCTTAGCCGATTCGGCCTAAACTCTTTTCAATCACTAACAGCAAAAATAACCGTACTTAACAGTAATCAAACCGAGGAACTTTCTTCGGGCGGGTTAGGTGTTGCGTCCAATAAAAAATCAGCACTATTCGCATGCATTGGAGAATCACTTGAACGATACGCGATGTCTTTCTATTCTCGCCCAGAACTTCTTTTGTCAAAACATAAAGATCTTGACTCATCTTGTGCGCCTTCAAAAATTGATTTGAATATATACGGACCCACAACAACTCCTGTTCATTTTAAAAATGCCACAACAGATCTAATTCACTGGGTAAAAATAAAGTCTGCGCAGAGAAAAAAAGAACTGTACTGGCCGGCGGCACTTGTCTACTTGCCATTTCACCTTGAAAAAATAGCAGAAACAACTTCAACGGGGATCGCGGCTGGAAAAAAACTGGCTGACTCAATTCTCGGTGGAACGTTAGAAATAATCGAGCGTGATGCACAAATGATGCGGCACTATTCAGATACCGAACTTGATAGTGTGGATACTGAGACACTCCCCCTCAAACTTAAAAAATTCATTAAAAAAATACAAAAATACTATAATCTCGAACTATTCATACTTCCTGCGGCAGTATCTGTTCCAACTTTCGGCGCATACGTATGGACAAAAAGTAGAAAGAAGGGCTACCATTTTGGAATAGGTTCGTGTTCGCATCTTGATTCAAACCGAGCAGTTGAAAAGGCTCTTATAGAGGCCCTCTTTACCTATTTCTATTCAATGGATTTGTTAGAATACAGGAAGGATAGGCCGAAAGATATTACCGCGCTGTTTGAGCACTTTCTTTTTTATCAGGGTGAAAATTTCGATCTTTTACGGACTAAGATTGTAAAAAAAATTCCTTATAAAGCAACCACTTTGTCTCAACGTTCGCTTTTTAATAAACTTTCGGAAAAAAAATTTGAGGTCTATTATAAAGACATAACTTCGACAGACCTTAAGGACAGCGGGTTCACAATTGCTCGTGTTGTCATACCTCGAATGATTGATTTAAATAAATCGCACATACTACCAAAGCTGGGGCAGGCGCTTCGAAGAGGAATTAAGCCTAGGTCTCAAAAACTTCCTCATCCTTTTCCATAAAGATATGCAAAATATAATCAAAATAAGTAATAGTCTTGTTGCCCTAAACGACATAAAGACTGATCAAGCAAAAAACTTAGTGCTTTTTATAGCAGGAATCAGCGGCGTGGCCACTACAGACAAATATGCCCGGCTAGAATCTTATTTTACCCGTGAGGGAATGCCGCTTGCTCGAGTAGACATGTGGCAGAATCAGTCCGAACTAGAGCGCTCAACTATCAACTATTATCATCAAGAGCTTGACGCTATTCTCAATTATTTTTCTCAACAAGGGTTCAAGCAATTTACTGCTATTGGAAAAAGTTTTGGAGCGACACTTTTAATTTCATACCGTAACCCACTGATACGCGCTTTAACACTCTGGGCTCCGGCGATTGGAGTAACCTCCGGCGAGGAAACCGTAAGTAAACTGAGCTCGGTTGAGCTTAAAAATGTTCGCAATGTGCTTGATATAGAAATTAACCGGACGTGGGCTACTTCGTTGCGCATTCCCATTTGCATTCTGCACGGCAGCAAGGACACCGTTGTTCCGCTTCAAAATTCAATGAGTCTGGCTGAAATCCTGTCTAATGCAACTATGTACACTCTTAATAATTCATCCCATTCCCTCATGGGAGAAAAAGACGAAGATGAACTACTTGAAAAAACTATCGCGTTTCTCAAAAAGCATTGACTTAATGATGGCGTGGAGTAGTCTCATTTAAAAGGTCTTTACAACATGAATACACCCAAAAACCGTAAATCCGTACTTATTCCTGATGGTTGGAAGGGCAGTATCGATGAGATTCTGACCAAAGAACTGTTGGGCGCGAATCGCTACTTTGCACAATCAAACCCCTTACTTCGGAACTTAGTTGAAGAACAGGCCCGCAAAGATCCGGTGACATTTTATGAAGAACTCGTCAACCGGTGGAACTGGCACAATGTTTTCTTTGAAGAACTCCTTGAACCTGCGCTGAATGATCTTCTGCCCCGCACCGTATTTGATCTAACCGAGGAGCGCGTCGTGGAACTTGGCAAAATGTATGCTGTCGCATCCTTAATCGACCAGGCGACACTTATTCCCACAGCCGCGATCAAAAAGCACATCGAGTATTGGACCAGCTGGCTGCAACAAAAAATGATGTTGAGTGACGCAGAGGCAACACTTCTTCTGACGCCACCAACTCCTTCTTTTTGGGCGACCTACATGGCCGATCACCTGGAACTGTTTCTTGCTGGGCGCAAACGCAAAAAAACTGAGGACCTTCTGCAGAAATACCATGCGGGTGACAAACTCATTTTTGAAGGACGACTTGCAAATTTGAGTGCCTTCAGAAATAGTTCGCCCAAGGTTATCCGAGAGCGAATCAGTAAGACACGGGGGAGCGTCGCGAAACGTGTCGAGCACTTTTACTTTGCGATGGAACGCCCGTACGTCTCAGCCCTTGCCAGGACAATTACCTATGACAATACCGACGAGTACTCCATGCTTACTACATTGGTAGGGATTTCAGGGTATGTCCTGAGACGGGCTGTTCTGACCCTACTTAACGACACGAAGATTATTCTGAACACAGGAGCGATCTACGCTCTTGACGATAATCAGGTGGCCGAAGGATTAGAAAAACTTCACGTTTATAGAAAGGAACTTATGGTCAAAAATGTAACTCCATTCCGACAGTCAACTCCATACACCTGTGGTGCGGCGAGCCTCACTATGATTCTCCACCACTTGGAACTGACGGAACTTTCAGTAAAAACAGAACATGCCATTTACGAGGCAAGTGCGGCAAAACTCATACCCGGAACGCATTTCTCCGGATTACAGAAGTATGCTGACTGCCACGGACTTGAAACTCAACTGATTCATTCCGAAAGCGGCATGTTCCAAAATGGCAACGCTTATCTTGATCCTGAAACATTTTCGGCACTCATGGCAGAGTATCAAGGCTTCATTGATAATTGTGGTCCATGTGCCGTTGTGAGAAATGGTGTGCCGATTACACCCGAACTCATTACTTCACTTTTGAACGATGACTACCTAGTCATTCTTGCCGGCATGTGCGGTATGCTTCATGCGGTTGTGGTTTCAGGTTACAATCAGCACGGTTTCGTGGTGTGTGATCCGCTTTCAAGAAAGCAGGAAAACTGGTCATCTGGACAGATGAGGAGATTCTCTTCCACTCCGATTGGATCGTGGCTTCTCGCTATCCGAAAAAATCAGTCCGCTCGCACCAATCTACTCAAATCGCTGCCGCAATTTGAGCGGGAAGCGAAAGGGTTTCTGAAAAAGTAATTGCTTCACTACAACACCCCTCGCACATGCGAGGGGTGTTTTTAAATCTTTATCCTAAGCCACTTTTGTGCTACGATTTCGCCATGCCGTCAAAAACGGACAAATCAATAAAATCGGAATCAGAGTCTAAGAAGACTATGCTCTCGGGGATCAAACCCACGGGTAGGCCTCATATTGGCAATTATTTCGGCGCGATGAGGCAGTTTGTTGAACTTCAAGAGAAGTATGATTGCTACATATTTATTGCCGACCTCCACGCCCTCACGAGCGTCCAGAACAAAGAGGAGATGAGTGAGATGATCATGGGCGTTGCTCTCGATTACCTCGCTATCGGCCTCGACCCGAACAAGGTCACTATTTTCAAACAATCCGACATCGCCTCACATGCCGAACTTGCATGGATATTCGACTGCATCACGACCATGCCATACCTCATGCGCGCCCACGCCTTCAAAGACGCCGAAGCCAAGAACAAAGAGCTTTCGGTGGGCACGTTCAACTACCCAATGCTCATGGCGGCGGATATTTTGCTGTATGACGCCGATGTCGTGCCGGTGGGGCAAGATCAAAAACAACATATTGAGATTGCTCGCGACACGGCCGAAAAATTCAATCGTATTTTTGGTGAGACATTCCGCCTGCCCGCGCCGATGATCTTCGCCGATGTTGCGACTGTTCCGGGAATTGATGGCCAGAAGATGTCCAAGAGCTACAAAAATACAATCCCACTGTTTGCGACCGACGAGGAGATAAAGAAACTCGTCATGTCGATCGTTACCGACTCATCTGGAGACACACCGACCAACGTCTACGAGATACACAAACTGTTCCGTCCCGAAGCTGAACTTGAGAAACTCTATGTCAACAAACGAGGAAAGTACAAAGACCTCAAAGAGGCTCTTATCGCCGATCTCATTAAATTCGTAACTCCACTTCGTAACCGCCGCAGTGAACTCGAGCACAACCGCGCCGCGGTTCTCGATGTCCTCAAAGCTGGCGGCGAAAAAGCCCGCGCTATCGCCGAAAAGAAAATGACCCTTGTCCACGCCCGCCTCGGCACGAAGTTGTATTAGTCAGAGCCTATTATGGATGCGCTGAAAATTCCTACTGATAATTTATATAAGTTTATTGCCATAACTGGACTGTTCTTAATCACCCTATCTGTTGTTCTTCCCCAAATACTTCTGGACAAAATCCTCACCAAGCATTTTGAAGTAGAAACTGCTCACGTGCAACTTGCGAGAAGCATGGCTGCTTCTGAAATAAAAAGTGCTCAGGCAGAAGCTATGATTAAGATCTCTCAACTTAAAATTGACGCCTATAAAAACAATAGCGAGTTAGACTTGTATAAATTTGAAGAATTACTTGCGAACCAGTTTGAACTCATCTCGTCTGAAACAGACCGTCTTTCTGGGTTGGCGAGGGAAATCGACTCAGAAAAAATTTCTCACGATTACTTCATTGATATACTCAATCGGGCAAAGGGGCAAATAAAACTTTATGAGATGATGTCTATTGCGGGCCTGTTTTTGTCAGTCACTGGTTTTATTCTTTGGTACCTGAAATTGCAAAGACACTTAGACTTTTTACTTGAGAAGAAGATAAAGTAGTTAATTCGATGTCAAAAAAAGAACCTTGGCAAATTGCTGCAGCTCGTTATTGTGTCGATAACTCTGAAAAGGGATTTCAATTTGAAGAACTGAAAAATTATCTAAAAAATAATTACACGATTAGTGAGGGTCATTTCAACCAATTTATCGAGGAAGAGCTTCAAGCGCCAGCCGGACGAAATTACTCTCGAACTGGAAGGGGCGGCTCATGGATTCCACCACTTGACCTGGTCTCAAAAGTAACAGACTACGATGAATTGAAGGAGGCGCGACAGAACTCAAAAAATGCTTTTTGGCTTTCTGTGGTTGCCATCATTATCTCGGCCCTGACATTTATCCTACAATTTATTCAATGTAAATAATAATATGAAAGCAACTTGTCCGAAATGTAAAAGTGATAATGCCTTAATAGAGACTACTGCGGAAGTAAAGATCGGCGATACAAATTCGCGTGGTAAATATACAGCACTTCCTGCTGAAACAGTAATCCGCTGTTACAATCTCAAATGTGGAGAAATAACTCCGTTTTCAAATGAAACCTAAAATTCTAATCACGGACTCGCTGTTTATATTCAAAGAGCATGAAAAGATGCTTACGGACGCTGGCTACGAGATAGAACGGCTCGACACACCTACGGCATCGGAGGACCAGCTTATCGAAGCGATAAAAGGCAAAGTCGGCTATATCATCGGTGGGATCGAGAAAACCACGAATAAGATTGTCGACGCGGCGGATGCGCTCAAAGCAATGGTCTTTACGGGCATTGGGTACAAAGAATATATTTTGAATTGGGAGTATGTCACCAAAAAGGGGATTGCCATCGCGAACACACCCGACGCACCGACCTTTGCCGTATCGGAGTGGGCTCTTGCTGCAACGCTTGCCATGCAAAGAAACCTGTTCGATCTTGGCCCTAGCGGAACAAAGAAATTCTTCACGACCAAAGGAATCGAGGGACAAAACATCGGCATAATCGGACTGGGTAGGATTGGTAGCCAAATCACGAAAATGCTTCAGCCATTCCGCCCCGGAAAAATTCAGTATTACAGCCGACACCGACACGAGGAGCGTGAAAAAGAACTTGGCATTTCGTATGCCACACTCGAAAACCTGCTTAAAGAGAGCGATATCGTATACCTCTGCGTTTCTAAGGACGCTCCGGATAATCTTTTGGGCGCGAAAGAGTTCGCTCTTATGAAAGACGGCTCGCTTCTCGTTACTTTTGTGAATGCCGTTATTACTGATGAGAACGCGCTTCTTAAGGAACTCAAAAGCGGCCGACTACGTGCCGCGTCGGATCATCCGCTCACGGACCCAAGCTCCAAAGAATTGCCGATAAGCACCTGGTACTGTTCGAACACCTCAACCGCGTTCAATACTTTTAACGAACTCAAAACCACGAGCGACGCCGCGACTAAATCCCTCATCAATCTGCTCAAAACAGGAAAAGACGAATATAAGGTGAACTAATATGGAGGATTTTCACAAAATTTGGCAGCATAGATGGCTTAATCCTAAGACTGAGGTTCGTAAATCTCGTATTTGTGCTAGGGGTCTTTTTGCAAGGGAATTTATTTCAAAAGGGGAAATACTTCGAGTCACCGGTGGAGTTGTCGTACCGAAATCAGACATTGAAAAATACAACAAACTTATGGATTATGTTGTTGACAATATACCACTCGACATTGATGAAAATTTTTTAATGGCACCAACGCCAGAAGATCTTGAACTCACCGCAACCATAAATCATGCGTGCGATCCAAACGCCGGATTCCGGGACACAATAACAATCATTGCTATAGAAGATATAGAACCTGACGTTGAAATTGCTTGGGATTACGCATTTAGTCAAACATGTTTCGATCCGTTCAAATGCAATTGCAAATCACGAGCTTGCCGAGAACTCATTACACCAAGCGATTGGCAGCGACCAGATATATTTCAGAAGTATGGCCGATATTACTCCCCATATTTAAAAGCTAAAATTCCAGATAAGTATAAATGAAACCTCTTGCTGAATTTAAAAACTTTGACGCACTCGATATTCGGGTAGGGAAGATCGTGAATGTCGAGGATGCGGCGACCAAAAAGCCAACATATCGCATTACCGTTGATCTTGGCCCTGAGATCGGGACAAAAGTATCCTGTGGTGCGTATCGAAACTATGCAAAGGAAGACCTCATTGGAAAGCAGATCATTTGTGTCATTAACCTTGGCACCAAGCAAATGGGCCCGGAAAAGTCCGAGGTCCTTATTCTCGGCGTCCAAAACGACAAAGACGAAACCATCTATCTCACCCCACAAACCGAAGTCCCGCTAGGAAATTCAATTTTCTAATTATGTCTGAAAATAAAAAAGGGGTAGTCGCACTAGTAGTACTTGCCTTTGTCTTCGCAACAATGGGAATCTTTGCGAGGTATCTTGCGACAAGCTTCGAACTATTTGAACAGACGTATTTGAGAATTGGTTTAGCTTTTCTTCTTGCCTGCGTTGTTTTCTCTAGAGACATTAGTTGGAGTAAATATAAAAATCTTTCTAAAAACGATCTTGGGGTTTTGATATTTCGGTCAATTACACTTTACCTTGGAGTTACCTTGTTTACCGAGGCCCTACTCAACACGAAGTACGGAAATGCATCGTTCATCGCGGCATTGCCACTACTTCCTATCATGGGATATTTTCTTTTGGGGGAACGACTTAAAACCAAGACCGTATTGTATGTCTGTATTGGTTTTGTCGGTGTACTCCTTATTTCTCTCGTTAATTTTTCAACTTTCAAGATTGGGTACGGCGAAGTTATGGCGCTACTTTCAATGCTTGCCTTTGATTTTAGTTACATTGCACGTAAATGGCACAGTGACTACCTCAACAACAAAGAAAGTACTACCTTTATGTTTTTTGCGGGAGCAATTTTCCTTTTTATCACTTCGCTTGTTCTAGGCGAACCAACCCCTACGCTCGATCAATTTACACCTTTTATATTGCTCGCGCTCTTTGCAGGAGCTATTTTTAACGTCGCCAATCTTTTCCTTACCAATTATGGATTTCAGAGATTGAAAGTAATTGTGGCTGCAAACATCCTTACACTGGAAACAATATTCGCGCTTTTGTATTCCGTTTTTCTTTTTAAAGAAGCCCCACTGCTTCGAGAACTCATCGGAGGGGCACTGGTTTTAATAAGCGTGTATCTAGTAAATAGATCGGAAACAACTGAATTGATATAATTTACTCATGAAACCCCAAGCTGAATGTAAATAGCATGAGACCTGAATCTCCAAGTGAATATCTAAACAAGCATATTCCCAAAGACGAAACCTCAAATGAGGAATTTTTTGCTGCAAAAGAAATTCTTTCAAAGCCATTTGGCGAAATTACGTACCAAAATGAAGGCGGCGACGTTAAGATTGAAAATCCTCCGTTTGAATTGGAGATTTCCTATGAACCACTAACTCAAGAAGATAAAAAACCTTTTCAACCACACGAGCCAACTCCTGATACGCTCATGAGACTAAAAACATTTACGCTATCTCGAAGGGATAAAAATATCTCCGTACAATTATTTGATATAGTGCCACCTGACTATAATGTTTATTTCGACACAACCGCGGCAGACCATAGTGACATTGTGTATCCGGACAGCAAACGAATAGTGCTTTTTGGGAAACTTGCCGCACCTAAAACCATACTTGGCTTATTCCACGAAGGAGGTCACATTATTGAGCAAGCAAAAGGAGAGGCAGAGTTTGGTCCTGAGAAGCATTCAACTCAGTTAGTGGACCATCTTGCAAGACAACTCTTATCAGAAAGAGATGCCTGGGCTTTTGCGTTGAAGAAAATCAAACCATTTCTGGATGAAGAGGAAGGAGACCAGTTCACAATCCAAAGGGATGCAGTAATTGAGCATATCAAGAATTATGCTCTGCGCACTTATACAGACTCAATTAAAAATTCTGTCGAGAGCGCTCGCGCTACTAGTCATGGGTATGATGATTATATGGACATGTTTAACGAAAGGTTTGAGGATTTCGGTAAAGATGAATGAGTAATTTATATTTAGCATGAAACCTTTCGCTGAATTCAAAAATTTCGACGCACTCGATATTCGAGTAGCAAGGATAGTTAATGTCGAGGACGCAGCGACCAAGAAACCGACGTACCGGATTACGGTTGATCTTGGGCCAGAAATCGGGATAAAAGTATCGTGTGGTGCTTATCGAAACTACACAAAAGAGGACTTAATCGGAAAACAGGTCGTGGCCGTCGTAAACCTTGGAATCAAACAAATGGGCCCGGAAAAATCTGAAGTTCTTATTCTTGGTGTCCAGAATGATAAAGGCGAAACCATCTATCTCACAACTCAAACCGAAGTTTCTCTTGGCAACTCTATTTTCTAAATCCACAGATTGAATTACAGGTTAACCTGTGTTAACCTGTAAAAATGACTAACAATATGGGTAATTCTAATAAACAGTATTTTTCGACCCCGGAACTTGCACAATTACTGGGTGTAAGCCGCATTGCAATATTTAAGAAAATTAAGTCTGGCAAAATTAAAGCTCAAAAAATTGGCCGCAACTATATCATTCCACGAGTAGAACTTGAGTCTATTCTCGGGCATTTTCTTACCGAAAACAAAAAAGAAAAGATAGATAAAGCTGTAGGAAGGGTTGTTCGCCAGTATGGAGAAGCATTGCGCAAATTAGGTAAGGAATAATATGGGACGGAGAAACATACACAGGATCAAAATTGTCGAAGTTGAGTATGTAGCACATCAGCTTGCTAAAGAACTGATGGAGTGGAATGAACCCATTCCAGAATTTAATACTCGATTTCCGCAGGTTCTTGAAAGCTGTTTAGCAACTCCATTTCAAACATTTCAGCGAAAAAGCCTCTACAAAGGACTAATCGAGAAATCGGCGATTCTTTTCTATTTGATGATAAAAAATCACCCCTTTCAGAATGGCAATAAACGCGTTGCGGTTACGGCACTTCTCTATTTTCTTGATCAAAATGGAAAGTGGATTAAAGCCACAAATACCATGATATATACTATCGCAAAAAATGTCGCCGCAAGTGATCCGGCAGAAAAAACTTCTGTTATTAAATCAATTCAGGAATTTCTAACCGACACTATAGTAGAAGCTAATTCGGTCTAAATGAATTATCCCGAATCAATTAAACCGATAGTCGTGCTTAAGGACGAGTTTTGTGTAAATTGATACAATAGTACTATCTATGAATAACGCACTCTATGTAAACGAAATAGCGAATGAGGAAATTATCGAGGGATTTCTCCGAGAAACCGTGTATGAGATGCTCGAGATTAAGGACCGATACACGGTGGTCCCTTTTTCTTATCCTGGCTGGTCAACGGCGGATTACATTTCCAAACTTGCCAAAAAAATATCCAACAGCATGTACCATACTGCAGAACAACTTGGAAAGGAAAAGTTCAAGAAATTTAATCCTGAAAAAACAAAGCTCACGCCGGACATTCTCAATGAAATGTGGATCGCCGCATCAGATGCAATTACTAAGGAAATCTATAAGGGACACGCGGCTTCGGACTCCAACAAGATACCTGGTTTAGACGAGGCTATTGAGAAGGGTGCGATAATTGCTCGACACAGAGAAAACAGTCATCATCGTGTGCTGAACGAAGCTCGCGAGGAAATGGCTGCCCAGGCAGAAAAAATTGATTACCGTGACGACCTTTTACGCATAGTAAGGGAAAAATACTTTACCTATCTCCAAGACAATTTTGGACTTTTTAAAGAGCAGAGTAGGGAACTACGGAGCGAGTCGACACCTCAACAGCGAGGAGATACCCCGAAACCTGAGTGGGAACAAAAAATGTACTAACGGGTGCAACAATCTATTTAACTCCTGAATCCATAACGTCCCACTTGGCAACTTTAGTTTTTATGGATAAAAAAATCTTAAAAAGGAAACTGTCTGACGAGGGATTTACGCATGTTTACGACTGGCGTGATGAGCCGGGAACGACATACCCACCGCACGCGCACAAGGGTAAGGTGACATTTTATCTAACAGAAGGAAATCTCGTGTTTGATTTTGAAGGTGAAAAGAAGGAGGTCAAAGCTGGCGAACGATTCGATGTTCCTGTCGGAAAAATACACTCGGCAACCGTCGGTCCAAACGGAGCTACTTACATTGTCGGAGAAGAGATTAAAGGAGATTCGTAGGAGTTATTGAATTTTAGCTTAAATTTAGAGCCTTAAATAAAGGCTTTTTTAGGTTGCGTAGTATTTGACATATTGATTAATATATGTAATAATACTTGCAGATACTAGCGGTCAACCTCAACCAAAGGCAAACACATGTTTCTCGTACTTAAACAAGACTGGGATGTCCTTGATGCTACGAAGGAGAAGGGTTCTCGAAAAACAACTATCCTGGCCGGGCGTCATGAGATCGAGCGAATCGCTAACCCCTGTGGACACGACGCTGTGTGGCTTGTTCTCAAGGGAACTCTGATTGGCGCAACTGAAGGCTCCTTACGTGAGTTTCCGGAGTACGTAACTATTGAGGAGTAATTTCCTCATTACCCGCTGGCTTTTCTCGAAAGGGAAAGGTCAGCGGTTTTTGTATTCAAAATTGGATAAACTTGACAGCCGAGCCATACTGGAGTACTTTAGTTTAACTCGCATATCGCGAGAAAAATATGACTTCAATGAAAAATAATCAGATTTCAAATTCACAGGCGCTTTTTGAAGCGTCTCGCGATGCATTGGGCGTATACGTATACATGGATAACGCTCCTTCAACTACTACATCACTAAGGCTGGGCATTATAACTACTTGATTTAACTATTACTTCGAGTACTTAAAATACCCTGTCTTCGGCAGGGTATTTTAGTTCCTTTCGGTTTTTAGGCCTGTTTAAAACTGGCCTGGGTCGAACATTATTAACCAAACACGAGCAATAACATGCTCAGAAAAGGAAACGCATGCACACAGAAAAAGTATCAAACTGGCGCGACTTTCTCCGCGAGCTTAAGGGCTTAGGAAAGATTGGTCGCTGGGCCATTCGTATGGCAAACCCCAACATGAAAGGCTGGTTGTGGGTACGCTACGGCGCTTTGGCCACACTCATTCTTCTCGTTCTTATTCAGTCAGCCGTCATCAGCCGCGTCTTCGCCGGAGTTATTAAAAATAATCCCAGCGAGGTGACAGCGGCAGTTGTTATTCTGGCAATTATCCTCATCATCGAACGTCTGTGCGTCAACCGGATCTGGTCAGCACATGAACACCTCTTCGGACCGGTTTTCCAAAGACTGCACCGAAACATTACGCTGAAGTTCTGGGAAAAATCGATTCATCAACACAAAGAGCTGAAGGGTCTGAACCACGAAAGCCTGGTCAAGGGTAAAAATCGAATTTTTGATTTTTACATGGACCACTTACCTGAAGCGACTGAAGTACTACTTCTCATCTTCGTCTCGTACACCTTCATCTGGTTTCTTTCCGTTACGGCCGGACTTCTCATGACCGTTCTCATGGCTGTCTACTTCTCATGGACCCTCTACCTCAACTATCGTGTTGCCAAGGAGTGTCCGTACATCGAAGAAGAGTTTTCGGCTTTTGAACGCTACATGGCATCACGCTGGAAATTCGCCGAGCGCGTGGTCATCAGTGCTAAAGAGGAAGACGAACTCTCTGAGCTTGATGATCGTTGGAACACAATCATCATTAGGGATAAACGCTTCTGGCTCTGGCATCTTCGTCAGACAACAGTTCGCGACATGGCAAATGTCATCGTCCAGCTTGCAGTGGTTGCGTACGGCGCACATCTCGTTATGAGAGGAGAGTGGACTTCGGTAAGCACACTTTATCCTTTGTACGCGTGGACGAGTGTCATTACCTCAAACATCTGGCGCGTGGGAAAAATTCAACGCATCATTATGGGATATCTTCCAACGCTCAAAGTGATGATGGCAACGCTTGAAACGAAAGCTGCGGTTTGCGATTCGGTACAGGCAGTCGCTCTGAATTCATCCGGGCCAATTGAGCTTACCTTCAACAGTGTGAGCTATCGCTACCAGGCCGGTGAGAAAAGTGAGACGATCAGCAACGTTTCGTTCACGGTAAAGAAAGGCGAGCGCGTAGCATTGGTCGGCCCCTCAGGTGCCGGGAAATCAACGCTTCAATATCTGGCACTGCGCTTCATGGATCCGATTGCGGGAATCATCGAGGCGAATGGCAGAGATATTCGCGAGATCACACTCAATTCATGGCGAAAGGCAGTTGCCTACATTCCACAGCGAGCTCAGATATTCGACGGAACCGTACGAGACAATCTCTTGTACGCACTGCCGAAAGCTGATCGAGGAACATGGAGCGATGAGAAGCTCCAGAAACTCATGACGACGCTTGCGATCAACTTTGGTCGCAGGCCGGAAGATGAAAATCCGCTCGATATCGTTGTGGGACGTGAAGGTGTGCAGCTCTCAGGCGGCCAGGCTCAGCGCCTAGCAATCGGAGCAGCAGTCATCAAACAACCACGCCTCATGCTTATCGACGAAGCCACGAGTCACCTCGACTCAACAACAGAGAAATCCGTACTTCTGGGTTTAAACGAGCTCGTGTCTGGTATTAGCACGCTGGTTATCGCGCATCGACTTTCAACAGTCCAGTCGGCCGATAAGATTGTCGTGATGGTAGAGGGTTCGGTTGAGGCAAGCGCCGCAACCTTCCCGGAACTCCACGAATGTTCGCCCACATTCAGGCAGCTGGCTCAGGATCAGAACTTGGCCATCAGCTAACAAAAAAACACACCGGTCCTCACGGGCGGGTGTGTTTTTAATTGAAGAAAACTCGACGTATCCGTGCGCACGAAAGATGCAGTAACAACCAAATCCTGTTAGACTTTGAAACACCAAAGAAAGTTACTACCTATGAAAAAACGAATTTTTATTGTTCACCGATGGAGCGGGAGCCCGAATGATGACTGGCGACCGTGGCTAAAAAAAGAATTAGAAAAACTCGGACACGATGTTTTTGTTCCAGAAATGCCGGACACTGAAACTCCGGTGATTGAAAAATGGGTAGAGCATCTTGCTCAAGTTGTAGTCAAAGCCGATGAGAATACTTTTTTTGTTGGGCACAGCATTGGTTGCCAGACCATTTTGCGCTATCTCGAAACGCTCTCTGAACCGGTGGGTGGTGCGGTGTTTGTTGCTGGCTGGTTTAAACTTGAAAATCTTGAGGACAAAGAGGTTGAACGTATTGCCGAGCCCTGGATTATCACTCCAATTGATGCGACTAAAATTCGAACGATTTTGCCGAAATCCACGCTTATCATTTCCGATAATGATCCATTTGGCGCCGGTGGGATGAACAAACTTAAATTCATTGAAATTGGTTCGAAAATTGTGTCTTTACGAAATGCGGGGCATATTACTGAGGATGACGGCTATGTGAAATTACCTGAGATACTAGACGAATTAAATAAATTTTGAGTATGAAAGAAGTTGAGATAAAAGCAAAACTTAAAGACAGGGAGGCGGTGATGAAAAAGCTCACCGAGCTTGGATGTGTATTTGACGAACCAATAACACAGAAGGATGTCGTGTTTGCCCGAAATGTCGCTTCGCTTAAAGATTTTCGAACCAATGACGTATTTCTTAGAATTCGCGAAAAGAATGGGCCTAAATATCTTTTTACGATAAAGAAACGCATGAGTAACGATCTCGACGCGATTGAATATGAAACCGCCATTAGCTCAAAAGAAGAAATGGAACAGGCGATTTTACTTATGGGGTACAAAGAAGCAATCCGCGTAAACAAGGTTCGCGTAATAACCAATTATCAGGGCAACGAAATTTGTATTGATGATGTTGAAGGGCTGGGTGCGTTTATTGAAATGGAAAAACTTACCGAAAAAGGCGACTCAGAAAAAATTCAAACCGAGCTTTTTGAATTCTTTAAAACACTCGGAATTAAACCTGAAGACCGGGTACTTTCCGGCTACGATATTTTGATGTGGCAGAAAAAAGAAGGTATAAAACAAAAAATTGAAACTAAATCTCAATTATGAAAACACAGGTTGTCGTCATACATGGCGGAGACACGTTCGATACTTATGAGGGATACTTAAAATTTCTTACTGATTTTACCTTTGATAGAGATTACTTTACCAAAAAGGGGTGGAAGAGTTCGCTTCAGGAAAAACTGGGAAATGGTTTTGAAGTCATACAGCCGCGAATGCCCAGCAGTTTGAATGCAAAGTATATGGAATGGAAAATTTGGTTTGAAAAATTTTTTCCTTTTTTAAACGACGGATTGATTTTAGTCGGCCATTCGCTCGGTGCTCTCTTTCTCGCAAAATACCTTACTAAAAACAAATTTCCAAAAAAAATTAAAGCAACTTTTCTTATTGCTCCACCATTTGATTCTACTGACACCGAATCACTTGCGGATTTTATTATTCCGCGTGATTTAAATGGTCTTCAAAACCAGGGTTCGAAAATATTTCTCATTCAGAGCAAGGATGATCCTATTGTTCCGTTTATAAACCATGAAAAATACCGTAAACTGCTTCCTAAATCGGAGGTGGTAATTTTCGAAAATCGCGGACACTTCCTTCAGGAAGAATTTCCCGAGCTCGTCACTCTCATACAAAATCTTTAAACATTTTTATTTACATGATTTTTCCTGAATTAGAAGGAAGGAGGGGAGCAATAGTTAATCTCAACACTGAAGCAATCGAATGGTTGAAGAAAAACAGCACCGGTAACGATGTAAATCCGCTACTCAATCCTGAAACCTGCGATGTTTTTGTGCGTACAATTCACAAAAAACTTGGGGTTGATTTTTCGTATGGTGGCTGGCTCGAAGATCGAAGCACGTTGTGGAAGGGGAGCTATCTTGATCAGTGGAAGACGTATATCCACCTCGGAATTGACATTAATGCTCCGGCTGGGACACTCATCGCGGCTTCATTTGATGCAACAGTAATAAAAATTGACGATGATTATCCTGAGAATGGCGGCTGGGGAACACGAATCATTTTGAAACATGCAAACAAACCATTTTATTTTATTTACGCACACCTTGACCGGGAAATAAAAAATAAAGTCGGTGACCTAATCCTCAAGGATCACATTCTGGCAAAAGTCGGCAACGCTCCGTATAACGGAAACTGGTTTCCGCACCTCCATGTGCAATGTATTACCGAACAATATTTCAAAGAGATAGAAGAGAACAATCTCTGGGCCGAGCTCGACGGCTATGGCCACGCCGACGAAACAAAAATTGACGCGCTTCGTTTTCCTGACCCAACACCTTTTTTGTCGTTTGAATAGAAAAACCCCGATCACACAACAGATGTGCAATCGGGGAAATTGACTCGTATTTCAAGCGAGCCGGAGAAGAAATGTTAGGCTCGCTACGATAGTTTCTTCACGAGTAATCTGACGGTTGGTCAGAGTGGTGTGAGGATCCGCGGGATCTCCTCCCAGTTTCTCGGCGATTACTGAACCAACGGTTTTTGTTGCAAACCCAATTGATTGAGCAATGTCTACGAACTTTTTTGGAAGCTCAATTGCAGACGTAGTCGTAGAAATCTCGTACCCACCGTGGGTAAGGAGTACAATGACCGCAAAATCAAAAAATTTTTCTTGCCTGCCGGGGGCGCTATTAGAAACCCAAAGACCACTCTCGATACCAATGCAGAGCGCTTCGGGGTAAGCACTGCGAGCCTGCCATGCTCGCTTGAGTGCGCCTTCATACGTTTCGTCAAAACCAACAGGTTGCTCATTCTGTCCCGACTGAGCCGAAACACCTATTGGTTCGATGCCACTAAACTTACTTTGGAGAACTGCTTTTCTAACCGCAGAGAGTTTCAACTGACTCGTTGAGCCGACAACGATGTTCTTAGTATTCATACGTTTCAAACTTTCGTTCCGAAAGTGAAATTACTACATTAATTAATTTGTGTCAATAAAAAATCCGCTCGTGCATTGCACGAGCGGATGTCTGAAAATATCCGTCACTTCACCTTCTCCCGAAAAACAACAAAGTAACCTATTGCGGCACCGTACTCAGTTTCAGCGCCAAAACTGTTGTCCGAGAGAGGTTTATTTTTCGGCCCGTTTCGACGAACTACATTTCCCGTCATGGCAACGACCTCAAGATGCTGGTTTTTTGAGAGAAACTTGGCGAGAGCATTTGCGAACTTCGCTTCTGTCGAAGGAAAGTACCAGACGCCCTGACCATAATTAATTTCTTCGCCCGTGATTCCGGGATCTTTTGCTAGATACTGAGAATTACTCGGATTCCCAGCATCAACTGCAGCTGTTTTGCCGCCATCGCAGCCGCAAAACAGGAACGCGAGCAAAAAACCAAAAGGAAAAAGAATCTTCACAAATCGCCTTTCTGTTGAGTGTTTTAGTTAAGGATCAAATTACTAATTCTAAAATACTATTTTTAGTAATTTTGTCAATAGTCTTCTACGAAAACAAAAACCGCACTCCATTTCTGGAGTGCGGTAGAGAGAACCAAAGATCAAGCACCTTTTCTCATCAATACCTGTCGGGTTGCCTCGAGCAGCTTCTTGCTCTTGGCATCCATTTTCGGGTACGAAAGACCAATTCCGGAAAGCCTCTCGATAATGGCGCAGGCCACCACCAACTTGGCAAACCACTTTCTGTCGGCCGGAACCACGTACCACGGCGCGTGTTTGGTCGCCGTATTGCGCACCATCTCTTCGTACGCCCACATGTAACCTTTCCAAAGCTTCCGTTCTTGAACATCGCGGATCGATGCCTTGAAATACTTGGCAGGCATTGAGAAGCGCTCAAGCAAACGTTCTTTCTGTTTCGCTTTGGAAACATGGGGCATGAACTTCAGCACAACGAAACCGTTCTTCACCTGACGGCGTTCAAAGGCTCGAATGTCCTCAAACCGATCGTCCCAAATTCGATCAGTGATCAGATGCTCGGGAATCCCTTGTTTGACCAAAAGTTCCGGATGCACCCGCACCACGAGAACCTCCTCGTTGATGCCACGATTGTGAACCGTGATAAAACCACGACGGGGAGCGCACCTTTCAATTCGAAACTGGAAGTTATGAGCAAGTTCCTCACGGGAGGGTTCCTTAAATGAGTGGACGATGCAACCCTGAGGATTTACCGCCTCCAAAACAGCGCGGATGATGCTGTCCTTTCCGCAGGCGTCCATTCCCTGAAGCATGATAAGAACGCCGAACTGGCCGTTCACAAAAAGCTGTTCCTGAAGCTCGCCGATGTGCAACACACACTCGGCTAAAAGTTCTTTGCCCCGCTTCTTATCCTCCTTGGTAAAGCGATCAGCATAATTGGGCGAAACCGACTTGAGCCGAAACTTCTTACCGTCCGTAATACAGAAAGGTCTCGCGATTTTGCGAGCCTCTTTAATTAGTTTCTCATCTTTCATTCAGCGTGTTTCCTTTGTTGTGGCCGCGCTTAAAGCAGGGCCTTGTATGTGGTGAACTGGTGTAAATTCATCTAAACTTAAACTACATTTTTTATGAAGAATGTCAAGTCACCGTTAATAGTTCATTCATGAGAGTTTTGATAGTATGGATGAACTATGAGCGACAAACAGGAACCAGAGAAAAAGGAAGAGGTGGGGACACCTGAGACAACATCGACGCCTGACGTTGAAAAAGTAACCAGAAAAGGGCTCAAACAAAGTTTTCAGGTTCTTCTGAGATACCTCAAAAAGTACCGGAAGGAAACTATTGCACTTTCAACCTTCGGTATTATCTCAGCATTTGGAAACGGCCTGGTACCCTACATTGCCGGAAGATTTTTTGACTCAATTATCGTACCCGATATATACACGTTCAGGGAATACACCGTTCCGCTCTATGCAGCACTGCTTTCATTCTGGGCAGTCATCCAGGTGATTACCTATCTCGTTGACTGGCAGATCAACATCAAGAGTGAAAACTTCTCAAACGCCGTCTGGGTGGACTACTGGGGGAAAGGCATCGCGCATCTTCTGATGCTCCCGATGGCTTTTCATAAAACAAAAAAAATCGGCGAAATCGGAGAGAAACTAAACCGCGCTGCTTTTTCACTTGAGACTATTATCGGACGCATTGTCATCGATCTTGCTCCGCAGTTTCTTTCTATCGCGATTGCGCTCGTTATCGGCTATACCATTCAACCTTTGCTTGCACTTGCGCTCCTTGCCGGAGTTTTGATCTATTCAATCGTTTTGGTGCGATCAGTTTCTCCTATTGCTGAAATTCAACGCGAGTACCAGACACACCTCTGGCGCGCGTTCGGTGACAGCTTTGATCTTGTCGGAAACGCACATGCAATTAAACAGGCAACGGCGGAAGAATACGAGGCAAATCGCATGTCATCACTCCTCAAAGGTCCGGTACTCAACCTCTGGAGCAAAATGAATAAAGTCTGGAGCAACCTGACACTGGCTCAGCGTGTCATTATTCTCGCCACACAGCTCGTTATTTTTATATCTTCCGTCATCTTTATTTCCCAGGGTGAGATGACACTTGGAGATCTACTCGCATTCAATGCCTACGCCTCGATGATGTTCGGTCCCTTTGTGGTTGTGGGGCGGAACTGGCAGACCATTCAAAACGGCGTTATCCAACTCGAAGAGGCTGAGGCGATTCTCAATGAAAAACCAGAAAATTATCATCCGAGCGGCGAACCGAAACACACGGAAATTAAGGGAAATCTTAAACTTGAAAATGTTTCATTCAGATACGAAACAAAGAAGCCCGTTCTTCAGGACATTAGTTTTGAGGTAAAAGCCGGACAGGTCGTTGCACTCGTCGGTGAGTCAGGTGTTGGAAAATCAACGCTCGTCGAACTTATTTCCGGCTACCATTTTGCCAACGAAGGGAAAGTGCTGATTGACGGAGCGCCGATTGAAACGCTCGATCTCACGTCGCTGCGCCAGCAGATTGGCATCGTCCCGCAGGAAGTTGTTCTTTTTAACGACACTATTCTCCACAATATCCGCTACGGCAACTTCAGTGCAACCGAGGAACAGGCGCGTGAGGCCGCCAAAAACGCACACGCGTATGATTTTATTGAAAAATTTCCTGAAAAGTGGAAACAGATTGTGGGGGAACGTGGCGTCAAACTTTCAGTCGGACAAAAACAACGCATCGCCATTGCCCGCGCGATTTTGCGCAATCCGAAAATTTTGATTCTCGATGAGCCTACCTCGGCTCTCGATGCCGGATCAGAGCAGATCATCACCAAGTCTTTGGAGAGCCTTATGAAAGGTAAAACTACCTTTATTATCGCGCACCGTCTTTCAACGGTCCGTAAAGCCGACGTGATCCTTGTCTTTAAAGACGGGCGGGTAATTGAAAAGGGGAAACATGACGAGCTCCTTAAAATTCAGGGCGGGGAGTATCGCCGTCTCTACGAGCTTCAGATCGGCCTCCGCGAATAGAGCCCAGGTCGTGCCATTGACGATGTGGCTTTTTCGTGTAACATATGCGAAAGACCCCTAACCCGGAGGCCACTTGAAACGACGTTCACACCCTGGACGAATCCTGCAGATCATTGGACAAACCACCGTCGAGGTCGGTATGAACAATGAGGTGCGCGTTCTACATGCATACACAACTGACTTTCCACTTCCAGAGCGGATACCCTGGATAACTGAAGTCTGCCACTCCAACGAGAAAGAAGAGTCGCGGGGGATTGACCTTATATTTTTGACTGACGTAGGCAGGATCCTTCTTCAGCTCAAAAGTTCTCGTCATGAGGCACGCAGGTTTCGCGATAACCAACAAGAGGGTCGCTATAGCACTAAGATCCTCGTTGCTGTCATCACAGCTCGTCACACACCACGACAAATCCGTGAGACTGTTACGCCAATACTTGCTGCCGAACGAAACCGCCGGCTTAAACTTAATCGGCGATATGATAACGAGCACCAGCAAAATGGCGCGTAGACCAAACCCCGACTGTTACGCCGCCTTCAACCGCTGCCTAGTGTGGCGGTTTTTTAATACCACGTTCAATATAAATATACAGGAGGGCTCTTTTTTGTTAGTATTTTCCTTATGAAAAACCGCGTCTATATTGGCAATCTCAAAAACCATATCGGCACCGAAGTTACCATTGCAGGCTCGGTGGATATTCGTCGCGATCATGGCAAACTTATTTTTATTGATCTGCGTGACGCGTCAGGAAAAGTACAGATGGTTGCACTTCCAAACCACAAAGAGGCTCATGCTCTTGCGAGCACTGTTCGCCCTGAGTGGGTGATCAACGTAAAAGGAAACGTCAACAAACGTCCGGACAAAATGGTTAACAAGGACGAGGACAACGGGACGATTGAGCTCGAAATTTTGGACATAACCATTTTAGCTGCGGCCAAAGAGCTTCCTTTTGAACTTGGCACCGAGATCAATATTGATACCTATTTAGACAATCTTCCTCTGACACTTCGGGACGAAAAACACCGTGCAATTTTTAAAGTTCAGGCTGAAATCGTTAAAACGTTCCGCGGCTTTTTCACGAGTGAAGGCTTCGTTGAGTTTCAGGCTCCCAAACTTATCGGCGATGATGCCGAAGGGGGAGCGAACTCATTTGACGTTACGTATTTCAAACACACCGCACATCTGGCACAAAGCCCTCAACTCTATAAACAAATTATGGTCGGCGTCTTTGAGCGTGTCTTTGCTGTCGGAAACGTCTACCGCGCAGAAAAACATTCGACCACCCGACATTTGAATGAATACACCTCGCTCGACATCGAGATGGGTTTTATTGAAGACCACACTGACGTGATGAAGATTGAAACTCAGTTTTTAATCGCCCTTGAAAAAAATCTGCGTGAAAACTGCGCTAAAGAATTTACACTACTCAAGGCAGAAATACCTGTTGTACCGAAAGAGATCCCCGCGATGACCCTCCGTGAGGCCCAGGTGCTTATTACTAAAGAAACCGGAAAGGACTGCACGGAAGAACCCGACCTCGAACCTGAGCACGAACGCTTCCTTTGTGATTACGCTCATAAACAGTTGAACTCGGACTTTATCTTCGTCACGCACTTCCCGACAAGCAAGCGGCCTTTTTACACCTATCGTGATGAAAAAGATCCGACGTACACAAAAGGCTTCGACCTTCTCTTTAGGGGAGTTGAGATAACAACAGGCGCTCAGCGTATACATGACTACGACGCTCTCGTCGCCTCCATGAAAGAAAAGAAACTGGATCCGGAACGCTTTGCGTTTTATCTGCAAGCTTTCAAATACGGCCTGCCACCACACGGCGGATTCGGTATGGGACTGGAGCGACTTACCGGGAAATTCCTCAGTATCGACAACGTCAAAGAAGCGACGCTTTTCCCGCGCGACCTCAATCGTATCGACACCCTTCTCTCAAACTAACTTCCCGTGGCAACAACCTTTCAAGTAAAGACACAAGCTTTTCAGGGGCCGTTGGACCTTCTCCTTTCGCTCATCGAAAAACGCAAACTTTCCATTAGCGATATAACGCTCGCGAGTGTAACCGACGACTATATTTTCCATGTTAAGCAGTTCGAGAGTTTCCCAATTGCAGACTCAGCTGACTTCATTCTGATTGCCTCGACACTCCTTCTCATTAAGTCACGCTCACTCCTGCCATCGCTCCCGCTCTCCGAAGAAGAGCAGACCTCAATTGAGGAGCTTGAAATGCGCCTGAAGATTTATAAGCGCATGAAGGAACTTTCGGTCAACGTTCAGAGCATGTTTGGCACACATATTATTTTTCCCCGCTCCTTTGTAGAACCGATGCCGGTGTTTTCACCCGGACCCACACTCTCAACACAAACCCTCTTGCAGGGAATCAAAAATGCACTTCAGGCGCTTCCGCGCAAAGAGGTACTGCCGCAAACCATCGTCAAAAAAGTAATCAGCCTTGAAGAAATGATCGAACGCCTCACAACCCGTGTTCAGTCATCTCTTAAAATGAGTTTTAAAGAGTTTGCCGGTGTCGGAAAAGAAGACAAAGTAAATATTATTGTCGGCTTTCTTGCCATGCTTGAACTCGTCAAACAGGGAATTGTAAACGTCGCTCAGCACGAGCGTCATGGTGATATCGAAATTGAGACCGATCAGGTCGGCATACCAAACTACAGTCAGTAATTGAAAACCCCCTCCGGCCGAAGCGCGAAGGGGGTATCAGGGTTTGGCCCTATGGAGCAAAGAACACGATGAGGGCGAAGATGACGAGTAGCAGCACAGCTGCGAAACCATAGGATTCCTGGTTGAACTTAAATTCTGTCTTCCAGCTCTGGGGCAGACAACTGTGTACCGCCCACAGAATTAGTGCCAGCAGAACGAGACCGAAGGTGATGAGGATTCCGAGGGCCGGCCCTTGCAAACCTTTAGCAAAACCGGAAATAAAGTTGGCGATCATATCATTTCAGTATTTTTGTGGATTGACGAAATCCCAAGTTAACGTCGTTAGTTATTTTCTACATACATTATAGCACAGTATATACCACTTTGTCAACTAATTATACTCATATTTCAGGCCGTTTTGTGCTGTATAATACTTCGATATGGATCTGGATAAGCAAATCGAGGCCTTGTTGTTTTGGAAAGGGGAACCAGTAACGCTTAAGCGTCTTTCGGAATTCACCAAAAAGACTCCGGAGGAAATTGATGCGGCGCTAAAGATTCTTGAGCAAAACCTCACTCAAAGGGGAATCGTGTTGCAGCGTATCGGGGAAGAGGTAACACTCGGAACCGCCCCCTCGATGGGCGAAACGATTGAAAAACTGACCAAAGACGAACTAAACCGTGAGCTGTCTAAAGCTACACTCGAAACGCTTTCGATTATTCTCTATAAAGGGCCGCTGCGCCGGAGTGAAATTGATTTCATCCGTGGTGTAAACTCAACCTTCATTTTGCGAAATCTCCTCATTCGCGGATTAATCGAAAAATTCACTGACCCTAAAGATGAGCGCATGTACCTCTATCGAAGCTCATTTGAACTTCTTTCATACCTCGGCGTCACAAAGGTTGAAGATCTGCCGGATTTTGGTAAGGTTCAGGAGGACCTGGAACTCTGGAAACGCGAGGCTGAAAATGAAGAAAAGAAAACAGAGCCCACTCTGCCAACAACTCCACCCGAGACAGGTTTGCAAACCTAACAAACAATGGAACGAAAGAAAGATTTTATTCTCATCGTTAGTACGATTAGCGTACCCGTAATCCTGATTACGGGCATGTTATTTATTATTGCCCACTACCACCAGGGCGAGGGCGCTCCAGTCGCGACCGTGTCCACTCCAACACCAACTCCTGAACCGCCGCCGAAATCATTTCCTGAAGTTTCGATCAAAGCTTCTGCTGCAATTGTCTTTGACACACAAACTAATAACGTACTCTTTGCCAAAAACACTGACACTGCGCTTCCCTTGGCCTCAATCACTAAGCTCATGACAGCGCTTGTTGCCGCGGAGATTGCTCCTGGTTATTCGCTTATTACCCTCGATAAAGATGCGCTAAGTGCCGAAGGGGATAACGGTCTTCGCCCCAATGAAATATGGAAACTTCAGGATCTGTCGGACTTTACGCTCACCGTTTCTTCAAATGATGGAGCACGTGCGATCGCATCAGCAATCGGAGCCTGGCAGGGAATAGGACTTGCAACCGGAACTCAAAACTCTCAATCGGGGCGCGAGCATTTCATTTCGCTTATGAATCAAAAGGCAAAAAAAATTGGCCTTACGCTCACTGACTTTAAAAATGAGAGCGGCCTCGATATAGATGCGACAACTCCGGGCGCGCGCGGTTCCGCATCTGATGTTTCCAAACTTATGACCTATATTCTAAAATTTAGACCGGAGATTGTGGATGCGACGCGGAAGGAAAAAATCGAAGTAAAATCTGGTAGTCTTATCACGCACAACGCGAGTAACACCAACGAGGCGATTAGCAAAATCCCAAATATTATTGCCTCTAAAACAGGATACACTGACCTCGCGGGGGGGAATCTTGTCGTCGCCTTCGATGGACCCCGAGCACAGCCGCACCCTATCGTTATCGTCGTTTTAGGTTCCACACTTGAGGGACGCTTTACCGACACCGAAACTCTTGCGCAAGCAACTGAAGACTACCTTTTAAAGAAGTAGGTATTGGGTATAATTGAGTACAATGGACGCGATCGACAACATCGTTAAAGTATTTTTGCCGTCGACAGTTGCTTTTGCCTTGGGAATACTTCTTTCTTTTCCCATTTCAAACTTTCTCTATCGGAGTCAGATGTGGAAGAAAAAAGCAGGGAAAGTTGCACCTGATGGCACCGAAACACCCATCTTTAACAAACTTCACGAACACAAAGAGGTGGGTACTCCCAAACTGGGAGGAAGCATTATTTGGCTTTCAACAACCATTACTATTCTCTTAGTGTGGATCTTTGCAAAAATTTTTCCTATTCCGTTTCTTCAAAAAATCGACTTCCTGTCTCGCAATCAAACATGGATACCCCTAGCCACGCTTCTCTCAGGCGCTCTCGTCGGACTCATAGATGACCTTTTCGATATTCGGGGAACGGGGAATCATGTGTCTGGCGGACTCTCACTCAAGCACCGCATTGGTATTGTTGCTGTCATATCATTTCTCTCGGGCCTTTGGTTTTATACCAAACTCGATGTTACTTCAATTGGTATTCCGTTCATCGGACAAGTCTGGATCGGACCTCTCATTATTCCGCTTTTCGTTATCACGACGGTGGCGGTCTATTCCGGCGGAATTATTGATGGGCTTGATGGCTTAGCCGGAGGAATCTTTGCAATTATCTTCAGTGCATACACTGCCATTGCATTTAATCAGGGGCAGATCAACCTTGCTGCCTTTTGTGCAACACTCGTCGGTGCAATTCTCGCATTCCTTTGGTTTAACATTCCACCGGCGCGCTTCTATATGTCAGAGACTGGCTCAATGGCACTCACCGTCACTCTTGCGACTGTTGCGTTTATGACTGACGCCTTGGGAGACGGCCACGGCGTTATTGTGCTTCCCATCATCGCGCTCCCGCTTCTCGTAACAACACTCTCGGTTATTGTTCAACTCCTCTCAAAGAAACTGCGCGCGGGCAAAAAAGTTTTCATTGTTGCACCACTCCACCACCACTTTGAAGCCGTTGGCTGGCCGGGATACAAGGTCACTATGCGTTATTGGATTATTTCGGTTGTCGTCGCCATTATCGGCATGATCATCGCATTTATGGGAAGGGTGGTATAAGTACACTATGAGAACACGTCGCGTAGACAAGCTTTTTCTCACACTCACCGTCGTAGTAACTGCCGTCGGTTTTTTTATTTTTACTTCGGCATCGTTTAACCTGATTTCATCAAAAGGGGAAAGTAATTTTCTTTCCGCCGTTTCCAATCAATTTTTTCTCGGCGTTGTCGGTGGCTTTATCGCCCTCATCATATGCAATTTCATTAACTATCAGTTACTAAAAAAATTCGGCCTTTGGATCTTTCTTTTTTCACTCGGACTCACTCTTCTCGTTTTTGTTCCGGGAATTGGTGCGGCATCAGGTGGCGCCTATCGCTGGCTCTACCTGGGATCATTTTCATTCCAGCCGTCAGAATTTTTAAAACTCGCAACAATTATTTACCTGGCGTCACTGCTTTCGACTGGCAAAGAGCAGGTTTCGACCCTCGGGCGTGGTTTTGTGCCACTTCTTCTCGTCCTCGGTGTTGTGGGCGCGGTTCTGCTTACTGAACCCGATACTGACACCTACGGCTATATCGTGATTGCCGGCCTTGCTATGTTTATAGGAGCGGGAGGGAGGTGGAAACACCTACTCCTGGTCCTAGCCATTGGGGCGCTCATGTTTGCGGGACTCGTCACCACGCGCCCCTACCTTAAGGAGCGCGTAAAAACATTTCTTCATCCTCAAACCACTGATTCGTTGGGGGCGGGCTACCAGATCGAACAGTCACTTATTGCTATCGGTTCGGGCGGTTTCTTTGGAAAAGGTTTTGGTCAGAGTGTTCAAAAATTCGGCTATTTACCCGAACCAACCACAGACTCAATCTTTGCTATCGCTGCCGAGGAATTCGGTTTTTTAGGATCTGCCGCGCTCATTAGTATTTTTGCACTCTTAGGCCTTCGGGGACTTATTATTGCCCGAAAAACACACAATCTCTTTGGACGTAATCTCGTCATTGGAATCATCGCTCTTATCATGAGTGAAACCTTCACCAACATTGCCGCTCTCACCGGACTCATTCCGCTTGCTGGCACACCGCTTCTTTTTGTAAGCCATGGTGGAACTGCTCTTTTCTTTGCGCTAGCCTCGTGTGGACTCATTTTGAGCGTTTCTAAGCACTCACGATAGCCCCTCGAACGCTGTGCTATAATTTTTAAACATGAAGATTCTTTTAACAGGCGGTGGGAGTGGCGGGCACTTTTACCCGATAATTGCGATTGCGCAGAGCATTTTCGAAATTTGCAAAACTCAAAAACTCCTCGATCCGGAGATTATCTTTATGTCAGATAATCCATTCAATGAGCGCATGCTCTTCGATAACGGCATTCGCTTTAAAAAAGCACCCGCGGGGAAACGCAGGCTTTATTCATCTTCATCAAACCTGTTCGACATTCCCAAAACTATCATCGGTTGTATCAAGGCAGTCTTCCTGCTTTTTGAAATGTATCCCGACGTGGTCTTTTGTAAGGGAGGTTATGGGAGTTTCCCGGCAGTTTTCGCTGCACGACTTCTTCGTATTCCAGTTGTTATTCACGAATCAGATACTGTCCCGGGAAGAGTAAACGCGTGGGCCGCCGGATTTGCCACGAAGATTGCGATTACTTTTCCAGAAACCTCAGACTATTTTAAAAAGAAAGACATCGCGCTTACCGGAACACCCATTCGAAAGGAACTTCTCACACCGGTTAAGTCTGGTGCATTTGAATTTTTTGACCTTAAATCCGATATACCCACCGTTCTAGTTCTCGGAGGATCGCAGGGTGCACAAATTGTTAATGAGGTTGTACTCGACGCGCTTCCGGAACTCGTCAACAATTTTCAAATCATTCACCAAACTGGAAAAGCAAATATTGATTACGTTGCTCAAACTGCAAGCGTTGAACTTGAAAAAAGCGAATTTAAAAATCGTTATAAACCAATTGATTATCTCGATGACCTTACCATGCGAAACGCTGTCGGTGCCGCCTCACTCATTATTTCCCGGGCGGGAGCTTCCGCAATTTCTGAAATAGCTGTGTGGGGCATTCCTTCAATTTTAATTCCCATCAGTGAATCGAACGGCGACCACCAGCGAAAAAATGCTTTTGCGTATAACCGGGTGGGAGCTTGTACCGTGATCGAGGAATCGAATCTGAGTGCTCATATTCTCATTTCGGAACTCTACACCATTCTCCAAACGCCGGGACGATACGAAAAAATGCATGAAGCTGCACTTTCATTTGGAAAAAATGATGCGGCTGACAAAATTGCGCGTGTTTTGATTGATATTGCACTGTCACATCAGTAGTAAAAATAAAAACCTCTCCCGATCTGCCGAAGCAGAAGGGGAGAGGGTAGGAGACATGGGTCCCCTAGATAAAGAAATGCGCGATCCAGCCGAACACAAATACGACACACGGCATCCCAAAGTTGAAGCCGTAAAGTTCGGTGATGGTTTCCTTATCGACTTTCTTCGGAATAAACTGGTGGCTCAGAAGTGAAGCCACCAAAATTATGCCGATTGCCTCCGGCACTGAGAGTTGCGGGAGTTCGAATTTTTTGGCCATAAACCAGCCCCACAAAAATTTGAGGGCCAGGCCGTTGACAATGTACATCAGCACATCAAGCATGAACAGTTTGATCATAGTTTGAATTGTTTCAGTTTGTGAATTGTGAAGACCGAGTTCGTAGACATAATATCATAAAATACATAATTGTCAATAGATGTAAGATCAATATTTATAGCCGTTTTTTAGCTATGCTATAATTATTAAGTGAGCAAAACGGCTGATCCTAAGGTTGTAGTTCGTTTTCCACCGTCTCCGACGGGTTTTTTGCACATTGGCGGAGCACGGACTGCGCTTTTTAACTATCTGTTCGCGCGGCAAATGGGTGGAAAAATTGTTTTGCGCTTTGAAGACACTGACAAGGAGCGTTCGAAAAAAGAATTTGAGAATGATATTCAGGGAAGTTTAAACTGGCTCGGACTGCAGTTTGACGGAGAACCTGTTCGACAAAGCGAACGTACGGCGATTTACAAAGACCACCTCAAAGCGCTTGTTGATTCCGGAGCAGCCTATGTTTCAAAAGAAGAATCCGCCGAGGGAAATCCCTCGACAGACTCGGGACTCAGGCGCTCTGAGGTCATACGCTTTAAGAATCCGAATAAAAAAATTGTTTTTGAGGACATGGTTCGCGGAACCATCGAATTTGATACAACCGAGTTAAAAGATTTTGTCATTGCAAAAAGCTTGGAGGAACCGCTCTACCATCTTGCCGTTGTTGTAGATGATTTTGAGATGGGCATTACACATGTTATGCGTGGAGAAGATCACATCTCAAACACACCCCGGCAAATTTTAATTCAAGAGGCAATCGGTGCGCCTCGACCAATCTACGCGCACATTCCGCTCATACTTGCACCCGACCGCTCAAAGCTCTCTAAACGTCACGGAGCGGTTTCAGTGCTTGAGTATCGCAAGCTCGGATACCTTCCAAACGCACTCCTTAACTATCTGGCGCTTCTTGGCTGGAATCCGGGAACGGAGCAAGAAATATTTTCGCTCGACGAACTCATTAAAAATTTCGATATCACTAAAGTTCAAAAAGGCGGCGCAGTTTTCAACACCCAAAAACTTGACTGGATTAATAAAGAACACTTAAAACGCGGTTCGATAAGCGAAATCGAGAAGAAACTCAACGAAGTTTGCCCGAAACTCACTGCTGAACTTCTTAAACGTCTCGCGCCTGTAACACTCGAGCGCATTGTACGTCTACAAGAGATTGAGGATATGGCACAAAATGGTGAATTTGAGTATTTTATCTCGGCACCAGCGTACGAGGCTGAACTTCTCAAATGGAGAGAAGATCCTGACCTCAACACTACAATAGACCACCTTACTCAAACCAAAAAAATATTAGAGCAACTGCCTGAGGATTTTTTTACAAAAGAAAAGGTCAAAGAGGCACTCTGGATTTTTGCAACCGAAAAGGGAAGAGGTTCGATCCTGTGGCCGTTGCGAGTTGCCCTTTCGGGAAAAGAAAAATCGCCTGATCCTTTTGTACTTGCTGAAATTCTTGGAAAGGAAGAGGTGCTCAGGCGAATTGATATAGCCGTTTCTAAGCTTTAAATTAAACTATGTACCGCGGAACTATTTTATTTCTTATAGCCATCAGCGTGGGCGGTCTTTTAATGACGCCACCACTTGGTTTTGCACAGACAACCGACTCGTCCCAAGCTATTGTGGAACTTAAGTCTAAAATTGATACTCACGCAAAAACTATTCAAGAACTTACCAAGGAAATTGGCATTTACCAGGAACAGATCAAGACAACTGTCAAAGAGACGACGAATTTGCAGAGTGCCATAAAAACGCTGGATTCAACACAAAAAAAACTGGGCGCAGAACTTAAAGTTACTCAGAATAAAATTTCCTCTGCGGAGCTTACCATTCAGAAAATTGGCTTTGAGATTAATGAAAAGGAAAAAAGTCGTTCACTTCAGGAACGCGCCATAAAAGAACAGTTTAGAAAAATGCACGAAGCTGACACACATTCGCTTTTAGAATCTCTCCTGGCCTTCAGCCGATTATCAGTCTTATGGGGCGAACAGGATACACGGGCTGAGCTTCAAAATTCCATGAATACGCGCGTACACGAACTAACGCTTATTAAGATTGATCTTGAGGGTGATAAGCGCGAGCAGGAAGGAGTCCGCGCTGAGCTTACTGAACTTAAAACAGAGCTCTCAGATAAAAACAAAGCTGCTGAATATAACAAACAGCAAAAAGCGACGCTGTTGACACAGACACAGGACAAACAGGAAAATTACAAGAAAGTGCTCGCGGAAAAAATGCAGAAAAAAGCGGAATTTGAAAAGGAGCTCGCTGCTGCTGAATCGCAACTCAAAATTGAGATTGATAAGTCCAAACTTCCAACAGAGGGCAGCACGGTGCTTAGTTGGCCGCTTGATAAACCTCTTATTACTCAAAACTTCGGAGCAACTCAGGATGCCAAGCGGCTTTACGTATCCGGAACTCATAATGGAATTGATCTTCGTGCACCAAACGGTACGCCACTCAAAGCATCACTTTCAGGAATCGTTACCGGAACAGGGAACACTGATGTGGTGAGCGGCTGTTACTCATACGGAAAATGGGTTTTGATAAAACACGACAACGGTCTTTCCACTCTCTACGCCCATCTTTCGGTTATCAGTGTTGCTGTCGGACAACCCGTCGCGACTGGTGAGATTATTGGATACAGCGGTTCAACCGGCTATGCAACAGGTCCGCACCTACACTTTACCGTGTACGCAACTCAGGGAGTCAAAGTTGAAAAATTTGCGCAAGGGAAGTTCTGTAAGAATGTAACTATGCCGGTTGCCACCAAAGATGCCTATCTTAATCCACTGGAATACTTGCCTAAGCCATAATTTTAGTGCATAATTTTCTCATGAATAAAACGGGGCGCGAGCACGGATTCATAAAAGCAATCATTCTTATTGTTATCATTCTCGCCATTTTAGCTTACTGGGGTTTTGATATTAAAAAAGTGCTCACGTCACCTGAATTTAAAGAAAAAGGCGCATTTATCTGGAACTGGATCAAAGATCTATGGACAAACTATATCTGGTACTGGCTCATGTGGGTTTGGGATCATGCGCTACGACCTCTTTTGGAGAAAATTAATTTAATCGAGCCTGCGGTTGACCCATCAACCATCCTCGCACCGCAGACCTAAAGACCTAAAATTAAGCTCGGGGAAGTCAAATTTAAGCAAAAAGCCCGTAGCCAGGCTTTTTGTACTAGTTTAGAAAGAAGGGAAAGACATTTGTGAAAGAAAAATAAAGGGCCTTGCTCGGAGAAAACAGTTGTAGAAAACTGTGACTAGACTCCGCCGGGCAAGGCTTGTGTCGATGGTTATGAGAACCCGACTAATGCATTTTAGTAAAGATTGTTAAAAAAAGGAAAGAGGGGGTAGCTAAATATAGAGCCGTCCAGATTTAAGCAATATCTATGTCGCAAAAGGTATATTGTGCGACGTTACCATATTCTAAGGCGCCGCTTCCCTTGACAGTTATCCACAGGTAGGTTTTTTAGATCCCACCCTCGCGATTTTATTGGTTTACCAATACGGTAATGCGCTCTGGATTTATTTCTGCAAAACCACTCAGAATAGAAATATTTTTTATCTGTGCTTCAGCACCCTTAATCCTGATAGTCCCCTTTTTTAATGAAGTTACAAGGGGAATGTGCTTATTCAAGATACTGACTTCCCCACTTTCGGCCGGAAGTATGGCAACTGAGGCCTCACCCTCAAACAACGTTTTATCGAGCGAATGAATAAAAACTTTCATATGGTCATAATAATTTTAAACAATCACTCTTACGCACCGGGTTAACAATTTCTTTACACATTTTCGCGTCGAGATAGCACTGGTCTCTCAAATTTTCATTAGCAATCATCAGGCACTCGCGATTGCGATACCTCTCCAAATCTGCCGCATTTTCCTCTTGCGTTTGAATTGAGTTCAATGCCCACACGGTAAATATAGCTATAGGGATAACATAGAGAACAAAAAACTTAGAACGCGCGACAACTCGACGAGAAATAGTGACTTGTCCTTCTTCCCCCTTGAGTGGAAGAAAAAAATAATCGACTAAGTAGGAGAATGAAAATACTACTAATCCAAAAGTAAAAAAATAAATCGGGATAAGAAAGATGCAACCAGGGCTTTCACAACCAGTAAGAGGAGTAGCGGCCTTGAGTAAGTGCTCAAATAATGACCTCGAGGAATGATCGGAAATTTTTGCAATAAGCGTTTGGGCAGCAACAATGCCTGAGCCGTAAATGGCGATCCATACTACTGCCCACTTTAGTGCAGATTTAACTTTCATAGTTATTTTTTTGCTTCAGTGATCCCGCCGATCATATAGAAATTTTGTTCGGGAACATCGTCCATTGACCCATCGATGATAGCCTTGAAGCCTGCGACCGTATCTTTGCGGGTTACGAACTTTCCCTTTCGGCCAGTGAATGCCTCAGCAACCATGAATGGCTGAGAAAGGAACTTTTGAATCTTTCGTGCACGCGAAACGAGAAGCTTGTCATCATCGGAGAGTTCCTCAATGCCGAGAATGGCAATGATATCCTGGAGGTCCTTGTAACGTTGAAGAACGCGCTGTACCTCACGAGCAACTTTATAATGCTCATCGCCAACAATGTTGGGGTCGAGTGCGGTTGAGTTAGAATCGAGGGGATCAACGGCTGGATAAATACCGAGCTCAGCAAGCGAACGTGCCAATACGATTGTTGAGTCGAGGTGAGAGAATGTTGTTGCCGGTGCCGGATCGGTGATGTCGTCGGCTGGCACGTAGATTGCCTGAACTGATGTAACCGAACCTTTTTTGGTTGAAGTAATACGTTCCTGAAGTTCTCCCATCTCACTTGCAAGAGTCGGCTGATAACCCGCAGCTGACGGCATGCGACCTAAAAGAGCAGATACTTCAGAACCTGCCTGCGTGAAGCGGAAAATATTATCAATAAAGAAAAGAACGTCCTTCCCTTCAGTATCACGGAAATACTCGGCCATCGTAAGACCCGAGAGTGCAACACGGGCACGGGCACCGGGAACTTCATTCATCTGTCCGAACACCAACGCTGTCTGTGGAAGCACGCCAGACTCCTTCATTTCATGATAGAGATCATTTCCTTCACGTGTACGTTCGCCAACACCAGCAAAAACAGAATAGCCCTTATGCACGGTCGCAACATTTCTAATGAGCTCCTGGAGAAGCACGGTCTTCCCTACTCCGGCACCGCCAAAGAGTCCGACTTTTCCACCTTTTATAAACGGCGCGATAAGATCAATAACTTTGATACCCGTTTCAAAAATTTTTACTTCCGTTGACTGGTCTTTAAATTCCGGAGCTTTGCGATGAATAGGCCAGTGCTCTTTGACACCTTTAACATCTCCCAGACCATCAATAGGTTTACCTAACACATCAAACATTCGCCCGAGGATCTCTTTGCCCACGGGAACTGTGATTGAAGCACCTTGATAACGAACCTCATCGCCACGACGAAGTCCGTCTGAAGTCGACATGGCAATTGCACGCACGCGCCCGTTGCCCACATGCTGAGCAACCTCGAGCACCAAAACGGCTGACGTGTCGCCTATTGTTCGCGAAACTTCAAGAGCTGAATGAATTTCGGGGACCGCACCTTCGAAATCGATATCAATGACCGGCCCGATAATCTGTGCAATTTTTCCGTTTGAGATCATAAAAAAATAATTACTAATTTACTGCTAACGCCTCTGTCCCGGCTGTAATTTCCGTCAACTCTTTGGTGATCTGCGCCTGGCGGGATTTATTATAAAGAATGGTCAGTGAATCGATCAGTTCGCCCGCATTTTCCGATGCATTTTTCATGGCTACCATACGAGAAGAATGCTCGGACGCATTTGCTTCGAGTATAGCGTGGTACACCTCAACATCGAGAAGAGCTGAAAGAAGCTGGTGAAGAAGTTTTTCCGGTGAAGGTTCGAACAAATACTCGACCGAAGCCGACGAAGCTTTTCCTTCGGCACCTGCATACTTTCCTTGAAGCGGCTTGATACCCTTAACAACCTCTTCGAGTGACTTCTCATCAAATGGCAGAAGTTTTCGCAGCACAACCTCCTGCTTCAACGCCGAAATAAAATTGGTGTGAATAATATACACCTCATCATATGTTGTGGACGTAAACGAATCTTTTACCTCATGGGCGATTGGCTGAGTTTCTTCGATTGAGGCACTGTCACCGATCCCTAGAAATTCTCGTGAGATGAAACTCTCGCGACGAGCAAAAAAATCTCTTCCCTTCTTCCCCACTGCAATTATCTCAATAGGTACTGTACTTTTTTTAATAAAACGTTCGGCTGCCCGAAGAACATTGGTATTAAATGACCCTGCGAGGCCTTTATCTGATGTCACCACCACGAGAAGTGTTTTCTTCACCTCCCGCGCATCTAAAAGCGGAGAATAGCTAGCGTGCTCCCCTACCCCCTGGGTTACGTTTTTAAGAATTTCGAGCGCTGCGTAGGCGTACGGGCGCGCTTTAAGCGCCACCTCCTCACTCTTACGCATTTTGACAGCCGAAACAGCCTGCATCGCTTTAGTGATTTGTTTAATGTTCTTGGTTGAGCGTATTCTTTTTTTGATAACCCTTGACGTACTCATACATTGATTATCCGACAAGTCAGACTTGTCGGAAGGTACTATTGCTTGAAATAATTATCACCGAAATCTTTTATAGCGGCACTGAGCATCGAGGTACTCTCTTCAGAAAATTCACCTGAGGTGCGAATCGTTTCCAGCAGTTTCTTGTGACGCTCGCGAATAAATTTCAACAATTCTTTTTCAAATTTTTGAACAGCATCAACAGGAACCGAATCCAGAAAACCATTAACCGCAGAGAAAATTGAAATAGACTCTTCCTCAAATGGAAGTGTTGAAAACTGAGCCTGTTTCAAAAGTTCAGTGAGACGTTCGCCACGATCAATCTTCTTCCTAGTTTCTGCATCAAGGTCCTGTCCGAACTGTGCAAATGCGGCAAGTTCGCGAAACTGTGCAAGCTCAAGACGAAGCGTACCCGCAACTTTTTTCATTGCTTTAGTTTGAGCTGAAGAACCAACACGTGACACTGAAAGTCCAACATTCACAGCCGGCCTAATACCTTGATAAAAAAGCTCCGACTCAAGATAAATCTGACCGTCGGTAATCGAAATGACGTTGGTAGGAATGTAGGCCGAGATATCATTCTGCTGCGTTTCAATAATGGGAAGCGCTGTTAAGGATCCCCCACCAAACTCTTTGTTTAATTTTGCCGCGCGCTCCAGGAGTTTTGAATGAAGATAAAAAATGTCACCCGGATATGCTTCTCGGCCGGGCGGACGGCGAAGCAAGAGCGAAATTTCTCGGTAGGCCCATGCGTGTTTGGTAAGATCATCATAAATAACGAGGGCATCCTTCCCTTCCGACATGAAATATTCGCCGATCGCACAACCGGCATACGGCGAGAGATACTGAAGAGCTGAACCTGATGCGGCACCGGCAACAACGACAATCGTATATTCCATCGCGCCACTTTTTTTAAGGCGTTCGACGATCTGCGCAATTTTTGATTCTTTCTGACCAATTGCAACGTAAATACAAATAGGACGTGGATTTTTGGTCTCGTTCTTCTGATTGATAATGGTATCGATAGCAATTGCCGTCTTTCCCGTCTGACGGTCACCGATGATGAGTTCGCGCTGTCCGCGACCAATCGGAATCATACCGTCAATTGCTTTGAGACCGGTGTGAAGAGGAATTTTAACTGACTCACGTGTAATGACACCCGGCGCAACCTTCTCCAGTGGAAAGCGTTTCATTTTTTCAAGCGCAAATTGCGGACCACCATCAATTGGCTCGCCTAATGGATTTACGACCCGCCCCACAAGCTCAGGCCCACAGGGAATGGAGAGAATTTCACCAGTACTTCTAACGCTCTGTCCTTCCGAAACCATTCCCACGTCGCCAAGAATAATGACACCGACTGAATCTTCTTCAAGATTCTGCGCAACGCCAAAAACTTTCTTACTCGAATTTTGAACTTCAAACTCAACGATTTCTGAAAAACGAACCTTCGAGAGTCCGCGCACAATCGCTACGACATCGTACACCTTTGCTACAACGCCGACATGAAGCACCTCAGGAGCAGATTTTACTCCCGCAATCTGGTTTCGTAATTCATCAAAAATTTTTTTGGTGTCCATGAGTGTGTATTAAAAAACTATCTAAGCGCATTTTTTAGATCGCGGAGTCTGTGTGCGATCGTGTTATCGATAAGAGAGTCTCCGATTCTGATGCGCACTCCGGCAATCTGTGCTTCGTCTATTCTGTGTTCTTCCCGAATTTTTTTTCCTTGAAACTCTTTTGAAAACACCTGTCCCGGGAGAGGTTGTCCGCCTACAACCTGCGCAATCACTTCATTGTTACGCTTTGAACGAAACGTTTCGTACGCACGCTCGATATCATTCACTTTTCCGCTCTCTCCTCGTAAAACCAACAGGTTCGCCAACTCTTTGCACACTTCCCGTAGAGCAAGCTTCTTGTTAAGCAGGTGGTCCAGCGCCTCTGCATAGTGTTTGGGAGTTGTTTTCATCGTACGTATTTAATTTTGAGACATAATTATTTCTTTTGCCTCCTCAACAAGAGCGCTGTGACCGCGTTTATCTATCGCTTTACCAACCGCTTTCTCAACAGCATCGGCAACCAGAGTTCCAATTTCACTCTTAAGACTCGACTCGGCGAGTGTACGTTCATCTTGTATGACTTTCTTCCCCGTCTGAATAATGGATGCCGCTTCTGCCTCGCCTACCTTGCGCGCTTCTGCAACCAGAGACGTTGCCGCGAGTTCAGCATCTTTAATTATCGAGGTCGACTGAATTCGCGCCGCGTCGAGAATTTCTTTTTTCTGATGTTCAATATCTGCAAGCTTTTTTTCAATCACCTCTCCTGCATTGTGCTGCTCTGACAACTTTTTCTCACGCCGCTCAAGAATGGCCATAATCGGCCCAATTGCAAAGCGTTTTAACACAAAAAAAAGAATCGCGAAGTTAACAATTTGCGCGAGCAAAATTTTCCACTCAATCCCAAGACTCGTGATTAGTTCAGACATCGTTAGGCTGAGTCTCTATATCTACACAAATTTAATAATCAACGCGACAACCAGTGCGTAAATAGCGATAGCTTCGGTAAATGCAATTGCCAAAATCATTGCCCCCTGAATTTTAGGAGCTGCCTCCGGGTTTCGACCGATAGCTTCCATGGCACGGGCCGCCAAAAGACCAATACCAATGCCTGACCCAATCGCCCCTAAACCAATAGATATCGCTGCTGCAAGACTTTCCATGTGAATTACTTGTTACTTTTACGTATTAAAAATATACTGGTGACCTTTCTACCCCAAACCAACACGCGCATTTTACCAGGAAAGGCCCTATTCTCAAAGTGTTTTGACAAAATAAGGGCAAAATGTTTCAATTGTCATCTCAATGGAAATCCGTAATATTGCGATCATCGCACCCGTCGTCGCTTCGCTTCTTGAGAACCTTACAGGTTCGGTATACCTTGTGGCTCTCTGGGAATCGAGCTCACAAGGTCTTGCGAAGCTCCACGTATTCGCTTCTCACCCACGATTCTCAACGCTCGAAGACTCGCTGCGTTCCTGCACGGGAAAACTACAGTTTTCCCGACCCCTTTCGATCGACGTGTGCAATCTAATCAACTTCAATGGAAATTAGAAACATCGCTATAATTGCACACGTCGACCACGGCAAGACGACACTCACTGACGCACTCATGCGTCAGTTTGGTTCTTTTAGCGAGGGTGAGAGTATGGATTCCAATGACCTCGAACGGGAACGCGGTATTACGATCTACGCAAAAAACACCTCGCTCTATTACCCTGCGAAAGACTCCGAAAAACCGACTACCAAAATCAACATTGTCGACACGCCCGGGCACGCCGATTTCGGATCAGAAGTTGAGCGCGTTCTTCGTTCAATCGATACCGTTATTTTAGTAGTTGATGCACAGGAAGGCCCTATGCCTCAAACACGCTTTGTACTCAAAAAATCACTCGAACTGGGGCTGAAACCAATTGTAGTTATCAATAAGATTGATAAAAAAGCTGCCCGTCCCGCTGAAGTTCATGACGAGGTTTTGGAGCTATTCATTGAACTTGGCGCAAACGATGCTCAACTCGACTTTCCGTACCTTTATGCAATAGGTCGCGAAGGAATGGCGAAGAAAAAACTGACGGACACTTCAACCAACCTTGTTCCCCTCCTTGAAACCATCCTTGAACATATTCCTCCCGCATCTGGAAAGGAAGATCTGCCCTTGCGCGCCCAACCTTTTAACCTTGCGTACGACAACTTTCTTGGACGCATGGCCGTCGCTCGTATTTACGAAGGCAAAATTAAGGCCGGCTCAACGTTAACAATTAAAAAACCGGACGGAAAAATATCAACCGGACGTATTACCAAACTTCAAACGTTTGAGGGCCTCTCTAAAAAAGAAGTTCCTGAGGCGCTTGCCGGAGACATCGTGATGATCGCCGGTTTCCCTGACGTTTATATTGGCGATACGATTTGTGATAGCGCAGATCAGGAACTTCTGCCCACGATCGCCATCGACGAGCCCACCATTTCGCTCAACTTTCTCGTTAACAATTCCTCCTTCGCCGGCCGCGAGGGTAAATTCGTCACGAGCCGCCAGATCCGTGAGCGGCTTGAAAAAGAACTCGAGGTAAACGTCGGACTTAAAATTGATTTTTCAGCAAACGATTACTTTAAAGTGTACGGGCGCGGGGAACTCCACATTTCAATTCTTCTTGAAAATATGCGCCGCGCTGGATATGAAGTTCAGGTTTCTCAGCCGCAAGTAATCACTAAGGAAGTTGACGGCGTGCTCTGTGAACCTTTTGAAGAAGTGATCGTTGACGTGAAAAATGAACTCGCAAGCGCTGTTATTGAAAAACTTCAACGCCGTCGCGGAGTCATGACGAATCTCAAGGAGCACGAAGGTAATACGCGTCTTATTTTTGAAATACCTACACGCGGTCTTTTGGGCTACCGCGGGGAGTTCGTTATTGACACTAAAGGTGATGGAATTATTTCGTCACGCTTTGTCGCGTTTCGTCCTCACGCTGGAGATATTGAGAAACATAGCTTTGGCGCCATGATCTCAATGATTACGGGAAAATCAGTTGCCTTTTCTCTTTGGGGACTTCAGGATCGCGGTATTCTCTATATCGGCCCGGGAGTTGAGATATACGAAGGAATGGTTATCGGTAACGTTACTAAAGGCGAAGACATGGAGGTTAACCCGACGAAGGGAAAACAATTAAGCAACGTTCGCTCTAAAGGAGCTGATGAGGCGATCGATCTCGTGCCGCCACTCGTACTTACCATTGAGCGCGGTCTTGAGATCATGCAGGAAGATGAGTATCTCGAAATTACACCCAAGTCCGTTCGTTTGCGTAAAAAATTCCTCACTAAAAATGACCGCATCCGCGCCGAGCGCGACGGAAAGGTCTAGCCATCAAGTTGTAGGCCGTAAGCCGTAGTTGACTACTGGGGCTTTTTCTATATATTGACGCAAGACAAAACATTCAACAGAAAGAACATTGATTGATGCATACGCCATATTCCGGACTACGTCGAAAATTCGATACCTCAGTATTTAGGCTACACAACCTCTCGAATGGGGTACCGGTGTGGATTCAAAACCCTCCGATCACCCTTCACGATGAGGGTGCTGTGGTAGTCACCTTCTCCCGCGTTGGATCCATACAGGATCCCATCGAAAGCCCGGGCGGAGCGCATGTTTTTGAACACGTTCCATTTCGGGGCACCGAGCGATTCCCTTCCGCCGGAGCATTACGAGATCCGGTCGAGCATGAGGGGGGTTCAATAGGTGCAACAACAAGCCGCTATTGGACAACCTATCGTTGTCGGTTACCTCAACCCAAGTTCGCCTTGGCCGCTGAGGTCGCATACCAACTCGCATTTAAGGCGCTCATGCGTGAAGAGGATATTGAAAAAGAGAAGAGTATTATTCAGAGTGAACTCACTCGATTCTTTAGTGACGGATCTCAACGTGCGTATCTTAACGCCCGCAAAGCATTCTTCGGGGAGAATCCTCACACTTCGAGCGTCATTGGAACCAAAGAGTCGGTGGCTGCCATGAAGCCTGAACAGTTGGTAGAGTTTCGACAACGTTTCTATCACTCCCAAAACGTAGAGATAATCTGCGGCGGAAGCTTTTCTGAATGTTCCAACTTGATTCCGATCCTCGAAAGCACTTTTGGACAGTTGCCGAAAACCGACCAGGCAAAAGCAACAACTCCACATCTACCAGCGCCCCTTGCAACTGAAGTGGTGTTGAAAGATAAAAATTATCGCCGGGATCGACTTGTGATGTATTGGCCGATTCCTTGCGAATACGCCGAAACTCACACTGAGCTCTGTATCATCGCTGATGCACTCGGGCGATCTCTTACTTCACCAGTCATGAAAGTACTCCGGTTGGAAAAGGGCTTGGTATACGAGAGTGGGTTGCTTGGATTCAGCCGAAATCCCCACTTCTCGCTCTTCATGGTTAATATTCCAATCCCATCAGAGCACTTCGGCCTCGCTGAAAGAACAGTTCGCGAGTCATTAAAGAGTCTTGCCGAGCAATCAGTTGTTGCAGAGGTCGAGTACGTTCAAAAAAGTCGTCTGGTGAACTTCGCTGACCCTGTTGACGTATGTTGCGCGAGTGGGGGCATTCTTACAGATCTTGTGATGTTCGGTCGTCCATATTCATATCATGAAGCAGCCGCCGAGATTGACGGCCTGGAATTTGAGAAGGTTGATCATTTCAGAAAACAACTACTGTCTCAGGCACCGCTCATAGCACGAATCGAAGCACGATAGCACACAGAGAGAGAACGCACAGGACTAATCCTGTGCGTTTTTTAATGTACTTCCGCGTGCGCGTGGGTCGCGGTGGAGAGGAACAGCATCGCGAGGACAGCGAAAATCAACGCCTGGATAAAACCGACAAATAATTCAAGTCCGTAAAACGGAACCGGTGCAATATAGGGAACCAAAAAGGAAATGACGACCAGGAGCACCTCGCCCGCAAAGACGTTACCAAAAAGACGGAACGAAAAAGAAATAATCTTCGCTGCTTCGCCAATAAATTCAAGCAAACCTGCAAATGCATCACCGAACGAACGAAGGGTAAAAAATTTTCCGGCATGCTTTCCAATTCCCAAAGTCGCAATACCGACAACATGAACAACCGTCACCACAATTAACGCGAGAGCAAGTGTCATATTAAGATCTGAATACACTGAGCGGAACAACGGAACGAAAGTCTCGGTACCCTCATGAACCTCATGGAAGCCAATACTCCCTACCCCAGGCAGAATGCCGACCCAATTTGAAGCAAGTACAAAAATAAAAATGACAATTGAAAACGGAAAAAACTTTCGTGCTGTGGCACGATCCCCGGCAAACGTTGCCATAAAGTTAAACAGACTCTCAACAACTGTTTCAAATGCATTCTGAAACTTTCCGGGACGCTCCTTTATTTTTTTCGAGGCAAACCACGCAACCAGACAAAGAGCGATTACAATAAGCCATGCGGTTAAGAGTGTGTTAGTAATCGGCAAACCAAAAAAAGTGGTGAGATGCTCTGGGGTTATGGAGACGTGAACGGCTGCATGTTCTTCCATTGGCCGCTATTTTAGCACATCACGAACTTTCCGGTAGATGAGCGCCACTGAAACAAACATCGAGAGTATAATGCCGACCAGCAGCAGCACAGGCGACGTATTGAAATATCGATCAGCAAAACGCCCCAAAAGCGCAAGACCGACAATAGGGATTGCAATCGAAAATCCAAGTTCAAGCGCAAGTGAAACGAGATTCAGCTGCCTAATATCTTCTTTCTTGTTTTTATCAGGTGTTTCCATACACTGAGTATAGCGAAAAGAAAAACCGCTCGCCATCGAAAGCAAGCGGTTGTCGGTTTACGCCTGAGAGCGTTTACCTAAGAGCAAGAGCAGCCATTGTCCAACCTTTCCATCGCAGGGTGGAAGCGGGGTGACAGAGATTAAGTAAAACATCGAAGTTACGGCGACTCCATGTAAAAGCCTGAGAATGGTTACATCTTTTACACCAATCACATAGTTACAGATTGTCAGGACAAGAGCAATCAGGATACAGAGCCTCACAGTAATCATTATATTCGATGACTCAAGTATGTTACGGAACCTTGTAGTACCGCGCGAAACTAAACCCTCTAGTCTTTTGAGGTTCAGGGGCACAATAAACACGAGTAGCATAATACTGGCGATGCCTACAACTGCCCACCCTATCTCCATTTTCAAAATTCTTCGAGATACCTGCCATGCACTGACTGCTGCGATGAAACAGAGAGCGATCCACGCCAACCAGAAGTTGTTGTACCCGGTAAGGCGCTGAAGCGCGTGTGAGATAACTTCGTAGAACTTGAGAACCGTTCGATCGATTCCGATGAGAAATTTCATACGTGTGTTGTGAAGATCTGTATTTACAATACATTAAAAATATAAATTGTCAAACAAAAAACTTCCGGCCGAAGGCACGGAAGTTTTTTGTACGTTATGCTCGTGTAATTTCTTTGCTATTTTTCCAGCACCTAGAGGACGATTTCCACGGGACGATACTTTCTTTCTCGTAGAGCCACTTGGCATACGCCATGTTGCCTTCGATAGTATGCAGATCGTATCCGAGTTCTTCCGCCTTATCAGCATGATAGAGTTCATTGATCTGCATTACTCCAACGTCGTACTCATTCACCCTTCCGCGAATGACCTTCCCGGTTGAGTCTGTTTGCCTGAATGTGGATTCACATCGGGCAACCTCAACTAAAATAGGTGTATCAGCGAAGTAGTCACGGACCAACTCTTCAGTTGTTTTCTGTTTCATATTTTGAGCTTGTGGTGTTGGAGAAACAGTGGTCCCTGGCTGGCTGTAAAAGACCGAGGCGAGCATAATGAAACTGCTTACTAAATCAATCATATGGTTATTGCCCTGTCTTTGGGTCCCATGAGGGCCCAAATAGTGAGACAAATTAAAACCCAGAGGTTTTCTAGGTTTGGTATGATTCTAGCATGAATAGTAAATCTGTCAAGATTTGGCAATGAAAAAAAGTGGGTGTCAAAAAAGATTTAATGGCTCAATAAAGCCATTATTTGCTATTTACGCTCATCGCTAAAACTGCTCTATTTTATGGCCCTGGCTAAGGCTTTTAAAGCCCCTACCCCTTATTTAAGCCACGGAATCGGGTATTTCTGCCATTGATCAAAAAGAGACTTGTTGTTTAGTAATCGACTGAGTGCCTCAGCTTCGAGAAGAGCTCCGGTAAGGCCATTGTGAGGTTTTGGCTCAACCGGAATACCAACATAAATCAAAATAGCGTCTAAACTGAGATCCGAGTGTCCATTTTTCTCTGGAATAGCTTTTCCTGTCTGATGGAGGTGAAAATAGCCGATGGAATGGAGATCAACAGTCCGTTGAGCAAATGGCCAGTCGATGTGATAGCGATGTGACGTCTGCATCAAAAAATCTCGGTCAAATGATGGGTTCTGCCCCACCAAAGTCCGTTCGTTACACTCTTTTGCCCATGCAAGAAACTCCGCAATAATCTCACGATCTGTTTTTTTGTTCGGGTCAGTTGCGGCCTCTTTTGAAAAACCATTAACAACGAGAGCTGCGGGTTCAATGTGTGCCCCCTTCCATACCTGACACTCTGCATAAAAAGTATTCTCGGGGCGCTCGAACTCAACCGCTCCAATTGAAAGCAGTGAATTCTTTTGAGGATCAACGCCCGAGGCCTCTACATCAACAACAATCATATCTTGATTATATGCCCTTTCTTGTTAATCTAAAACTCAGAAAACCGCCCATGAAAACCTTCCTCGAACGTACGCTTGCAACCTGCATCACACTGCTCGCGCTTGAAGGTGTCTGCTTTTCGATTGGTTATATGTTTTTAGGAGACGAAGCGCGAAAGATTATTACGAGTTATGGAATTTGGATCGGGTTATCCACCTTCATCGCCATACTCGTTTTTAGTTTATTCTACATTCTACGAAACAGAGACACCTGGGATCCGTGACCAGAGATTCCCACTGCCTTCAGCCTGAAAAGTCGAGGGCATTTTTCTTGCCTATTTAGAGTGGAAAAACTTAATTTAGTCCCTTACAGTTTGAAGCCGGAGTATAGCCTGCGGCTTTCGCCATTTCCACATTTTCGAACCAGACCTTATTTTCTTCGGAAATGTTTGAAACCGACCCGCACCACGGAAGATAATACTTTTTGCCTGTTTTAGAAGCAACCACTGAATGTGCCTCGGACGAACCGTTAAGTGCTGTAGGAACAATATGCACAGCTTCTGCACGGCTATTGAGAATCGATAGTCGTCCGAGACCAAAAGACCCCAAACCAACAAAAATGATAAGCAGGGCCACGTAGAGCCTCTCGGATTTGCATTTATTCCAAACTTCACGTATACTCATGGCCATTCAATTATACATAATTTTGAAGGCTTCAGGATTACACCGGGAGCTTGGAGTAAACAATGGCACATAAAAAAGCTGGAGGTTCAGCGAAAAACCTTACCGATGTAAATCCACAGTATCTCGGTATAAAATTGTACGGTGGTGAAAAGGCACAGACAGGTTCAATCATCGTTCGACAGCGTGGCACGCGAATCGAGGCCGGAAAGAATGTTGGTACCGGAAAGGATCACACCTTGTTTGCGCTTAAAGACGGAATTGTTACCTACGGATCAAAGCGTAAAACTCGTTTCAACGGACATACCGTTACCAAGAAAACAGTCAACGTTAAGTAAAAAAAACGACCCCCGCAGAAGCGAGGGTCGTTTTTTTTACACTGTACCGTTAGTATCTACTTGCTTTTGACAACAACAGTAAAGACTCCTTTTTTCTCCCCTACTATAACTTCGATTTTGTGTTCACCAATCTCCTTGATCGGTTTTTCGAGTACGAGAGCTGACTCAGGAACATCAACTCGTTTCTGCTCATGCAACGCTTTGATGAGATCATTCTTGTGAATACCTGAAAACAAATGCCCCTTCTCATTCGCTGAAGATATTACTTCAACTGAAACACCGTCGAGTGAAGAAAAATTCTTGAGCAAAAGATCGAGTTTTATCTTTTCTTCAACCTGATGCTGCTTACGCAAGACTTCAATCTTTTTTTCAGATGCAGCTGTAGCAACAATAGCTTTTCCCTGTGGAATGAGACTGTTTTGCGCAAAGCCGTCAGAGACAGATTTTGTCTCATACTTTCGGCCAAGCTTAGGAATGTCGTTCAATAAAATAACTTTCATGAAATTGTTCTTGTGTTAGTACGTGCGATACTAGCACGCTATTGGAAACGTGCAATGGCGCTCCGCTAGCGGAGTTATGGCTCCAGGTTCAAAATCTCCACCGCCTTTTCCATTTGAGGATCTTTTTTGTTTTTAATATCCTCCTCCGTGACTTTCACCTCGAAGTCAGGTTCGATACCCGTTTCGGAAATTGAGGTCCCGTTTGGTGTAAGCCAGCGCGCGATCGTAACTTTAAGCGTCGTATCCGAGGTAATGTTTACCAGCTCCTGAACCGACCCCTTACCGAAGGTTTTAACACCGACAAGTTTGGCAACGCCGTGTTCGCGTAGTGCACCTGCAAGAATTTCAGAGGCCGACGCTGAACCACTATCAACCAGGATCACCATTCTAAAATCATCTCCAAAAATACCGTACTTATCCTTTCCGTACCCGACACTGCGGAACTCATCATCAACACGTTTACCGCCATATGCTTCAGTCACCACAAGTTTGCCCGGCGGAAGGAACCAGCTTGCCATATCAACAGCCGCGTCGAGATAGCCACCCGGATTACCGCGCAAATCAAGAACAAGTTTGTGGGAACCGGATTCAACAAAGCGGCGAAGAGCGGTGCGAAAAAGTTGAGCAGAATCTGCTGAGAAATTATAGAGACGAATTACGAAAATACCATTCTCCTGGAGGCCGATCGGATTACCATCAGAACCCTTGGTGACCGTCTTTCCCGTTGAATCTTTTCCCTCAACCTCAAGTGCGGGAATTTTGATCGTATCGCGGACTACATCAACCACAAACGGCTCGCTCTTCCCTTCACGCATCACCGTAAGGTGAACAGCGGTACCTTTTTTACCACGGATCAGCTTAACTGCCTTTTCTACAGTGAAGCCTGTGGTTGGAATATCATCAATTTTTAAAATCTGATCTCCCGGCTTGATCCCCATGCGGTATGCCGGGGTATCTTTGAGGGGTGCTACGACAGTAATTATTTTATCCTTTAGACCAATCTCCATGCCGACGCCGTCAAACGTACCACTGATGGCACTCTGGAAAATTTCATTCTCCTCTGGGTTGAAAAAGACGGTGTAAGGATCATTTAATGAGGCTGCCATTCCCTGGATGGCACCCCATACGCGTTCTTCCGTTGTTGAAGGCGTAGTACTTGATTGTTTAGTTGCAACGTAACGATCATTGATGATATTCCATGCCTTCCAAAAGGCAGAAAAATCTACATTCGACGGTTTTCCGAGCTCTTTATTATCTAGTAGCGCGGCTCGTTCGAGTTCACTTTTCCTGCCAACTCCATGCTGAAATCCTGCAAAAAAAGCGCCGGTGATCAGCGCAACAACGACAACTGCAAATATAATTCGACTCACTCCGGATCGATTCATTAATGCTTAGTATCTCAAAATAAATCCCGCTCGTCCATATCCCCTCAACAAGTTTAAAATATGACTCAACAAGCGCCTCACTGTTCACAATGAAGACATACACAGAAGAAGATGCTGGGCTATAATAGACTCATATGATCCATCGCTACCAATACCGCGACATTGTCTGGATCGATCTTGAATCCCCGACCGAAGCTGAGGTCAAAGCCCTGATCGAGCAATTTCACCTCAATCCCCTTGTCGGAAAAGAACTTCACACACCGACTCCCAAACCTCGTGTTGAGCTCTATCAAGATTTCATCTACTTAATCCTGCACTTTCCTGCATTTAGGCACTCTCATTCGAAGGGAGTACAGCAAGAGATCGATTTTATAATCGGCCACAAGTTCATCATCACGACTCACTATGACATGATCGATCCTTTGCACGACTTCTCTAAAGTTTTTGAGGTTAATTCAATCCTCGATAAGGGCCACATGGGAGACCACGCCGGTTTTATTTTTTATTACATGATTGCGCACCTCTACAAAGCACTCTCGCACGAACTCGATTCAATCAGCACATCACTCAAAATTATTGAGGACGGCGTTTTTAAGGGCAAAGAACGTGAGATGGTGCTCTCACTTTCAAATGTCAGTCGCACACTTCTCGAATTCAAACAATCGATGGATCTTCACCACGATGTTCTAAAAACATATGATCAGGTTGGAAAGAGATTCTACGGCGAAGGCTATGCTTACTCAACGAGTATGATCCTTTCAGAACATTTTAAAGTGCACAACGCGGTGCGAAGTAAAATCGAGCTTATGAAAGAACTACGCGAAACCAACAACGCGCTCCTCTCAACCAAACAAAACGAGACCATGAAAATCCTCACGGTTGTCGCTTTTATCGCTCTCCCCCTCACACTCGTTATCTCACTTTTCCAGGTGGATAACATTTCCCGACCCATCGTTGGCCAAGAAAATGATTTCTGGATTATGCTGGTAGTCCTTGTTTCAATCGCGATTGTCATGTACGCCTACTCAAAATTCCGCAAGTGGCTGTAAAAGAGCTTCCAGCTTTTAGCTGCTAGCTTTTAGCTTTCTGGCTTTGTAAACTAACAGCTGACAGCTAAAACCTAGAAGCTTATGATTAAATTATTTAACACACTCTCGGGTAAAAAAGAAGAATTCAAACCAATCAAAAAAGGTTCGGTTTCAATGTATCACTGTGGCCCCACCGTTTACGATTACGCACATATTGGCAACCTGCGCTCATATGTTTTTGCTGACCTTCTACGCCGCACGCTTGAGGCTCACGACTACGAAATAAAACAGGTAATTAATATTACCGACGTTGGCCATCTTTCAGGTGACGTTGATACCGGCGAAGATAAAATGACTAAGGCCTTGAAGCGCGAAGGTAAACCCCTGACGCTTGAGGCCATGCTTTCGCTTGCCAATTTCTATGCAGGAAAGTTCAAAGAAGATCTGACTGCCATGAACATCAAGATTCCGAATGAAATGCCTAAAGCGAGTGAACACATCGCCGACGACATCGAGATAATTGAGCGGTTGGAGAAGAAAGGGTTCATGTATACCACAAGTGATGGAATTTATTTTGACACAACAAAATATCCCGACTATGGCAAACTCGGCAATCGGCAGAAAGAAGAGACGGCTGGTGAGACACGAATCGGCACAAATAACGAAAAGAAAAGTGTGCGCGATTTCGCGCTCTGGAAGTTCAACCGTGAGCTCGGCTGGGACACTCCCTGGGGCAAAGGCTTCCCCGGCTGGCACATTGAATGTTCGGCGATGGCACGAAAATATCTGGGCCAACCCTTTGATATTCACACCGGCGGTATTGATCACATCTCCATTCATCACAACAATGAAATCGCACAGTCTGAGTGTGCGTATGACACGCCGCTCGCAAATATTTGGATGCACAACGAGTTCATCACCGTTGCGAGCGGAAAGATGGCAAAATCTGAAGGAAACTTTCTTACGCTTAAATCAATAAAGGAAAAAGGGTTCGAGCCAATGGTTTACCGTTACTGGTTGCTGACTGGGCACTACCGCTCACCTCTCGCCTTCAGTCTTGAAACTCTTGAAGCCGCACGCAATGCTCACCGCGGCCTTATCGCCAAACTTTCATCCTGGCTTGATAACGGAATGGCACACGCTGATTATTACAAACGTTTCCTGGCATTTGTCTCCGACGATCTCGATACACCCCGCGCGCTCGCCCTGATCTGGGAAATCACTAAAGATTTAAACATGAGCGAAGCCGACCGGCGTGCAACGATTCTCAAGTGCGACGCTGCGTTAGGACTTTCACTTGAAACCGAGATAAAAAAGCATCAGGAAAAATTGAAGGCTGTACCCGAGCGCGTGCGTGAACTTCTCCGCGATCGCGACCTGGCCCGCGCAGAAAAAAAGTGGAAAGAGGCTGACCTCATCCGAAACAAAATCCAGGAGCTTGGTTTTCTAGTTAAAGACGGGCCCGAGGGGTCGTACCTCGATTTGGTCTGATCTCGCTCGACGCCGAGATCAAACCCCATCCTGACCCTCGTCAACCTGCCAGGTTGACGAGTTTGCAAGTGCCGCTTTTTTTAATAGGCGGTTGACAAAATATCATTCATCAGTATTTTAGTGTATAAACATTGTTCTTATCTATGGGAAAACATATTCTGGTTGTCGATCCCGAACAGCAGATTCGAGACCTGCTACACACGTACCTCACACGAGAAGGTTATACCGTCACAGTTGCCGAAACTTCCGCTCTGGCCCTTGAAATCCTCCGCAAGGAAACAATCGACGTGGTCATCACCGAGATCGCACTTGGGGCGGAAGACGGGTTAAAACTTCTTCCTCAGGTCAAAAGCGGATTTCCTCAAGTTCACGTCATCATCCTCACTGGTTTGGGATTTGTCGAGGATTTAATGGAAGAAGCTCAGCGCAAAGGCGCAGAAGCTTACATTAGCAAGGTCTTTCCACTCGATGAACTGATTCTCGCAATTCGGCGTGTGACTAAAACCGAAAGACCTTTCGAGACTGAACAACCCTGTACATAGTTCCCTTTCAGAAACTGAAGGCCGACCGCCTTCAGTTTTTTAATTTCGACCCTCAACAGAGCCATAGTTGGACATTGACAAAGTGGCTTTTTTAATGCTATAATTAGATCAGAAATTTGGCCTACTTGGGCCGCGGACATCGACACAACCTCAACAAAGGACTAACAAGATGAGAAACAAAGCTATCAAACCCGACTACATGCATGCGAGCACGGGAGACGTAGTTACGGTACTGTTCCGAAGTGAGCGCAGAGCGGCACAAAACGGACCGCATACCGTGAGAGTCACCCAGGTGGCCCGCGAATACGGCCGCGTGAACGACGGCAAAAACTATCGAAGCCCCTGCATTCACGGCATCAATACGGTGACTGGCGAGGAAATGACCTTCGCCGCCAGTTTCATCATCGGCATCGTCAGCCGCTCAAATGCGGTACAGTTGCCGATTAACATCTATCGGGACGAACCCCACGATTGGAACGGCCTGGTTGAACGCGATGGATCGCTGTGGACCTCTGGGCTTGGAGTGCTCGCCATGTACGCTCTGTCACAGTTGCCGTACGAAATCGAACGAGCGATTCATGACAAACGGCTCAAGAAGCTCTACGGGAAGTCGCTTCAGGGATGCAAACGTATCCAAAGAACTCCCTCCGGTACACCATTCTTCTACACCGTTGACGGCAAAAAGTTTACGGCATGGGTTCGGAAGAACTGGAGCCGCATTCTGATGACCGTAGAGGAGATGGAGGAGGTTCAGACCGAGTTCGAGCAAGATGTTGAGCGAAGCTACCGAGCGGACCTTGATGCCCTGCTCGACCAAGACGACGAGAGACGCGAGGAAGCGCGGCTTGAAGCGGCTGAAGATCATCGTCTCGATCAAGTGAGGGAGGCGGAACAAGCGTATCGAGAGGAGTCCGCGACAAGGGTCTGGGCAAGATCTGATGTCTTTGAAGATCCGGATCCTCGAGGCCTCCTTGGACTTCCGAGTTGAGGAGTGATTGATGGCCGGAGGGAAACGCTTGCGCGTTTCCCTCCGGCAGAACATGTTCTTTAATTCTTTTTAGAGGCCCGCTCATTTCGAGCGGGTTTTTCATTTTTTCAACTTGTCCCCAACCAGCACACAGGTTATACGGAAATAAAGGTTACCTCTACTGGTTCGCGTGATAAACTTTTTGAATGGCACATGAAAGACCATCGAGGAATCTTAAAGTTCCGCCACAAAACCTTGAGGCAGAGATGGCGCTCTTGGGCGCAGTTATGCTCCAAAGTGATGCTATGCACGAGGTTATGGATGTTATAAGCATTGACTCTTTCTATGCGGAAAAACACCGCATCATATGGCGAACCGTTCTTGATCTTTTTAGTAAAGCCAATCCTATCGATCTTCTCTCCGTTTCGTCCCGCCTCAAAGAAAAAAACGAACTCGAACAGGTTGGCGGCAGCGCCTACCTCACCGAACTCGTGAGCGTTGTTCCCTCCTCTTCAAATGTTCGCCACTACGCAGAAATTGTACGCAAAAAGTACATGATGAGATCCCTCATCAATGCCTCAGAGCATATCAACAATCTCGGCTATGATGAGGCGGCTGAGCTTGAAGAAATTCTCGACAATGCTGAAAAACATCTCTTCAAAGTAACCAACTACTCAGGCACGCACAAATTTATTGAGCTTAAAGACGCATTGACCGAGGCATGGGAAAGGCTCGACAAGCTCTCGAAATCCAAGGACGAGATGCGTGGTATTCCCACAGGCTTCAAGGAGCTTGATAACAAACTTTCCGGTCTTCAAAAATCTGATCTCATTATTTTAGCGGCACGTCCTTCAATGGGAAAAACCTCACTCGCTCTCGATATTGCTCGACAGGCGGCCGTGAACCACGGCGTGTCAGTTGGCATCTTCTCTTTGGAAATGAGCTCTCAGCAATTGGTGGATCGTATGCTTGCGGCTGAAAGCCGCGTCGATGCGTGGAAACTGCGCACCGGACGGCTTTCGGTTGACGATGAATTTGCAAAAATCCGTGACTCGCTTGGCCGTCTATCAAACGCGCCCATTTACATTGATGATCAGCCAGGAAACAACATTATCAAAATGCGTTCAGTTGCTCGCCGGCTTAAAAGTGACAAAAAACTTGGTCTTATTGTTGTAGATTATCTCCAGCTTATGCTACCAACCGGCGGCATGAAGAGCGGCAGCGACTCCTTCTACCAGCAAGTAACTGAAATTTCTCGATCACTTAAAAACCTTGCGCGTGAGATTGATGTCCCGGTCCTCGCTCTCTCACAGCTTTCGCGTGCCGTTGAACAACGTGGCGGTCGTCCCCGACTTTCTGACCTGCGCGATTCAGGCTCGATCGAACAGGACGCGGACGTGGTTATGTTTATTCATCGCGAGCAAAACGAAGACGGTGGTGGACGAAAAGAACTAGCTGAAATTCTTATCGAAAAACACCGCAATGGCCCTACTGGAAAAATCGAACTTCACTTTGACGCAGACAAGTCAACCTTCCTCTCGATCGACAAATCGTCCTACGGCAATTTCAAGCAGGAGGCAGATAATTTTTAAACAATGGATCCAATTCAACGACTTACGGAACATTTTGAGCACTTTCCGGGAATCGGCCCCCGCCAGGCAAAACGTTTTGTGTATCATCTTTTAAAATCTTCTCCGGCAGTACTCCAGGATATTGCTCATTCACTCTCACTCCTTAAGCGGCACATGCGAATATGCGACGCCTGTTTTCGTTTTTTTGAACCAAATGGAAATGCCCTGGTATGCCCCTTCTGTACTGATACGAGACGCGATCACAACGTATTAATGATCGTTTCAAAAGACATCGATCTTGAGAACATTGAGCGCAGTGGTTCTTATCGAGGACTTTACTTCGTACTTGGCGGCACCATTCCAATTCTGGAGAAAAATCCGGAACGCAAAGTGCGCAGTCGAGAACTGCTGAAACGGATCCTCGACGAGAAGCTTCCTCAACCTACTGAAATTATTATTGCACTTAACTCAACACCTGAAGGTGACAACACGGCAGATTTTCTGACTCACCTTCTCGAACCATTACTTCAGAAGACTCCTTTTACCATTTCAACTCTCGGAAGGGGTCTATCCACAGGGCTTGAACTCGAATACTCAGACGGTGATACAATTAAGCATGCAATCAAAAACCGTTCACACCTGTGAGCTATTTCATCGACACCCTTAAAGAAAGCGTCTACAATCCCCCCTTCTACCACAAGGTACGGGGATCGTCTTTTAAGTTGTCTTTCAAATACTTCTTTAAACTTATCCTCCTCATTAGTTTTGTTGCGACGGTGTTTTTTAGCGTGGTCATGCTTCCACCTTTAACAGCCCTCTTGAGCGACGAGAACATAAACCGGGTTATTGGTTATTTTCCTGCAGACCTCACCCTTACGATGAAAAAAGGTGAGCTTACTACCAACGGAAAGGAGCCTATTTTCATCGATATACCACAGCACCTTAACCAAGGCGCAGAGCATTTCATTGTAATCGACACCACATCACCTGTTAGTCTTGAGACGTTTGGTACGTTTAAGTCATCCATTTGGATAGCAAAAACAGCGATTGTTACCAAGAGCACTTCCAAAACAACGATCCAATCAACTGCTACGTTTCCTGATTTTACCCTGAACCGCGATAAAATTCTTTCCTTTGTAAGCGCCGTTCGTCCCTTTATTAAATTTATACCCGTCGTCGCTATTGTCGGCATTTTTGCAGTGCTGTTTTCCTCATACCTCTTCTATCTTCTCTACCTCCTGATATTTGCGTTCATTGTTATGTTCATTGCACACGTTAAAAAAATTGAACTCACCTACGGAGAAAGTTATCGTGTCGCTCTTCACGCCATTACTCTGCCGCTCATCATCGACCTCTTACTCATGCTCATTCCCGGGATGGGAGGAAAAATCCCGTTTCTCTTTACCGCTATTGCCACCATTGTCGTTATCTTCAACTTGCAAGAACCATCGGTACCTGCTTCTCCGATGACAGAGTCTCAGGCCTAAAAACCTCTCTCAAGCGGTTTAACACACTGCCGGGACAGTTCTATCGGATTAAAACTTTAACTGACCTTTCCACCTGGGCGTCAGTCATTATGACCCCGCAGGAAAGTCCGGTTGGGCAAATCCTCCTGCCGCTGGAGATATTCTCCGGTGGCCCTCAGCGATTCTTCCGTGCGGTTGCTGTTCCATAACACCAGCGGTTTTAAAACCGCAAGCCCGGGACCATCATGGTCCCGGGCTTTTTTAGTAACTATTTAAGAGAAGTAATTTTGATCTTCATAAACGGCTGACGGTGTCCATTGCGCTTGAGATAGCGGCTTTTCTGTTTGTATTTGACGACAAGTACCTTCTTTCCTCGTCCTTCTTCCGTAAGTTCACCCGTAACTTTTGCACCGTTAATGTAGGGAGTACCAATCGTAGTATCCTTTCCATTGTCCCACATAACCACTTTATCAAAGGTAATACTATCTCCTTTTTTATGAACACCAGAAAGCTTCTCGATCGCGATGGTCTCGCCAACCGAAACTTTATACTGTTTTCCGCCTGTTTGTATGACTGAAAATTCCTTTACCCCGTTAGAAATTTTGCTTTCCATAGTAATTGATTTTAGTTGAAAAAATGATTCAATTTCCCGTAAACCACCCACTCTTGCATCTTCAAATTTCTACTGGGGTTTGATTCGACTGGGATAGGGTTACTATTCTACATACTCTATTAAAAAAGGCAAACTACAGGCCTGCCGATTGGGCAAACTCAAGAACATGTTCACCTACCAAAACCGCGTGTGCACCAGGCAAAATATCATCCACACTCTTCAAAAAACTAGCCTGACAAAGCCAACCTTTAAACACTTGCCGTGCCGTAGAAAAGGTTTCCGCTTTAACTTTTCCTGTTGAAAGATCTCGAGCGTTCCACAACGCTTTCAATTCCTCCGGAATCTTTTTTAGTTCAGCCAGTGTATATGGCTCTATGATACATTTTTCCGGATACTCCTGGGGAATTCGTCCTACTACTAAAACAAAATCTGCTCCGGCATCGAGCGCTCTTTGTATATCGTCATCTGAAGTATGAATTCCTTTCGCGAGAATTGGTTTTTGTGTACGTCCTCGGGCTTTTTTAACAAGTTCAAATGACCCGCCCCATCGTGGATCAGTATGAATTGAGAGGGTGTCGCCTACCCTCTCGGCAAGATGAAAAAGTTCGTCCCATGTTTTTTCAGACTTAAAACCAAACGGTGACTGCGTCTTAACCTCAGCAATTATTTCAACTCCGTTATACGACATAGAGTCTATTCTTCGCTTTCGGGTCGAGAAATAACGAGGGCTTCAATTCCCGGCGCCGCGCCGGCAATACGCATTACATCTTTATCAATTTTTTTAAACTCTTTATTAGACGTATTGAAATGGTTTACGGTAGTGGAAAGTGCGTTACCCAGTTTCTTATGATATTCGTCATAACTTTTTAGATGTCTCCCCAGCTCTTCCACATGACGAATAATATCTTTTGCCTTTTCTTCAATCTGAAGCGCTTTCAGTCCCTGAAGAACAGTCTGCAAATATGCGAGAAATGAGGTCGGCGAAACAATAATGACGCGCTTCTCTTTAAAGGCGTAATCAATCAAATCACGGGTGTTTACTTTAACCGCACCAACCTGTGCTACCAGCAAATCATAGTAAATGGCCTCGTGCGGAATGAACATAAACGCAAAGTCCATGGTTCCCTCGGAAGGTTTTACATATTTTGCCGTTTCGTCAATTCTGTTTTTGAGATCAGTTTTAAATGTTTTTTCGAGCCGTTCGCGTTCAACCGGATCCTTTTCTTCAACCAGGCGATTATAGTTTTCGAGTGAAAACTTCGAATCGATCGGGATTACTTTATCTTTTACAAAAACTGCCGCATCGACGATGGTACCGTCGTTGAACGGATACTGCATCTTGTAACTTCCCGGAGGCAACACATTTTTAAGCAGCGTTTCCAGATAATACTCACCAAGTATTCCGCGCTGTTTGGGATTTTTCAAAACATCCTGAAGAGACTGGAGCTGGTCGGCAAACGAAACAACCTGTTTGTTGGTTTCATCAAGTTTCGTAAGACCTTCTGTAACATCCTTAATAAGCTTTGCGGACTCGCTAAACTGGTGGCGAAGTGCGTTTGAAACTTCTTTGGTGTTTTCGCCCAATTTCTGATCGACGGTGCGTGAAATCTGATTCATCTGCTCGAGAATAAGCTTGAGTCCTATATCATCAGCCTTTGTTTCTTCTTGCCCTGCTTTCCGCGTTATTTTCCAGATCAAAAAAGCGTTCACCGCAACAAGAAGCGCCACAATAATAAGCACAGCATTCGAATTCATGGCACTATTGTACCATCTCTTGTTGGTAAATGAATCGTTATACCGTATACTCTTTGCATGTCACTTCATCAAACAATTCAAAGCAATTTAAAGGAATCAATGCTCAAAAAAGATGCCCTGCGCGTTGGTGTGTTGCGCAGCATTATTGCAGCATTTATGAACGAATTGGTTGCGAAAAAGAGTGCCGACAAAGAACTTAATGATGATGACGCGCTCGCGATAGTTAAGCGGCTCTCAAAACAACGTAAGGACTCGATTGCTCAGTTTAAAACTGCCGGTCGTGAGGATTTGGTAGCAAGCGAAGAGGCTGAGCTAAAAATCATTGAAACATATCTACCGCAGATGATGAGCAAAGACGATATAAAAAAAGTTGCACTAGTGAAGAAAACCGAGATGGGAATGACAGATAAAACAAAATTGGGTGCACTTGTCGGGGTAGTCATGAAAGAACTCAAAGGCAAGGCTGACGGGGGTGACGTAAAAGCTGTCGTAGAAAGCCTTTTCTAAACAATTTCATAAACTGTTTTTTTCACTGCAACCTTATTTGACAAAGCAGTATTTTTTTGTTACTCTTCTGTTTAGAAAAACCAACCTGCGCCTTAAACGCACCGTTCTTACACATTGTCATGAACACACTGACTGAAAAACCTCCGAAACGCAGAAGACTAGAGAAATCTCGCAACTGGTTTGCTGCCATGCAAAGAGCAGTTGACGAGGCACCGGAACCTGGTAACCCACCGCCACTTCAGCCGATTGATACGTCCCTGTTCAAACCCGAGCAACTAATCGCCAAGATGATTGCCCGGGAGCGTCCGTATAAACGTCGATAAGACCTGGTATGCCGAAAAGCCCTATTCTCATTCTCGAGCTAGCCAGGCTCGCGCGCCAAAAAGCCGAGATGGAAGAAATACCTTTCGATGAAGCCGTCGGGTTTACCCTCCGCGGACACACCGAACTTTACTCCAAAGTTCTTGCTGAAGCTCGAGGGGAAAAACCGAAACGCCGCAGCTCAGAACTCTTTGCAGAAGACGTCACTGCAAATCCCCGCACACCGCTTCCAGAGGAAAAGCCGACCGCCCACAAACCCCGCCCCGGTGAGCTCTTCTAACAAACACGTCGTCAAATACGACGTGTTTTCTTTTTATGCGAAATAGCTGCTAATCGCCATTTTTTGTTCGCCCATACCGGACCAGCATAATCAACTCCAATACGCGCGGTTCGGGTAATTCTCATTTTTTCCGTTACTGCGCCCTCTTCAATCCAAAGCCCCGTTTTAATTTCAGCTTTTCGATTATTGAAAATATTCGAGACACCCAGAGCTTTGGTAACCCGTGCCGGCCCTAAAATCCCTTCGACACCTCGAATTAAAATCGCCGCAGGATACCCTTTTTCGCGCGTAACGATATTTAGCATCCAGTGCATTCCATAGACAAGATAAACGTACCACCGGCCGGCATTGTTAAACATTGGAATATTTCGTTTTGTCTTACCTCGTGATGCGTGTGACGCTTGATCAGCAAATCCGTCATATACTTCAACTTCAGTAATTTTAGACCGTATTATCTTTTTACCTTTCTGCCGGACCAGCATTTTTCCCATAAGCTCACGCGCCACTGCGTGCGTCGAACGATTAAAAAAAGATTTATCCAGCACTTTTCCCATAACCACTAGACTACCATAATCTGTAAGCGCAGATCTCTTATCTAAAGAGAAAAACAGCTCTACAAAGCCATTTCACTCTCACCTTCATATTCATTGATTTTTCTAAAAATGTATGGTAGGCTTTTATCCAGAACAACCGCAACTCTTTACACGAACAAATCTCATGAACATTGTTTTTGTCGGAAACAGAAACTTCATCCGAGGATACAGAAAGCTTCCCGGCGCTGAGGCGTTTCTCTTCACCAGCGAAGTGGAAGCGATTGAATTCCTCGATCAGTCAGGCGACCGCATCGACCTCATTGTGTTTGATAGCGAGTCAGTTTCGCAACTCGCCGTCGATGAAATGACTGCACGTGCAAAACCCGAAGTTCAATTACTTCCGGTTGTATCGCATCACAGTGCCGAAAGCTCGAAGCTCTACTACCTCTTCGGAATACCCGCGGCTACCGTGGACGAACTTGGGCGCCGACTTCACGACCTGATCAATCCACCTGGACCTGTTCCCCACACCGAACAGATGCGTCTCGATCTCGCGGTTTAATTACCGCATAACCCGGCAAGCGCTGCTTGCCGGGTTTTTTCTTTTTACAACTTAACGAGTTACACAGATCGGCTGTCCCAGCTCTTCATTGGCGGTCACAACGCAGACTGAAATGCGTCCGGTTGCGCCATCTTTCCTTACATCATACTGAGTATCGTAATCCGAGTTCGAGTTATAGTGTGCCGCAGCCGCACTAGGATCAAACGGCAAAAGAGAAACATAGGTAGGCACAATACACGAGGCAATATCCGCCGGAGTACCTGACTTTATGGTTGAGGTTGCAGTTGGAATATCAATCGTGCAACCATTTACCGCAAACAAACCTTTATTCTCGGCGATTCGTTGCCCGATTGCATTTAAGATGGTATTAACGTTACTGACGCGCTGCGTGTTGCGTGCCTCTGCAAACTGTCGGGCAGGATTAATTGCCACAAGAACAATCGTCGCGAGAATTCCGATAATACCAATGACAATGAGCACCTCGATCAACGTAAAACCTTTTTTTGTTATATTTTTTCTCATTTGGCTAATTTATTTTTCTAAAAGTGAGCAACTTCCCTATCAGAAACAATCTCTGGCGGGCCACCTCTGATCTTAACTTCACGAGCCGTATATGAACCGCCCACCTTTGCCTCAACGTGAAGGAGTGTTTCCCCGCCTGAAGGTAGAGCCTCGAGAATCCGACACGTAACCACCGAGTTTACGGTATACGATCCACGTAGTGAGGCCGGAGGTTCTCTTCGGCCGAGGCGCGCGAGAGCAATACTAACGCAGTCACCGACTCTGATACTGCTCGCTATTTTCATTTCACGACGGAGTGATAGTTCAACAATCTCAGCACCAAAAAAATTAAGGGTGGTTACCGTTGTCAGGAGCGTAAACGATATGATGATCACCGATAACAACGCTATGTAGCCACGGTTATTCATCGGGGATACAGTCGTGAGCTAAATAATTTTCCGTTGATTTCAAACTCGAGACTTACCACTGTCCTTCCACTTTTCAATTCCCGCTTAAAACTTACTGACGTTACGTTTACACCGTACGGTACAAGAGATTGCGGATTTCCTGGGCAAACAGAACCCCCCTGATCTAACGTGATTCTTTTTAAAAAAGCATCGTAGGCTAAGCAATGGACTACATTGGGTTTCGTAACAATAAGTTCCGAGGCAGTTATCGTTATTCCTGAGGCAACGGCATCAGAGAAAATGTAATTTATTTTATCAATCACAAAACGCGCATCGTCCTCAATTGCAAACTGTTTGGCAATTCGAACTGTTGCATCTGATACTGAAAAATTAAAAGCGATAGTCGTTGAAATTAGGAATGACAATAGTACGCTATAAAGAAGTACCTCGATCAGAGTGAAGCCTCGCGCAGTATAAATTGCTCGTTTGCAGGGAATCCTCATTATTCAGTAGTAAAAATGGTTAATATCCTTCCAGTCTCAGAAGAGAGGAACACCTCACCGTCTTCTCCATCAATGGAGGTCGGCTTATCCATTGAAGAAAAACCTCCGCGTTTAATCGGAAAAGCAGGATTTTGTACGTCCATAATTTCCAGCCGGTCACTCCCACCGGTTGCCAAAAACGCGAGCCCATTAGAAACGTGAATTCCCACAACGCTCGCGTTAACATCGTATGAACCCAATGAATACGGATTGGAGGGTGACGTAATGTCTAGAATGTAGAATTCCCTTCCACCAACAGTCCGACCAACGTAAAGTCTATTTCCCAGAAGTGCGAGCGACTTTCCGTTTCCCGAACCTCCCGGGGCGTCGAAACCGCCCACACGCTGAATTCCCCCTGGATTGCTTACATCTAAAACAGTTACCTCCTCGTTATTGGGTGTTGCCACATAGGCATAGGTATCCCGTACCACAAGGCTATTAACTCCTGCGTTCAGTTCATACGACCCGAGCTCAAAAGGATTAGACGTGTCCGAAACATCAATAATATGAAATTCTCCAATCTGACTTTTATTGGTGCCGAGATAAATCCGTGAATCGTAATAAAAAATAGAGAGGCCAACCGTTGCATCGGTATACACGCCGGGAAGTTTATACGACGAAAGCACAAAAGGTGTCTCGGGGTTTGCCACATCAATAATTTGTAGCTGCGCATTACGACTTACCGTTGCCGCAAAAACTAAATCGCGTGTTGCGTCGAGTGCCGCAATTCCTGGCCCGGTATTAAGACTTCCGAGAGGAACAGCAGGGTCAACGGCACTCATATCAACAATATAAAAATCACTACCGGGAGCACTCTGCGGATTAACCCCTACGTACAAGAGATTTCCCAGCGCATCAATACTCGTCACCAGTTCAGTCACTGAAAAACTTGAGGTGGCATTCGTCAAAACAGGACGAGACCAATCACCCTGCGGTGGAACAACTGAACAATCAAAACCATATAATCTCTGTTCAGTTTGATTTATAACCAACGAAGAAAAACTTCGCGTATGTAACTCACCCGAACCTCCGTGCCACGAAGCTGAACTCGTAGCGAGCTTCGTGCAAGGCGAAACATCGGCGGTTTCAATCTGGTATTCAAAAATTCCCTCCGTAACGGACACCGATGTTGTCGCAAACGCCCATTCATGTTCCCTCTCTATTTTAAATTCTTCAAGCTTTTCCACCGCCCTACTCATCGCCTCATCGGAAAGACTAATAACACTCATCAGAACTTGATTGCCAAAAACCACCCCAATCACAACACTTGAAATGAGTACGAAAATGGAAAAAGCGATGAGAAGTTCAAACGTACTCATGGGATTTCATAACCAACCAGACCTCGACCATTTACGGTGACAAACATTTTTTGCGTATCACTCTCAATCGAAAAACGTCCTTGCCAAAGTGAATCACCTGATCGAGCTTCAAACACAATGCCCGCTGCCGGTATCCCGCTAAGAACAACTCCCTCCGGCCGTGCTATTTTTTCATGACTCAATGGTGATGAGGAGAGGCAATCATTACCTTCAAAAATCACATACTCGTCACCAATTACACAAAACCCATGAGAAACAGCGTGCTGATTACTTAAAGAAAGACTTCGGGCCTTCTTAACGAGCGTAAGCACACGAGACCACTCTGTTTTAAATGAGCCGGTTCTTACCGCGTTAAAATCAAGTGACGAACCCAATGAAAAAAGAAGACCGAAAATGGAAAGTGCTATCAAAATTTCTAACAGCGTAAAACCGGTCGTCAAAATCCGCCCGGTACTACTATTTGATGTGTTGAGTGATTTCATATACAGGATTTAAAATAGAAATAGCAACGAAACCCACTACCAACCCGACACCTACCATTAACATCGGCTCGAGTGATGTTGAAAATGCGCGGGTAGCGTCTTCAACCTCAGCTTCAAAATAAGTAGAAAGATATAGAAGAGTTTCTGAAAGATTACCGGAGATCTCTCCTATCGAAACCATCTCGGTAAGAAGCGGAGGGAAAAAGGCCCGAGAATGGGCCAATCGAGTAGAAATTTTCCCTCCCTGAAAAACTTCGGAAAGCAAACCTTCACACTCTCGCCGATAAAGTTCATTCGACGTTGCCTTCATAGTTACCTCAACAGATTGCGAGAGAGGTAAACCACTTTTCAAAAGAAGGCCGATCATACGGCAAAAATGGGCCATGTGGTGATCTCTTAGAAGTGAGCCCAGGAGTGGCAGCTGAAGCACGAACTTAAAAAGGTGATATCGCAGAGGTGGTGAGCGTTTGAACACCACAACAAAAGCAACTGCGAGCGCGACAGTTATGAGCGCCATGAATAGTCCGTAGTCAGCAAGAATAGTACTGATCCACAAGAGAATACGCGTGGTGAACGGCAGCGTAACATGAAGGCTCTGAAATATCGGTATTACTTTTGGAAAAACGTAGGAAATAAGCAGGAGAACAATACTTAATGTCCCCATTGAAATACAGATCGGGTATAAAAGCGCAGAAATAATTTTTCGGCGCAGTGCGAGACTTTTCTCAAGCTCTGTCGCAATGTAGGTAAGATTTTCGTGGAGCATTCCATTGAACTCACCCACCCGAATCATATTGATCACCACCAGCGTAAACACACCCGACCGTTCAAAACTGACATAGAGTGGCTCTCCGTTTGAAACATCGCTCATCGCACGCGTAAGCAAACGTTTCAATTTTTGTGATTTACTCTGTTCATTAAGTACACCTAAAGCAGAAAGAAGCGGAACTCCAGCAGAAATTAAAAATGAGAGTCGCTTGATAACATGAATTTGTTCTTTAGATGAAAGTCCTGACCTCAACCATTCAAAACCTTTAACCCGTTCTAAAAAATTGATGCTAATCATGGATAACACGCATAACTTCTTCGACAGTAGTTACTCCAGAGACAACTTTCTGTAGTCCATCCTGAAGCATGGTGGCCATGCCGTGCCGAACCGCAACCTCCTTAATCTCACGAGCTGAAGCTTTGCGTAAAATACATTCACGCAAAGCACTATTAATTGAAAGAACCTCAGCAATAACCACACGCCCTGAAAAGCCGCAACCAAAACAATGAGAACAACCCTTTCCCCGATAAACATTTATCACTCCCAAAGCAAAATCCGCATTCAGTGAATAAATTGTTTCCTGTTCAAGAGAAGTGAGCGTTCTTTTTTCTTTACAATGACAACAAATTCGCCTGACAAGCCGTTCCCCTATAACCAAACTCACTGTCGACGCAACTAAAAACGGCTCGATCTTCATGTCTAAAAGACGCGGGAGCGCTGTTGCCGCGTCACTTGTGTGAAGAGTTGAGAGCAATAAATGCCCCGTCAGAGCCGTATTAACCGAGATACCCGCAGTCTCGCTGTCACGAATCTCACCGACCATAATAATATTCGGGTCCTGACGTAACACTGAGCGCAACCCCTGAGCAAACGTAAGTCCGGTGCGACTGTTAACCTGAATCTGCTTTACTCCGGGAAGTGCATACTCGATAGGGTCTTCAATGGTAACCAGTGAGTTTTCTGACGTATTTAACTGCTTCATAAGAGAGTACAGCGTTGTTGTTTTTCCAGAGCCGGTGGGACCCGTTACCAAAATCATTCCTGAATTCTTATGGATTGCCGCCCGTATTGTTTTCTGATCACTTCCCGAAAATCCCAGCTGATCAAGTGAAACGGTATCAAGATGATCTGAAAGCAGTCGCAGAACCGCATTTTCCCCGTAATAGGTTGGACAGATGGACACCCGCACATTAAAAGATTTGTCGTCAAAGGAAAAACGAAATCGCCCATCTTGCGCACTTTGATGTTCGTCAGTTCGCAGTCCGGAAAGGACTTTAATCCGCGAAATAACGGGCGAGAGAAGGTGGCGCGGCAATGATGAAAACAAGCGTAGTGCTCCGTCAACGCGAATACGGATACTTACGTCACCTTCCCCGGGATCAATATGAATATCCGAGGAACATTGTTCCTCCGCTCCCTTGATGATCGAATCAACAAGAGCGACTATCGACAATTCTGTATCGAAAATAATTTTCTCATGCTGAGGCAGCACACGTTCCATACCTGCGATCGTAACGCTACTCGTTAACTTAGTCAATGTTGTTATACACAGACAATTATAGTATATCTACCGAAGAAGCACGGAACACATTAACAAAAAACCGCCGGCTATTGCTGGCGGTTTTCATTTCCCGATTATGCTAAACGGTCTTTAAAATGAAAAATGTTTCGAAAGTGATCCGACTACAGGCAACGGAGTCTCTTTTTTCTGAACTGCGTTAATGATGCCAAGAATAGAGAGAACGAGCGTAGCAAGGTTTGCGAGCGAAATTATCATATAGAGTCCCGGCATTATCATTCCCAAAACAGCTATAGCAATCTCAATGATAAAAAGAACGAGACCTTGTTTGATATGAAATTTTACAAAAGGATCATTTTTAGCCATCACGTACGAAACAATAACTAACGGGCCGAGATAGGAAAGAACCGCCATCAACATATTATGTTGACCGCCCGTCGGCGCTGGGTTTTGAGGTGCTCCCTGGGGATTATTTGTTGGACCTGTTTCCATATTAATAATTAAGACTAATAAAAACGTGCTCGTCTAGTATAACATTTACTGATTGTTTTTGAACACAACTTGAATTTTTACGTAAGAGGCATAGTATGTCAAAAGACGTAGAAAACCCTGAAAACGCAATGAAAACTCACTTCCTAGGCCTCGGTTCGTGCAGCCTCGTCGGCGGATCAATCCTGCTCTTTATGGGTGGACAAAAAGCTTCAGTTCTAACCGCACTACTTGGAATGATTGCTCTTGCGATTGGCGCTTCAACAATGTATGCAGCCGGAATCTTCAAAGCAAAAGAGTCTGAGTACACGCCAGTTCCCTACCCCGTAGAAGATACCGCGGATGAAACTGGTGAATCCTGGCGGACACCGACCAACGAATGTCCGCGGCGCAAAAAACACCGCAACCGCTTCTCGCTCTAACCAACTAGCCTTCGGGCTAGTTTTTTGTTTTAAAAAACCACAGCCATCAAAGGCTGCGGATTTGCTTAACTCTCAATTTCTAATCCTTCAACTTCCTCCTGCGCACCACATGCGGTACAGACCCGCCTATAGGCATACGGTGGCATATAGGTACCATCTCGATCTGCGGTCGATCTCCACTGTCCCCACGCATGTGAACAAACCAATTCCTTCGGAATCTCTCGTCCATCTCCATCAACAATACGAACCTGACCAATAGGTCGTAACGTGACAGCTGCCTCAGAATAACTGCACCCGAGTAAACTACAGGCGTGGTGATATTTTTTCTCATCACCTCTCCAGTACCATGCGTCAAAAGAATGAGCCTTAAAACGCCCCAGACAAAGATCTTTTTCCATACTGATTCTGACACTAACAAAATTTCGTACAAAAGCAATATGCATATTAAAAACATCGAAATACATTTTTGCCAATTTTTAAAAAAATGATACTGTTATTCGGTTGGTTTTCGGCTAAACCTAGACCAGTGAAACTGGTCAGGTCGCCCGATCACCGAAGGTGATTTAGGGCCCTATCGTTAATGGTGGGACATAGTTCTCAAGCTCTAAATCGGGGCTGATATTTGGACAGTCGGCTGTAGCAAACACACTGCTGTGTTTGCGTCCAAATATCAGGACCGCAGCGATGTATTCGTCAGCAGACGAAACCGCGAGGTGAGATGCGAATGCTTGGAGCTTCGCAAGACCTTGAGCGTCCTGTATTCAGAATGCGAAAGGTGTACCGTTCCTGTAAGGAAAGAGCTGCGAGTTTCGAGCGCGACGGCGCGAGAAAACTTGTAGCCGATTCCCAGGAATCGAACCTGTGCTAATATATTTTTTACGGCCCTATCGTCTAATGGTTAGGACAGGAGCTTCTCAAGCTCTAAATCGGGGTTCGATTCCCCGTAGGGTCATTTTTCAAAAACGAGTCCGCAAAAGCGGGCCGTTTTTGTTAATGACCCTAAGCAGTGCTTGGACGCACTGCGTCGGGGAATCGAAAAGGTTCTCCCTTATTTGCGAGCAATTCTGATTGTGAGCAAATGGGAAACCTGTACTGATCCTGTAAGGATCGATATCCCCGTGGGAGAATCGAAAACCGGAGCGCGAGAACACAAAGTAGGATCGCGCAAATTTTCAACAGAAAATTATGGCGTGACCAATTCCCTGTAATGGCTCAAGTGGGCCATTAACTCAATGTGTGCTGCCTAAACTTGACTAAATTAGTTAATTATGTTAACATAAAAATAGAGTTTTTTACATCGACGGTGGCAACAAAAAGCTGCCGACTGTCCAAACAACACACCAAAGGAACCCTTATGCCAGACATACTCTACAAGATCGTACGATCGATAACTCAAGCTCCCCGCTTAGTCGAGGTCTCGACTATCACGAGCAAAATCGAGACCGTTGTCGTTAACTCCGACGGAACGCGTGTTCCTCAAACGCCCCAGACCAAAACCGAAGTCATCGAAAAATGGTCGGTTAAGGCAGTGGTTGACACGGAGTATGTGGGAGAAGGTGAGGAAGAGTTTTTCTTCCCCACCCAAGCCGCCTGCGCCATCATCCAACCAGGTTACAAGCGGCCATTCTAAACCCGCCTCTCAACACAGATACCCTCTGTCGTGAGATGGCGGGTTTTCTGTTTTATAAATTAGCAAACTTATCTCTTTCGTCATATTTCCCCTTAGGGTCACAACAACTTATAAACCCCGACGCGCGGCCTCAATAGCGGCGACATCGATTTTTTGCATGGTCATCATCGCGTCAAAAGCACGTTTTGCCTCGGCACCCCCCACTGCCATAGCATCGGTTAAGACGCGAGGTGTAATCTGCCAAGATAATCCCCAGCGGTCTTTGCACCAACCGCATTGGCTTTCCTCACCGCCGTTCCCTACAATCGCGTTCCAATAGCGATCCGTTTCTTCTTGATTATCGGTCGCGATCTGAAATGAAAACGCCTCACTCTGCTTGAAAGCCTTGCCGCCGTTTAAACCAATACAAGGAATTCCGCAGACGGTGAACTCTACCGTTAGTACATCGCCTTTCTTACCACTCGGAAAATCAGAGGGTGCGTGCTGAATGGCGCCTACTTTACTATCAGGAAATGTGGCAGCGTAAAACTCCGCTGCAGCTTCCGCGTCCTTTTCATACCAGAGGCAAATCGTATTTTTAGATTGTTTGTTCATATTTGAGATTATATTACTAAGCTTCAAAACATTCTAGCCAATTAGTATAATAGAATTATGAACTACTTAACCATCGGTATTCCTACCCTAAACAGGGTATAGAGACGATATATCAATGCATGAAACAAGATGACCCGAAGACACTGAATCGCGTTTATAAAATGATCGTTGCAAACGTCTACCCCTTTTATGTTGCTAAGGCGGAGAAAAAAGGACGTACAAAGAAAGAAGTTGATGAGATCATTTGCTGGCTGACTGGATACAACCAAAAAGAGTTAAAAGCTCAACTCCAAAAACAAACAGACTTCGAAACTTTCTTTAAAAACGCTCCCGAACTTAACCCTTCGCGGTCTTTAATCACGGGTGTCGTTTGCGGTGTCCGAGTGGAAGACATCAAAGATCCGATCATGCGAGAAGTTCGCTATTTAGATAAATTGATCGACGAACTAGCAAAAGGCAAAGCGATGGAGAATATTTTGCGCGACCGAGTGTGAACGAGGAAGTACTGAGCAGAGCACTGCGAATGTGGAAATAATGGCTCTCAGGGTCCCAAAGTTTCTCGAATTATTTGGTATAATTATTAAATGAGTAAATTTTACGCGTATATTCTGCCGATAGTATTATTGGTGGTATCTTTTGGAATTTCTACTTTTTTAAACAATCAACTAGTGC
>CAYGLL010000003.1:0-80412 GCA_964350935.1 uncultured Candidatus Saccharibacteria bacterium | reverse complement strand
GTATTAAAAGTATATCACTAAATAAATGCTTTCTCGTTATATTTCTGTCTTACTAATCTAGTGCGAGTGACGAGAAAGCATTTATTCTGAGAACCCCTCGGTTCTCAGCCCTCGAAGACTCGGTGCGTTCCGCTACGGAAAAACTACCGTTTTCCCGACCCCTTTCCCATTTTTTCTTCATCCTAAATACAGGATGAAGAAAAACTATCTTACACCCCAGCTTTTAGTAACTGAATTCGCCTCAGTGCGGCTTTTTACTTTTTTTAATTTAACACCTGACTTTCCTTTAACGCGTTTTTCACATTCGGCCCAGGTTTCGTGTTCTTCAACTTTTCCATCAACAAGCGAGAGGTAGAAAGGCTTTCCGGCAGGAGTGTTAGCAACAGGAGCATCGAGCGAGACTTTGTAGGCTGTGCGCGTACTGTTATAGAGAAGTGTTGGATCATTATCAGCAAACGATGTTGCGATCTCATCACAACGTTCGTTCGCACTATGTCCTGAGTGTCCAGCGACATAATTCCAATTAATAGTGTGCCCGCGCGAAACACTGTAGAGCTTCTCCCAAAGATCGCGGTTCTCGACAGGCTTTTTCTGCGAGTTAACCCAGTCATTCTTGATCCAGCCGTGAATCCAGGACGTGATACCCTGAATCACATATTTTGAGTCAGAAAAAAGTTCGACTGATTCACCGGAGCCCTTAACTTCTGCCAACGCTTTAATCGCCGCCATGAGTTCCATACGATTGTTTGTTGTATGGTCTTCTCGTCCGCCAACCTCAACCACGCGATCAGGATGGGCAACAATCGCGCCATACCCGCCCGGGCCCGGGTTTCCACGTGACGAACCGTCAGTGAATATAAGAATAGAATTTTGAATCATGAATTAGGAATTATGAATAGGATTATACAATACGACGCAAAAAATATTGAGTCATAGACAAAAAAAGAGGCTTGTGCTAAAAAGTACATTAGACTCTATCTTATGAAAACAAAAACTCCCGCAGCGAAACCGCGCATCCGTGCTCCCAAATCCGAAGAAGCCGAATGGGTCGCCGGAAAACTCCTGGAACGCAACCCGCGACTCTTCGACCAGGGGCATGCGCACTCGCTCAAACCATCCGATCTGACCCATGTCCTTCTCACTGTCTGGTACTATTCGCATGTCGTGTGATCAAATCGACAAAACCTGCAGACATGTCTGCGGGTTTTTTAATTGAAAACCCCTCGTGCCAAACGTGATTTAAAAAATCCCGAGGTAAATACCTCGGGATTGAAATGGGACGGTCATTCCATGAGCCTACGTAGTTCTCTCACCATGACGACGCCAAGGAGAATCATACCGAGAGTGTAGGTGAAAGCAAAAACCCACAAGATTGTCACAATGTGCCTGGTCGGCCACCAGATAACTCTTCCGGTTGATAGAGTGAGAAGGTTTCCAGCGATGATAAGGAGTGAGATAAAGAGGAGTAACAGTGCAATCCACACTAGAATGAAGCCGCATTTTTTCATAAGAGCACGTGGTTGAGGTTGTATGTCTGAACTAACCATACCGTGCCGATGTGAAAGAAAAAACAATCCCGAAGTAGTTACTTCGGGATTGTGTACTCCAAAAAAGGAGTCTCGCTTACGCAGGTGTGGCATCATCGTGCACTGTAATGAGATGGATTGGTGCTGGAGAAAGCGTAGAAGCAGTTCCAAACACGAGCATTTTGACTTCATTCACGTGCTCATCGGGAACATTTTCGACAGAGAGAATGTCTCCCTGAAGATACAAACTCGGGATAAAGGGAAAGTAATTACCGAGCCGTGTAAATGCATCCGACACCGCTTCGAGAACCTGCATGGAAACTACTCCGATCTTGACGATTCTTTTCATAGAACAACTCTTTCTTTTTCCAAACCCTATCAAGACACCGGCAAATGTCCAGCCAAAGAAAAAGCCCCCGTCTCAAATTCGAGACGGGGGCTGGGAAGAGCATGGTTACTTTGATTTTTCCTCGTGCATGATCTCGGGACCAAAGTTAAGGCACAAGATGCCAAGAGCAGCTAGCTCAGCAACCTTACCGAGCTTTAGAGTAAGCCTTTCGGCCCAGCCAAACAGAGGTTTCAACTGCCGCTCAACATTTACGCGAAGCACAATTTGGAATCGCCTGAGATTGAAGAGTGCGAGAAGCGAGCGTCGGAACACCTCAAGCGAAAGAGCTGAAAAGGCCCCTGAAAGAAGTGCGGCACACCAGAGAAGACGCGTGTCTTCAATGTAGCGGTATGATGCACACGCAACAACGGTTGTTACCGTAAGCGTGACCCCAAGACACATGAGATGTCCCGAGCGCCTGAGGATATGATCGAGAGAACGTATGACACCAATGAAGATAAGAACCGGCAAAACCCCGAGTGCCAAGAAGAGCAGTCCTCCGCCGATCACCCAAGCCAGTCCGCCCACGAGGATAGAACCGAACACAAGCTCACAAACGATGATGTTTTTGAAGACCCTCAGAAAGAACAGCGTCCCACCATCACGTCGATAGCGGTCGGCCGGACTTGCTCCGAGTGTCATTTCGAACTTAGTACTTATCGCAAAGGCTGCAGCGGTCATCGCAAAGCAAACACCGCTCAACATAAATGCAACGTATCCTGTGCCGGTGGAATCTCCGGCAAAAACCGAAAACGCTCTTGAGAAAAGGAGCGGATACATCCACAGAACATTGAGTGAAAGAAAAAGAAGGATGGCAAGTGTCCACACTACTTTCATCCGCCGCGACATGTCAGTCCGCAGCGAACGTATAAAGTTACACACTGAAGTGAACGTCTCCCACGCTTCACGGCTGATGGCGCGAACTTTCCTAAGACAGTTCCCAACTACGGAAAACATTTCACGAAGCTCAGCGCGAAGTGAAACACACTGCGATACCGTCTTCGCTTTAAGGCGAGAGAGGCGTTGTACGAGTGAGTTCCAGAGTGCGGAGTGAAAATATCCGAGAAGGACACCCGCAAGGCAACCAAACGGAAGCAGCCATTCGTTAACGTACCCTAGAGAAAGAATCCCGAGGAGTCCGCCGAGAAAGGCACCAAAGAGATTTCGGAACAAACCATAACCATTCATAACAATTCCTTTCGACTATGTAGTTGTCAGAGATCACGTTGATCTCGTCTAGAGAAAACGTATCATACAAACCAAGCCGGGTCTACAATGCTCAATTAAAAACCCCCGCACCAAAGCGCGAGGGTTGTATCAGGAAACAGGAGCTCCCTGATCATAGACGACAATACAATGAACCGGTTGCGGATCGCTTGTCGTTGCAATACCAAGAAGCAATCCTTTCACGAACTCAACTTCGTCGTCGTACACGTCAGTGATGGCAACGGTGCGTCCATCATCCTGTTCGACAACACGTGCTTCTTTAAAACGTGCACCCGATTTATGAAGGGCAGTAATGAGTGCCAGACGGATGTAGGTGCTATACCGTATTGAAACGGCGAGTGTAATCGTGCGGAGATTTTTCATACACCTCACGAAAGGACCCATTGGACGGCTCGCCGAGGAGTATCGACACACGCGAAGAACGGTGCGACACTCTCGGGGAAAAGTCCCATTGTTTTGAACGACTGAAGCATGGCTTCATTCCAGGCAGATTCGTTCTGGGTGAACGGTTCCATTGGGGGTTTCAAAATCGCACATCTCTTCTGTCGATTTTCCCGCCGCCACTGTTTTGAGTTGAGATTGATGATCGCCATGAGTTCTGTCATCGTGCCCGGGCCTCCCCATGCAGCAATGATGAACGCATCTGCAGTTAAGAGTCCGCCGAGCCGGATACCATACTGGATTTCCCGAATGGGAGGAATGGGGGCGTAGAAATGTGCCTGAGCACCACAATCACAGATACGCGTCACTTGCTCACCATCACCAGTGTTCTCCACATAGGAATTCGGCGGCACATTATGGAAAAGGTAAACAAGTGTTTTACCTCCGGATTCTTTTGCGCCTCGGATAGGAGCTTCCATACCTGCACCACCATACCCACCGGTCGCAACAACCGCACCACCCCGTGCAAGGAGAACGCCGACTTCCCTCATCGTGTCGTACATAACTTCACCGGGAGAGCCCGAACCACCACCCAAACATGCAATCACTTTTTGACCATTCACGTAGAACCTCTCTTTCTTGTAAAGTACTGTTCTTGTACTGTCCCGAGACTACACCCATCTTAGAAAAAATCAACGATACGCAGCCGCAAACTCGGATTTTTCCAGCTACTCCAGGTGGGAATGACTTTTTCAAGATGCGCGGCGAGATTTATTCTTTTTCCGGCAACCGGTAGCTGCTCCGCCCCCTTTAAATCGCGCTTCGCAAAAAACTTAATGGCAGAAACTTCCCTTCCGTCATTTCGTTTAAGAATAAGCTCGAGATGACTCTTTTCTTTGTCCTTACCAAAATTTCGTACTCCGCTAATTTCAACATCCTCAAAAAGAAACAGCGGTTTTGGATTCCCCACACCAAACGGAGAAAATTTCTCAAGCGAATCGTAGAGATCCCAGGTAATTTCTTCAAGGGTGCTTCTGCGGTCAGCATACTCCTCGGCCGAATTTTCTGAATCCCTCTTGCCAATTTTTTCGTACGCCTTTGAAAGCTCTTCTTCAAGATAATGAATGCTTTCAGGCACCACGGTAAAACCGCCTGAAAGTTTGTGACCGCCGAACTCAAGAAAAATTCCCGGCTTTGTCGCCTCCATGAGCTCCAGGAGATTTACACTCCCGTCTGAACGGCAGGAACCCTTGAGTTTTTCATTTCCATCGCGGCCCCACACAAACGCCGGACAGGAGTGTTCTTCAGCCAGGGCATGCGCTGCGGGACCGACGAGTGACGGCCGCCACTTTGGACTTCCGACAACAACAACGCTGCGCTTAAAAGTCGCGGCGCGCTCGGCAACCATTTTTTTCATTTCTTTTACCATCGCCGCGACTGTGCCTTTACGCTCATCATTAACAGCATTGAGGTGATCCGACAACTGATCCGCTTCTGTTTCGTCGGTCGTCGCCAAAAGATTAAAAGCGTCCATAGGATTGCCCATGCGTGAGGCGGCATTCAGACGTGGTGTGATCATAAACCCGACATCGTCCTCGGTGATATCTTTCTGAGACATGCGTAGTTTCCGCACTAATTTCTGAAGTCCGGGGCGTGGCGATTTGCGCAAGACCTTAAGTCCATAATACGCAAAGACGCGGTTCTCTCCGGTCAGGGGAACCATGTCTGAAAGCGTTGCGATCCCCACCAAATCCAGGAGCCATTTTTCCCAGCCTGCTTTCACGCCAAACTCTTCGCCGTATTTTTTTAAAAAACCCTGCACTAATTTAAAAGCAACTCCTGATCCGCAGAGATTTTTATCAGGATAGGCGCAGTCGGCTTGCTTGTGATCGAGAACGGCAAACGCTTTCGGCGCGCCGCCGTGTGGCTCGTGATGATCGGTAATAACGACATCAATTCCCGCCTCCTGCGCGCGCTCAACCTCAGCAAGGTCAGCGATACCGCAATCAACGGTGATGAGCACCTTAGTGCCATCGGCAATAAACTGCTCGAGTGCACTCATGCCGAGACCAAACCCCTCAAGATGCCGGTTGGGAATGTAGTTATTAAAATTGGTGTAGCCGATTTTTTTAAAAAAATCATGGAGGAGAACACCGCCCGGTCCGCCGTCCGCATCATAGTCACTAAAAACAAGAATTTTTTCACCACTCTTTACCGCGCAGTAAATTCTCTCGACCGCCTTCTCCATATCTTTCATAAGGAAGGGGTCGTGCGTATGGCGTTCATAGTCCGGCGAAAGAAAAGCCTCGGCTTCTTCAGCAGTTTGAAGAGAGCGGTCATGGAGAAGTTTTTGAATAAAGGGTTGATATGAAGCCAGAGGAGAGTCAGGCGTCGGATCAAAAACTTTCACGGCATAACGTTTCATTGCCGTATTTTATCACGTACACACAATGCCACATGAGTTGACAAACGGCCTCAGAAAGGCAGACTAGCGAAAGAATAATTGATCTATGAAAACGAATGATCTGTTTCAACAAACACTCACCACCGTACGAACGGAGAAACGCGTTGCGGAAGCGCGAAAGCGGAAGAAAGATAACGTAGACCGCCGAAAGAACGAGAGAAAAGTCGCAACTCGGAAAAAAAGAATCGCTGCTCTTATTGCATCCGCACAGAGAGACCTACAAAAGCACGTAGCCGGACCCGCAAGACTCCCGTCCTTTTACCAATACCTTCTCTATACGTTTAAGAATCACGCGCACACTGAAACCCTGCGGGGCATACTCCATGATTTATCACAGGAAGGACGTCGAGACGCACTTGAAACAGCCGAACTCCTGGGAGTTCCGGGTGCGCCTTGCGTTTCGCTCAAAGGAAAGGAAAGTTACAAATCAACACTGCTACTCACCAGTCCTAATTCCGACAACATCGCTTTAGCGCTTATTTGTCCTCACGATGAATGGTTCAGGCTCTCAACACAACCTCCCGATCTTCGAGAAATGACTGTTAACGTGGTGAGGTGCGATTATGGCCACGGTGGCCTGGTCGAAAGTGTTATGACTCTCGATTATTGGAATGATCCTGTTATTGATCGAGCGCTTCAGTCTTTTTCAAAACCGGCTTCGCTTTTCCGGATGCTGATCGAACGCTTTGGTGATCCTGAGAAAAAGTGACCGCCCGCAAGACCTCCAGACCTTTATTGGTTCTGGAGGTTTTTTTATGTACAATATCGGCATGGATAACGTCGAGAATTGCGTTTTCTGCAAAATAGTTCGCGGAGAAATTCCCTCAACAAAAGTGTTCGAGAATGATAATTTTCTCGCGTTCTTAAGCATAGAACCGCAGTCTCCGGGACACACACTCATCATTCCTAAAAAACACTATCGCTGGGTTTGGGAGGTGCCGAACGTGGGTGATTATTTTGAAATTGCACGAAAAATTGCCGTCGCGCAGCAAAAAGCTTTCAGCACTGACTTTATTTTAAGTAAAATTGTCGGTGAGGAAGTTCCGCACGCTCATATCTTGGTTTTCCCAAATAACAAAGTTAGTGGCGATAAAAAAGATTTTGCCGGTAACGCCGAAAAAATCCGCGCTGTATTAAATTAAAAAACCCCGCGCTTATGCGGGGTTCGCTGCGTGTCTAACAAGACGCGCATTCTTGATTTTGCTGTCTTCACGGAGTCCGGCATCTAAACTCACAGCCATAAGGAGCAGGCCGGACAGGAGCAGACAAAGAGCCTTCTCTTCGTTATCAATCCAGAGCCCCCAGATCATAATGACAAAACTCACGAGGAAGCAAACGAACCAGAGAGTGGACATAGTGATTTCAAATGTTGGCGTAAAACCCATAGGCACGTTACCCACGTTAGTTTTACTGATTCCGATAAAATAATACTACAATATAAAAATAAAGTCAAGTATATCCATTCGCAGGATAGAATTAAAAAAGCCCGTCTCTTAAACGGGCTGGGGAAGATCACTGTGTGAAAACGGGAAGATTGATGATCTTCTTACCCACCATGGACGCTCCAGCACTCAAACCTCGGAGAAATGCGTTCAGGAGTTCGAGACTGCCGAACGTCTCATTCCAGCTTCCGGTGTCATCGTGAATCTCGACATGGTAGATCTTGACCGGTGGATCAGTGGGGACCTCAAGAAACTCGATCTCGATCTTACCTTTCCTCCCAAAGGTCAGCACTTCTTTACGCACTGCGCTGGGAACCATGAGACACCTCCGTCGAACCTCGTTGAAGTCATCTTCGTCGAGACAGTCTTTCGCCCGATCAAGAAACATCTCCCACTTTTCAACTGGATCTTTTTCACTCTGTTTTTCAGATGGCATAGTAAACCTTTCTGGCCAGAGACTACTCCATCCACATAAAAAGTCAAAACCCCAGAGACTAAGTCTCTGATTGGGTTAGAAACTAGACTAGGCAAATGTTATCTCTTTCGGTGAAGCTACGATGCTCACACCATTTGCACTGTAGAGTTTCTCGATCACGTTTTTTCTTTCTGATTCTTTAACTCCATAAATCGTAATGGGACCCTTAAACTCAAAACTCCGGAAACTCTGATCCTGGTGAAGTTCATCAATAAATTTAGAGTTAATGGTGATCCCGCCGTCAATCTCAAGAAAGATGGGAAAGTCTTTCACTCCACTGATCACCTGTGCCGTAAAATCAACCTCTCCGCGCATAATCATTTTAGTAGAATCCGTGAGAGCTGGACGTGCACCGGTTGCTTTTTCAAAGGTTACCTCAACACCTTGCGCTCGAAAATATTCTGCGAGCGACTGCAACTTCTCATTGTCTGGCTCAAATGATTCTGGTGATTCGTGTGGTGACATGGTTCGTTTGTTAATAACTAAAACTTCTTTGTTCCGGCTGAGAGTGCTTCAACGCCCGGCAAGGTGTCATTAGCCAGAAAGTCAAGCATGGCACCACCGGCGGTTGAAACGAAGTCAAATTTTTCAAGCAGATTCTGCGAAGCAACTGCGGCCAAAGTGTCTCCGCCGCCGATAATGGAACGAATACTATTTTGTGCAATATAGGCGGCCAGATCTTCGGTTGGTTTTTTAAAACCCATTTCGTAACCACCCAGTGGCCCGTTCCAGAGGACAAATTTTGAAGACCGGATATACCCTTTAAGTTGTTCGACTGTTTCTGGTCCGGCATCTAAAATTTTTTCGCCCTTCAAAACCTCGTCTGGTTTTTTAACGGCAGTGCTTCCATCAGCTTTTGTAACCACCACATCAACAGGAACATACAGATTTTCTTTCGAAATAAGATCTGGTGAGAGGAGATTCCCTTCCGAGACCCGTGACGCTCCTACCTCGAGCCCTCGTGCTTTATAGATATCATTTGCAAGCGCACCCCCGACGAACACAAAGTCATAGAACTTTAAAAATTTCTGAACCAACGGTAGTTTGGTTTCAAACTTAGCGCCGCCCAAAATAAAAAGCGCCGGGCGTAGCGGAGTAAACGCTTCAGATAATTTTTTTACCTCATCATCAAAAAGAAAACCGGCGTAACTCGGGAGATACTGCGGGACACCAACTAGTGAAGCGTGCGACCGGTGGGAAACTGAAAACGCTTCATTGATGTAAAGGTCTGCAAACGAAGCAAGACGACGCGCAAACGCATCATCGTTTTTCTTTTCACCGTCATATTGTCGCAAATTTTCGAGAAGCACTGCCTCGCGCGAGTGCATCGAGGAAATTTCAGGAACATCTCCGTCAGCGTAGTTTTCAACAAACGCCTTTATCGGAAAAAGCGTCTGGAGATACTCATATACCGGCTTGAGCGTTTGCACTTCCTCATCAATATGGCTTACCATAATTATTTTCGCACCTTTCTCTTTCAGAAACTCAAGTGTCGGAAGCGCCTGCCGGATCCGAAAATCATCGACAACTTTTCCGTCTTTCACCGGAACGTTTAAATCGAGACGCAACAACACGCGTTTATCAAAAATATCGCCGAGCGTCGAAAGTGTTTTATACTCGTACTTCATGGGCGGCTTTTAAGATAAGTCCGAATTCCTCAGATTTTAAACTTGCACCACCAACGAGGAGCCCGTCAGCATTTCCTTCACTGATAAATCCATGCGCATTTTTTGCAAACACCGAACCGCCATAGAGGACCGGAACCTTGCGGCCCATCTCGTCCCCGAAATTATCTGAAAGCACTTTTCGAATATAGAGAACCATCTCATGGAGATGATGCGGCGTAATTGCATCTTTGTCTGTTTTTCCGATTGCCCACACCGGTTCGTAGGCTACAATCAAATTTTTAAGAAGTTTCCTTGAAACTTTTGCGAGTGCGGAGAGAAGCTGCTCATGAACAAACGCGAGATAGACACCGTGCTCGTCGCGCGTATGCTCGCCGACACAGAGCACCACCTTAAGACCGGCCGCAAGTCCCGCAGAAACCTTTTTAGCAATCAATGAGTCAGTCTCCCCCAAGCGACGGCGCTCGGAATGTCCGACGATCGCGTACGACACACCATTTTCAACGACCATACGAGCGCTCACTTCGCCGGTGTAAGCACCTGCTTCTTCATAAAAAATATCCTGAACACCAAGTGCCACTTTACTCTTAGGTTTTCTGATGACCGGAACATAGATATACGGGGGACAGATCGCAACCGTCACCGCTCCATACTTTCCTGCTGCACGATAAATACCTACTGCTATTTTTTTGGCATCATCCGCTGTTGCGGGGTTCATCTTCCAATTCGCTATCACAATTTTTTTCTTCATAGATAACCCGAATTATATCAGGCGGCCGTATAAAAAAGAAAAACAGCTCTCTTTTATAGGCTGTTATTCTGGGGCATCACTCGTAGTAAAGGGTTCTCAGCGTATTTCCTGCCAACTTCCAATGTCATAGCCGCCACCCGGGCCCGAGGTGAAGTTTACGTTCGCAAGCCCGCTTTCGTAGGTAACGGTTGAATTGTTGTCGAGCTCGACACGATATGCGGTGATTTCTTTAGCTCCAGCATTGTTCGACACATGAACCGTGCCTTTCTGCGCATTTAAGATAACCGTACCTGCATTGTTGGAAACATCGATCGCATTACTCCCGCCGCACGAAGCTGATATTGGACAATCACTCGTTGTAACAACCAACATGTAGCTACCCGCCTGACCTGAACCTGCAAAGGTTGCGTTGTTTGATATCGTCACGCGTCCATCGGTCACCAGTACCCCGCTTTCCGAACCAAACGAGGATGAAAGGTTAACGCTTGCACCGTTTGAAAGTAAAATGTTTCCTTGGACATAGAGCGTTCCTGAAAGAGTGAGTATGCCATCAATCGTTAGATCTCCCGTGATTGTCTGTGGCCCCAGAGTTGAAGCTCCGCTCACGGTGTAGTTTCCGTAAATGGTATTTAGAGCCGCATCAGATTTCCATGACGCAATCAGATCATCACTTATGGGGAGAGCGGTGGGCGTTGGATCAGGACGAGATGTATCACAAGATTTGTTATTACCCGATCCTGTCTGACAATAAAGCGACCCGCGGACTGTGGAATCATCAACAGTATGAGCCCACGCATCGCCTGTTGTTCCAGTACCTATGGTTACTCCGCTTATTGTTGCGGTAAGGCCGCCGAGATAAAGTTTAAAATAAGCATCAAGACCTGACGGAGATGTGTTGTCCCACGTTGACTCGTACTGACCTATTTTTGCGGTTCCAAACGTGTACGCACTATTTGCACCAACAGTGTAATAACGTGTGCTGTTCGTTGACGCATCAACAATGATCCAATACGTTTCACCTTCAGTAAGCTCAATGTTCGGAGAAACCGTAACATCAACCCAGCCGTAACTGGTGGTTACCGAAGACGCGCTCAGTGTTCCGGTCGAAAGAACATTTGAACTTGGAGCGCCGCCTGAATCGGTAACAATGTTAACCGTTGCGTTCGACGGAGTGCTTGTTTTCTTAATATAGAGCTGAATCTTATTCAGTGGTGACGTTGTTGCAGACTGAAAACTTTGCGCAATATCTTGGGTGCCATTTGCATTTCCAAACACGATCGAATTCGGAGGCGTCGAAGGTGAACTATTATCCTGATCGGTTACCAATACCAATGAGTTTGCAGCGACCACCGTTCCGGTAATGTAGGAACCGTTACTCCCGCTCACACTTCCGTTTGCATACACATTTCCGACGACCCCGGCATTATTTCCCAGTGAAAATCCTCCGTTACCTGATTGCGTTCCGTAGTTGAAGGAAACACCTGTCGGACTTTGAATAAGGAGCGTGCGTATACGTCTCAGTGAATCCTGGCGATCGCCAGTCGTAATAATTTCGCGATCACCACCAATTGCCGATACTGTCCCCGTTGCAGTATTGCCATTTAAAACCAAGGTCGGCGAGGCCGGAATCATGCGCGCATTTTTTACGCGATAGGTAAGATCCTCATTGAGAGCCTCGGAGAGATAGTAACTCTCACGTGTGCCGCGAAACTGATTTACGTTTTTCACTTCCTTATATACCGGTGCGGCAACCCCGAGAACGATCGTCGAAGATATCATAAGGAAAAAGATGGCGGTGCCGAGTGCAATCTGTCCGCCATTTCTCTGAACTCGTACGTTAAAAAAAAGTTTCATACTGGATTAATATGAACCACGTAAAATAACTGTGTCATAAAAGGTTGCTCTATGAACGTAACGCGTCGAACTTGCCCGCATCGTGAATTCAATCTTAACAGCAAGCGAGTGCGCGGTGGTGATCTGTGTAAACACCAGCTGCGTTGTACTTGCTGAAGATGAGGTGAGAGGCCCCCGATCAACTCCGTTTTCTGAAACGCGAATGTCACTCGTCGTACCGAGAGAAAAGAGAACCGTTCGGGTACCTGAGCCGACTGGAGAATCGACGGTGAGCGTGTTAGCCGTAATAGCGTTGATCGCACTTCCATTTCGGATCTCACGCGTCATACGATCCATAGCCAAAATTCCTGAACGTTCAACACTTTTTACCACCTTAATCTTCTGATAGGTAGTCAAAAGTCCATAAAGTGCATTTACCACACCGGTCGTCAAAAGCACCATGATGCCAAGGTAGATCACGAGCTCGATAAGTGTAAGACCTTGTGTTGTTCGGAGCATTTTCATATTAGTCTCCAAAAAGATCAGTAATAAAGGTCGAGATTACTTTTGTCGACGTGGCGTTTCCCTCGCGCCAGGAAACACTCACGGTTACTTTTCGTGTGTTGAGGTCGGAAGTCTGCGGAGAACTGCAAGTGGGAGCTGTGGTTGTCGGAGAAACATCAACGATATCGTAGTTTGCGTCACGACAGATGTAGTAAACCGAAAAGGTACGACTAAACTTCGAGTCAACGAGTGTCGGCGTTAACGTTGCAGACCAGCCGGTTGAAGTGGCAAAAGAAAGGAAGTAGGTGGTGCTTGCGGTAAGTGCTGAAGCTGCAATATACGAATTCCAACTATTATCTCTCATCGTTTTAACTGCCTCTATTCCCTCCTCAAGAAGCATTGCACCCCGCGCACCTTCAATCGTATTGAGGCTCGTGCGAAACAGGAGCGGGTACACTGAAATAATGCCGGTAAGCACAATCATGATAATCGCAATCGCTATGATTGCCTCAACCATACTCGCCCCGCGTTTTCTATGAATAGTCATACTAGGGTGTTTCGACAAGACCGGTGCTATAAATGCGAATTGTTTTGACGTTCGTTGTACTTGAAACGAGGTAGAGTCCGAGGGTTCCCGAAGCGGATGTAGTGCCGGTCAGTGTGGTGAAAACGATATTGCTCGTTCCGCCCGAGAGACCATAAGGTGAGCTCGTTGAAATCGCAACTGACGAACTCAACCGTTCGACGACATTACTGGCGCTACTCACGTTGTACGAGGTTCCGGTAAAACGGACAACCTGAGTACGATCAAAATGAACACCGTACGAACTTCCCTGACTATTAGCAATACTCAGTGTCCGCGCTTCTTCAAAGACTGAAACCACGCGCGCCACATCCTTTTCAAGAGACTGCTGGTTCTGTGAACTTACGTAGAGCGAAAACGAACTTACGGCAAGCAAAGCCGCGATGGTGAGAACAACAAGAACCTCCACGATGGTAAAACCTCCTCTGCCTTGTTCGCCGCTCATTGAATTTTTCCAATGACCGAATAAATCGGGGTAAGCATTGAGTACGCAAAGAAACCTACCGCGGTTCCAATAAAGATCATCAAGAGAGGCTCGATGATCGTAGAGAGGTTTTTTGTTTTTTGCTCGACCTCGGTCTCATAAAAGGTTGCGAGACTGTTTAACATCTCACCAAGTTTTCCAGTCTCCTCACCAACCGAGATCATTTCTCCCACAAACGGCGGGTAGAGTTTTTCGTGCGCAGCAAAAACCTGAGATATGGGATTTCCTTTTTGGATTTCATTTTTTGCCTTCTCAATCACCGCTTTGTAATAGGAGTTTTGGACAACATCCTCGGTAATTTCCATCGCCATAACAATCTCTACACCAGAAGAAAGAAGTGCGGCCAAGGTTCGTGCAGTACGTGCGGAGTTGATCTCCTTTCCCAACTCATTAATAAAAGGCATGTGGAGAAAAATCCATTCGATGGTCCGGCCGCCGAACTTCGTTCTCTTGCCAAAAACGAAACCTAGAACGAGCGCAACCAGAATAGAAAAAGAAATGATCCAGTTATGCTGTATAAAATCGCTCGTACCAATAATCGCGCGGGTTGAAAACGGCAGATCAGAATTAAGATCCGCAAACACTGAGGCGAGAGTTGGAACAACGTAAATCAACATGAGAATTGCCACGGTTAAAATGAGACAGAGAATAATCATGGGGTAGAGCATCGCGCCGCGGACTTTTTTCTTCAACTGATACGAATTTTCCATCTGCGTTGAAACCATCTTGAGTGAATCGGCGATGGTACCGCTTGCCTCTCCGGAGCGCACCATCGAAACAACGAGTGGTGGAAATATTTTTGGAAATGACTGAAGTGCAAAACTCAACTCCTTTCCCTTATTCACCTCCTCGATAATTGATTCGACAATTTTTTTAAAGGCCGAGCTTTTGGTCTGGCGCACAATAACGGTGAGTGATCGATTCACTGAAAGCCCGGCCTCGATCATTGAACCGAGGTTGCGCGCAAAGCCGATCTTTTCCTGCATCGGAACATAGTGCAACAGAAGACCGATATCGAGCGAGAGAAAAGCTGTTCCAGGGCGGACCTCTTTCACCGAAAGAATCACCTCATTATTTTTTTTAAGCTCTTTATACAACGCGGCCTTATCGGCAAAACTTCCCGATGCTTCGTACGAACTTCCGTCTGACTTTGCTGCTTTATATTTAAATGTCTGCATATGTATTACTCTGAAACAACACGGAAGACTTCTTCGATGGTGGTCATTCCCTGTACTGCTTTGAAAATACCGTCCTCAATCATCGTCATCATTCCCTCTTTCCGGGCCTGCATCTCAAGATCATCGCCTGAAGCATTCTTCAGCACCAACTCTTTTATTGTGGGCGACATGCGCAACACTTCGTAAAGACCGATGCGACCACTATATCCATCTGCGCAATCTTCTGACTTTTCCGGTTTGTAAAACGAAACAGTGCTCCAGGTATCCGAGGCTTTAATCACCTTTTCTTCTTTAAGCGCCTTCAACACCAAATCAAGATTTGCCTTTTTACCAAGCGACTCAAGCTCTGCCTTCGAAAGCGTATAACGGGATTTATTTCCACAGAGACGGCGCACCAAACGCTGACCAATCACCACATTCACGGTTGAAACAAGAAGAAATGGTTCCACTTTCATATCAAGCATGCGCGGGATAGCGCCCGCAGCAGAGTTGGTATGAAGTGTCGAAAGTACGAGGTGACCGGTTAGGGACGCATTCACCGCAAGTGACACGGTCTCACTGTCGCGAATTTCACCCACCATAATAATGTCAGGATCCTGACGCATCAAGGAACGCAGTCCCGACGCAAAGTTGAAACCAATCTCAGGTTTAACCTGGGTTTGGTTAATACGCCGCATCTGATACTCAACCGGATCTTCGATTGTTGAAATGTTTACGTCGGGCGTATTCAAAATATCAAGCACCGTATAAAGTGTCGTTGATTTTCCGCTTCCCGTGGGCCCGGTGGTGAGGATCATGCCCGTTTTCTGCTTGGTTGCTTTATGCAGGAGCTCAAGACCAGTGCCATGAAAACCAATTACCTCGAGCGTAAACCCCGAAACATTCTCGCGCAGGAGTCGCATAACAATCTTCTCGCCAAAATAAATCGGGAGAACTGACACACGAAAGGACACCTTGTCCGCGTCCGTTTCAACCTTAAATCGTCCGTCCTGCGGCAATCGCTTTTCATCGAGACGTAAATTCGAGAGCACTTTGATGCGCGCAACAATTGAAGGGGCGATGCGCTTGGGCAGTACCATCGTATCGTGGAGGATTCCGTCAATGCGATAGCGCACCACAACCTCCTTATCCATCGGTTCGATGTGAATATCAGAAGCGTTCTGCAAGATAGCATGCTTCAAGAGTGTGTCAACAATGCGTACCACCGGAAGGTCTTCGGCGAGTTTTTTCAGATCACTCTCGGAAACATTCTCATCGCCGTCGTCATCTTTCATCGTCGTAATTGCCGACGATTCTTTTTCAATAATGTCACCGAACTCCGCCTTCAAACTTTTTTGGTACAGCAACAAGACGCTCCTGATCGAATCGGCCGATGTGAGTCGGGGCACAATCTTCAGACCTGTTTTCTTTTTAATAAAATCAATTGCCGCGAAATCATCGGTATCGAGCATCGCCACTTCGAGAGTATCGAGTGTTTTTTTAAACGCAATAATATTGTGATTGCGTGCGATCGGTTCGGGAATAACCGAAAGAACGTTGAGATCAACTTTTTGCCCTTTGAGATTTACAAAGGGTATACCGAGCACATACGCCTTCATGCGCGACATATCTTCGTCACTCACCTTGCCCTGGGAAACGAGGACAACGTCAATTTCCTTACCGGTTCGCTCGGTCTCTTCTTCAGCGAGATCCAAGTCCTTCCCGGAGACAAGACCCGAATCAGCAATAAAGGTTTTTAATTTTTTTGGTTCGATGTACATATACAGTCCCGGTTGAAATTATGACAATCATTATAGCAATATCCTCTACGCGACAAAGTAAATCCTCGCGGTAATCTACTACCAACAAAAGAGGACAACCGAAACTTCATAGTGCCCTAACGGCTGAAACACATTGCCGTCGCAGAAAGTCCTCCGGTACTTTTACAACTTGCGCCGTGAAGACTTATTTTCCACATGTTGTCTGCTGGATCAACGAAAACACCTTCACCCGCATAATCACAAGCTTGGTAAGCATAGGAGAGAAGACAAATATGCGTGGTGAAACTAAATCCAGTACTACAGATTCTGTCGCCACTTCCTACTGAACATGTTACGGGTGTATACGTATCAAAGGAACTCTTCTTGCTCAGACATTGCGAAGATTGAGGGGCGTTAAGACAAAAATCATCTGCCCTAACTTTTCCTGCAACCTCTAATCTTTCGCTCGTTGCGGTCGGAAGACCTGTACCAATGCCCACTTTCCCGGCCGCACCATTAATACTTGCATCAATGATCATGGTGGGAACCAAAGTGTTCTGGCTTGAAAACATAAATACCGCACCTCCATTATTCTGTTTATTCGATCCCCAAAATACAATCCGGTTATTACGGAATGCGCTGGAATCAGTATCCGGCCATATATTAAGTGACGCTGCGGATCCGGGTGCAGCAACAGTTCCAGGGATGCCGACATTCATACCGTACGCCGCCGTGACAGATGATGCTCCGATTGAACCGGTCTTTACCTGATTCACACCTCCGGTATTGAGCGGAGGATCAATGACAGCGTCCTGTACCGGAGCGCTCACCGGTGCTTGCCAGGCGGCTTCTACATAACTTAATCCCCCGACAACAAGAACGGCAAGTGAGAGATGGGTGATGGCACTAAAAATTTTTTTCATGGTAATTAAATTATTTTTTCTAGTCACATTTACTCTATACAGCGCGCGGAACACGATATGGTTTCACCATTGCCACCGCGTGCATTTATTTGCCACGTCGTACCGGAACCTGTAATCCAGCAATTAGCATTGGTGCTCGAACTCCCCGAAATCTTATTTGCTGTTAGAAAACAAATTCTAGCTGCCGGAAGCGGAAGTGTTCTTGTTGTGTACTCGACGCTATTAGTCACCGTAACTTCAGCCGTTGGAACAAGTGCATTGCTCAAACATTTCGAGGGGTCAGAACGTAAACAGTAGTCATCAGCTTTTACCCTTCCGGCCACTTCCACCTTTTCACTTGCCGGGCCGGGAGCAGAGGGTCCGCCGACTGCCAATTTACCGTACTGCATATAGTTGTCGACGTACGTAACTATCTTCGGACTTGCGGTATTGAAATCCATGGTCATAAGGGTAGGGTTAGCATTGCCAGCTGTAAAATGGAGTCGCTGATTACCACCAGTACCATGAGTATTATCAAAGAGTTCAATATAAAAATTCTGATTGTCACTCTGTGGAGCAAGGAGAAGCGAATTCGTCATACTTGGGCTTCCGACAGTGCCCGGGGCACCCACATTAATACTGTAAGCGGTAACAATGGAAGAAGCGCCAATTGAACCGGTTTTAACCTGATTTGCACTTCCCGTATTTAATGGAGGGTTAATAACTGCATCTTGCACCGGAGCGGCCGTCGGTGGTTGCCAGGCGGCTTCTACATAACTTAATCCGCCCACAACCACAAGAGCGAGCGAGAGATGAGCGACGGCGCTGAGAATTTTTTTCATGGTTGATTGATTAATGACTAATGATTTGATGATCGAAGCATTTCTTCCTGTTGTTCTTTGGTGAGTGGCGGGGTCTCAGAATTTTTGAGAATACTTTCCATCTTTTTTCTTTCATCTGCGGTCATCGGGGAGACGCTCTCAAGTCCTGCGCTGATATCTTTCGCCTGCTCAGGAGTAAGAGGTGGCGGGAGTAGATACGCGTTATTAACTGGTGTTGGTGACACGGGCACTGTAGTTGAAGGAGAAGGAGCGGGCCCCATTTTTTTTACCGATATATATATAAGCACGACGACCAAAATTAGAACCAGGGCAAGAACAGCTGTTAAGAGCAGCGCGTGGTGATTTCTCTTAGGTTGTTCTAAAGGTGGCATAGATTAAAATTCCTCAAACCCTCCCGGCCGGCGATTAATGGTAATTAAATCACCCGCTGTCCCAAGCTGTGGCGGCGTATTACCACTATAGGTACAGGTTATACGGAATCGGTAACTCGCCGCGGTCGCCGTAAACGAATGAGTCGTGTTGGTGGTTACATCAAAAGGTCCCGGAATTTCCTGCTCAGCTGCAGTTCCTACTGTTTCAAAAAGTCGGCACCCTGTTGGAGTTAAGTTAATTGAATACGTTGAGGTCCATCGAAGTGCGACTCGTTGTCCGGGATTTACCACAACCGGGCCATCAGAACCGTTTACCTTAATATCAACACGTGGATCGGGATTTGCTACAAAAACTGAAAAAGTTCTGTCCTGATCCGGAAGCGATGACGAACTTCCCCGCAACGTAATAGTATAGGTCGCACTTCCTGCCGGGAAATTTCCCATTGTAAAACTCAACGTGCACGGAACTACGCAGCTATTTCCCCCAGCGCCAAATGTTATCTGCGCGCCCGGTGGAAGCACACTCACAGCAGAAATTGTCACGCTTCCGCTAAATCCTCCGACCGAGCTTAATACAATTGAAGCTGCAGCTGTTCCCCCCGGTGTGATGGCCTGCGCGGAGGGATTAATTGCCATAGTATAGCCAGTAGCGAGCATGACTCCCGCGCCACAGGTACCGGGACCGGTTTGATTGCCGGTTGTGTCGCCACAATGCGGATTAAAACTAATCGGCCCGACAACATCGCCGCCCCAGGCATATCCTTCAAAATGAGTTCCGACGAGTGCAACACCGTAACCTCCACCTGCAAGCCCCCTTAAACTGATCCAACCGTCCCAACCGCCGCGTTCACTGTCGGGCCGAAGCGCGCCATCACAGGCGCTTACAAAGACGGCACAGGCGCGCGCCCAACCACCGAGGAGGTTATTTCCGCTCCCGCCAAACTGAGCCGGACCCGCAATGGTTCCTGATGATGGTACCGATGGATAAGGTCCTGGCGGATCAAAACGAATAGCACCGATATTAGGAATATCAACTGCAGGAGCAGTGTCAGCCGGATTTGCCCATGCATAGCCTCTTAAAAAAGCTCCGTTACGTACAACTCCATACGTTGGACCACTCGCATTTTTAAAACTAATCCAGCCAATCGTAGGCGACCACGCCCACCCCGCAAGCTCAACGTCTCCTACTGCTGCAAAAACGGGCTGTTTGTCGAACGTGAGAAATGCAAAAACCCCTGATATAAAAAGAATTGAACAAACGATACCTGCCGCAACAAGAAAGACTTTTTTTGGATGTACAAATCGAGAAACGGACATACTACCATTGTACCCCACTACTGGGGACAAGTGTGTGGATTTAGTGTGGAAAAAGAGACTCTATAAACAGCCTATGAGTCGGAGGAAGTTGAGTTTGACATGAGGGAGTGATTGTAGTAAGGTAACAAAGTTAAGTTCGCCTCGGAGGCGAACCTTTTTATTAGCAACGTAGAGCGAAGCAATGAGAAATTATTATAATTGGCAGTGAGGGAGAAATGATTAATTCTGATTAAGCATTTTGACCGAACGAACCAATTATATGTCATATTTCTTATTGCTGAGCCGAGGAGCTAATATAAGGGTTGAATACGGCTTTTATTAAAAAATTAAGGAGCAAAGCGACTATAATTTTTAAACCCCGTGGAATAAAAATCCTCCGGATTTGAATGCACAAAGCATTATTCCACAGGGTGAAGATTTTCAAGCTCTCTTCGCTCACAAGAAAATCATTCATGTTCGACCTCAAAGTAATTAATTCGGTATTAGATCAACTCGAAGAAGAACGCGGTATTCCCCGTGAAAAAATTCTTGAAGCAATTGAGTCTGCTCTTGCGACCGCCTACAAAAAAGAGTACGGAAAAAAAGGTCAGATCGTGCGGGCAAAATTCGACCTCAACTCCGGGAAAACTGATTTCTACCAAGTTAAAATCGTTGTTGATGGTACGCTCGTTCGTTTTGAAGACGAACCGGAACTCACACCTGAAGAAATGGCTGTAGACACTGAACACAAAGTTCGTTTCAACGCCGAGCACCACATTCTTCTTGACGACGCTAAAAAAATAAAAAAAGATGCTGCGATCGACGACGAAATCGTCTTCCCCCTCGAGACAAAAGATGACTACGGACGTATTGCAGCTCAGACCGCAAAGCAAGTGATTATTCAAAAAGTCCGCGAGGCTGAAAAAGTTTCTGTCTTGAATGAATATGGCGCACGCGAGGGTGAAGTTATTTCAGGAACTGTGCAGCGCATTGAACGCGGAAATATCTTTATTGATATGGGACGCGCAACGGCAATTCTTCCCTACGAAGAGCAGATCCCGGGCGAACGATTCCGCCAGGGGGAACGCCTGCGCGCCTATCTCTACAACGTAGAAGAATCTCCGCGCGGCATATTCTTGCGCGTCTCACGATCACACCCGCGTTTTCTCGCAAAACTTTTTGAACAGGAAGCGCCTGAAATTGCAACGAGCGTCGTTGAAATAAAGGCAATCGCACGTGAAGCGGGCTCACGTTCAAAAATCGCCGTTTCATCAAACGACACCCACATCGATCCGGTCGGATCACTCGTCGGCCAGCGCGGCGTCCGCGTTTCAACAGTCATGAGCGAACTCGGCGGCGAAAAAATTGATATTATAGAATGGTCAGGTGACCAAAAGCGCTTCATCGAAGACGCACTCTCACCGGCAAAGGTGGTGAGCGTAACGGTAAATGCTGAAGAAAAACGCGCGATCGTTGAAGTAAGCGAAGACCAGCAGTCGCTCGCTATCGGAAAAGGCGGCCAGAACGTTCGTCTCGCAGCTAAACTTACCGGCTGGAAAATCGACATTCGATCAACGGCAGGAGAAAACTCGGCAGAGGCAGAACTTGACGGAGGAACCCCATCTGAGGCACCTCCGAAAGCTACTGTTGAGGTAGTTGATGAAAAGGAATAACGGTGTAAAATAACACGGTTGTTAAAAGGAGTATATTCTATTTTGCGGCTTTATTACTAGGTATTATTACTAATTTGTATGGAGATTTTTTCACTCGTTTCAGCAGGGTTAGCGATTGTCGGAGCAGGTTTTATTATTAGTCGCATCGGCAGCAAGCCAAACGGCGACGAGAAAATGCAGAAAATTGCGAGCGCTATTCAGACTGGCGCCAAGGCTTATCTCAACCGTCAGTACAAAACGGTAGCAGTTGTGGCCCTCGTCATTGCAGCCTTGATCGGCTACTTCTTGAATTCAACGACAATGGTTGGATTCTTGATCGGCGCTATTGCTTCAGCAGTCGCCGGCTACATCGGCATGAACGTTTCTGTTCGTGCTAACGTAAAGACCGCGGAAGCGGCCAAGAAAGGTTTGCGCGAAGCGCTCGCCGTTGCATTCGAGGGCGGCGCGGTCACCGGACTCTTAGTTGTCGGGCTCGCACTTCTCTCGGTTGCGCTCTTCTTCTTCGTCACAAAAGATGTTTCAGCACTCATTGGTTTGGCCTTCGGAGGGAGTTTGATCTCAGTCTTCGCTCGTTTGGGCGGGGGCATCTTTACTAAAGGTGCTGACGTCGGTGCTGACCTCGTCGGAAAAGTTGAAGCAGGAATTCCGGAAGACGATCCGCGCAACCCAGCTGTTATTGCCGACAACGTCGGTGACAATGTCGGTGACTGTGCTGGTATGGCCGCTGACCTTTTCGAAACCTACGCTGTTTCAGCAATTGCTGCAATGATCTTGGGCAGTCTTATTTTCCCAAATGCGGCTGAAGCTATCACGCTTCCCCTCGCCATCGGCGGCATCTCAATTATCGCCTCACTCATCGGTATATTCTTTGTCCGACTTGGAAAGTCAGGCTCGATCATGGGCGCACTCTATAAAGGTCTCGCCGCGTCAAGCATCTTGGCGTTGGTTGGCTTTGCTGTCCTCGCAAACAAATTCCAAAATATCTTGACCGAGAGCACAGGCACCGCACTCGGTTTCAAGGAACTTTTTGCCCCCATGATCGTCGGTATCGTTGCAACCGCACTTATCGTCCTCATCACTGAGTACTACACTTCAAAGAGCTTCCGTCCGGTCCGCTCAATTTCGAAATCATCTGAAACTGGACACGGCACAAACATCATTACCGGTCTTTCAGTCGGTATGGAGGCAACCGCGCTCCCGGTCATTGTGATCGTCGGAAGTATCTTGGCATCGTACCACTATGCCGGCCTCTACGGTGTCGCGCTTGCAACCATGAGCATGCTCTCAATGACTGGCATTATCGTCGCGATCGACGCCTTCGGCCCCATTACCGACAACGCCGGCGGTATTGCGGAAATGTCAGGTCTTCCAAAGAATGTCCGCGAGGTCACAGATGCATTGGACGCTGTCGGTAACACCACAAAGGCGGTCACCAAGGGCTACGCAATTGGTTCAGCAGGATTGGCCGCGGTCGTTCTCTTCGCTTCATACGTTGAGGATTTGAAAAAAGCCGGCTCTACTGGAGTCTTTGATTTGAGCGACCCGAATGTTGTCGCGGGACTTCTCTTGGGCGGTCTCATTCCGTTTCTCTTCGCTGCAATCTCAATGAAGGCGGTCAGCAAGGCAGCAGGAAGCGTAGTGATCGAAGTTCGCCGACAGTTCAAAGAAATTCCAGGAATTATGGCTGGTACTGGCATTCCTGATTACGCCCGCTGCGTCGATATCGTCACGCGCGCGGCTATTAAAGAAATGATCGTCCCTGCACTTCTTCCGGTCGTAATTCCTGTTGTTGTTGCGTTCGGTCTTGGAAAGGAAGCCTTGGGCGGACTTCTCGTCGGTTCAATCGTCACCGGAATCTTCGTCGCTATCTCAATGACTTCAGGCGGCGCAGCGTGGGACAATGCCAAGAAGCATATTGAGGAAGGAAACCACGGCGGCAAAGGATCTGAAGCTCACAAGGCCGCAGTCACTGGCGATACGGTTGGAGATCCTTATAAGGACACTGCGGGGCCAGCCATCAATCCTGTCATCAAGATCATCAATATCATTGCCCTTCTCCTCGTTCCATTCCTTTAATTCGGGCGAACACCATTAGAACGCATTATCGCCGCGATCGAAACTTTTCGATCGCGGCGTTTGCCTATATACTTAGCTCACCTTAAACCATGGAAAATCCCAAAACACCAAACATCTCATCGGAAGAAACCCCTTCCGAAATTAATTCTGAAAAAGGATCGCTTGGTCCCATTGTTGGGATCGTCATCATTCTCGCCATACTCCTTGTCGGGGGATTTTTAATTTACGGAAAATCAATTCAAAAAGCAGTCGACCCGACCCCTTCTCCCGCCACCACCAACTAAGAATATTTTTCTAAAAACGGCCTTGCGGAAACGCGTACTTTTTTTCTCTTGCCGACTCCAAAAGATTAGAGTAAACTCAACTCCCATGCATACTCACACCAAAAAAAATATCGAGGATTCACAGATTGAGATCGAGGCCGAACTTCCCTGGGACGCGTTTCTTCCCTATCGATCGAAAACGCTTCAAAATTTAAAAAAGACCATCGAGATCAAAGGTTTTCGTCCGGGGTTTGCGCCTGACGATGTCGTGGTGAAACACGTCGGTGAAGCGAGTCTGCTGCAGGAAGCGGCGAAAGACGCTGTTGCCGAAGTGTACGGAAAAATTGTGACCGAGGAAAAAATAAAAGCGATTGGCTATCCGTCAATCCAAATTACCAAACTCGCTCCGGGAAATGCGCTCGGCTTCAAGGCAACGACCTCGGTCTTGCCGGAGATCAAACTTCCCGACTACAAAAAAATTGCTGCAGATATTTTTTCAAAAAAAGAATCGCCGACTGAAATAACTGAAAAGGAAATTACCGATGCGATTGATGACATACGTCGCCACATTGCGCGCGCGGAGCACGAACACAAACACACCACCGGTGAACCTCACGAGCATGTTGAGAACGATAAAGATCTTAAGCTCCCGCCTGTCACTGATGAGTTCGTCAAACTCATTGGAAATTTTAAAGATGTCGCAGATTTCAAAGAAAAAATAAAGGCGGGGTTGGTACGGGAAAAAGAAACTCAGGCAAAAGACAAACGCCGCATTGCGCTCACCGATAAAATCTTAAAAGAAACATCGATCACGCCGCCCAAACTACTGATCGAACATGAACTCGAAAAAATCGATGTTCGCTTCAAAATGGACATCGAGCGCATGGGCCTTAAAGTCGAAGACTACATCAAACACATAAAAAAAACTCCGGACGAGCTGCGGACCGAGTGGATTCCCGATGCAAAAAAACGTGCATCGCTTCAATTGATTCTGAGTGCAATTGCTGGCGAAGAAAAAATTTCTCCGACCGCCGAAGAAATCAAAAATGAAACTGACCAGGTTATGAAAGAACATAAAGATGCCGCGCGCGATCGCGTAGAAGACTACGTAACCCTGGTCCTCATGAATGAAAAAGTGTTTGGGTTTCTGGAGTCACAGAAAAAGTAATCCTGTCTCTCAGCTATAAAAAAGAAAAAGTCGCGAGCAAAAAGCTACGCGACTTTTGTTGTGAGAGTTTCGATATACGCATCATGACGCGCGAGTACTACTGATCGTCGAAACGGAACTTTGCACTCCCGTGAAAGACGCAGCACCACTGCGGCTCGTTCGTACTCTTTTTCACCGCAGAAAAATTCATAGGCCTCGCCGACAACAAGACTCTCGTGGTCTCCCACGGGAACCGTGCTGTCGCGAAAAACAACCTGAAGAATCTGAAGCCATCGGAGGAGCCAGTAGCCACGGGATACCTGGGGTTCAAATAAAGGAATGCGCCCAAACCGCGTCACTTCAAAATAACGCCGTGCCTCTTCGCGACTGAAATTTGCTTTCGCCAAACGAAATTCAAAGAAACGTTTGCGCCGCCCGTTTTCCCTCTGAACAGTAAAGAAAAGTCTGCGGTATCGCTCGTACACCCTGAAATACTCTCTGTCGTCCTCGGTATCAAAAAAATGTCCACGGATAATACGCTCAGTGTTAGTCATAGAACATCTCCTTAACCAGCCTACTCTTCAAAGCGCGAGCGTCAATACCAGAGCATGGTCTCTCCTCTATCTGTTCTACGAACTCAAAAGTGCAAGCGAGAGCGCAGCGATCGCAGCAGTTTCCGATCGCAACACCTGAGCGCCGAGTGAGTACACGGGCACCTCGTGAGTTGAAAAAAGGTTGATCTCACTCTCGGTCCAGCCACCCTCAGGCCCGATAAAAAAGGCGAGCTTATTGGATTTCATGCTTTCATGTAAAAATGCGGGGCCTGCCGTATGGAGAGCGATCCGTTTTATTTCGCTCGCCGCAGTAACGTCTGAAAGAGTCACTTCAAGATTTTGTACCGGGTGGAGAATCGGAAGAGTCCCCCGAAAAGACTGCTCGGAAGCTTCCCTGATAATTTTTTTCAATCGATCGACATTGATATCCTTTTTTTCGCTACGTTCTGAAACAATCGGCACAATGTGTGTAACACCAAGCTCGGTTGCTTTTTCGGCAACCCACTCGAACGTATCTTTTTTCACGAGCGATTGAAACAGCCAGACATCTTTTGATAAAATATTTTTATTCTGTCGTTTCTCAACAACAGTGCACCGAGCTGAGTCATGGGAAAGCATTGTTATCTCACACTCATACTCACTACCGCTGTTGTCTAAAAGTACGACGCGATCTCCCGTCTTCATACGAAAAACTTTTAACCACTGATGAATGAGGTCGGTATCTTCAACCGAAATACTCGTCGCATTACCGATTGGGTGCTCAATAAAAAAGTTATGGAGTCGCATAGAGTCTAGTGTACTTATTTTAAAAAAATAAAAAAGCGGACGAGAGTGGTCTCGTCCGCTTCAAAAGCTCACGGTCGGAAATCCTCAATGGATCGACTGATGTAATCACACATTTTCTCCATCAGTTTGTTTCTCTCCGTCTCACCCATTTGATCCCATCCGGCCGGCAGTTTTTCCTCTGACCGGAGAAGATCCATGACCGCGAAAGTTGCGGATTCGGGCGCTGTTTGCGCCTGATGTTTTCGTTCACCCGAAGGCCTCATAAGATACCGGTTGTAGATGTCCATAGTTTCCTTAGCTGTGGTTGTTGAAGGTTCTGGTTCAAAAAATAGACTATACTGAAATTGCTATTTTGTCAATAGCTCCGCTTTTACATGAAAAAAGCCCCGTTCGCGCATGCGCGAACGGGGCAAGTTGTCATGAAAGATCTCCGAGATAGAATGAGCGAACCATTCCCGGCCCCCCTTTGCCTAAAAACTGCATGAGGTGATCGGGCACATCGGTGCGAACGTCGATAAAACCATCTTCAGTAACACCAATGAATGGATAGTTGCCGTTGTGCCGATGGTTACCATGATGGTAACTTCCTGGCGGCATCAAATGTCGATGCTTTGAAAGAAGTCCGAGTGCGAGTGCGAGGAGGACAACTTCGTCCGAGGCCTCTTCTGTTTTGGTTTCAAGTAAAAGAGTGTGGCGCGCGGAATCGTCCCGGCCAACAAACTTCTCGACTCCAAAATCAAGAAGATAATACCCTTCCTGTGTTATCGGAACCGAAAACCAGGAACCGCAAGAGTTGGGATCGAGACCTTCGGTAAAAATGGGGAGTGTGCCCCACACCCTGTTTGCAGTAACAGTATCGGTACCATGAAGATAACACATGACCCAGCGTGCAGTCCCCAGAGCATTCTCTCTCCCACAACCGCGAAGCATTTTTTGAAACTCCGCCATATCTTCACTATCAAGAGCGGATCTCGATGAGTGCGAATGGTAGGATATCGGTTGTGCGTGTCTCCGTTCGAGACCTCCAAGATGAAGAAAGAATGACGGCGCAAGAATCACATTCTCAGCACCAAGAATGTTCACGGCCGCGGCCTCGTAACCCGAAACAGGCGCGAAACCGTCAAGAAGAATGAAATCACCAACCGCAGCGAGAAGTGCTTTCTCTTTCCGCAACCGATTCATGTGTCGCTCGGTTAAACCATGAGATGCGAACATCTCCAATGTCGCCCAGAGACCACTCGCGTCTGCGTGAACCAACTTCCTCGTTCTCGTATCGAACGGAAACTTCCGATTCTTCTGCCGTATCTCATCCCGCTGTGCCCTACTCATTTTTTCCGTAGTAACTCGCGCTGTTTTTTTCATACGCTCGTTCCTTTCTTTTTTTTGGGCTCTTCCTGCGCGATGCGCAAGACTCGCCAGTTTTTTGTTTATCTTCGCAAACCATTTGCAAAGAACCGTTCGAGGTTACCTTACTCCAAAAAAATATGCTGTCAAACAAAAAACCCGCCGATTGTGTTCGGCGGGTTTGAAACAAAATTATTCCTTCTCGAAGAGTGTAGAGACGAAACAGACAGCATCATTAAAAAGCATACCGTGCCGTTGTTCTATGTCGCCCTGTTTGAGCATTTCAACAACCTGTTCAGGCGTTGCAAGATCATATGCCCGACCAAGGAGAATCCTGCCATCCTCCCCCTCAAGAACCTCGACACGAACAAGTCTGACAATTTCTTCAGGATCATTCCCCAGCCGTACGGTGAGCAAGAGCGCATTTCGCGCAAGGTCAGGAAACACTTCGGGATCGACGGACTCATAGAGTTTCCATCCGTCCGTGAATGTTCTGACACGAGCTTCCGCATCGGGCCACAGTGCTCGGAATCTGGTTGTATAGGCCGCTCTGAAATCGAGACTCGTACTTTGAACGGGGTTAGGGTTGGCGAACTCATTCACCTGAACAAAGGCCTCAAAACCCTCAAGCTCTTCGAGTGACTTGCAAAATCCGATACCTCGTAAAGCGATCTCCGCCCGTCGCACTGGATTTTCGGTTCTCTTAAAAAAACGTTCAGCATCTTTGACACTGCGAATCTGACCAAGACCACAAAAGGAGTCTCGGTCACCTCCTTTGAGAGCCAGCTTCACTGTCGTCTCAGACTCATCAATCCTCTCCGCCAACGCTGTTATGTCAATTCGATGTAACGGTAGTTCTGGTTTCATACGGATATACAGGTGTACTTGAGACTTTGTTTAGGTGACTCAAACCTTGAATCGAAATTCTCGGCAATGTAATTACAAAGAGCGATTCAAAACCAAATTACCTTAATTTTATTATTTGTCAATTTTTAGAAGCGCTGATATACTTTCCCTGTTTCTGCACACTACTTTCTACTTACTACTAACTATTTACTAACATATGTCATCAATTCTCATTCCAACCGTCATTGAAAAGTCTCAGTTCGGCGAGCGCGCTTATGATATTTACTCGCGCCTCCTTAAAGAGCGTATTATCTTTCTCGGCGGCCCCATCGACGAGCATACGGCAAATATCATCATTGCGCAGTTCCTCTTTCTTCAATCCGAAGACGCAAAGAAAGACATTATGCTCTATATCAACTCAGGCGGCGGAAGCGTGTATGCTGGCATGGCGATTTATGACACGATGAAACACATTAAGAATGAGGTTTCAACGATCTGTGTCGGTATTGCCGCCTCGATGGCCTCGATTCTCCTCTCGGCCGGAACTAAGGGTAAGCGCTTCATTCTCCCCCACTCTGAAGTCATGATCCACCAGCCGTTGGGTGGTGTTGAAGGTCAGGCATCAGATATCGAGATTTCGGCAAAGCAGATTTTGAAGCTGAAACGGCAACTTAATGGCATTCTGGCAGAGAACAGCGGCCAAACGCTCGAAAAAATCGAAAGAGATGTTGACCGTGACTTCTTCATGGGTGCGGAAGAAGCACTTAAATACGGTATCGTCGACGAAATTCTCAAAAACAAGAAGTAGGGGTCGCTCAAACCCCCTTTTATAGAACGCGGATAAACCCTACAAGATGATGTAGGGTTTTCCTATGCTCGTCTCGCAGACTCGACTCCGCAATGTTCTATAAAAGAGGATTTTCACTTAAAAAGTTTAGTGGTGTCCGCCAAAAAGCGGACCAAGCCTTAATGTAGACAAAAAAGCAAAAGTCAACTATGATGTGGATATTAGCACTTGTAATTACCGTTCTGTTTTTTATCCCGTCCGTTATCGTTACAACACCGAAACACTTCCATGATCGAAAGTTTTAATTCACTTGTAAAGATATCTTTTGATGAAAGCCTTGAAGGCCTAATTTTGGTACACACGAGATAAAAAGCGGGACGCAAACCGCATATGTCACTTAAATTAGTCATAATGTATGGGAGTATCGCCGGGGCAATCGGCATCGCCCTCGGCTATTATCTGCGTCTGATCATTTCGCTTGGCAAAAAAGGCTCGATGGAGCTTGAGTTGAAACAAATGGAACTTCAGGCACAGGAGAAGTCAAAAAAAATATTAATCGAAGCCGAGAATAAAGCATCCGAAACCTTGAAGGAAGTCCGGTCGGAAATGCGAGAAAAGGAAGAGAAACTTAAGAAAGCAGAGGAGCGCGTTATCAATAAAGAGGACATCGTTGAAAAACGCCAGTCGGAGCTCGATAAAGAAGTTGTTGCACTCAAAGGCAAAATTACCGAAATCAAAGAAAAGAAAGACAAGGTCGACGCAATGGAATTAAAAAAACAGGGCGAGCTTGAACGCGTTGCCGGACTTTCTCGCGAGGAAGCGAAAAACGAACTCCTGAAAGCGATTGAGAAAAATGCTGAGAACGATCTTCTGGTGCGCATGCAGAAACTTGAACAAACGGGTGAGGAAAAACTTGAGGCGCGCGCCAAAGAAATCATTACGTCGGCTGTTCACCGCCTCGGCAACTCAGTTTCATCAGATATCTTTACCTCAAGCGTCAACATCCCTAATGATGAGATCAAAGGGAAAATCATCGGTAAAGAAGGCCGTAACATCAAAGCGTTTGAACGCGCAACCGGCGTTGAAGTTATTGTGGACGACACTCCCGGCACGATTACCCTCTCTTCGTTTGACCCTGTCCGCCGCCAAATCGCCCGCATGGCTCTTGAAAATCTTATCGTTGACGGCCGTATTCAGCCAGCAAAAATCGAGAAGGAGGTTGAAAAGGCAACTCAGGACATCAACAAAATCATAAAGGAGAAAGGCCAGCAGGCTGCGTATGAAGTTGGTGTTTTGAATCTCGACACCCGTATTCTTTCAATCTTGGGCCGCCTCTACTTCCGTACGAGTTACGGTCAGAACGTTTTGCAGCACTCAATTGAAATGGCTCACATCGCGGGCATGATCGCACAGGAACTCGGCGCAAACGTAGCAGTTGCGAAAGCCGGAGCTCTTGTCCACGACATTGGAAAAGCTGTCGACCACGAAGTTCAGGGAACACACGTTGAGATTGGTCGCAGAATTCTCCAGAAGTTCGGCGCAGACGAAGCAATCGTTAAAGCAATGCAGGCACACCACGAGGAATATCCGTACGAAACACCCGAATCAATCATTGTTCAGGTTGCCGACGCAATTTCCGGCGGACGTCCCGGCGCACGACGTGATTCAATTGAAAACTATCTCAAACGTCTTCAGGATCTCGAAGCGATTGCCAATGGTTTCCCTGGAATCGAGAAGTCATACGCTCTTCAGGCCGGCCGCGAAATCCGCGTCTTTGTTAAGCCGGAAGAAATGTCAGATCTCGAGGCTAAAAACCTTTCACGCAACATCGCTCTCAAAATTGAACAGGAACTCAAATATCCTGGCGAAATTCGCGTGACGGTCATTCGTGAAATGCGCGCAATCGAAACCGCGAGATAGTAAGTGGAAAATACAAAGAAAAAAACCACTGCAGAGCAATCTGCAGTGGTTTTTGTTGTGCCTTATCAAGAAGGCCCTAAATGTTCAGTCAGTCGTTTCGACACGCACCTGTTCGTTTTTGAACGCTTCACATATACCCCAGACAAGAGCAAAAATTGAAATGAGCAGAAGCGCAAACCAAAGTGCCCAACTCCCCTTTCCTCCAATAAATGGCGGTTCCGGATAAGCCCAGGGTGTAAAATCCTTACAAACAAACGCAAGAATTAGTCCGGTGATCCCTGAGACAAACAAGGGAATCTCGATTATCTCCAGCTTGTACCCAGCGTAGAAAACAATGCCCATTCCAACCATGCGAGAAATTGGTTCAAAACCAAGAAAGAAACTGACGAGAATCACAAATACTGAAAAGAGCGCGAGAATTGAGTAGCGGTTCATAGTATTCCTAAAGGGAAATTTACATATATTTCTAGTTTTGTCAATATTTATACGCTGATAAAGAAAAAGCCCCGCGCGGTGCGGGGCAGAAAGCGTAGTTTTGTGGACGACGAGGTTCCCTTTCTTCCTTAGGCTCACTCGTCCATTTGCTGATGAGCCATAAAAAGAGAAGTGCTATAAGTGCGAGAATCATTACAATGAGATAACGGGCGATTCGCTTTGCATAATACTCAGCCCGCTGCTGACGTTCTTCCGGTGTGAATTCTTTCTTCATAACAATGGCGTTCAGAATTGATTTCAGTCTTTCCCCACCCTACACCATTCTCTATGAGCTATCAATACTTTTCTCAAGGACATCGATTTGTCTTTAAGAGAAAAGGCGGCGAACCGAGGGTTCGCCGCCTTATTGGAAGAGTGTTAGTCCCGGCGCGCCCTCGCACCCGGCGGCCACCCTTCCCGTGACTCCTTTTTCTTGGCGCGCCGATAAAGCACGACAAGATTAGGCGGTTTCTGTTTTCGACTGGATCCACCGCGGGACCCTTTTTGAAACGAGCCACTGTGCATATTTCAGTTCCTTTCGTTTTGAGCGTTTCCCGTCGATCCGTATTCGGGGTATATTGTACCATATTGTATATATATTGTCAACTTTATCTATTGATTGCATAAAAAATGGCCTCTTATATAATTATTCCGTTGTATTGTCGACAATTTACTAAGGTCGTTTAAATAATAAACACATGAACAAGCAAGGTATCGTAGAGGCTGTCCACGTATTGTTGGGCGGCACGAAGGTTCAGGCAGAGCAGGCAGTAGACAAGATGATTGATACGATCATCAGCACTCTCAAAAAGGGTGAGGAAGTATCAATCGCAGGTTTGGGCATCTTTTCAGTAAAGACCCGCGCCGCTCGCCAGGCACGAAACCCACGCACCGGTGAGACCATTCAGGTCGCCGCAATGAAAGTGCCGAAGTTCCGCGCAGCAAAAGCGTTGAAGGACGCTGTAAAATAAATCGCTCGATTTATTTACTCCGTTTCTCCGGAGAACGAAAAAACCGCTTTCAGCCGAACCGTAAGGTTTTAGGCCAGCGGTTTTTTCGTTGGGTATAGAAAAACCGCTCCCACATTTCTGTGAGAGCGGTTGTGGATTTCAAAGATCACGTCCCGTCGAACTGACTGCAAAGAACCCCGCCCTAAATAATACAGTGACGAGCCAAAAGAAACCCTGAACACAGACCAACCAGCCCGGGGAATTGAGTTTGATCTGCAAAATCAACAACCCGAGATCAAGAGCCACCAAACTAACGAGGGTGACAATTGCGTATTTTGTAAGCTGATCTTCTGATTTCTTTGCGAAGAACTCATCGATTTGTGCCCCTTTTCTCCTTGCCCATGCCAGAATCGGTGCAGTAATTTTTTTCATATTTCACCTTTCTTGTTGAGAAACCTACCGAATCAGCGCGGGTAAGAGCGCCTGATGATTTCGTCGAGGTATTCTGCCCTATCCTTCAGAACCGGAACAAGTTCTCGTGTGAACTCGAACGGTCCATAAAACCATGTGGAATAGGTGGCAAGGCCGCAGAAACAAGACAAAGCGAAGCAAAACATTCCTGCAGGCCAACCTCGAGCTGGTTCAGAGAAGAAACCTAAGCTTAAAACCAGAAGTGCGATTGTCATAAGAAACCAAAAAGTTCCTCCGACATACGGTAAGCCATCTGGTCCTTCGGTTATTGAGACATAGTGCCCTCCTCCCCTTCCGCTACTTCCCCCCTCATACCCCTTCACTGAAAGTGCTTCGTCAGTGAAATTAAGCACCCGCAGATCGTGTTTGTGGTTGAGTTTCAACCGCTTGAAGAGGCTGAGGCCGCTCAAGTCTTCCGCAAACGGTGTCAGGTACTCCATGACAGTTGTCTTTCCATCAATTACGTCCCGAATGACTGGGTGGCGCTTGGACCACTCTTCAAGTAAGACGCGGATGTTTGCGTCTTTATCGATCGGAATTGGTGTAACTACCGCTTCCACCTTCTTGATTTCTTCAATCAGAATTACCGGGTTCATGTTTGTGCAGTTCATAGATTTTGTAGGTTTTTTGTTGTTTTCAAGGAACTACTTCCCTGTTTCGTCCTGCTTGGCCGACCGCTTAGCGGTTTAGGCTCGGACTCATCAGTCGGAACACACATTCCGAGACAGTGAGCACTATTCCGCCGAAATAGTGCTCGGGTTGGTGCGTTTTGTTAGCGGCGCATGTGACATGAGATCTCAATTCAGCCCTCATTTTCCTTTTTTGAAGCTCCGATATCACTCAAACCTATTAGGCTGATACCTGCAAAAGCTAAAAAAGGAATGACGTAAATGCCGAACATCCAAAACGCTCCGGTAAATTCGTTTACTCGAACTCGGTGAACTTCAAAACTTGTTCGGTAACCCCGATAAACAACGTTCACAATTTCTTTGGTGTGTTTGATCGGACCGCAGAATTTCCAGGCAACTCCTACCAAACAAACCAGTGTTGACAAGTAGAGGACACTTAACAAGATTTTTTTCATGTTTCCTTTCAAAGTTCTGAAAGCAACAATAGCTTTCTTCTGCTGCAACTATACAATATTTAGTAGTTTATGTCAAAATATCCTTATTTTTATAATAAAAAGTAAATAATTTGTTTACTTTTAGGTACTCCTCTGCTAGGGTATCTCTATGAATCTCCTATCCCCGATCTCAACTGAAGACTATATTTTTGTACACCTTCAAAGTGGCCCGCTCCCAATCGTTAAACTCATTGAAATAATCAAAAACAAGCGGCCAAAAACCACCAAACAGGGTGTTTATCAGACGATCCGAAAACTTAAAAAAACCGAGGTGGTCGTGGTTCACAAAAAAAATATCAGTTTGAGCGGTGTCTGGATTTCTTCAATGGAGGAATTTTTTAGAAAAGCCGAACACGCAATCAGAAATACCGATTCTCCTAACAACACCTTTCTCAATCTGCACCAAGGAGAAAAAATTCAGTACTACTTCAAAAATCCAGTGCTTACTGACGCATTTTGGTCGCACGTTTTTATTACGCTCGTTGAAACCTCCTCCCCGCAACTCCCCGTGCTTATTTACAACCCTCACGAATGGTTTTTACTCGCGCGAACTGAAAACGAGACAGGGCTTTTTAAAAAAATTGCTGGTCGGAGACAAAAACTAGCTATATTGTGTGCCAATCGTACTCCGCTTGATAAACTTGCCAAAACATTTTTAGGAACGACCACTACACACTACGAAATGCTCGAAAAAGGATTGTTTGAAAAAAATAATTACTACGTGAACATTATTGGTGATTTTGTGATCGAGGTCTGGCTCGATAAAAAAGTATGCGGTGATATTGAATCCTTTTACCAAAAGAGTAAGGATTTTGGAGAAGCTGAAAAACAAGAACTCGAAAAAATCCTTTCACAAAAAGGTAAAAACCGGTTTTCTGTTACGCGCAACAAACGCAAAGCCGACATGTTTCGCAGCAAATTCAAAAAATATTTCTTTTTGTAAGTAGAAAAACGGCCTGATCTTGCGATCAGGCCGTTTACGAATTATTACACATTCTCGCTGTAAAGTGCCTTTCGCCAAACAAAGATCCATTTTTCCTCAGGATCACATAAACTTGATTCGAGATACACGATTTTCACAAAAGGCTTCTTCCTACCCCGAGTAAAAACTCCTGCAATCTCACCGGAGGGTGGGGACTTTTTACCGATTATATAGTCCCCCTCCAATTTTCTTTGCTTTTGGAGCATCGCAATGTCGAATGCTAGATCGAAAGGACATACAGAGAGACCTAATTCCCATGCTTTTTCGTATATCTTTTTGTAACCCCCATTATGATACTGGGTAACACCGAGGCTTTTTGGTGTAACCGTAACCAACTCCAACTCAATATTACTTTTGGTCGTTATGGAACGGCGTGTTCGTAACCACCACGCTCCGAGCTCCGGTTCAACTTCCAATCCCACCACTTTTGCACACAGAAGCTGTAGCCGACGATTCCCAAAAAACCGAGGTCCTGTTTTTAGAATGCACAGTGGTCTGTATGGTATCGAGTCTGCTACTTGCTGGTCACCAACCACAACATTCTCCATATGTAATATTCGTTGATATACATCTGCATCAACCAACCGCTTTTCGCCAAGGAGAAACTTCCGGGCTTCACTTTCACCACCAAGTTTTTCCAAAATGAGTTTCGTAAGTTCTGTTTTCTTCATAAGCGCCTTTTCAATGTTCACTTGAGCCACATTAGCCCAATTGACAAAAGGATATCATTGATATATGATAATGTATATATGCCCACAGAATTTGGACAACAGAATAATACAGCCTTAATACTAAGTAGACTAGGGGTTACAGAAATCGAACAACGTGTATATCTTCAGGGAATCACTTCCCCACCACTCGTAGTGAGTGCTCTCGCCAAACTCACCGGACTTACCCGATCTAACGCCTATAACGTCATTGAATCACTCGAAGAAAAGGGTTTGTGCTGGAATCTGGGAGCAGAGTATGGCCGAAAAATAATGTTTGCGGGGCCTGAAAAACTTTTATCCCTTCATTCTGAAAAATTGTCGGATCTCAAAAAATTAGAGGCTGATGTTAAAAAATTAAGCGAATCGCTAGGAAAAAAAAAATATAAAGGCCCTATTGTTCAGCCGCGCGTTCAATATTTTGAAGGAACTGAAGGTGTAAAAAAATTATACCGGGACAGTCTTACCTCAAAAGAAAAACTTGTTCGGACAGCTGTGTACGAAGGTATCTATGAACGATTCGGGAAAGAATATGTGACTAACTACATTAAAGACCGGTCTAAGTGGGGAATAAAAAATAAAATCCTGTATGCAGAATCGCTTGAAGGATTTAACAAAAAATATGAGGCCGACCCGACAAACAACCGCGAAGTGCGCATTCCCCCGAAATCAATCAATTTTGACTCTATGATTATGATCTATGACTCGCGCGTAGCAATTATCACCATGGCACATGAAATATTCGGAACACTGTTTGAAAGTGTCGACTTCAGCAACACCATGAAAGGCTGGTTCGATACAATCTGGAGTATAAGTAAGGAGAAGTAAGTGCAAAGCAGACTGTCCGAGGTAAATTCAAAAAATATTTCTTTTTGCAAATAGAAAAACAACCTGATCCTGCGATCAGGTTGTTATGAAGAGCTAAAACACATGGCTCAATGGATGAAACTAAGACTAATTCCCAGAGCCAAGAGTCCGAGGTAGAGAAGAGCTGAACCGGCAAGCCACTGGTTGGTCATTCGGTCTGGATCGGGGTAGTTGTAGCGCTCCTCCTCTCCTAACTTCGCTTTGTGTTCAGCCTGGACCTGCCAATACCGCCCAACACATTTGATTTTGGGCAGAATGAATAGTTCTATGATGCAGATGAGTAGCACAGTTGGTATCACGTACATAATTTTTCCTTTCTTTTTATGGGCCAAACAGTTTTACCGCCATCCATCCCAAAGTAACTAGTGTGCAAATCGGAAAGATACATAGAGCAAACGAACTGAGCAGCCGATCATGTCTGTTGCACCACTTTTCCTTGATAAAACCGTCGATACCGTAATAATCAAGATCCTCCAAGCTCTCACGAATAGCCATTACCCCACACACTGTGAGGGAGATGAAGGGGAAACCCAATGCCCCAATAATGGTTACGACGTGACAGAGGATAAGGACATTGTGAAGAATTTCTTTCATAAGTTGAACTTTCAAACAACTTTTCAAACCAGAGGGAATTCGGTTGAATTCCTAATACTCTGATTTTTCTTTACATACTTTATCAAACTTTGTCAAATATGTCTATCTGTCGTCGAATTTCGACAAATAACTATAAAGCCTTATAATAGAAGGATGTTTAAGAAAATCTTTGAGGAACTCGATCTATCACCAATTGCCCAGCAAGTTTTTAATGAACTTGTAAGTAAGGGGCCGACTAACGCGCGAAAACTTGCCGAAAGAGTTTCTATCCCCCGCTCATCAGTCTACGATCACCTTAAAATTCTAATTCAGCATGGTTTAGTAACGCAGCGAAGTGAAGACGGTAAGAAAATATTCTCAATTGATAATGTTAGGAACATTGAGGAACTCTTGAACGACAAAATCAAAGCACTTGAAAATGAAAAAAGTGAATTTAAAAAATCTCTTTCGGATCTTTTACGTAAAACTGATTCTATCGAGCCTCGAATTAAATTCTATTCCGGAAAAGAAGGCGTGAAGCAGGTGATCAACCACATAATGATGAATCGAAACATAGAGACAATTCTCATGTGGCCGATGAGTGAGATGATGAAAATACTTGGAGATGAATATCTGAAAGATTTAAACGAAAAAAGAATTAAGAGAAACATATTTTTAAGGGTCATTTGGCCAAAAGATCGTGTTTTAGATACGAAAAAATTTCCTTATTTAGGGTCCGGTGAAGAACACTTGCGAGATTTACGAATCGCTCCCGAAAGTATGACCTGGGATATGGGTTACTGGATGTACGAAGACAAAGTGGCATTTCTTTCATCAGAAAAAGAAGGTTTTGGTTTCGTGGTCCAAAGTAAAGATTTTGCACAACTAATCAAGGTTCAGTTTGAGGAAATCTGGAAAATCTCAACTCCTGTGACAAATTAATCTGTGCGGGACGAAATCGCTCCCTACAGGAGCAGTGCAGCTTTCCCATTTTCTCAGCATAAGAATGACTCGAAAATATGGGAGAAGCTTTTCGATTCTCCCACGCAAGCACGTAGGTGCTTGCTGTCCTCGCACAGCATATTCGCTGCGCTCATTGCTGTGCGGGACGGGAGAATCGAACTCCCACCAAAAGTTTGGAAAACTTCTATTCTACCATTAAACTAGTCCCGCATTTCTTATTTCAAAATACACCTCACAGTGCGCTGTATCGTAACAAATTGCTCTTCGCAGAGCAATTTGTATCCGAAGTTAGAATACGAAGTATACCACTAGCCACCAAAGCGAGAACTGGCATTTACAAAACATTGCGCAGGCTGACGAGCCAAGCATAGCAATCCGTCAGTAGACGGATATGCGTGTTTTGTAAAAACAGTTGGAGCGGGCCTACATATCCATATACTTCCGCGAGTTCTTTTTTGCAATTTCAATTGCTTTATCAAAATCATCACGCTCATCAACCTTATTTCTTTTTTCATAGCCACACTTCACGCAGCGATGAACAAGAACGTATCCCCCGCGCTCAAACACAACGTCACGAGGTTCCATCATTCCTTTACACACCTCTGCCCTATCCCCCGGATTTACGTCGACGTGCTTGCTCCACAAACATTTTGGACAATGGTTAGTGTATCCGTCACCTACCACTGAAAAACCACACTTCTCGCACACAAAGTCTTCAGTATTTTTCTTAAAAGTTGTTGACATTGTCGTGTAGATATTTGATAACACAAACATCTTTCAACATCAAATCCACAAGAAATCCCCTAGTTTATTAACATTATACAAATAGATTTGAAGCTTACAGCTTCAGTACAGGTTTCCCATCTCACGCCGCACAAGCCGGCGTTCGATATGGGAGAACCTTTTCAAATCTCGGCCGAAAAGCGCGCAGGCGCTTTTCTCGCCGTCACTTCACTTCGTTCGTGTCGGGGCGCCGAGATTTGAACTCGGACCGCTTGATCCCAAATCAAGTATGCTACCGTTGCACTACGCCCCGTAATTACCCGAAAGTTGAGTTTAACACAGAAATCAAGAACGCACTAAAGGACAATATCTTCGATGAATTTTACTCGTGCAACCTTATTTTTCTCATCAATCTTTACCGTTATTATCGAAAACACCCAGTCAAAGTCGTCGAGCTTTTTTTCTTCGATATATACCTGAATAACTCGCGACAAACTTCGTATTTTTTCCGGAGTAATATTGTCTTCCGGCCTAAATTCATCCTTCTTATCACCGTCAGTGCTTTCACGGGAAACACTTTTTACCTCAATAAAATGAAAAACGTTGTCTTTTGAACGTGCAACAATGTCTATTTCGCCATATTTTCGCAAAAAGTTCCTTTCTTTAATCTCAAAACCGTTTGAAATAAGGAATTTTGTGGCTATTTCCTCACCCTTATTACCAAATTGTCGCTTTTCACTCCATTTTTCCATAGGATGAGCCTAAATAAAATCGCGTTTGAGTAGTTCCCGCACATACTGGTCTAAATCATTCATTTTCTTCATTTCTGGGAGAGTTAGCCACTTATATTCAGTATTTTCGTCGTCTAAAACAGGCACTCCGTCTAACTCACCTATATACGTTAAACGAACTACATGCTTGTCTTTATGTCTCAAAACATCCTGAGCGGCCACTAAAACCGGTATTCCCGTGTAATTTAGACCTGTTTCCTCCTTAATTTCCCGTCTAAGATTTTCGATTAAGTCAGTTCCGGGGATTATTCTGCCACCTGGAATATCCCACATATCTCCAAAATTTCCGTATTTTATTCGGGATCTAAGAAGAACCAAGAACTCACCTTTACTATTTTTAAGCAAAATTTTAACCCCGACTTGTAATGTTATGTCCTCCTCTTTCATATAAAACGTGTTTCACGTGTAACTTTTTAGATATGTAGCATTTTGGACATCTTAAGGCTCAGTAGAGCCATTTATAAGACATATATAAGACTAAGAGACTTTGTCCTTTATCCACATATCCCCACATTTATCCACAGATTTGTAAACATCTGGACGCGAGCTGGAATTTATTTTGTGCGGAGAGGGATCAATCCCTGCGGACAGGAGAACCGGCATCGGCTCTCGTCGTGCCGCCGCACTCCTCGGCCTAGCCACCGCCTCGCGGCCTCACCTGCTGGCTCGGCAACGCTCCGGCGTTCGATTCTCCACGCACGCAACGAAGGTTGCGTGCTCTACCGCCAACTCACTTCGTTCGTGTGCGGGTAGGGAGAATCGAACTCCCATCTCATCCTTGGCAAGGACGTGTTCTACCACTAAACCATACCCGCGAACTTCGAAATTCTAGCACAACAAGGCGTTTGGGCAAAAAACTACAGGCTATCAAGAAAAACTCGATCTCTACGAGATCAGTGGTTGGGACCCGGTCCCTACAGGACCGGTACAGGCTTCGAATTCCAGAAAAATAAGAATTTTCCAGAAATATACTCAGCCTTTTCGAGTCCTGCTCGCAAGGCGATAAATCGCCTTGCTCGATCGCTGCGCGCTCGGCAGGACTCGAACCTGCAACCCCTTGCTTCGAAGGCAAGTGCTCTATCCATTGAGCTACGAACGCATAAAATCATCATACATTAGATTGTGTGAATTGAGAAAAATGTGCGAAAATCAGGAAATGAACGAGCCTTTTGAGAAAAAATTTACTATCCCGCAAGAAGTTTCTCGTGTCGTTGAAAGTTTAAAAAAGGCTAAATATAAGGCTTATTTGGTGGGTGGCTGTACACGAGATCTCATTATAGAGAGAAAACCTAAAGACTGGGACGTAACAACAAACGCAACGCCAGACCAAATACTCGATTTGTTTAAAACTGAGTCATTTTACGAAAATAAATTTGGAACAGTTGGCGTAAAAAATGAAACGGATGACCCATCTCTTCAAATCGTCGAAGTAACTACATTTCGCACCGAAACTGAATATTCGGACAATCGACGTCCTGACACAGTTAAGTTTAGTGAAAGCGTTGAGGAGGATCTCAAGCGTCGTGATTTTACGATAAACGCCATCGCCATCGATATTGAGGTTATAAAGGACAATTCTTATAAAGGACATATTATAGACCTCTATGGGGGAATCCGTGACCTTAAAGAACGCATCCTGACGACGGTCGGGGAACCCCACGACCGCTTCAACGAGGATGCGCTTCGGATGCTCCGCGCTATAAGGCTTTCTACAGAGCTCGATTTCGAACTCAACAGTAAAACAGTCGAAGGAATCAGGGCCAATGCTAATCTGTTGAAAAACATAGCCAAAGAACGTGTTCGCGATGAGTTTTCACGTGTAATCATGTCTGAGCAACCTTCTCGAGGACTTGTTTTAAGCCAGAAATTGGGGATTCTTACCTATATTTCGAAAGAACTAGCCGAATCTGTTGGTGTAACACAAAATAAGACCCACAAATACGACGTTTGGGAGCACTTGCTTAAGTCTCTCCAACATGCGGCTGATAAAAAGTTTTCCTTTGAAATTCGTTTAGCGGCTCTTTTTCACGATATCGGTAAACCTAAAAGCCGGCGCTGGTCTGAAGAAAAGAAAGATTGGACTTTCCACGGCCACGAAGTTATAGGAGAGCGGATTACACGTGAAACTCTTAAAGATCTGAAGTTTCCCGTGAAAACAATTGAGGAAGTTGCGAAACTAGTCCGCTGGCACATGTTTTTCTCAGACACCGAACAAATATCCCTCTCAGCGGTTCGTAGAATCGTTGCTAATGTCGGCAAAGATAGGATCTGGGACCTTATGAACGTTCGAAACTGTGATCGTATCGGTACCGGGCGCCCAAAAGAGAACCCCTACAGACTAAGAAAATACAAATCTCTTATTGAAGAGGTTATGAGCGACCCCATATCGGTTTCAATGCTAAAAATAGACGGAAAAAGGATAATGGAAGTGGCTCAAACGAACCCTGGACCAAAAATAGGGCACGTTTTGCACGCTTTACTGGAAGAAGTCCTTGATGATCCCAAAAAAAATACACCCGAATATCTTGAAAAAAAATCTATCGAACTCATGAACATGTCGGAGAAAGAACTTGAAACAATGGGAAAAAAGGGGAAAGAAAAGAAAGATAAAGAAGAGGAGGAAAAAATAAAAAGTATTCGAAAGAAACATTTCGTGGAATAGTACTTTCACGTGAAAGCACGTGTCTATCTAAATTCACAGTGTAGACAAGAAAAGAAAAACCGCTCTTGCAGAGAGATTTTGCAAAAAGCGGTTCTTGCAAATCGTTGGGATTCTTTTGTAACTCATCCAACCAAAAGAGTGAAGGAAGGGTGGAATGAAAGTTTTAGAATGAATCTCCGATTTGCGTAGGAGAAAACGTAGTGGAAAGGGCCACGTCTTTTATCAAAGAACTGTTTTATGTATCCGAGGATTATTATATGTCCTTTACAAGCATGTCGTAAAGGACATAATGTGGATAAGTTTGTCCTTTAAAGACACTTGTTCCTGGCCGTTAAAAAGACCTCCCCAGCGCTCTCTCGAAACTAACTTCCACGATTGTGAAATTTTTTGTGAATTTCTTTTAGTTGTTTGTCAGTGATATGCGTATAAATTTGAGTTGTCGAAATATTTGAGTGACCAAGAAGCATCTGCACCGAGCGTAGATCTGCGCCGTTGCGCAAAAGATCGGTAGCAAAACTGTGGCGAATGACGTGCGGCGTAACTTTTTTTGAGATACCGGCTTTAATCGCGTAAAATTTTACAATACGTTCAATCGAACGCGAGGTGAGAGGTGCGCTCATTTCTTCACCCGATCCTTTTTTAATATTTACGAACAACATATCGTTCATATCTTTTCGTTTCTGAAGATATTTTTTCACTGCCTCCTTTGCGGTCGGAGAAATAAAGACGACGCGCACCTTTTCACCCTTTCCGCGCACCGAAAGTTCGTCGTGAGAGATATCAATATCGCGCGGCAATGAAGCAACCTCAGAAACACGTAGTCCGGTTGAAAAGAGAAGCTCCAGTATAGCCTTATCTCTTACGTCCTTAAGCTCATCGCCAGAAGGCGCGGCCAACAGACGTGAAAGTTCGGTTCCTGAAATGAGGTCAAGGGATCGCTCACCTAAACGTGCAAGCTCAATTCGATCCGGTGATAACGTTTTAACCCCCTGACGTATAAGATACTTGAGGAAAACACGTAGCGCGATGAGGTAATAGTTTTGAGTTTTCTTTTTAAGCGTTTGGCGGCTGTGCGCAGATGAGTGGGGGACAAGCTGACGGTTCAACTCGAGACGAAACTGTTTTACACAGCTGTCGGTTATGTCACTCGCAAAGCGAACCTTACTTTGTTCAATAAAATGTGAGAGATATCGATCATAATTTTCAATTGTTTTAAGGCTCCGCCCTTTTTCAAGCTCAAGATATTCGAGGAACTCACGTTTGTAGTTAACAATCTCCATACAAATATTGTGCGACATATTGGAAATTGAGACAACTTCCAAAAAATGGCTCTAAATAAGATTATTTTCACATATTCACTCTCACTCTTAGTAACGTCACCTCATTTTTTATTCATAAACTACTGAAAGTATTGCAATAATTCACCTTTCGTGTTAGACTGTTGAAACATGCTGAAAAAAACAAAAAAGCAGAAAATAATTAAGGAGGCCGGCATGCATGACAAAGACACCGGCTCACCTGAGGTTCAGATCTCAATTTTAACGCGCCGCATTCAAGAGTTAACCGGCCACCTCAAAAAACATCAGAAAGACAAGCATTCACGACGCGGACTTTTGTCGCTCGTCGCAAATCGCCAGTCACACATGAGATATTTGGAGAAGAAAAACAAACGACGCTACAACTCTCTCCTCAAAAAACTCGATTTACGCAAATAAAGGGTATTAAACCCTTTGTTTCGTCTTCGCTCGAACGAAGTAGAAAATCAGAATTTCCCACTTCGCTTCTCGCTAACCGAAATAATTTTAAAAACAACCCTGCGAATGCGGGATTGTTTTGTTAACTACTGTAGTACAATAATCATATGTCAATTATTAAACACAAAGAACAGCGTGTTGGTGTATTCATTGATACGCAAAACCTTTACCATAGCGCCAAAAACCTTTATCATACCAAAGTAAATTTCGGTCAGATCGTCAAAGATGCGGTTGCCGAGCGATCACTCATTCGTGCGGTCGCCTATGTCATTTCAACAGAATCCGGCGAAGAACAGGCATTTTTTGAGGCCCTGGGTAAAATGGGTATCGAAACAAAGGTTAAAGATCTTCAAATTTTCGGAAGCGGAGCAAAAAAAGCTGACTGGGATGTGGGACTTGCGATTGATGCCGTTAAACTTGCGCCCAAGCTTGATGCTGTCATTCTTCTTTCAGGAGATGGCGATTTCGTGCCTTTGGTTGAGTATTTGAAAACAAACGAAGGATGCCAGGTTGAGGTTGTTTCATTTGGAAAATCGACGTCAGCAAAGCTTATTGAGGCTGCAGACGACTTTATCGATCTCGACGAAAATCAGCGTAAATACCTGATGGGGCAGGTGCGCGGTAGTCAACGACAACGAGCTCAGCGCGGCTAATATCAATATCAAAATAGAGCCAAAAAACCCCCATTTTGAGGGGTTTTTGTATGCCGAAAACTCCATCCTACGACTATTGACAATATGGTTTATTTATGATAAGATTGCACCAGATACGTTTTCACTAAGGTCTCGGGTAACTCTACCTGGATAAGGCTATCGCCACCTCAGAGAAAACTAGCACTGAAAGGCACATCGAAATGAACAGCAAACTCGTACTCAAAACCAAACGCGGCAACGTCGAAGTCATCGTCGGTTACGTGACCTACGTCAACCGGGAGAAGAAGTTCGGCTTCATCAGCGTCGCCGACCATGAAAGTGGTCAGCGCGGGGTTCACTTCTCGCTCGGCAACGTCTATAAGATCGTTGCCGGACGGGAACTCCCCGAAACCGCCGGTGAACTCGGAGACTTCAGGTTCGAGCAGGGCACGCAGGTCGTGCTCATTCAACCGGAACTCTCACGTCGCCCTGAGGGGGGATTCCTAACCTTCCTCGTCGGCGTCGGGTTTCACTACTCCGACGCGGTGAAGGAAATCGCGGGTCGTCCGTACTACTTCGCGACACATGTGAACTGCACCTCAAACGGCGCAGCGCAGGCAGACCAGCCCTACTTCGAGGGGACGCTCGCTGACTTCAACGCCGAGTACCCTCGGCTCGCCAAAGGCGACCCATTGGCTCCGTTCCATACCACTGGTGCGGGAGCAATCGTCCTCACGGCCGAAACCAAGTGGGAACGTCGCAACGCGGACGGCAGTCGCTCTCTGTGCGCCGACCCCCGGAGTTTCCCTCCGGGAGTCACGAACGACGTGTACCGCGTCTGGCAGTTTGAGGGGCCGACAAGCGAAACTGGCAAAGGGCGCAAGCGTGTGCAGGCGTTCTACGGACACCTCGGTGAACTCCTGGAGCGATCCACGAGCTTCGTCGGCGAGGACTTCGCCTTCGAGAAGCGCATCGGGTCCGGAAAGGATGCCATCTACGTTGAGGTCGCTGACCCGCGCGTGAAGCGTGAGTTTCCGAAAGCGTCGAGAAAGCAGATCGCCGCTCTCCCGCCCACGGCTCCTGTCGCTGGTGAAATGCTCTGGGTTCCTGGTAAGCCGGAGGGGACCTTTGTTCCCGCCGGCCACGCCGAGGGCCCCGTGCTCATCACGGTTACCGCCACGCCAGATGCGCCTGCGGAAACGACCGCGACTGCAAGTCCGGTGACTGACACCGTTCAACCGGCCCGCAAGCAGGCCGAAAAGCCTGCCGGAAACAAGTCCGTTGCTCCGCCGAAACGCAACACGCGTCGGCCGGGCACGACTGCGGTCGCGCTCGACAAACTCACACTCGAGGTTGTTGCGGAAGGTTGCACTCCGGCCGCTGAGACTGTCGGTGTCAAACAGCCATAAGTTCCTCGAAGGCTCATGCCTTCTCAAGCGCCGTGCACAGGTTGTGCACGGCGCCTTTTTTTATTTACAAACATTGAGCGATCAAATTTTGACAAAATACTATCTTTGTGTACTCTTACATGGAGTAACGCTCTTCAAAGAAAGGTTAAAACTAATGAGAACATATACTGTGTTCTTCCAACATGAAGAGACCCCTCATGAACTGCGAAGTTCTGAGGGTGTAGGGAGCCTTCGCCTTATCGACGGTATTGCTGTTTCCCAATCGGGACCACATTTCGGGTTTTCCCTGGGATGCCCGGGGAAGAAAAAAACATGGATTCCGTTTTCTACGGAAGACCCACCCCCCATTCTCAACAACTACGTGGTAGCCTGTGAGATTGAACGAGGGGCCGGTATTCGCATCACCCGATCACCTGATGATCAGCTTCTTGAGAGATCACACGAACTCGCACCGGTACTGGTACGTGTTCACACGCTCTCTCAAATACAGTCTCCGAAAAAAGGATTTGTTTCGAAGCTCGACGGAGACCCGCAGATCATCACAACCGCACGGGGAACAAACAGGACATCTCAGTTTTCCGTGAAGTGGAGTGACTCGCTAATCATTCTGTCGATGGGAGATGCCCTTCATGTTCGTCCTGCAGGTACGAGTGACGCCCGAGAGTGGGTCGTGGAATATCCCGAACGAGGAATCTCGTTTAGCACGTTGGAAGAATACTACAACAGAAAATAGACCCGCCACACGTTTACCGTTGGCGGGTCTTCCTTTTTTTGAGACAAAAAAACGCCGAGGGGTTGCCTCGGCGTTCGCGTTCAAAATTATGACCCGAAAACTTCGGCTCTGTGTGAACTCTCGATAAATGGCTCGACATTGCACTCGACGAGCGTCTCACCAATATGCGAGAGGTGAAGTGATGCAAAGGTCTCAAAAAATTGAATGAGTTGATCACATAGAAGTTGACGGTCGTTGTTTTGGCGACGTGGTTTGCGTAAAAGTCCAAAAACCTCGACAAAGATGACTGGGCGTTGCCGTCCCGGTAAGCGGTCGTTCGAAATCAAAACCGAAACATGCTTCTCGAGGTTTTCCGTTAATTCAAGATTGGGTACGCCGCGAACGGCCCTGTGACAGAGTTCAATCAGTTCGGCTTCTTGCTCTCCGCTGAGTGAGGGAAGACCGATGAAACGAATAACAGGCATAATTTTTCCTTTGGTTGTTGTAGAACTGTTTGGATTAAAACTACGCGCGAGGCACTTTTTGTCAATCGATGTTTTTTATGCTAGCGTGGAAACACTTATTAGTAGTGTGGCCGTCGGATAGGCAGGTTTGAAATTCAATTTCAAGTCTGAAATCCGCAGGCCACGTATGTGGCACCATGCAAATAAAAGAATACTCGACGGAAATTGCCGGAAAAAAATTAACAGCAACCTTTAGCGACCTCGCAGACCAGGCCAATGGCTCGGTTATGCTTCGCTATGGAAACACGGTGGTTCTCGCGACTGCAGTGATGTCAAAAAATGCGCGCGAGGGAACCGACTTCTTTCCTCTCACCGTTGATTACGAAGAGCGCTTTTATGCAACCGGAAAAATTCTCGGAAGCCGTTTTGTGCGCCGCGAGGGCCGCCCTTCAGACGAAGCAATTCTCTCCGGACGCGTTGTTGATCGCACCATTCGCCCCCTTTTTCCTCAATACATTCGCCACGACGTTCAGGTGGTCATCACCGTTCTTTCGGTTGATGAAGACGATCCGGATATCTTGGCAGTAAATGCAGCCTCGCTCGCCCTCGCAACGTCAGACATTCCCTGGAACGGACCTGTGGGCGCAGTGCGCATCGGCAAATCAAAAGACAGCGCTGAGTTTGTCATTAATCCGGCCTATGCATTTCGTGAATCAGAAACGCGCGAGTTTGACATGGTTGCCTGCGGCAAAGACGGGAACATCAACATGATCGAGGTCGGCGCATTCGAAACGAACGAAGAAACGATTAATGCCGCTCTCGCGGCCGCATCTAAAGAAATTGATGCATTTCAAAAATTCCAGGAAGGAATTGTCGCCGAGCTCGGCAAAAAGAAAAAAGTTGTCGCAAAACCGGAGCCTTCCGCAGCACTCATCGCACTGTTCAAAAAAGAAATCGCGCCAAAAATTTCAAAGGCAGTCTTCTCAAAAGAACCGGGTAAAAAATCGATCGAGGCGTTGAAAGATGCATGGAGTGAACTTTTTAAAAAAGAACTTCCTGAGGAAGAACATGCGGTTGCTAAAAGCTATATTGACGAAGCTTTCGATATAGAACTTCACCGCGGAATCCTGGAGGACAACGAGCGCCCTGACGGACGCGGTATGGACGACCTTAGACCTATCTTCGTTAAAGCTGGCGGATTTTCACCCGTACTCCACGGTTCAGGTATTTTCTATCGTGGAGGAACACACATTCTTTCGGCTCTCACACTCGGAAGTCCGCGTGACGCACAAATCATTGACGGTATGGAAGGGGAAGAGAACAAGCGCTTTATGCACCACTACAACTTTCCGCCATTTTCTGTGGGCGAAACAGGCCGCATGGGTGGATTAAACCGCCGCATGATCGGCCACGGAGCACTTGCAGAAAAAGCGCTCCTTGCCGTGTTGCCGCCCAAAGAAAAATTCCCGTACACGATCCGCATCGTTTCTGAAGCAGTTGCCTCAAACGGCTCAACCTCAATGGGCTCGGTTTGCGGGGGAACGCTTTCACTTATGGACGCTGGCGTTCCCATTTCTGCTCCTGTTGCCGGTATTGCTTCAGGCCTCATGATGGAAGGAAAAAAACATCGCGTGCTGACCGACATTCAGGGACCTGAAGATCACCACGGCGATATGGATTTCAAAGTTGCCGGCACCGAGAAGGGAATCACGGCCGTACAAATGGACGTTAAAGTTGACGGCATTCCGCTCTCCATTCTTGTTGAGGCATTTGAAAAGGCAAAAGCTGCTCGTTTGAAAATTTTGGGATTTATCACCAAAGAAATTGCAACGCCGCGCACCGAACTTTCTCTACGCGCGCCACGCATCCTTACCATCAAGATCAAGGAAGATCAGATCGGCCTCGTCATCGGCACCGGCGGCAAAACCATTAATGAGATCATCGACACAACAGGAGCCGATATCGACATCGAAGACGACGGGACGGTATTTATCACTGGCATGTCACCAGGTGTAGAAAATGCAAAGAAATGGATCGAAGATATGACCCGCGAGTACAAAACAGGTGAGCGATTTGACGGTGTTGTTACACGAATTTTGGACTTTGGCGCATTCGTTAAGATCGGTCACAACGCAGAAGGACTTGTTCACATCTCAGAAATTTCGCCTGCGCGCGTCAACCGCGTTACCGATGTTTTGAAAGAAGGTGACAAGGTTCCCGTTGTAGTTAAAGAGATTGATGAAAAGAAACGTATCAATCTTTCAATCAAACGAGCTGATCCTACCTTTGCCGACGGAAAAATGAAAGGCACCGCAACTGGATCAACGCCTCCGTCACTAACGTAATTAATAAACATATGGAAGGAGATTTAAATTCTTCACCGGAACAGAAAAAACAGCCTCAAAAGGTACAGGGACTTCGCACCTATGAAGCTGATATTCAGGAAGCAATCAAAAAAGATAACGTTTCTTTGACGCGCATTGCAATGGCAGAACGAGCACGTGATGCTCAAGGTGGCGGATTTGGAGGAAGTGCTAAAAGACTCTCACGTAAAAAAATCTGGGCGATCGTTATCATCGCCGTGCTTATCATAAGTGCGAGCGGCATCACCTACATTGTGCATCGCAACAACCAGGTGATTGAGGAAATACTTACCGTACAACGTCCCGACCCTCTGATACTCGCTGATACTGAAAAAGATATTCTCCTTCCCGGAGTAACTCGTTCGTCGTTAATTGATACACTACAAAAGGAAATCGCAGCACCTGTTTCAATTTCAACGGTAAAAGTTCTCTACCTTAAAGAAAGTACCGATCTCTATATGGGAGCCAAACGATTTTTACGCATTATGGAAACTGATCTTCCTTCGGGACTTTCACAGGCGCTTCTCAGTAACTTTACGGTCGGCGTTCACTCGTTTGACGGCAATCACGCATTCATCATTCTCAAAACTGATCTCTATGAAAGCGCCGTTACCGGAATGTTTGCGTGGGAAAGCAATCTCGCGCAGAAATTTATGCCGCTCTTAAACGGCCGGGCACTTACTACCGCAGAAAATAAACCGTTCAAATCAGGTCTCATTAAAAACAAAGATGTTCGCGTGCTTAAAACCGCCGACGACAAACTCCTGATTGTCTACAGCTTTATTGATCACGAAACCATTCTCATCACGACAAACGAGTACACCGTAGAAGAAATTACCAAGCGCGTGAATGCATTTAAGCTCAAGCGCTAACCTCGCGGTCGCTTTCTCAAAACGATTTGGTACAATAGGGCTATGGTAGACACCAATAAATACAAAGGGAAAATTCAGACTGAACTTGAGAAAGTTGAGGAGGAATTAAAAAGCGTCGGGCGGCAAAATCCGAAAAATCCTTCAGACTGGGAGGCGACACCTGCGGTAATGGACGTTGATAAAGCAGATGAAAATGAGGTCGCTGACTCAATCGAAGAATTTGAAGATCACACGGCGATCCTGAAGCAACTTGAGATCCGCTTCAACGAACTCAAAGACGGGCTTGTCCGAATCGAGAAGGGGACATTCGGAAGCTGTAGCGTCTGCAACTCTCCGATTGAGGAAGAGAGACTGAACGCGAACCCTGCCGCATCGACCTGCAAACAACACATGAAGTAAGTTTATGAAAAACACCGCTCCGAGTGTGGAGCGGTGTTTTTCTCTTGTTTCAGCTACCTCTTTGCATTAACTAATTTAGTTGTTATACTATAGCAACATTTATATGAGTTTCGCGAAGGTACAAAGTGCGCAGACCGTTTTCCTCGAGGCTCACCTCATCGATGTTGAGGTGGACCTCGCTAAGGGGTTACACGCTTTTTCAATTGTAGGCCTTCCTGACAAAGCTGTTGAAGAAGCACGCGATCGTGTGTCAGCCGCCATCAAAAACTCAAACTTTAAGTCCCCGAAACAACGCAATCAAAAAATCACCATCTCACTAGCTCCGGCTGAGGTCAAAAAAGAGGGTTCCAACTTCGATCTCGCTATCGCACTTGGCTACCTCCTCGCAGCAGGCGACATTAAATTTAACCCCGACAAAAAACTATTTTTGGGTGAACTTTCTCTTGATGGTGTCGTACGCCCCGTCAAAGGAGTGCTGCCTCTCGTACGAAAAGCGGCGGAAAGCGGCATCGAAAAAGTATACGTACCGAAAGATAATGCCTCAGAAGCCGCTCTCATTTCAGGCATTACCGTTTATCCGGTTGCTGATCTTGAAGAAATTGTGGACCACCTCACATTTAAAAAAGATACGACGGGGAACATTCTTGAAATAACGCCGCAACCAAAAACAGAGATTCCGCGAGAAAGTCGTCCTGCGGAAATTGATCTCTCAGATATTCACGGCCAGGAAAACGCCAAGCGTGCACTCATTATTGCCGCATCTGGAGGACACAACGTCGCTTTCTGGGGACCGCCGGGAACCGGAAAAACAATGCTCGCCAAAGCCTTGGCCGGGATTTTGCCGCAGCTTTCATTCGACGAAGTGCTGGAGGTGACGGGAATTCATTCGGTTGCAGGAAATCTTGGCGGGAAACTCGTAACCAATGCTCCCTTTCGCGCGCCGCATCACACAGCCTCTCACGTCGCCGTTGTTGGCGGAGGACAATCTCTTCGGCCGGGAGAAATAACGCTCGCGCACCGCGGAATTCTTTTTCTCGATGAGTTTCCGGAGTTCGATCGGCGGGTTCTCGAATCTTTACGCGAACCCTTAGAAGAGCGCGTGATCTCCGTTGCGCGGGCCAAAGGAACTGCGCGTTTTCCCGCACAATTTATTTTAGTTGCCGCGATGAACCCGTGTCCGTGTGGCAATTATGGCGTCGCCAAGAAAACATGTATTTGTCTTCCCGGCGCCATTGAACGCTATCGACGCAAAATGTCCGGGCCAATTATCGATCGCATTGATCTCTGGACCGAGGTTTCTTCCATTTCACACGAGAAACTTTCTGAAGAAATCGTAACGCGCAATGAAAGCGCTGCTGCTCGTGAAAAAATATCTTTGGCGCGCGAAATTCAAAAACTACGGTTCAAAAATAACGAAAAAAACATTAGTACGAATGCTGAAATGAGTGTCCGTGAACTTGCCGCACATGCCATACTCTCCGATAATGTTAGAAACCTCTTAAATGAAAGCGCGCGTAAACTCGACCTATCGCCTCGCAGTTACCATCGCGTCATTAAACTCGCCCGCACCATTGCCGACCTCGACCAAAAACAAAATATTGAGACTTCTCATATCCTCGAAGCGCTTCAGTATCGTCCGAGGAAATTAACTGTGTAACAAAAAACTCGTCCTAGACGCTAGCCCAGAACGAGTTTGTGTTTTCAACAGAGGTTTGAACTTTGGGATTTTCTGTCCACACACCTTAACGGAGGGTGCTCAGAAATATCTCGAGAGTCTTCCGATGGCTTACATCTCTCGACGATACCTTGATAAAAGGCTCTGTCGGGTCAGCGTAACCAAAGTAAAAGAATGGCTTGTTTAATTTTTCCAGACTTTCTGGTACTAACGCTTCATTTGTGATGATGATATCCGCCTCCTGCAAATTTGCCGCTATCGCCAATTTTGCTTCAATCACCAACACTCTTGCCAATTCCTCAAAAGACTTCGAATCTGTGTGGACGTAGATTTTTTTCATTTTTGTTTCCTTTCTGGTGTTGAGGTTAATTTTTGGCCAAATCCTGCAAAGACAGTATTCCAATGAGCGTCAGGATAAATGCGATAGTGCACACGACACACATCAATAACTCTGGTGCATCCCCTCTTTCTCTGAGCCTTTTTGGAATTAACTGATCCCATCTGAAAGCTCCGGCCATAGTCCAGGACATTGAGACCCCGAAGCTGCTTAATCCCAAGGTCGACAACACATACGCAATGATTTTTGCTGTCATAATTTTCCTTTCGAGTGTTTTTATCTCCCGTCTGAAACCAATGAAAAAAATGTCTCGAAGGCAAAATCTGTGTCACTGCTCTTGATCAGAATGACCGGAGGTTTCTCCTCATGCCATTTGACACAGAAAATGGGCTTGCCAAACTTTAACAGTTCTTTCCTAGCAAAGTATGGGGAGTCCGTCACTACGAAGGTCGCAGCGACTGGATCGGAAACTATCAACAAATCATGTTTTTCCGCTCGTGCCCGAATGGCGGCTTCGAATGACTTTGAATCAGTGAACAGATAGATCGATTTAGTTTTCATGGAGCAGGTAGTGTTTCAGCCCAGCGGTAGGACTGGTGTTTCTATGCAATATTTTTACATATTTGTAAAGTTATGTCTATTTTGTCGACCAGATACCATATTTATTGACAAATATCCTTATATTACATAGTATTACTGTTGTCGGATTTTCCGACGTTTATATGAAAAACAACAAAATTACCTCGCTACTTACCGATACCGGGCTTTCTGAAAACGAGGCGTCTGTCTACTTTTCTGCTCTATCTTTAGGTCCAAGCACGGTGCTTTCGATCTCGCGCGCTGCAGAATTGAAGCGAACAACTGTTTATTCAATCCTCGAAACCTTAAAACAGAAAGGTTTGATGAAAATTGAACTTCGAGGTTTAAAAAAATACTTTGAGGCCGAGAATCCTGAAAAAATTGAATCACTTCTCGAGCGACGCAAAGAGGATTTCAGAAAAAATCTTGGAGAATTTATGGCGCTCTACAACCTAAAGGGAGGGGAGAGTTTCATTAAATACTATGAAGGGCTTGAGGGGATCAAATCGGTCTACGAAGGATTGCTCAAAGACGCCGAACCCTTTAAAGATTATTTGGTACTTTCTCACATGGAGCCGTGGATGGCACTCGACCCAGAATATTTTGAAGATTTCATTCGTCGACGAGCAAAGATGAACTTTAAAATTCGGGCGTTGTTTCAAAATTCAGATCTTTCACAAAAACTCAAACGAGAAAGAGGGCTATACGGAGTAGAAATAAAAATGCTCCCTGATAAAACACTTCTAACAACAAACCTCGTGATTATTCCTAAACGCATAATCATCCACCAGCTCCACCCGCCCTTTTTCGCCATTGTTATTGAAAACAAAAGCATTATTCAAATGCATCGTGAGATGTTCGAGATCATGTGGCAATCAATTCCAGAATAAAATATTTGGGTTTTCGTTTAAAGGAGGAATTTGCCGTTCGGCAATCTTTGCAAAAAAACTACCGTAGTATAGAGTTTCCAAAGACACAAACAATACACCCGGAAAGGAAATTAGCATGTTTGAAATTCCACCGTTCGCTTTCGTCGTCGACACCGAACAATACGCCGGCAACTTCGAGAGACAGCTCTGCGCCTACAGCACGGGAATTGTAGGAGAATGCACTATTGGTTCGGAAGAGGCCTCTCAGTTTGCTGAAGAAAACCCTGGGCCAAATCCGTTTGAAGAAAAAATCTTACAGCCACCTGACGAGCACGGCTGTCGGCGTCCTGTCGAAATATGGTCCACCCCGGGATGGTTTAACAACGGAATGGGAGGACATTTCCGACTAGGGGAAAACGGTACTGAGGCTCAGGAACACTACAAAGAGGAGTGCTTGGCACAATCCCGAAAAAAATCCTACGCAGCAGAAGAGAGTAATCAACAGCACAAGCAAGAATGGGAGGAGAAAGCACAAAGACCATTCACTGAGCACCCTGCATTTCAAAGCGTTGCGATATTCTTCGGCGAAGAGCCGACAGCAGACATGATCGAGATACTCAAGAAGCGCTCACGCGCATTTTGTCGCCGAGAAAACATAACCGTAATTGGTTTTCGTCTTCTGTCCCTGAGCATTAAGGAATCGGGCAGAAGGATCGAATAGTCACTCAAACACACCGTCCCAGATTTCGGGGCGGTTTTTCTTAATAAAAAACTCGCGCGGACCTAGATCCGAAACGAGTTATGAAGAGAGTGCTGTACGTAGTTCGCCATTTAGTTTTCTCTCGATAATCACCTTAAGCATTTTCTTACCGTAACCTAATCGGGAAAGTGACGTGCCTAAGGGAATCCCCATCACTCGGGCAATCTCGTCGTGCTGAAGTCCTTCAAAAAAGAACAGTTGCATCACCGTGCGGTGTGGTTCTTTCATCAGACCCACCATGCTTCGCACAAAATGCGCCGTGTCCTCATTCTGCATCACCTTGTCCGGTAAAAAGGCGGGGTCAACAACCTTGTGCGTTGGATCTAAATGAGTTCCATTTTCCTGAAGAAATTCCAGAGACTCGAGATCTTCTCGCTTCTTCTTTCTCCTCATGTCGATAAACACACGACGCACAATGACTGTCATCCAGGTCGAGAACGAACTGTCGTTGCGAAATTTTCTGATCTTCTTCCACGCCCGTGCCCACGCCATCTGGCAGATATCTTCCGCGTCTGTGTCATCACGACACATGCTGTACGCGGCTCCTCTCATTCTCGCACGGTGTTTTTCGTAGAGAGCAGTAAAAGCTTTCGCATTTCCACGTCGAGCACGTAGAACTAAATCATCATCAGAGCAGTCCACCTTCGGACCTCTCCGTTTAGGTTTTGTTTTCATAGATCTAACTACAAACTATCTCATCACACCTTAAAACTGTTTGCAACAAAATGGATTGACTTGCTGCCCGCATAGGCTAATATTCCCTCCGGACAGAACCAACAGCACATTCCAAAACTTGTATGAACAAATTACTGAAAGCCCTGCAAAAAACCCTGAAGGGCATTGCTCAATTCTTCCCCTGCGAACAAAAAGACAGCGGCGGCATAATTCTCACCGTCAACAAAAAAACTTTTGGAGCGATTCAAAAAGTTACTGCGAGGCAGGGCCACGCGTCTGAAGTCGATACGATCCGACACGCCCTAGCCCTCTACGACCTGGCGACCGAATGTGTGACCGAAGAAGGCAGCACGCTCATCATCAAAGACCAAACCGGAAAAGAACAGGTGATCAGGCTCAGTTAACGTCTCTCTATCCCGCACCACTCGTGCGGGATTTTTTATAGAAAAACCCCGCTCCTGGTAAGAAGCGGGGTCCGTAAACCGATGAGGGTTTACTGGAAGCTTGATGTGCCGGGCATCCGGCTGAACTTGGTGAGGTACACACTGTCCAGGCCACCGTCGAGATTCGGCGTCTTCACGACTTTGAGACCGAAGTCGTTGGTCGTGCCAGGATGAAGTGCGAGGCGAATAGTCTGGAAGTGTTCGCCGTCAGTGATAACGGCATAGTTCTCAAGTTTGAACGGATCGCCATCCTTTGCGTGCCGAAACTCAGATGCCACCCAATAGGTCTTGTTGACGGCGAGCTGATCGGCGGGCACCGCCTTGTGCATCTGGCTGAAGCCGAGATATACCGTGATGAGAAGCCCGAGAACGAGCTTTGCCCACGCAAGGGCGAGAACCCGCTTGCTTTCGGACCGATCGTGAAGGCGGCCGACCGCCCAGGCGCCGAAGAGCGAGAAGAAGAGGGTCACAGCAGTGAGTAACATAGTCCAGGTGATTGTCATAGTTTTGAAGTGCAGGTGTTTTCTATACCACTTCTGTATCCAGCCACACGGCTAGAGACATTGGTGATTTCTAGATTAATAATAGCATATTTATAAGTAAAAGTCAACTATTTGAACGTCAAAAAAACCCTTATCTTAGAGGGGGTTTTTTGATGCTATTTTATGCTATTTCTTTAGAAAGGGTTTCGTGCGCCGCGAACCTCAAAATGCAGGTGTGGGCCGGTTGATTTACCTGTGTTACCAACAGAACCGATGAGCTGGCCTTGCGCAACATGGTAACCAACGCCAACATAGACAGCACTCAGGTGTCCGTAGAGTGTCTGTGTACCGTTCGCATGATTGATGACAACATACTGACCATAACCACCGTTGTAGCCTGAACTCTTTGCGATGATGACATCGCCCGATGCCGATGCGTAAACCGGTGTTCCGATAGGAGCGCCGAGATCAATACCGTTATAGCCATGCAAACCTTGGGTCCGCACTCCGCCAATAACCGGCCGCATGTAATAGCCGGCATATTCAGGACCACCCGCACCGCGAAGCGGAGCCGTTCTTCCGTTTGGAGTCGCCGGTGTGGGAGGAATCTCAGCATCAGGAATAAAGATGTTTTCGCCAACCTTGAGTGCAATTCCTTCGCCCAAACCATTGTACTGGACGATTTCGCTTGCATCTGCCTTGTATTTCTTGGCAATTGAAGCGATCGTGTCACCTGATTTAACCGTGTATTCAAGCCCTGAAATAGGAAGAATGACGAGCTTCTGGCCCGGTTGAATAATGCCGCGCTGAATATTGTTAGCGCCAACGATAGTCGAAACTGTTACGCCGAACATCTTTGAAATTGCCGAGAGTGTGTCACCGGGGCGAACAACATACACACTGATAGTCGTCCCGTGACTTTCTTCAATATCAGCGAGGGTTCCTGAGGGGCCGGTTTCTGGAAGAAGAGCATTTCCGCCGACAACAACAATGTCACCGCCGCCACGAGCACTCTGAAGGTCAGGGGTAGCGACCGATTTTAAGAGCACCATGTTCTGAGAATTCTTTGGTTGCTCGACGACATCTTCTTGTTTAGGACTCAGGAAATCAGTCACAAACGAGAAGAAACCTGCGGAAGCTGTAAGGGGGAGCGTCATTCCAATAAGCGAAAAAATAAGCTTTGTGTGAAGCCCAAATAAACGAGACTTATTATGATCCAAGACACCTACCCTGGCCTTGTTCGGATCTTGTAAACCGCCATTAGTCGAAATAAGCCTATAGTTAGCTGGTAAATCGGTCTTTTCTGAAAAGTGGCTCAATAGAGCCATAAATCGTTCGGACGTAGCCTGCCACCTATCTACTATAGTTTCTGGGGGGTAAAAGTCAACTTGACTATATTTAGGGGTGTGGATAGCTTTCCTGTGGCTATAACTATAGGTTTTTTCAGCTTATTTTTTACCTAACTAGATGGTATAGTGTGTCGACGATGTTTGAAGAACATTACCTCGAAACCCTCAACCCGGAGCAGAGAAAAGCTGCAACTCACACCTCCGGACCGATTTTGGTTGTTGCCGGAGCAGGTGCAGGAAAAACCAAGACGATAAGTTACCGAATTCTCCATCTGGTCCGAAGTGGGATCGACCCGAAAAAGATCCTCGCGATTACCTTTACCAACAAAGCAGCAGCTGAGATGCGGGACCGCGTATTCAAACTTCTAAAAGAGAGCCGTGAACTCAATCGTCCCGTTTCACTTGAGGGGATTCCTTTCGTGAGTACGTTTCATTCACTCGGGGTTCACATTTTAAAGGAAAACGCCCGACTTCTGGGCCTCCCGGCCCGGTTTTCCATTTTTGACCGCAGTGATTCAAAGCGTTCGATCAAAGAAGCGCTCCAAAAGGCGGGTTATGATCCCAAGCAGTACGAATCGGGGAAAATCCTGGGTGCAATCTCGCGCGAAAAGGGTGAAGGAAAGACCTTCATGGACTTCCTAAATGAAAACTCATCAGATTTCTGGAAGCGGTTGGTGGGTAAGGTATGGAAAGAGTATGAAAAGATACTCGCGGACGAAGGTGCGCTCGACTTTGATGATCTTCTCCTAAAAACAGCGAACCTGCTCGCTTCTCGACCGGAAATAAAAGAAAAATATCATAACGTCTGGTCGCATATTCACATCGATGAGTATCAGGACACTAACAAGGTTCAGTACAAGATTGCGCGGCTGCTTTCGGAGAAAAATAAAAATATTTGCGTCGTCGGGGATGCTGACCAGATGATTTACAGCTGGCGCGGCGCGCGCATCGACAACATTTTAGATTTCGAAGAAGATTTTCCTGACGCAACAACGGTTCTTCTTGAACAAAATTACCGCTCAACCAAAACGATTCTTGAGGCAGCAAACGATATCATTAAGAAAAACCTTAAGCGCAAGGACAAAACACTCTTCACCAACAACTCCGAGGGAGAACAGATCTCGCTCTACAGTGCATATGACGAGGCTGATGAGGCGCTCTACGTCGCGCGCACGGCAAAGCGACTTCTCACCTCCGGAACGTCACCCGACGAGATCGCCGTTCTCTTTCGCGCCAATTTCCAATCGCGCGCACTCGAAGAAGCCTTTCTCTCAGAAGAAATTCCGTACCAAATTATCGGTACACGTTTTTTCGAACGTAAGGAAGTAAAAGATGTGCTCTCGTTTATTCGTGCAGCACTCAACCCTCAAAGCCTCTCCGACGTTAAACGTATCGTGAATGTTCCTCCGCGCGGGATTGGAAAAGTGACGCTTCTTAAAATGTTTGAGGGAAAACCACTTCCGGGTGCGGTCGGAGAAAAAGTCGTACGATTTAATAGTCTTCTCGTTGAAATTCGTGAATTCGCGCTTTCACACAAAACATCTGAAACGGTTAAATTTGTCGTTCGTGAAACCGGCATGGAAAAAATATACAAAGAAGGACATGAGGAAGATGTTGAACGATTGGAAAACATCCGCGAACTCGCAACTCTGGCCCTGCGCTACGACCTCTTTGATCCTGAAACGGGGATTACCAAATTTTTAGAAGACGCGGCGCTTGCAAGCGATCAGGATGAAATTGAAGACAAGAGCGTGAAAGTTAAACTCATGACGGTGCACGCTTCAAAGGGGCTTGAGTTTGAAAATGTGTTTATCACCGGACTTGAGACCGGACTTTTTCCACACGAGGGAATGGGTGGCGGGGAAGAGCGCGATGAGGAGGAAGAACGCCGACTTTTTTACGTGGCGTTGACGCGCGCCAAGAAAAAACTGTTTCTCTCGTACTCGTCCGTGCGCACTATTTTCGGTTCCCGCCAGGTAAACCTGCCCTCTGACTTCCTCTCCGACATTCCCGACCATCTCCTCATGGCAGATGACGGTTCAAATTCACTCAAAACCATATATTTGTAGCCATTTCAGACTATTGACTATAGAGGTAAAAAATGTTACTGTAGTCACCGGAGCTTAACAGGTCTTTCACAAGATCGGCTACCAAAATCCTACACAGCTGCCACTAGGCAGTAAGGAGAAACGCATGAAAATACTACGAACAGTCGCACGTCCGTGCATCTACCGGCTCAGCCTGGAAAATATTTTATTCACAACAGCTCATCCCACAACTGACCGGGACAGGCTCGAAAAGTGGGGCTGGGTTGATATCTGGGAACTACTCGAGTGCATCGTTGAGTTGCCGGGGGCACCTGAATTAAGCAAGAAGAGGGACTTCGCACACCCCCTGTCATTACTTAACCATTTCGCCGCCCTTAATGGTGCACACCGTTGCGAAGCTCCCTCAGTAACCTGCATTAACCATTCCAAAGCCTGGATCGACTCACAGGGGTTTCCGTCTGCAGAGCAGTTTGGACGAGAATTCTACGTCCCAGCCGGCTGGGCAAACAACGTGATTGACCTCGTGGAAAAAGGCGTCGAACGAGTGTGGCTCGAAAGTGTGCACGGAATAGACTGGGATAGGTTTGCCGCGCTCAATGGAATGCGCGAACCGATGGTCAAAACTTCTGGTGGCTGGAGAATCCGAGACGGAAAAAAGTGACTGGTGGCCGGCACGCCTTGCGTGCCGGCCATTTTCTTTACATAAAAAACAAATCAAGTACTATCAACTGATGTTTCAGAAACCCGAAACGAAAAATTTTTACACGAAGCGTAGTACTTCTTCCAATCGCAGCGAAGAAAAATTTTTCGTACAGGCAAGGAAATCACTCGGGCAGAATTTTTTACGTTCACCCGGAATTTTGAAAAAAATTGTTGACGCGGGGGATATTCGCGCGGGTGAAATTGTTCTCGAGATCGGCCCCGGAGAAGGAACACTCACACGTGAATTACTTTCACGAAATGCGCAAGTAATTGCAGTTGAAAAAGATGACCGCCTCATTCCTATTCTCAGTGAAAAATTTTCCAAGGAAATTGCTTCGGGTCAACTTCAACTCGTACACGCCGACATTCTTAAAGTTAATCTCGATTCACTAAAGCTAACAGCTAACAGCTACAAGCTTATAGCTAATATCCCTTACTACATTACCGGTGCGATTTTTAAAAAATTTCTTGAATCCGAGCATCAACCAACAACAATTGTTGTGCTTACTCAAAAAGAGGTTGCGGACCGCATTGTTGCACGTGAGGGAAAGCAAAGCATTCTTTCAATTTCGATTAAAGCGTACGGCACGCCAACACTCACTCAAAAAGTTCCGCGTGGTGCGTTTGTCCCGGCGCCCAATGTTGACTCGGCAATTCTCGCTATCACCAACATTTCTAAAACATTTTTCGCAGAACTTGACGAAAAGAAATTTTTTGAAATCCTCAAACAAGGTTTTGGCAGCAAGCGGAAAAAACTTTTGAATAACCTCCCGGGAGAAAAACCTGCGCTTGAAAAATTATTTTCAGAACTAAACATTCCGCATGATATACGTGCAGAAGATCTTTCAGTTGAACACTGGAAAACGCTCGCGATGCGTCTCGGAGAAACTAACTTCCAAAACCAATAGGAACAAGCGGAAGATTCGCAGTTAATTCAACACAGTATGGCGTTGCGCCGATAATGCAAATTCCCGCTCCCGAAAGATAGCCGCCAAGCCACGGCCCAGCCACGAGCCCTGTTCCCACACTTGGCTGAAAGCCGGGAGCAAAATAATAGAGCCCGGTGCCGCTGCCATTAATATCAGTCTGAAAAGTGAGAGATCCCGAAGCGCAGGTACACTGCATGACAACACCACTCGTATAACCGCCGCCATACTGCGCATGAGCGGTAGGCAAGAGTTTATTCACCAGTTTTTTAAATTCTTTTCCAACAGTAGAGAGTGCGAGAGGAAAAGCTTTTTCCCGCGCCATCTCGAACGCAAGCCTGCGCATACCGCGCAGTAAGGGGCCTTGTGAAATTCCTTCGCCATTCTGATTTTGAACCGTTACCCAAAAAAAATGGTAGAGCTCATTCAACGAGTGACTGTTCTGACGAAGAAATGCATCAACTTCTGCTTCAGTCTGCATTCCTTTGTACGGAACAAGAGCGTCCGCAATTGTTTTTCCGACAGCTTTAAGCGGATTTTCTATCTGAGCGACCACGCTCGGGGGCAGAGCCCGTATCTCTGCCTCGGTCATTGTTTTCACTTCAGGAGAAAGATAGGTGAATGAAATAGTTTTTCCGTCCGGGGAAAAGAGATTGTCAAACCGGCGCGCGAGCGGTCCGTCACCGAGCACCACTGAGTTTCCGGTTAACGTAAAATTTTTTCCCGTGATGATTACCGTTGCGCCACTCTTAACTTCTGTCGGGTACACATTCGTGATGACCGGGGTGAGGGGCGTGGGGGTCGGGCTTGGTGCAACAGGTGACGGATTAACAACGACAATCGGACTCGGTGCCACTCGGGGTGTTGGAGAAAATCCGACGATAGCTTTTGCATACTCAGCCCGCGAAAGCGGTCCGAACAATCCCGTCCCCGGGACGTTATGCGCCGTCTGCCAGCTGACCAGGGCTCGTTTTGTTTTAGCTCCAAAATACATGCTCTCATTTCCTGGTGAACCCGCGCCGCTTAGTGCAACAGTAAAACCTGCACTATTTAGATACTGTTGAAGGCAGAGAACTTCGGTCGAGGTCACTCCGATAAAAAGTGAGCGCATAAATGAACAGAGCGGCACTGAAACAGAAGGGGAGATCGTGGTTTGTTGCGAAAAATCATCGGTCACAAAAATTTGTGCCGACACACTGCTCGAAACCAAAGTGACCAACACAACAAGAGCGCCGGGTAAAAAAAATCTACTATAGAGACGTTTCTTCATACCAATCACTATACCACGCAAGATTGTGCTACGATGATGGTGTTCTGTGAATTTGCTATGAAAACTCTCAGTAAAAAAAATATCGCACTCCTTATCATCTGCGTTTCCATCATTTTGGGTGCGTATTTCTTTCAGCGAGACAGTGGTGACAACATTGAATACTCTGCTTCAAATAAAAGCTCGGAAAACGAGACTTTTGCCGAAAACCCTCTCATAAAAAAGGTGACTGAAATTGACTCAGATGACGACGGTCTTAAGGATTGGGAGGAAAAACTCTGGAAAACCGAGCTTAAAAACCCAGATACTGACGGGGATGGAACGCTCGACGGCGAAGAAACGGCTCAAAATCGTGATCCTCGAATTAAGGGCCCCGATGACACACTTAAGGCAGACGCACTGGTAGACCAAGAAAACGGCCTTACTGCAACGCAAAAACTTGCTCGTAAGTCATACACCGAGCTTCTTGATGCTAAAAATTCAGGCAAAAAGCTCTCATCGGAAGAAACTGAAACTATAATAAAGGAGGTTGTCAATACCGAACAAGGTGAACTTAACGCAAAAGTCTATTCATTAAGCGATATTTTAACGATGCCAGATGAGTCAATCACCAGTTTGAAGGCTTTTGGCAACAAATTGGGTGAAATTCACCAAAATGATTCGCCGCCCAACATTCAACACGAAATAATACTTCTCGCCGATGCTGTGGACACTAAAAATCCTGAAATACCCTCCCAGTTAGCCACCATGGCGGCTGCGTACCAAAAAATAGTTGCCGACTCACTTAAACTCAAGGTCCCTCAAAGTGCCGCCCAAGCTCACCTCAAACTGATTAATGCCCTAAGTCGTGTAGGAAGCGTCATTGAAACCTTCACAAAAATCTATGACGACCCTGTGGTGACTATTGTAGGAATCGGGCAGTACAAACTGGCAATCGATCAGCTAACTACTGCATTCGACGGACTCGTCTTATACTTCGAAGGTCATCGCATTGTGTTTGAAAAAGATGAAGCGGCCTATCCGCTCCTGTATCCGACACCGCCGACTATTAAGCAGTAGAAGTGATGTCTATCCGAGGGCAAAATCATTCTGCGTTGCCCGTAATTTTAGCGCGCCAATTCACAGTTTTAACAAGGGTTTAGCACACCTCGTGTGTTAAAATATGCTTGATATATGAGGAAAAGCCACGTCACTTTTGCTTTCTTCAATTTTTTTCTCACATCGAGAACTTTTTTTAGTATCGTGGGTATTCTTGCTCTGATAGCAACACCCTTTCTTGAAATTTCGACCGCATCTGCACAAGGAGCAACAGTTCCTGTGAACGATCTTCAGTTACAACGCATCACTCAGCAGGGACTTCAGCAGGCGGTAAACACCATGCGCGTCGTGCAACAAAATACTACACTCATGGCGCGTGTTTCTCAGTCTTTGGAAACCAAAGAAAATATTCTCGACGGTATCGCTTTTGCCGTCCTGAACACGCTTATTTCCTACATTGGAGACAGCATCGTGCAATGGATCCAGGGTGGTTTTCAGGGCGGACCGGGATTTATCCAGGACCCGGGAGCATTCTTTACCGACCTTGCCGATCATGAGATCGGTGCATTTATTGCGAGTTCTGATTTTGGATTTTTGTGTAATCAGTTTGATATTAATTTTGCCCTTGCACTTGAACTCAACTTAGCGACGGGTCGTTTCAAACAACGCAACGGCTGTACGCTCTCACGGGTAATCCAAAACACTCAAGACGTTTTCAATCGTACGAGTGCAAACGGATGGGATAGTTGGATATCAATGACCGGCAGACCGCAAAACAATATGTATGGTGCGTTCACTATTGCTCAAGCGGAAGCGGGACTCCGTATTGCAAACAAAACAATACTCAAAGACAAGCAGTTAAGTTGGGGAAGGGGGTTTCTCTCACAAGAAAAATGTTATGACACGTCCGGCAACGAAACGAGTGACTGCTCAACAGCGTACTACTCAGAAACGGTTACTCCTGGATCTGTTGTAGAAACTCAAATCAACGACAGCTTAGATAGTGGTAAGCGCCGCCTTGAAGTTGCTGACGAAATCAACGAAATCATCGGCGCACTTATGAATCAGCTCTTGAGCACCGCGCTTAACGGGTTGGCTGGAGCGACAACTGGAAACACGCGTAATTCGGCACAGGCTGCTTTTGACGATACTATCATTGGCACTCGCGCCGGCGGCACTCTTACCGGCCCTGACATTGATCCGCCACCACCTCTTCCGGATTTCATTATCGCAACCCCTACACCACCCGTGATTGGCACATCGACACCAATTGGTGGCGGCCCCGCAACCTCAACAACAGCATTCGGCCTTCACTTGGTCGGGGCTGACATCAATGGAACCTTGAGAAACGTCAATGTTACTAACATGAGGTTTACCCCTGTAGGAACGGGGCTTCGTATACGCGCAGCATCATCTGCCATAGTACAAAGCACTGGTTCAATGATCGCCCGTGCCGGCACCGTGTATCTTTGTCATCCCGCCGGATGTGCAACAGCGGTTCGTACGATCAACATTGCCACACAAACCGTTGACGGCATTATGTTTAGTGCAACATCACCGATCCGAAGTTCGAGTGGAATTATTACCGCCGATGATGCGCTCGGTCTTACTACCGGAGCATGGGCAAACGGTGTTGATACCCGCGGCTCGGTAAGTCAGACTGTGGGTTCAATTATCGGCGCAGAAATAACCGGTGCACAGATTATTGGAAATATAACCCCGATCAATCTTGTCGGCGGACAGCTAAGCGGAACACTGGTGTATCCGCCAAGCGCCCACCTCGCGCCAAACACCACCTATACTGACAATGGAAGTACTGCGCCAGTTGTCTATCGCGCCGGAACAACCATAAATGTCATTCACATTGAAACAGGGCAAATCAATGGGGGTACGGTAATAACCGGGGGAACACTTTTGAGCGGTACTTCACTCGCAAGTTGGACAGTGGCAAACAATTATTTCGACAACAACTGCTTCTGTACCTACGACGGCGGGACAGTTGCTGACGTAATCCCGCTCATAGGTGGCATCGTTTCAACCGGCGGGCTTATCTCTTCAGGCTTCACCACGGGTGAAGCAGACGTGATCAGAGGCGGTGTAATTAACGGTACCGTCATTAACCAGGGAACACTTGTTGTGCCATGATAAACTTTTTTAGAAAAAAAAGAGTGACACCAAAATACCGGAAACTGTTCGCGATTCTTTCACTCTGCGTTCTTCTGGTGGTGATTTTTGTTCCGCAACAAGCGAGCGCGGCCTGTATTTCACTCTTTAACTTTAGTCTGGCCGACTGCGTGGGTGAGGTATATAACGCTCTTTTTGAATTTATAATCTTGCCAGTCATGGGCATCATTCTCGGCATCATCGGTTTGGTGCTCGATGCGGTCATTAAACTGAACCTCAACTCGGCTGTTTTAAACAGCATCGCGGGCATCAATGTGGGGTGGAAAATTGTTCGCGATCTCATCAATATGAGCTTCATTTTTATTCTCATCTACGTCGCGATCTCAACCATTCTTCAGGAAGGCTCCTACCAGGCAAAAACATACCTCCCCAAGGTGGTCATCGCGATCCTCCTCATCAACTTCAGTCTCTTTTTTACGAAAGTTATTATTGATGCAGGAAACATCGTTGCACATGGATTTTACAGTGCCATAACGAGTAGAGGCACACGATCGCTCAGTGAAGACTTCATTAAAAGAACCGACGTTGTTCGAACATACGACCCAACACGTGCAACTGGCAGCGTAGCCCCACAGGCAACTGCCGGCCAACGACCGGAAGACAACTTAAGCGGCACCTCCAAATACCTCATTAGTATTGCGCGCGCGCTCCTCATTGGCGTTGCCATCTATGTTTTCTGCTCAGTGGTTTTAGTATTTGTGGGAAGAATTATCGGCCTCACCTTTGTTCTCATGCTTTCCCCGATTGGTTTTGTGGGGAATGTTATTCCGGGCGCGAAAGGCGCATCAAACTGGTGGTGGAAACAGCTCTGGGATCAAACACTCGTTGCTCCGGTCTTTATGGTTCTCTACTACTTGGCCGTTACTGTCATTGATGGTTTCGCCAGCATTGTGGGAAGTTCAGTTATTCCTGGCGGCGATCTCGACCCAACATTTTACCTCAACTACATCATTGCGATCGGTCTTCTCGTTTTCGTCGTCAGAAAAACAAAAGAGTTAGGTGGCGAGTTCGGTTCGCTCGCGCAAAAAATCGGAGCGGCGGTTGCGGCTGCTGTGGGAACGGTCGCATTAGGAGTTGCAACGGGAGGAGCCGCGGCGGCTGGAAGAGTGGCGCTCGGCCGTGTTGCTTCAGGAGTGGTTTCCGGACAAGGAGCACTTGGTGGCAAAATTCATAGCATCGCGGGCGGAGAAGGACTGCTTGGAAAGACTGCTATTGGACGCTGGGCTGCGAAACGCACTATCACCGGAACTGACCGCGTTTCAAAGGCCGGCTTTGATATCAGAGAGAATAAAGGCTTCCAGAAACTTGCTGATAAAGCCGGGTTGGGTAAAAAGAGTCCGCTCTCTATGTTTGGAGCTGAAGGTATTGTAACCACGTCGTTTAATAAACGTCAGGAAGACCGCGTTAAAAAGGAACAAAAGTTTGGTGATATTGTCGCAAAGAAAGCAAAGGATGAAAAAGATACGCGTGAAACAGTTGTGGAAGCTCGCAACAAAATGATTACCGAAACCGCGAGCGTGCGTAATAAACCACTCGAGGACGAGAAGAAGACAACGACCACACAACTTGGTGAAGCAAAAGCAATGGTAGAGAGTCTGACTAAGCAAAGAGCGCAGGCAATGAAGGACAAAGATGATGCCGCAAAAGCCATTACGACTGCAACATCACAGACCCAACATGATGAGGCCCAACAAAAGATGGCTGCTGCAGAGACAAAGATTCAAAACACTGATCGCGAAATGAGTGAGGCAGAAAATAAAGTAACAAACTTTGGTAAAGCGATTGAGCGCATTAATAATGAGATTAAGAAAAACACTGAAACCGTTACTCAGGAAATTGAGAAAAACTTTGTTCAATCCTTCAAGAAAGCTACGACTGACCTTGAAGCCCTCGTGAAAGAAGGAGCTGTGGTACAAAACCAAATAGACGTAGATAAAAAGCAAATTGAAGCAGACGAGGAAATATCAAAAAACCAAGTAGGCGATACACAGATAAAACGCGAGGCGGAGGCACGTATACAACAATCGAACGAGCGCATACAAAAATCAAAAGAGTGGCTCGATAAAAACAAAGAACAGCTGAAGGACGGAGAAAAAGAACTTGAAGATTACAAAGATGTGCAGGAATACTTAAACAAGAAAGGGGTCACTGAAAGCAACTATGACGATCTGACCAAAACGACCTTAAGAACGGCCGAGGGTCAGAAAGAATCCGTCATTAAGTCGTTCGAGGAAAAAAGCAGAACTGATTCTTTCTGGCGTAATCGCTTCCGCGATACAGAAGGTAACAGGAAAATTGCCGAAAAAATCAGAAAGTCAGCTGGGAAAAAAGCGGACGATGACGAAGATGACGATGAAGTGGGTATGAGTAAGGACTTCGAGAAAATGTTCAAAAAGTGGCATAAGAAAAAATACGGTGAGGACTTTAAGGAGCCTGACGAAGATGATGAGGGGGAGGGAAAAAAGAAGGATAAAAAAGACAAAAAAGAAGGAGGGGATAAAAAATAAAAACTAATGGACGAAGAAACTAAAAAAGAAATACTGGAACGATTTGAGGCGCTTCCCAAAGACATTCAAAATGTCATTCTTTCCTCTGATTACCCAAGCAAAGTCGCGACCATCGCCGAAAAATTCCTTCTCTCCGAAGAACAACAGACTAATCTCTCTAATGAGGCAATGTTTGTGATGATCGGCCTTGAGCGACCAAACTCATTTGTTGAGAATGTCCACAAGTCGCTTGGCATTCCAACGGACAAAGCAAATCTTATTGCGACTGAGGTAAACCAAAAGGTTTTTCTTGAGATACGTGAGGCACTGAAACAGGTTCATCCTCAAGAAACTGCAGACGCTGCCCCACCTGAAGTTATTCTCAACCGACGAACATTTGCGCCGCCACCTTCTCCGCGTAGCAACCCCCTAATGCCAAACGGGTTCATACCGCCATCTAAAGCTATGCCGCCGCCCACTGCGCCTCCTCAAGCTCCACCTTCTCCATTTACTGCGCCTAAACGATTTTCACTCCCACCGCAGAAAACTGCTTTTACGCCTCCAGCACCAAAACCTCCCGCGAGCGCTCCTCCGAACCTTCCTTCAGGCACTGTTTCTTCGAACAATTCCGGAACGATGTGGCAACAGTTTCAGCGGCCTCCTCAAAACACTCCCGAAAAAACTCCACCCGCACCTCAGGTTCAGACGAAGCCACCTCTTGCAGCTGTAATTCCGACCAAACCCCGTATGGAAGCTCCGGCGCCGAAACCTCCCGTATTCACTCCTCCGGCTTCAACCCCCACACCTCCTGCACTGCAAGCACTGCCCCCTCAACCACCTCAACGTACTGTTGAAAAACCCATAACATCCTTAACTCCACCACCCCCGCCGCCGGCAAGACCTGCGCCACCGCAACGCCCAGTCTGGCAACCGAGCATCACCCCCTTTGGAACTCCGGGCAAACCGCTAACACCAACCGAAAAAGGTATCGTCGAGCAAAAACTTACTTCGACCACCGCTGCTCTGCGTGAAGAAAAGAAATATTCAACCGATCCGTACAGAGAACCAGTTGAGTAGCAAAACTACTCAACGAAGAATGAATTTAGAATTATGAATAATGAAATCGGACAGAAAAAAATATCGTCATTTACCGATTTGAATGTGTGGAAAGAAGGGCATGTACTCGTTATTGCCATCTACCAACTAACAAAAAAATTTCCTAAGGATGAGCAGTTCGGGCTCGTAAACCAGATGAGAAGGGCGGTCGTCTCGATAACTTCAAACATCGCTGAAGGATTTAGTAGAGAGTCATTTAAAGAAAAGGTAAAATTCTATTACATATCGCTCGGATCTCTTACCGAGATACAAAATCAATTAATTATCGCAAAAGACCTTGGATATGTAACTTCTGAAGAATGTATGGAAACCGAACAACACACAATCACGGTGAGCAAGCTTTGTAACGGTTTAATTAAAAAATCAAAAGAGTTTATTCGTAATTCGTAATTCACACTTCATAATTCTTTCGTTGTCATGCGTTTTCAAGTCCCACAATTTACAGGCGTCGAAGACAAAATCTTCGGACCGTTCACCTTCAAACAGTTCGTCTTTCTGATTGGCGGAGGTGGCCTTGCCTTCGTCATCTGGTCATTCCTTAAGTGGTGGGGAATTATCTTTATCATTCCTGTTGTTGGTGTTTCACTCGCACTCGCATTCTACAAAGTACACGGCCGCGCATTCATTAATGTTATGGAATCTGCCTTCAAATATTACATCGGGGACCGCCTCTATACTTGGAAAAAAATTGATCCTAAACCAAAACTGGTTACCGAAGCTGCTGAAGAGGAAAAGAAACAGCAACCGATCTATGTACCAAAGCTTTCTGCTTCAAAACTCAAAGACCTCACCTGGAGTCTCGACATCAAAGAGAGTCTGAATCCCGTTACTGAAGACGAGGATGTGCGCCACGGGCGGAGGGATGAATTGCGAGTAATGAATTAAGAATTATGAATACAGAATTAAGAAAAAAGAATGTATTTTACAGCCGAGAGAAAGAAACTGGATCGCATCTTTTAGCTCATCGCGTTGTATACTGTATACCTTCCCTCATACTTCATAATTCATAATTCTTCCTTCCACTTATTTATGGCCATCAAATCAAAAGCTGCACAGGAATTCGTTCCCATCAAAGAGATACGTGATGGTGTAGTTATCCTGAAAGACGGGGGGCTGCGCGGTATTGCCATGACCTCGTCCCTGAACTTTGCGCTCAAGTCAGAAGAAAATCAGCAGGCAATCATTATTCAGTTTCAAAACTTTTTAAACTCGCTTGATTTTTCGATTCAAATATTCGTTCAGTCACGACGCCTGGATATTCGGCCATACCTTGCGCTTCTCGAAGATCGCTACAAGAATCAGGAGGATGAGCTGATGAAAATTCAGACGCGCGAATACATTGAATTCGTAAAAACATTCACCGAAAGCACAAGTATCATGACTAAAACGTTTTTCGTTGTGGTGCCCTTCTCACCAACCGCGATGGGTGGAAAAAAGGGTCTTGGTGGGATCCCGGGCATGGGCGGAAGCCGCACTAAAGACGAGCTGGTGCGGGATAAAGAAGAAAATTTCGAAGAAAATCGGGCACAACTTGAACAGCGCCTCTCCATTATTGAACAGGGATTGATCCGCTGCGGTATCAGGGTCGTACAACTGGGGACCGAAGAGATCATCGAGCTCTACTACAAAATATTCAATCCCGGCGATATTGAGAAACCGATTCAACTAAACTAAAAAAGAATTATGAATAACGAATTAAGAATAATGAAAAAGAATCTGACCAAAAAGAAATCTCTTTTCTTAATTCATAATTCCTGCTTCATAATTCATATATAAAATGGGATTACTTGAAAAATTAGGCCTCAAACCGCAGTCGAAAAAGCCGCAGATCACGGCAATTTTGCCGCAGGAAATTTACGAGGCCGGCGTCCTGGAACTTAAAGACATTATTGCTCCTTCAGCCCTCAAAATCCTTCCGCGCGAATTTCACATCGCTGAAAAAATCGCCCGCACCTTCTTTGTTATGTCATACCCGCGCTTCCTTTCTGAAGGCTGGTTTTCACCAATCATCAACCTCGACAAAGTATTTGATATCGCTATTTTTGTTCACCCTATTGAAACCTCACAAATACTCCGACAGTTTCAGAAAAAAGTTGCCGAGGTTTCAAGCCAGATTCACATGCGAGAAGAAAAAGGGTTGGTGCGCGACCCAATGCTCGATACCGCCTACCAGGACCTTGAAAAACTCCGCGATGATCTCCAGCAGGCTCAGGAAAAGATCTTTGATGTCGGACTCTACATCACCATCTATGGAGATAATGAGGCAGAGCTTGATAAAATCGAGTCCGAAGTAAAATCACTCCTCGAATCGAAACTCATCTATATCAAACCGGCACTCTTCCAGCAGGAGCAGGGTTTTCGCTCAACACTACCGATTTGCTCAGATGAACTCGGTGTTCACTCCAAACTCAACTCATCGCCATTGTCGAGTGTCTTTCCCTTTGTTTCCTTTGACCTTACCTCAGACAAGGGAATTCTCTACGGGATAAATCGTCACAATTCATCACTGGTGCTCTTTGATCGATTCGGTCTTGAGAACTACAACTCGATCACCTTTGCCAAATCTGGTTCCGGTAAATCCTACACGACTAAACTCGAAATTTTACGCACGCTCATGTTCGATACTGAAGTTATTGTTATCGACCCTGAACGCGAGTACGAATACATGGCTGAGGCGGTCGGAGGACGCTACTTCAACATCTCACTGACCTCCGAACACCACATCAACCCTTTTGATCTTCCTATGATCCGCGAAGATGAGTCCCCTTCAGATGTGTTGCGTTCAAACATCGTCACGCTGGTCGGCCTCTTCCGCATCATGCTCGGGGGTCTTTCACCTGCTGAGGATGCGATCATCGACCGTGCCATCACAGAAACCTACGCACTCAAAGACATCACACCTGACGGTGATTTTACCAATGCCGAACCACCCCTCATGTCGGACTTCGAACTTGTTTTGGCCGGTATGGAAGGAGCTGAGGTCCTGGTTCAGAAACTTTCAAAATATACCCGCGGCACATGGTCAGGATTCCTGAACCAGCCTTCAAACGTTGATATCAACGCGAAGTTCATTGTCTTCTCGCTCCGCGACATGGAAGACGAACTGAAGCCGGTTGCGATGTACATCGTCACACACTATATCTGGGTCGCGATCCGTAAAAACTTACGCAAGCGCCTGATGGTTATCGACGAGGCATGGTGGATGATGCGTTCCGATGATACTGCCTCGTTCCTTCTAGGACTCGCGAAGCGCGGCCGCAAGTACTACTTAGGCCTTGCAACCATCACCCAGGACGTTGATGACTTTTTGAAATCCCCCTACGGCCTTCCCATTCTCACCAACTCTTCAATCCAAATTCTCCTTAAACAATCACCGACTTCGATTGATCGCCTGCAGCAAGTATTTAATCTCACCGACGAAGAGAAATATCTGCTTCTTGAATCAGATGTAGGGGAGGGCATGTTCTTCGTCGGTCTCAAACACGTAGCAATCAAAATCATTGCCTCCTACACTGAAGACCAAATCATCACCTCAGACCCTTCGCAGGTTCTTTCGATTAAGAAAGCCAAAGCAGAACACGAGGCTGCCGGTGGATAATTGGCGTAAGGTGAGTTTGGTGAGCATGGTAAAATAGGTCTACTATTTACGTATGAAACAATCCGTCTTTACAAGGTGTGTATGGGTAGTATCTGCGCTACTGCTTATCCTTATTCCAGCAACTCTTAACGCGCAACAATCTTCATTCTTGGACAGTTTTTATGAGATTCAATTTAGTCCCGACCCGCCCCGTCCCAACGAAACAGTGATCGCCGAAGTAAAAACGTTCTCGACCAATCTCAATTTTGCGACGATCTCGTGGTATGTGAACGGGAAACTCACTAAGAGTGGTGTGGGTGAAAAAAAGATAAGCTTCCGAACCGGGGCATTGGGGAGTGCGCTTGAAGTGAGCGCTGTTATTAAAGCTCCCGACGGCACCAATGTTACTAAAACGGTGTTCCTGCGTCCGGCCGGTGTTGAAATTTCATGGCGTGCAAATACCTATACACCGCCCTTTTACAAAGGCAAGGCGCTCTTCACCAACCAGAGTTCTGCAACCATCTTTGCTCTTCCTCATTTTGTGGGTCAAAACGGAAAAGCAATCCCGAGTAAGAACCTGGTCTATAAATGGAAAGTGGGGACTAAAGTTATGGACCAGCAATCGGGTTTTGGTAAAGATTCGTTCCGTCTCGAAGATGAAAGCCGATTCTCAGCATTACGAATTACCGTTGAAGTTTCGTCGGTTGACGGGACTATGACCGCGCGCGGACTCCTGAATCTTGAACCACTCTCGCCTAAGCTTGTTTTGTACCCGGAAAGTCCACTCTACGGAACCATGACTAATCATTTTCTTGCTGGAGGATATCTTGCTGAGGGCAACGATCTTATGGTTGCAGCCACCCCTTATTTTTTTTCGCAACCTTTAAGTTCAGTAGGGTATACCTGGCAGATCGACGGTAAGAATCTTTCCGAAAACGAGAACAAACAATCACTGCTTATGCGTAAAAATAAAGATGTTAAAAAAGTTACCGGCCTCAGTGTATCTGCGAAAAACAGCTTGAGACCCTACGATACATCCTCAACAAAAGTTGATATTAGTTTTGGCACTCTTCGTTAACAAATGTTATGAAAAAAATTTTTATACTACTGCCAAAAATAGCCTGTCTCGCCATCACTCTCTGGGCTTCCGTCATACCGCTCACTCTAGACGCACAAATTATTCCACCGTTCGAAGACTACATTCCTATGGCACCTATTCCCGGAACCACTGACGGAGCGTGTAGCGCGGCCAACGCTCAAACTCGCAGCACTAACTGCTATACACGTCTCGAGCGTTATCTCCCCGGAGCTTACAAAGGTGGTATCGCGATTGCGGGAATCCTCGCCGTTATTGTCATAACGTATGCTGGTATTGAATATATGGTGAGTGAAGCAATCACCAGTAAAGAAGCTGCAAAAAAGAGAATCTGGAATGCGTTGGGTGGTCTTCTTCTTGCTTTTCTCTCCTATCTCATTCTCTACACCCTAAACCCCGACCTTGTAACTAATCTCCAGTTGATAACACCGGGCGCTCCAGTAGGAAACGTTGCTCCGCCACCACCGGCCGGCGAACGAAACCAACTTTATGTCAAACGGTCTGCAAGCGTTGGTTGCGAAATAAGACCCGACTATACTCTCGTAAGCTCAATTTCTACTCCAGGATACGCCTGCACACAAAATCCGAACCCAGCCCCAGGACACAGAATAACTTCCGGCCAGGTATGCTGCCACTGGTCGGGAAATCCACCGGCACCACCACCCCCTCGATAAAGATTTATGTCACGAAAACTTACCACCATCATTATCGTTCTCTTTATTCTCCTCTTGGGCGGAGCTTTTGTTGGTTTCTATCTCTATCTCAACAACGAAACCGGCACAGACCCTGAGATTAGTCCAACCCCATCAGGAACACCTCAAAATCTTTTTCCATTCCCCAACAATCCGCCACCTAGCTCTCCAAACCCAAACCCCGGACAAAATCCACCACCTGGTGTTTCACCGAACCAACAACTCCCCACATCAACTAATAAGTTGAAAAAAATTTCTGTTGAACCTGTGGCGGGAATCACGTTCGTCGATCGGGAAAATATTTCAAAAATCCGCTATATCGAACGAAAAACACTTCCCCGCATTTACGAGGTATCACCTGACGATCAGCGTCAGGAACGTCTCTTAAACACTGACATTCGTTCTGTTGTTTATGATGGCGTCTGGGCAGAGCAGGGCAGAGGTGTTGCAGTACGATATCTGAAAGACGATGGTACGACAATTGAAGGTTTTTACGGAAAACTGGTGGCAATGGATATGACCACAACCACAGGAAGTCGAATCGGCGCCTCAACCGTTGCCGAAAGTGACACACACGAATTTGAAGCGACCTTCCTTCCTCAAAACGTGACCTCGATCACCTCATCACCTAAAGGCGACAAGCTCTTCTATTTAGTATCACACGGGAACGGTGCAAGTGGCGTCATGATAAATCCTGATGGCACAAAAAAAACAACACTCTTTGATTCTCCGTCGGATGAATGGATCGCGCTCTGGCCAAACGAAACAACAGTGACACTCCAAACCAAAGCGACCGCGCACACGAATGGCTACTTCTACTCTCTCAACACCAAAACAGCGCTTTTCCAGCAACTTATCGGAAACATCCGTGGTTTAACGGCAAGTCTCAACCCGGCGGGGGACACCGTACTCTATTCAGGAAGTAGTAATGGTGAGATCGTCACCTCACTCTATAATGTAAAAACTGGCGGGTCATTTGAACTTGATGTTAAAACCTTTCCTGAAAAGTGCGCCTGGTCCCGAATCGAAGCGGCTGTCTTTTGTGCGGTGCCGAAGGATCTTTTTCCGGCAGAGTATCCTGATCTGTGGTACCAAGGTGGTATAAATTTTAACGATACGCTGGTAAAAATCGATAGTAAAACAGGCGCGGTAGAACTCATCGCCGACCTGGAGACGTTCGGAAAAACAACCTTTGATGCCGTAGATCTTAAACTCAATGCCGCTGAAAACTATCTTGCGTTCATAAATAAAAACGACCAGACCGCCTGGGTGTACGATCTGGAATAACGTAACTTCGTAAACTATGTTCTCCTTAGACGCTCTACGCTTTCAGTTTATCTGGGGTGTAACGGATGACCACGTGACGATTGCGACCCTCTCCCACCGACTCGGTTGAAAGCTCGGGGTTTTCGCTAAAGTAAGCATGAACAATCATACGCTCGTACGAACTCATCGGTTCAAGCTCGATATTGACCTTAAATGAAAGCGCCCGATCACCCATAATCTTGATTTTGGTTTTGAGATCATTCAGCATGCGTGTCTGATAATCATTCACGTCGACTGAGAACTTGAAATCTTCCGACCCCACCTTCTTCTGAACCATTTTTTTCACCACATGCTTGAGTGAGGTAAAATGTTCACCCTGCTTTCCGATAAGAATTCCGGACTCATTTGTTCTGATAACAAAAGTGAGAGACTCGGGACCTTCAGCTGACCGAATTTCAATTTCAGTGAAAGAAACACCCATGTGGGTGAGGAGGGTTTCGATCATTTTTTTTATTTCTTCGTTCATTGTGCTCTCAGTTTTCGCAAGCGTTTCATATAAATTTCCTGCCCTATGGCGAATAGATTACTCGTAATCCAGTAAATGGCAAGCGCGCCTGAGAGGTTGTAGGAAATGACACCAATAAAAATCGGAAGAACGTACTGCATCTGAACATTCATACTACGTGCAAAGTCTGTGGCAGCCGAGGGAGCCCCGCCTGCAGCAGGTTTTTGTCCGGCAATCATAAAGCGTGCCTGAAAAAACTGGGTGAGAGCAACGAGAAGCGCCAAAATAATATTTTTGTGTTCAGAAACATCAAACCAACCGAGGAACATCATGCTCACCTCGCTCGGGGCGCTGATAAACGAGTAGAGATCCTCAAGTTTAATGGCAGGAAGGCCACTGTTGAAAACACTGTAGAGTGCGAAGAGAATGGGGATTTGCACTAAAATCAGGAGAAAACCTGAAAAAGGATTGACCTTTTTGTCTTTATAGACATCCATGATTTTTCGCGCTTGTTCCTGACGGTCTTTATACTTCGCTTTTATAGAATCAATCAGGGGCTGGACCTCTTTCATAACCATTTGCGTGGCGATGAATTTTTTCGACAGCGGGAAAAGCACTATTTTTACCACAATCGTTAAAATAATGACGGCTATGCCGGTATCGATGACCGGAGAAATACTGAGCAAAAAAATAAGCCCGTTATAGAGGGGCTGGTAGACAATAGTATGGTAAAGCGCCAACATTCACACATTCTAGACGATGCGGCGGTTAAAGACAACTTTACACTTAGTCCATAACAGCTGCCTTCATGAGGAGACTCATGAGACTTTCTTTTAGACGAACCTGGTCTAATCCTCCAACTTCCCGTGTCCGCACTTGGACCATACAGAGGTTCCCGTTTTTAATACTCGGTAACAGCTCCTGCACAATAGTATAGAGGCGGCGGCGCGTTCGATTACGATCAACAGCGCGGGGGAGGATTTTTTTAGCTACCGCACAGGAAAACACACTCGGCCCGGAAAAAGGGTAGACGGTGATACGAAAATCACTATTTGAAAAAACGCGGGCTCTCACACCCTCGGTGCGTTCTTTAAGGAGTCGCGATACGCGTCGCGTTTTCGGAAGCATGGCTCTAGAGAGCGATCTTTTTGCGTCCGCGGCGGCGGCGGCGAGCAATCACATTTTTTCCTCCGGGAGACTTTGAGCGTGACAGAAACCCGTGCGTACGTGCCCGCTTCTTCTTTTTAGGCTTATAGGTGAATGACATATGTTCTCGGAGTATAGCGTATCAGTCGACAGGGTGCAAGACACATGGTTCAATAAACCCCGCTCGTCCAATCAGCGCAGCAAGCTGACGAGGCATTAGGCGAGCGGATTTATTCTGAAAACCCCTCGGTTTTCAGCGCTCGCTTCGCTCACTGCATTCCGCCACGGGGAAACTCCCGTTTCCCCGACCCCCTTCCCACTCTCTCGCATTCATCCCGGAAGCTATACTGCGGGGATGAATGCGGGAGAATGAAATATTCCCTTGAAACTTTCCGAAAAAATTTTGAAATCCACAATACACACGTTGTGAACATGTTATAAACATAAATGGATTTTTAAGGCAACTGTTGCATTTTTGCAATGAGTATATAATTACTGAACTTATAACCTCATCTCAATCGCATTATGTTAGAGAATAAAAAATTATGGGAAAGTGTACTCCTCGATGTTGAGATGAATCTTTCAAAAGCCAGTTTCAAGACCTGGTTTAAAGATACCTATATTGTGAAACAGGACGAGGGCGCCATAATGGTAAGCGTTCCCAACCCCTTTGTTAAAGACTGGTTGGTAACTAAGTACCATAAATTTATTTTGAAATCTCTGCGCAACTATGGTGATCACGTCCGTTCTGTTGAGTACATTATTTCCCGCGATGGAGGAAAACGGGAGGAAATACCTCAAAAAAATCCCCTCGCAACACCAAACTATGAACTCCCGCTCAATGATTTTTACGTAAACAAAGAGGACAACCTCAACCCGCGCTACACCTTCGACAGTTTTATCGTGGGATCATTCAATGATCTCGCTTTTGCTGCTGCGCAGGCAATTATTAAAAGCCCTGGCGTGACGTACAATCCACTTTTTGTGTATGGAAACACGGGCCATGGAAAAACACACCTCATTCAGGGTATTGGTAACCAAATAAAAAATTCGGTCGCCGGAAAAAAGATTTACTACATCACCTCAGAAAAATTCGCCCTCGACTATATCAACTCGGTACAAACAAACAAGACTAATGCCTTCAAAGAAAAATACCGAAAGTACGACGTCTTGATTATGGACGATATTCAGTTTCTCTCGGGAAAAGAAAAAACTCAGGAAGAACTCTTTCATCTCTTTAACACCCTCTACGACAGCAACAAACAGATTGTATTTTCTTCTGATAAACACCCGAACTTTATTCCCAACCTTGAAGACCGTCTCAAATCACGTTTTAGTGCCGGTATGATCGTTGATATTCAGCCACCCGACCGTGAGTCACGCGCCGCCATCATTAAAACTAAGGCGGTTAAGCTCTCATTTCCCCTTGAAAACGACCTCGTCGACTTCCTTGCTGACAATATCGAATCAAATATCCGTGAAATAGAGGGTGTCTTGAACACCATTAACTGTCAGGCTCAGCTCAAGTCACGTCCCCTGAACCTTATTGAACTCAAAAACCTTCTCAAGAACAATGCGCGACCGAAGAAGAATGTTTCAGTGAAAGATATTATAAAAATTGTCGCAGATTTCTATAATATTGAAGAGAACAGCATCTATGAAAAAACCCGCCGTAAGGAGGTGGTGAAGCCGCGCCAACTTATTATGTATATCCTGCGCGAAGAGTACGCCATATCATATCCAACTATTGGCCAAAAACTTGGCGGGCGTGACCACACTACCGTTATTCATTCGTGTGAAAAAATAAAAAACGATCTTAAAAACGACCACGTGCTTGCACAAGAAATCAACCAGATCAAAGCGTTAATATAGGGAGGGAAAAGATGAGGATAAGTA
>CAYGLL010000002.1:56294-96470 GCA_964350935.1 uncultured Candidatus Saccharibacteria bacterium | reverse complement strand
GGCGGTTAGCTCAGTTGGTAGAGCATGTCTTTGACGTAGACAGGGTCAGAGGTTCAAGTCCTCTACCGCCCACAAATCTAAACCGCGAAAGCGGTTTTTGATTTGTGCGGTAAGAAAGCTCCGGTGGAGCTTTCGGGAGGACTTGAAGACCTTTGATAGTTTTCTTGAGTGAAGTGAAAAGAAAACAGAAAAGGTCTACAGGTCCTGTAAGGACCAAGATTCCTCTACATTGAAAGCTGAGGCGGGGTCGCGGGTTTTGCCAGCAGGCAAAAACCTGTGACCAAGTCCGACATTTTAGATACTGCGCACGTTGCGTTAGAGGACTTGAAGACCTTGAGCATATCGCGCGGAGCTTTGCGAGCACGATGCGAAAGGTGTACCGATCCCGTAGGGATCAAGATTCCTCTACCGCCCTTAAAAGAGAGAACGGTTTTTAATTACAACACTATGAAAAGGCCTCGAGTCAAGAGCGCCGAAACTATTCATCCTGCTACAATATATTCTCATGAAGCAACCACATGCGATTATACTGGCCGGAGGCTACGCAACGCGTCTCTACCCACTCACCCTACACCAACCAAAGCCCCTTCTTCAGGTTGCAGGTAAACCGATTATCGAACATATTCTTTCCGATCTCGATCGAGAAACTGAACTTACCGATATACACATTGTCGGTAATCAGAAATTTTCTACACATTTTGAAGACTGGCTCGCAGACTATTCACCATCGCGCGATCTCAATCTTTCATTTATCAACGACGGTTCAACCGATGAATCGAACCGCCTGGGTGCTATCGGCGACCTTCACCTCGTTATAGAGAAACAAAACATTACCGAAGATATAGTAGTCATCGCCGGAGATAACCTCCTCGGCGAATCATTGAACTCATTTATTGTACATGCCCAAAATCTTCAACATCCAGTAGTTGGAACCCACGATCTGGAAAATCCGGAAAAAACAAAAAAATTTAGTGTCATCGATTTGGATGTCGATATGCGCGTTACTAACTTTAAAGAAAAACCTGAAAATCCTGAAGGAAGCCTCATCGGAGTGGCACTCTACTACTACCCCAAACATTCCCTCCCCCTCATCAATCAATATTTGAGCGAAGGAAATAACCCAGACCAACCCGGCCGACTGATTGAGTGGCTCTACAAGCGTGCACCGGTCTATGGCTGGAAAACAAGCGACGTCTGGTTTGATATCGGATCAAAAGAAACACTCGAAGAAGCCGATCGCGTTTTTTCTGAGCGTAAAAGCAACGTACTCGCTAAACGAGCCTGAGTTTGGCTTCACCAATCTCTCACTCTGCCATGAGATATTTTTGCTTGCTCGACCGTTATACATGCGTATAATGAAAACTTCCATGAAAAACATAGATATCGTTATTCTTGCGGCGGGCGCTGGAACTCGAATGCAATCGGAGAGGCCTAAGGTCTTACTTGAAACCAATGGGAAACCCCTGATCAATCACCTCCTAGATACCCTCACTTCGCTCAGTTTTAGTCGACCGCCGGTTATTGTAGTGGGGTATAAAGCAGACGAGGTCAAAGGGGCCCTGGGAACACGCTATACCTACGTACACCAAAACGAGAGGAAGGGCACTGCGCACGCGGTTGCTCAGGCTAAAGATATACTCCGAGGTCGGAGCGAAACGGTCATTACCTTTTTTGGAGACACTCCCTTTATTTCAGCCGATTCTATTCGAACACTAATTGAATCACAGCAACACGATGACGTTGCATTTTCCATGGGTGTCAGTATTGTCCCCCACTTTGAAGATCACTACAAAGGTCTCCATGACTTCGGGCGCATTATCCGCGACACCGACGGAAGCATCCTTCAAAATATTGAAAAGAAAAACTTTACTCCCGAAATTGCGTCACTCAAAGAAGTTAATCCTGGCTTTTACTGTTTCAATGCGGATTGGCTCTGGGATAACATTGATTCAATTACTCCTACCCTCCCCGCAAACGAATACTACTTGCCGAGTCTGATTGATATTGCACACGCACAGAACATGAAAATCCGAGGCGTAGTCGTTTCTCCTGAAGAGTGCCTCGGCGCAAATACGAGGGAACACCTTGTTGAAATAGAATCATTGCTTTCAACCAAACAGCGCGCTAAAGTTTCGGTATGATCATTTTGGGTATTGAAACATCGTGTGACCCCACCGCAATCCCTCACAGATTCGGGATGCTACGGGACAAGATGTGCTTTACTAACACACATCTAATTGGTAATATGCCATGTTAATTTTAGGCATAGAAACATCGTGTGACGAAACCGCGCTCGCATTACTTGAAGCGCGAACAGAACACGGGGAGACTTTGATCAAGCGCTACGGCGACGAACTTTTTTCTCAGATAGAAATACACAAAGAATTCGGCGGCGTTTTTCCCATGCTCGCAAAACGTGAACATGCAAAAAACCTGGTTCCTCTTCTTCTACAACTTTTAAAAAAAACAAAACTCCTTGAGACGGGAACACACGGCATTTCGAAACAGCGCGAACGCATCACCACCATACTATCGCGCGAACATGATCTTGAAAAAAATCTAATTAATTTTGCGGAACACTATCAAAAGCCTGAAATTGATTGTATTGCAGTGACTGTCGGTCCCGGACTTGAACCGGCGCTCTGGGTCGGCCTTAATTTTGCTTTTGCGCTTAAAGAACTTTGGGATATTCCGGTCATTCCGGTAAATCACATGGAGGGGCACGTTCTCTCAGCGCTCCTTCCTCACACGACAGAAAAAGATGGCTTTCAAACTCTGCTCCCCGTCACTTTTCCGCTCCTTTCGCTTCTGATAAGCGGAGGCCACACCGAACTCATTTTAAGCACCGGTTGGCACAACTACGAGATCATCGGACAAACACGCGATGATGCTGTCGGAGAAGCATTTGATAAAGTCGCAAGAATTTTGGGTCTTCCCTATCCGGGCGGTCCCGAAATCTCTAAATATGCCGAGATCTGGCGAACAAAAGGAAATGTTTCTACTATCAAGCTTCCGCGACCGATGATTGCGAGCGACAACCTCGACTTCTCTTTTTCCGGACTAAAAACCTCAGTTCTCTATTTAGTTAAAAAAATCCCTGAATTAACACACGAACTCAAACAGGAAATTGCCGCTGAATTTGAAAACGCAGTAACCGAGGTTCTCGTTGCTAAAACAAAAAAGGCCATCGAACAATGTGTGCCACAAACCCTAACAATCGGCGGCGGCGTCATCGCCAACAAACACATCCGAACAAACATGGAGTTGCTTGCGAAGCAATATCCGGGCATAACGTTGTATCTGCCGCACCAACACCTCACAACCGACAATGCAATCATGATTGCACTTGCCGGATATCTTCAACTCACTGCAAAAAAAACTTCAGCCGAATGGGAGGACGTCCGCGCAAACGGAAACCTTAGACTTTCACACGGCTCCCCTTCAGTCTGCTAGAGAATAGTAACTCCAGCCGGAAGAAAATTCTGATAGACAAATATCAAAAGTCCTATGAGTGCGAGCATGCCAGCACCATACGCAATATTTTTTGGGTGCTGAATCTTAATCTTAACAACAATCATAAGTAGCAAACCAATAAGAACAATAGCTGCAATCAGTGCATAGAGATAATTTAATGTTTTTGTTGGACTTGAGGCCATACGTGCAAAAAATCCTGCAGCCGGATCGGCGCTTGTTGCCTCAGTTTCTGTCACCATAGTTGCAGGAACAGAGGGATCATTCTCAAGGTTGGCAGAATCAGTCGCAGTTACAAAAAGTTCGTTTCCTTCAACGACACCGAGAACTTGAGCCACTTCAGGTTGTGGTGAAGGTGTGGGCAGTGCCGGAAGAATTTGCGCACCAGCGACAGTTCCCGACTGAGTATTCACGGGAACCGGCGTTACCGATTTTGATGCAGTTCGCACTGTTTTTGGCCGACCAAACATCTGAACGACAAATGTCGTCTCACGACCTTCAAACACACCTTTCGACATAGCAATGCCAATCTCGGTGAAGTTATTATTTAAAATGTTGGCACGATGGCCGGGTGAATTCATCCATGCGCGATCGACATCAACCGAATCAGAAAAATCAACCGCCAAGTTTTCTCCGGCATAGTCAAAACTATATCCCGCTTCCTGAAACCAGTACCACGGTGTAACTCCGTCGGGCGAGGTGTGAGCAAAATATCCTTTACGTGCCATATCTTCAGCTTTGAGTTTAGCTGCGCGCTCCAAGAGCGGACTCACGGCAAGTCGGCGCTGTGCCGTTTCAACACGATCAATGTTGGTAAGTTCAACTAAAACCTGCGGAAAGATATCGGCAAAAAGCGACGTAGTTTCAATAGCAACACGCTGAAAAAATGTGCCGACAAAAACAGCAACGATAACGAGAGAAACAACCACAACGCTCCCCTCACGGAAAAAATGCGGCTTATACGAATTTGCCTTGTGCGGAATGAAGTATTTCTTGAGCACGTTAAGAATCGTTTTCATACCCCACCATTGTACCATAAATATGAAAAATAGCAATACCTCTGGTGAGATATTGCTATTTTAGCATGCTTTTTACGAGAAGCCCTCGGTTACATTACTTTTTACGACCAAAAAGGGAGTTCCAGAAACGCATAAAGAAGTTACTACGCTTTTCAGGTACCGGGGTCACTTCAGTAACCACCGTGGTATTTTCTGCAGCTGGTTTTTCAACATTAGCAGTTGTATTCCCTGCCATTGCCTGCATTACAGTTGCTTCTCCCTGAAGCTTTGGAAGCGGGGTCTTAAGATCGGGACACTTGATGAGATTAATCCAACGCTGTGTTGTCTTATAGACATTTCCCGTCGGAACCATTTCACTTTGCCACAACCCTGCCACTACCCACGGTTTCAAAACTTCTGTTGAATAAGAAACTTGAAACTGCTTAACAGCAGCAATGGTAAGCGGGCCGTAGTAGCCAGTCACCGGAATAGTGAGTTTGAGATATTCATTCAAGAATGTCTGAACTTTCCTAACATCCTCGATATTGTTTTTTCGATTAGGAAAAACGTAACCCGTGAGATACAGCGTCGAACACGACGTAGCACTTAAAACCTGACCAGTGATGAGCGTACTCGTCGGTACGACCGGAGCGGCTGTAATGATCGGACCATTTCCACCTCCACCACTTGGTGGAGGTGGAGGAGTTGTAGATGGAGGAGGCGGAGTAACTATAGGATCGGTTTCGTCAGAATCAAAAGGTTCTGAACAACCCGGATCAAAAAGATCGATCTTTCCATCGTTGTCGTTATCCAATCCGTCACGACATGCGAGGTAAGATGTGGAGGGACCGGAGTCGTCTCCATTACCGCTCGAACCTGAACCACCGTTAGTAGTGGTCGGTGGAGTTGTATCATCACCATTACTAGACGAACCTGAAGAGTCGGCGTCTTCCCCATTTGATGATGAACCGGTGGATGAATCTGAATCGTCACCATTTGACGACGAACCAGATGAGGCGTCTTCCCCATTTTGGCTTGAACCGCCTGAGGCGACAATTGAAGAATCCTCTTCACCGTTTGAACTCGTCCCCTGCGCGTGCGCAGAAAATGAGGCAACCAAACAAACAACGACAATTACTGCTAAATAAATCCCGAGAGCATTTTTTGCATTAATATTTCTCATATTATATATATTTATAGCCATACAATTACTAGCAGATGGCGTTGAATTAATTTAGCACATTCTTTTATTTTTGTCAAACTTGTTGTATAATTCTTTTAATTCAGCGTTTAGATAGAAAAAAGCCCCCGGTGTAACCCAGGGGCTTGTGAGAGAAGAACTTCTTACTCGCCGTCGTTTGTGGACGCGGAAACTCCGGGATCCACTTGTGCAGCAGGAGCAAATCCCGACGTACCGAGAAGCTTCAGCCTGAAGTATTCCTGCGGATTCGCGAGATTAATCGCACCGAGTGCGACCTGCCCGTTCGTGTAAACACCGGGCTTTGCAACCCACGGTATTGCTGACGCAGGCTGCGTCAAATACGCCGCGGACTGAAGCTGGTATTGCGCCGTAGGCTGGCCATGCATCGTAAGCGATCCGTTACCCTGCCGACCGATCTCAACCCAAGGTTCGGTACCGATTGTGGCAGTTCCGGAACCAGAGCCAAGGTCATCGCGCAGATAGTAGCGACAACTTGCGTAGTAACCCGGCGAGAGCATGATTGCTTTCGCGTTGTTCACTTCCGTCATATTGATCGCTGAATAGCTGCTGCGCACGCCAAGATAGAAGAGTTCGTCAACGGGGGTTGTTGACGACCCGCTGAAGTACCACACATCGTCTGACGTTCCTTTCACTCGATCAGCACCGTACCAGAGACCCCAAAGGGTCGACTGGTAGCGAATTTCTCCGCCTGTACTTGAATTAGTGGCCAAAGCGCCATTCAAATTCAGTGCGACGTCAGAACTCGTAACCGAGAAGCGGACGTCAGCGGAACGAAACGTGATGCCATTCGTTGACTGAATGTGAACGGCCCACAGAAGACGGTTTCCCCATTCGTGCTGCCAGTAGCCCGGATTCTCCGCAAGCCAGAGGTGGAAGGCCGAGGCCATCGTGGAGACAACCATGCCGCCAAAGGTAAAGTTGTTGCTGACAACATTCCACGCGGCCGGTGCCACCGTCCAGTCGGTCGGAGCGGCCTGACCACTCACACCTTTCATGATGTTCGTGCGGTTGAGGTTGACGTTGGTGCTTTCAGTGCTGAGGGCAATGGTCTTGAAAATCGTGACCTTGACCTCAGGAAGCGCGCCGAAGCAAAGCGTCGGGAGCGCGGTGGTGATGAGGAGTAACAGGAGTTTCTTCATAGTTCGTATTCGGTATTGTTGTTTGTGACGAGCTCGTGACAAAACGTCCGATCGTGCTGTTTGGACCAGCCCAACCGTTTCGCATACCAATGCAAATACCTTGACTTTTTTAATAAGTAAGGTTTCGTTTTCTGTGCAGAAGATTAGCATACTAAACACTTATTGTCAATGCGTACTCCGCCACGACCAAACAGGGGCTTATTTAGCCTACCCCCTAAAATACCGTTACAATAAGCCTTCAATTTGATATGATGAAAATCTCTCCATGACAGAAAAAATTAACGAAAAACTGCTTAAACCCTACGACCCGAATGCGACGGAAGACGCTATCTACACTGCATGGTACAACAGTGGTTTTTTTAATCCCGACGAGTGCCTTAAGGCCGGAATAACCCAAAAGAACGCTGACTCCTTTTCTATTGTTCTTCCCCCACCCAACGTCACTGGAACACTTCACATGGGTTCAGCGGCAATGCTCACCATCGAAGACATCCTAGTACGGTTTCAGCGTATGCGAGGAAAGAAAACACTCTGGCTTCCCGGAACTGACCACGCGGCAATCGCAACTCAAACCAGAGTTGAAAAACTTCTCGACAAAGAAGAGGGAAAACGCAAACAAGATTTGGGACGCGAAGCATTTTTAAAGCGCGTAGATCAGTTCGCACAAGAGAGCCACGACGGCATTGTAAGCCAGATGAAAAAAATTGGCTGCTCCGTTGACTGGAGCCGTGAAGCTTTTACTCTCGACGAAAAGCGGTCTCGTGCCGTGCGAACCGCATTCAAGAAAATGTTTGATGACGGTATTATCTATCGCGGTCACAAAATCGTAAACTGGGACTCCAAAGGCCAGACTGTTATTTCCGACGATGAGATTGTGTACAAAGAAGAAAAAACAAAATTCTATTATTTGAAGTATGGTCCATTCATCATCGGCACTGCACGACCTGAAACTAAGTTTGGCGACAAGTACGTAGTCATGCATCCGGAAGACAAACGCTACAGCTCCTACCAACATGAACAGAAAATTGAACTTGAGTGGATTAACGGACCAATTACTGCAACTGTTATCAAAGATGAAGCAATCGACATGGAGTTTGGAACAGGCGTCATGACCATCACGCCATGGCACAGTATGGCCGACTTCGATATTGCTTCGCGTCACCAACTTGATCGCGAACAGATCATTGATCGCTACGGAAAACTTCTTCCTATTGCCGGCGAGTTTGCAGGACTTAAGATTAAAGACGCTCGACAAAAAATTGTCGAGAAACTTAAAGCAAAAGGTTTACTTGAAAAAGAAGAGGACTACACCCACAACATTGCAACCGCAGAGCGGAGCGAAGGTTTGATTGAGCCCCAGATCATGAATCAGTGGTTCGTCGATGTAAATAAAGAGTTCACCTACGAGCACGAGGGTGTTACGGGAATAGACAAGGGGCAGAAGGTAAGTTTGAAAAAACTAATGCGAACTGTTGTCGAAAATAATCAGATAGAGATTATTCCCGACCGATTCTCAAAAGTGTACTTTCACTGGATCGACAATCTGCGCGACTGGTGTATCTCCCGCCAGATCTGGTACGGCCATCGCATTCCGGTGTGGTATCGCACTCTCGAAGGGAGAGAGGAGATCTACTCTGGCATTGAAGCTCCCCCTGGTGAGGGTTGGGCTCAGGACGAGGATACGCTCGACACGTGGTTTTCTTCCGGCCTCTGGACTTTCTCCACTCTCGGTTGGCCCACCTCCGCAGCAGATGCTACGGCGGGCAAGCCTGGACCAGAAAACGATTTTGCGAACTATCACCCCACGTCTCTTCTTGAAACCGGCTATGATATTTTATTTTTTTGGGTGGCGCGTATGATCTTAATGTCCACATACCTCGTCGGAGAAATTCCGTTTAAGACCGTTTATCTTCACGGCATCGTTCGCGACAGCAAGGGGCAGAAAATCAGCAAGTCGCTCGGCAATAACATTGATCCGGTGGACATGATCAAAAAATACGGAGCAGACGCAGTGCGCATGTCACTTATTGTTGGCACGGGGCCAGGAAACGACAGCAAAATATCCGAAGATAAGATCCGCTCTTATAAGCTTTTTGCGAATAAAATCTGGAACGCGAGCCGTTTTGTACTGAGTAACACTGAAGTTGCTGAAAAACCTGAACTCACACCGACAGACCATGAGATTCTTCAAAAATTTCAGGCCCACATAGAAGAAATCACCGATGACCTTGAACACTACCGGCTCTACCTCGCTGCGGAAAAGTTATACCATTACTTTTGGCACACCTTCGCTGATATAATCATTGAAGACGCAAAGCAGCGATTCAAAGATGAGCGCGAAACGAAATCTGCACAATGGATGTTACGTTCTTCTCTCGTTACTCTCCTCCACCTTCTCCACCCCTTTATGCCGTTTATAACCGAGGAACTCTTTCAGATCATCAATCCCGGTTCGCCCCTCATGGTACAACGCTGGCCACGCGTTTCTTAAACCACATGTCAGCTTTGGCATTTATTTCGAAACTCGACACGTTTCCTTTTTTTCTTGTCCTTTCCGGAAGTTTTCTCCCTGCGCTTTTTTGGCTCTGGTTTTGGTTACGTGAAGATAAAGTTCACCCCGAACCCCCACTTATGCTCGTGCTCGCATTTTTGGGAGGCATGGCATCGGTCTTTACTGCACTTGTTCTTCAGAACCTCCTGTATTACTACAAGATCGACAGCAACTCTCTTTCCATCGTATTTTACGTTGCAACCGAGGAACTTTCGAAATTCTTTTTTGCATACATTATCGCGTTGCGCAGTCGCAGTGATGACGAACCTGTCGACCCCCTGATCTATATGATCGCAACCGCACTTGGTTTTTCAGCGCTTGAAAACACACTCTTTACCGCGGGATCGCTGCTTCAAACGGGCGGCTTGGCGAGCATTTATACCGCATCACTCCGCTACTTTGGCGCAACAGTACTCCACGTCCTTGCCTCCGGCTCAATTGGAGTAGCACTCGGTTTCTCATTCTACAAAAATCATGAAAAAAAGTTCATTTTTACAACTATCGGAATAGTGGTAGCCATTTTCTTGCACACGGCATTTAACTTGCTTATAATTAGGTACGGTGGGAGTAACTTGGTACTCGTGTTCGTTCCGTTCTGGATTGCCGTACTCCTACTCATTCTCTGCTTTGAACGAATAAAGAAAATCTTTCCGCTACCGCCACGTTTTGCGCGGCAGTAATATTTAGCAACTAATTCCCTTTACTACATGTCAAAACGATCCTTTTTTGAACGCCTGACCGGAAGTGTCAGAGTTGAAGACGATGATTTTGATTCAGAACCCATGCCTGTTCGTGGGATGAATCCTGGAAGAAACACTGCAGTATCGAACTCAGACAACGATTGGACAGAAGAAGAGGTTGGTGAACTAACGATAGATATGTATCAAACTCCCGAAACAGTAGTTGTTAAAACAATGACTGCGGGCGTAAAACCTGAAGATCTCGATATCTCAATCAGTCGGGATTCAATCACCATCAAAGGTCACCGTGAATCTTCACGCGAAGTCAACGAGGAAGACTACTTCCACCGTGAACTCTACTGGGGAACGTTCAGCCGCACGCTCGCCCTCCCCGCCGAAGTGGACGTTGAAAACTCTCAGGCGGTAGAGAAGCACGGACTGGTCATCGTGACGATGCCCAAAATCAACAAGGAACGCCAGACGAAGCTTCGCGTAAAATCAAACTAACATCAAAAAAACGCCCGACGGGCGTTTTTTTGATGTTTACTATTTTATAGACCTGATCGGTACTGCCCGATTATGCCGGCAATCTTCTCGCCGATAGCCTTTACCTTTTCTATATCTGACTTGACGCGATCACGCAATTCTTCGAGTGAAACAATTCTCTTGCGTACTTCCTCAATCTCGGCTCGTAGCGTTGTGGTATCGATCGGTGTGATGGTGGGACTTAACTGTGGAGCGCGTGAATCAAACGTGGTAAGCGTATTAAGCTGATCTTCACCTTTACTCAGGCTATCCTTAAGTAGTGTGATAAGATTCTCGGTCTCCTTAAGATAACGCTCCATCTGTTCGTATACCTCTTTCGGGGTCGGGTTGTCTGCGCCAAGACCTCCCGCCGCCATAGTGTTTACTTCGTCCATATAGAAAGAATTATAGCGCTTTGAGAAGTTCCCACAAGGCATTTCCTGTGGAGACATTACGAAAAAGTCATTATCTTTCTCCTCAAAAAAACTTGAATATTTGGGGCAATTCGATACAATGCGGAGGCTTCCATGCCGAGGTAGCTCCCCGAAGCAATCCCTCGCTTCGCTCAGGATGCTACGGGGCAGGCAGTAGACTTTTTAGTACGTCGCCATTATTTTGTCCTGGCTTTGCCAGGACAAAAAATGCCGAGGTAGCTCAGTTGGTAGAGCATTCCCCTGAAGAGGGAAGGGTCACCAGTTCGAACCTGGTCCTCGGCACACGATAAAAACAGCTAACTGGTTTTATCGTGCCGGGAGGAAGCACCTTCGTGCTTCCGTACCAGGTTCGAAAGGGTTTTCGATGTTTTTGAGAAAATCTTTCCGAGAAAACCGAAAACCACCTGGCTATGTAGTAGCCGATTCTGGTCCTCGGCACCAATCAAAAAATAAACAAAACACGAGTAGATTATGGAAAAAGAACCGCAAACAAAACAAGAACCACTTTTAGAACTTGCTGATGCACTTGACACACTACAGAAAGAAAAAAATAGCGGACGAGGTGTTTCTTGTGTACAAACTTTAATACTATACTTAAAACTAGGAGATACGGAAAAAGCAAAAGCGGTTTGTTGGAACGAAGCGGATAAGATTGTTACATACCCTGATATTAGGAAAGTTATACAACAGGAGTTATTCTCCAAAGATGCCGATGTGGACATCCCGCCACATTTTAGATCATCATCAGATAACCTCTACGACAAAAGTTAATCTAAACTACTTAGGAAAGGATTTTAAGAATTCCGAGAACGTACTCATATTTTGTATACCGGCGTTTCCTTCTCCAAGCAATTGAAGAAACGCATCAATAAAAGGCTGAACATAAATAAAAGCTCCGACCGAAACTCCGATAACAATAACCCAATAGAGTGCGTGTAAAACTCGCCCCCATACAATGGAACGACGCATCTTTCGAAGAATACGATTATTTTCTTCCGTGAGCTCAAGAATTTTATCGAGAGTCTCTTTTAGTTCATGATCCATAGAGATAATGTTAACAAAAAGACTCTACTGGTGCCACCGGCAGGAATCGAACCTGCATTGTCTCGTTAGGAGTGAGACGTTCTATCCATTGAACTACAGCGGCATACACTGTTACTGCGTCAGAAAGTTACATCTTACCAATTAATTCGTTAAAAAAAATATACCTAATTGCCGATAGCAACTTCAAGGTCGACTGTCCTTTTAGTATTGTTATCCGACACATTCCAAATTCAGTACGACATCTTGTTCCTCCATCATTAACACGAACGACAAACCTTTCTTTTGGTATTGCAGTAATCTCTGACCAATAATTAAGACAGCTCCTCGAACTCATTCGACCAAAAATACGCATCGTTGGTAATAAAAATTCTTCTGGTACGTTAAAGACGTTTCTTACTACATATAAATAAAGTTTTATCATTCTCCCATCCGAGTTAATAAATTCACAATCTCCTTTGCTTCCCTCTGCCCAATAAAGCATGGCCGTAACTAAAGCCAACTCTCTTTTAGGGCTTTTAAGAACAGCTTCTGCTTTTTGCAAAGCAATGCGTAAATTCTTCTCTCTTCTATCTTTACTACCACCCTGTCGGGAACGAATAATTTTTTTAAGGTCTTCAGAAATCTTAATATTATGTATATGATGCCATACCGTTGTCTTCGGAAGTTTTACCGCTTGCATCAACTGGTCAATACTATATCCTTCTTTCCTTAAAGCAACTAAACGCCTAATTTTTTCGTGAGAATGTTTTCTCATTAACCAATCATAACACTATTTGAACTTATAAATAGCCCAATAGGAAATACCATTAGTTCGGTTCCCATTAAATCTCAAATACAACAGACTGAGTTCCTCATAAGAAAAAGCCGTCTCGTTCTAACGAAAACGGCTTTTTCGTGCGGCTTTTAAAGTTCGAGCAACTTTGCCAAACCGGCAGGGTCATAACCAATAACAACGTCGTTATCAACGGTGATGACAGGAACACCCATCTGTCCGCTCTTATCGATCATCTCGCGACGACGCTCCAAATCTGTCGCGACATTATACTCTTCGTACTTAACGCTATGCTGGTTAAAGAAATCCTTCGTTGCCTTACAATACGTACATGTCGGAGTCGTGTAAATTGCTACCTTCTTCATCGAAAAAAAATAATTAATGGCTGTGACCATCAAACATTGTAGCACAGAGAGAGGCTCAGTAAAGCGAACTACGGGCATCAGTCGGTGAACACTTGACACTATTTAATAAAATGGTAAGGTCGGTTCAGAACAGAAAGGAAATGCGGTATCGAAATGAAAAGAAGTACAACGCGTCGGACTCTCAAAGCACCCAGCGTATCGGAACGGATTCGGGAAGCAACCCGGATAGTGTTTCAACAATCAAAGCCGAGGCTCAAGAGTATTGAATTCATCGATCTCCAGGTAATCCTTGAGGACGCCCTGGCAATGAGACTTCGGGGCGACTTCCTGCGACTTACGTTGAGTACTCGTAACTCAGGCTTCCGTGTCGGACGCACCTCCGTTACACTACTCTGACACTTTTTCAAACGCTCCTCTTCGGCACGGAGCGTTTTTTCTTTACTGGTGCGGAATGCGGGAGAATCTCCCTCGCCTCTCACTTTGTGGCCACAAAGCTCGGGCTGGTCACCGCCTCACTCGTTTTGCCTGCTGGCAAAACATCATTCCGGCGTCCGATTCCCGACGCGAGCCAAGCAGTTGGCTCGCTCATTCCGCACAGCGTATTCGCTGTGCTCATAACTGTGCGGAATGCGGGAATCGGACCCGCGTCTCATGCTTGGGAAGCACGCATTCTACCACTGAACCATACCCGCAAATTTTAAAGGGCGAGGGAAGTTTATCCTGTAAGAATTTGTTGTGCAAATTCTTTTAGGACACGCATATTGTTCACCCTTGAAACTTTTGGTGCGAGATGCGAGAATTGAACTCGCGCCTTATGCTTGGGAAGCACACGTACTACCACTATACTAATCTCGCGTTTACTCGCCCAAAAGTTCGTGGGGCAAGCTATACTAATTCCGCGGTCCTGGCTATTTTACACTAGGTGGAAAAATTCAAAACCTTCTCAAAAACCAAAAAAGTGGAGTGTTTTTTGCCACCAATTCATTTCGATTCCGTCCTCACCACTTAAACCGGGGTCATCAGTAATCACCGCAACCTCTTCCCCCTCTTTAGCCATATTAAACTGCTCTCGAATCTCCTCTTCAACCCCCTTGTCCGTACGCAAACGTTCAACGGTTAGGGTGAGCGCAACGCTTCTCTCTTCGATATCTTTAAAACGTTTTTCAACGAGCGCCCGCTCAGAGACACTTGCCCGGTATTTGTGGTAAATTCTGTAGGTTGCTTTGACCATCAAGGCAAGAATGATAAGGGCGACCACTCCCACCAATTTAGAGTGCGAGAGTCGGCGAACCATCCGGCGCTGTTGAAATTCTTTCATTTTATACGTATATTATAGTCTCTGGCAGCAGTTAAAAGCAAAAAATTATCATGATACTTGATCCAAAGCATCGTCGAAAAATACAAATAGTGTGGACTATTCTCTCCATTCTTATCGTGCTCAGCATGATTCTCTTTTCCCTCCCCATACTCTTTACCTAATGACCCTAAAAACCCTCCTCTCGGAGGTTTTTTTACTTGAAACTTTTGACTACTACTCGGACTTCATCATCTTGAGAAACACGTCGTGAGGAATAGTGACATTACCCACCCCACGCTCTTTGAGACGTTTTTTACCTTCTTTCTGCTGCTGCCACAACTTCTTCTTTCGACTAATATCACCCCCGTAGAGATATCCCGTAACATCCTTCTTGAGCGCTGACAGCGTGCGTGATGAGATAATCCTCCCCATCGCCTTCCCCTGGATCTTGGTGGTGAACATCTGACGCGGAAGATGCTTGTAGAGCTTCTCAACCACATCTTCCGCTTCTTTCTCTACCCGACGACGGGAAACAATGCGCGAAAATGCGGGAACGACCTCATCAGCAACCAACACATCAAGTTTTACCACATCTGCCTCGCGCATCTCTTTCATTTCATAGGAAAGCGACGCATACCCTGAAGTCAGACTTTTTACCTCGTCAAAAAAATTGCGCATCAATTCTCGCAGGGGCATTTCAATCTGGAGTTCGGTCCTGTTATCACTAAAATTCTCTGTTGCAATGACTGTTGCCTCATGATCAAAAAGGATCGGCATGACGTTCCCGATGTACTCAGCGGGCGTGATGAGCCGGATAGAAACCCACGGCTCGTGGATCTTTTCGATCAAATGTTCCTCAGGAAAATGCGTCGGCGTGTAAACAGTTTCTTTCTTGCCGTTTACCAGTTCCAACTGATACGTAATGCTTGGTAACGTTATCACCAATTCAAGATTGAACTCGCGACGCAAACGTTCGGTAATAATCTCGAGATGGAGAACGCCAAGGAAACCACACCGAAAACCACGGCCGAGAAGTCCTGACGATTCCTCTTCATATGAAAATGCGGCATCGGAAAGCTTGAGACGCCCTAACGCCTGGCGCAAGAGATTAAAATCATCCTGACTTTCAGGGTACACACTCGCCCAGACGACCGGCTTTGGCTGCATATAGCCCGGAAGAGGCGGTGTGGTATCGCGGATGCTTGCGATCGTATCTCCAACTGACGCAATACCAGCTTCTTTAATGCCCGTCACGATATATCCAATCTCACCTGCAGAAAGTTTCTCGACGGTCTGTTCTTGCGGCGCAAATATGCCAACCTCAAGCGCAGTAAATTTTTTATCGGCAACCTTAAACGTGAGCGTGTCCCCTTTCTTAAATTCACCGTCGAAAACACGCACGTAGACAACAACACCACGATGATTCGAGTACTGAAAATCAAACACCAAAGCGCGAGGCAGTGTGGTAACACCAACGTCGCGCGGCGGCGGAACGCGTTTGATGATTGCCTCAAGCAATTCCGGCACCCCCTGCCCCGTCTTCCCTGAGACTTCCATTACCTCTTCCGGCGCACAACCTAAAATCTTTGAAATCTCGGCTTTAGTCTCCGGGACACGTGCGAGCGGAGAATCAATCTTGTTAACCACGGGTATGATTGAAAGCCCCGCCTCACGAGCCATCTGAAGTGTGGTTAAAGTTTGTGCCTGAACGCCCTGTGTCGCATCTACCAAAAGCAACGCGCCCTCAACAGCCTTTTGAGCGCGGGAAACTTCGTATGAAAAATCAATATGTCCGGGCGTATCGATAAGATTGAGTTCGTACTCGCTGCCCGAGGAAAGGTAGCGCATGCGCACGGGCTGCATCTTGATCGTAATACCACGTTCACGCTCGAGTTCCATCGAGTCTAAGACTTGCTCTTTCATTTTCCGTTTTTCAATCGTACCAGTCACTTCAAGTAGGCGGTCCGCAAGAGTACTCTTACCGTGGTCGATGTGCGCTATGATTGAAAAATTTCGAATATTACTCATACAATATATCTACATGAATGCGAGATCTTGTTTAGCCAAGCGCACATCGGTCGAAAGGGGTCGGGAAAACTGTAGTTTTCCCGTAGAGGAAGGCAGCCAATTTTGCTTGCAAAATTGAGCGCTGGAAACCGTGGGTTTCCAGGGAGCCGTTCTTACGGCGACGATGGGTGCAATGATGCTGAAATTGCGTATTTTTTTTCCTTCACTCATGTTCTCGTATAGTACAGAAACTTCGGTAAAAATACAAAAAACCGCCCCAGAGTAACGGGGCGGTTGAAAGAACTAAGGGAGGCCAATACACTCCGCGGCTGCTAGCTTGGAAGAAAGGGGGCTTTCACTCCCCGTAGGTTCTGGCTTGGGTACAGAAGCTTCAGCAAGGGGCCACTTATTAATATAGCGCCCTGCAGCATCCTCCACATTCACCGACTCGATAAACTGAATTGCAATCATTACTACCGCGGCAAATTCATATCTACCGATAAGTTCGGGTATGACTTTCTGAATGCTTCCCAAGCACGCAACTCCTTCAGAAAATACGTGCGGCGCATTCATTCCATCAGCCGTCGATGTATCTACCTTGCGCGTGAGGTTGTTCCACTTAACGAGATACTTCTCATCACACGCCCCCGCAGAAAGACTAATCAATATCTCAAACGCACCAATTTCATGAACTTTTTTGGATCGTGGGTCAGTGCAGTAGAGAATGTCGGTTCTTACAAACAAGCGATTACCGTCGATCCATGCGTCTCTCACACTTTTCACCTGAAGCAAGCGGTCAAACTCGGCCCCGAAACCTTCAAGGAGAGCCGGCATACCCTTCTCCATTATGCTAAGTTTCATTTCAGCATCAGTCGCTGTTCGGATAAGAGTCGCGAGATCGGTTTGAAGCTTTCTGACCTGTTGGGGAGACCGACTAATCACATCCCTGAGCTGGAGCTTTTCGCTTTCTATCCTTCCAGAACAAGCTTTTTGATAGAGCTCGCGGGACTCGCTACGCCGCTCCCGATCGTTTTCAGCAATCAAAGCAGCATATTCTTCCGGAGACTTCAGAAAAAGTACAACAAGTTCAAGAATTTTTCTGAAAATCTTACGCTCGTCACTACTAGCCTCGTGAACGGCATCGTGATGAATATAGAGGTTATCACCTACGACTTCTGCGACTTCGTATAATCCGTGGTAAATGGTCAGCGAACCTGTTCCTGAGGAACGAAAAGCTGTGTCCCTCAGACTGACAGGAACCCTCCACAACATCTGCGGAGGTACAGTAGCCCGCGCGCCCAAGCGACTCGACCAGATAAAGATGTTAAAACATCCATTGTCGAGTGGCTGCGCATTGCATCCGTGCGGGACGTAGATATTTATATCTTTTTTTATCACTGGAAGAAGCACTTCCTCCGTTATCTTGGCAAAGTATTCGTAGCCAAGCCCATCCCATGTTTTTCTGATCACCGACGGAGGAGGTTTTGGTTTTGACTCAGGTGGAATTTCTGGCACTCGACCGTCCTTAGTTTTGAGAACCGCACACCGGATACCCTCGAAAGAAGTCTCCGTGGTACGTTCGAACTCGGTTTCGAGAGCTTTTTTCAGAACAGGGGCGAATGCCTCTTCAATAAGTATGCCGGTGACTCCTCCGATCTCGAACGGGGAGAATTTGATTCCGGCTTCGGCAAGCTTGCTCAAATCCCCGGGTGTAAGACCGGAAATGAAGTAATTGACTTTCGTTGTCATAGTCGTTCCTCTGTTTGTTGTGTGTCGAAGATCTGTCTTGGTGAGCCAACGAACTGTTTCGCAGACTCAGTAAAGAGGAGAATGCTCGGTGAGCATTCTCCGGTGACCAACAGGTGATCAAAACTTTCGCGTTACGGAAAGGGTGGAACGTAATGAGAGCAGAATTTCGTGTTCCAACTCATCGGCTTTTCCCTGTTCGATCGAGAACCATCGCATGAACTGCCAGACAGCCATGCCTGAGATAATCTCGGCAGTGGGTCCCACTGACGTAACCGCTCCGCAGGCACTTACCTCCGCATCGTTGTCCGCATAGAGCGTACTTTCCCACGCTTTCACGTGACTCATCTGTGATGGAATGACGGTGTAGATCCGTCCGGAGTCAGCCCCCATTCGCGTTTCAATCATGAGTTCACAATCAAGATGCAACCGCAGAGCCTTTTCCCAAATCTCCTTCCGTGAAGACATTGTGTCAGTGAGGAGAAACACGATAGGGCCAAGTTTCTGCGTACCATCGACACGTTCTGAATGAACGGTAATCGTGATACCCGTGGATTCTTTGACGATCTCCGCGAGCGCACCGACCTTCTTCTTTCCGATATCAGTCAGTCGATAGACCTGATTGGCAACGTTGTGACTCTCGACAACGTCGAAGTCCCACACGTGGATATTTTCGATCCCCAATTTTGCGAGGGAAAGCACAATGCGCGATCCCGTAGCTCCTGCACCAATGACATCAATCCGTTTTTTCCCGAACTCATCGGGTGAAAAAACAGAGAGGTGTCGCAGAGGGTTAAGATGCGTTTGGGTCATGCTGACCTCCTTTCTTCGTTTCGGGCCCGTGCTCTAGATCGGGCTCAGGATCTCCGGCGGTGTGCGTTGCATCATCAGAAACTTCGTGTGGCCCCGGTTGAGGCCCATGAAACTCGTGCAATCCAAGACGTGCAACGCCTGCATGACTCACGTGCATCGCACGAACCGGACGCACTTTTTCCCGAAGTTCCGCCGAAATCCCCTCGCGCTGCTCCGCATCGATTGAAGACTCAACACTCCACGGTACATCGTAAACTACGATACCTGTTTCGTAGAAATAGACCGTAAATTGGGCGCGACCACGCTTGTTTAAAATACCTCGGATAAAGTAGGGGTGGTCGGAACTAGCAAAAATGTCCATCTGATGGTCATCCTGACCGGACGGACTCGTATCCATGTGTACGTGACTGTGACCCCAAAAACGCAGTGCGTTAATGACATCAACACCGTCAGCTCTCGTATCGAGAATCTTTCCTGCGAGTGCAGCCAAACCTTCAGGATTCATCGCAGTAGTGACAGCGCTCACCTCCTGTTTGAAGATAAAAATCTCTTCGATACGAAAGAGTGTAGAACCTGCACCACTCACGTCTTTGACCGTACCGAGCCAACTCACCTCTTCCCGGGAAAGATCCACGATGTGCCACATGGCGCTATACGCTCTCTGCGTAATCAGAATGTGGGGAATCCCTGCCTGATACCTGACCTGTGGTTCGAACCTATGGGGCACGAATACTTCCGCCTTTTCTTCGCGAACATATCCTCCCTGACCGAAAAGATTGCGAAACCACCTTCTGTTATTTTTTCTTTGCTTCATATGATCACCTTTTTGTTAAAGAACTCCTTCTCAATGAACGCGGAAACCATTTCCGAGCTCAATAAAGAAGGGGATGCCGCGGCATCCCCTTAAAGCATTTGTCAGTTGCCACGAATTTCTCGGACCAAAAGAACCGTTTGGCCCTCTTTAAGCGGAGTTTGAGTACTCGCCTTCGAGGCATCCACGCGAATTTCGAACCCTTCCGCATCGAGGTTGGCGGTTACGAGCGCGTCGTGAACAGTTGCCTTACCTGCCGACAACGTAACCGTAGTGATATTTCCGGGGATTTTTCCCACTCGAACGCTGATTTTCTGTTCAGGAGTCTGGGTCAATTGATTGTCCATAGCTTCTTTCTGTTGGGTTGCTGTCCGGTTCTATTTAAAAGAACCTTCTACGGCAACACTAAAGAATTAATAGATTCTGTCAACCCCCTCATAAAAGCCCCTGTTTTCGGGTAAAAATACCTTTTACTATGGCCATGAGAGATACTGTAAAAACATACTAACTGCCTCAGAGGCATCTGAGGCATATACCCATGATCATCGAAAATCTGAAATGCGCGTTATGATTATTTGCGACCGTATACCACAACAAAAAGTTCATGCTGGGGATCTTCTGCGGTGCCCAGGTATATATACGCGCCGTCGAGAATTGGCTTCCCGGCTTCAACCTCAGCTTTATGATTTATGTAAATTAAATCCTTCGATCGTAAAAACAAAAGATCAATAGGAACGGGTAAAATGGTATTTATTTTTCTGAACTGTTCATCGGTTGCGTCCTCACTTACCTGGCGTATGGGATAGCTGTTGATCGTGGTATGAAATCCCTTGTTATAGTAGACAAAAGCTGGCTCCGGAGTTCGTGCCTCAATATAAGGGCGGACAAGTTCGGTGTTTGCAACCGCAAACTGATGGTACTTCTTTTCTAGCGCAATTTGGTGCACAAACATGGTTGCAAAGAGCGGAACATAAAACACGAGACCTGTGAGAGTAACTATTCCAAAAAATACTCCGCGACTGCGAGGAAATTTTTCACGAAGTGAGTCATACAAATGTCCGAAAATTATTCCGGCCGCTACCAAAAAAAGTGGCGCGTAGTAAATCGTATAACGGTGAAGGTTCTCCGGAACCGTGCGCGTTAACACATTGATAAAAATATGGAACGCAACAATCGAGATCAGAGAAAAACTGACAACGTGTCGCTCAAGCGACGTCATTTTTTTCCAAACTGTTTTGAAAAGTAGAAGAAGAACAGCAATGAAAAAGTAGAAGTAGCGGATGAACGTTGCAAAACCAACAACATAAGGTGTCGGCATCGCCGGGTAAACGAGTTGTGGAAAAAGAATACTCCGCAGGATGTGGTAACCATTTCCCAGAAGATTTGAAACCGGGTGATCGAAAAATCCTCCCGCAGCGCGTGCGTACGTCTGCAATCGCAACTGAGCGGGATCATAGGCAAAAAACGGTGAAAGCGTATGAAAGAACAGACGCGAAACAGTTCCGAAAATGACCGCGAAAAAAATCAGGGTGAGGAAAACATATCCGACCGAAACCACTACTGACCGGCTCTTCCCTTCCGATGCTCGTCTCTCGCGGAAAAGAAAGAACACAAACACAAGGGCAGCTCCGAGAATTCCTACAAATATTGTTTTATACAGCCAAAGTCCCGCAAGCGTAGCTGCAATTATGAGTGCGCTTTTCCAATTAACCACTGAACGCTTATACACGTAGACAACGAGAGCGAGGGCGAGAGTTGCAAGAAGAGCCCCCACCGGTTCCATAAGCGCGGTATTAAAGTTACGCCAAATGCCGGGGAAAATGAGATAAAACAGAGCAATGAGAAATGCTTCCCTGTTTCGTTCTTTTCGAATAGCGCGATACGTATAATAGAGAAGAAGAGCGGTGAGCAACGCGGCAAACCAATTTGAAAAATAGAGACAGTCGAGTGACGGACCGCATATCTTGTAGAAAACGGAGAGGTAGGCTGAGAAAAGCGGATACACACTTAAGTGTGCGGGGTAGCCCTGCTCAAGTAACCCCATTGTCGTATAGTGTCGAGTTGTGGAGTCTCCATCGAGAACAATCGCCTTTGCCACTCCGATGTACTCAATCTCGTCCCACCCCAACATGTTCTGAAACCATAGTTGATTTATGAGAAAAGAAACAAACCAAACACAAACGATGAGCACCGGGAAAAAATACTTAGTGCGGGAAAAAGTGTTGAGTGGGGCAAAGCTCATAGAAAAAACTATTGCTCGGAAACCTCGCTAATAACATAGGGTGTTTCCTTCCGCGTTTCATAGAAAACACGTAGCACCAGTTCGGAAAGAAAACCCATCATCAAGGACATTACGCCGATAATAATAAAGAGAGAGACAATAATGGGAAGCGGCGTCTGAGCAAAGTTCCTCAAATGCATGAGCTTCAACACAATTGCCCAGATCGTCCCGGCACATGCGAGTGTCCAAAAAAACACGCTTACACCAAAAAAGACCAGCAGGGGGCGCGAAGTACCGAGCATAAACTTAACCGTGAGAAGATCAACGAAATCTTTAATACCTTTAATAAAATTATGTTTAGAGAGGCCGTGAACACGTTCGTGGTGTGCAACCGGCATCTCAACTACTCGTGCCCCGCGCAGATGAAGGATCCCCACCAGAAAAACATGCATTTCACCGTAGAGGCGCACTCCCTGAATAAACTTCTTCTTAAACATTTTGAGCGCACACGCATAGTCGTGAACATAAACGCCGAGCATATTCCGTGTAACAACATTGGCGCACCCGGAAAAAATACGCCGCCCCAGGGTGTCATGTCGATTTTGTCTCCACCCAACAACCGCGTCGTACCCTTCCTTGAGCTTATTATACATGCGCGGAATATCCTGCGGGTCATTCTGAAGATCAGCGTCGATCGTAACAACAACGTCACCGCGCGCCTCAGTGATTCCCGCATCAAGTGCCGGCGATTGTCCCGTTTTATACCCGATAACCATAAGTTTGAGCGGAGAGAGAGTTTTGAGTTTGGCGATTGTTTGATCGGTTGATGCGCGCTCAGCAACAGCAATAATCTCAAATGGCTCTCCGATCGATGTTAGTGCGGCAAGAATACGGCGGTGAAGTTCAACTACGTTTCCCTCCTCATTATAGGCAGGAAAAACAACAGATATGCTTGGTTTTTCTTTCATAAAAGCTCGAGCGCATTATATGTATAAAAAGACCTGAGAGCAAACTCTCAATGGCAACTATACTGAAATATTTTCAGTTGCCTCCGGCCCGATGATCTTCGCTTTCCAAATCTTCTGTTTCAGGGTTGCCACTATTTCTTCAAGCTCGGCATTCTTTAAAACCTTGAGCATAAAGACTCCGACGACAACGCCCACAATTCCCGCACAAAATCCGTCGAGAAAGACACCGAGAACGGTATTCAGACTAAAGACATGATCAAAAATATTTAATCCGACATACGCACTAATGCCGACTACGACTGACGTTGCCACGCTGTGGTAGAGGGTTCCCAACACGGGCCGGGAAAAACCCCTGAAAGTATATTCGAAAGCTATCCACAACATAAGAGCATTGAGGAGTGATCCTATGGAATATGCAAGCGGAAGAACTAAAATTTCTGTTCCCACAATATCCTGAACACGTAACAGATGCTCAATAAAAAGCGGAAATACTCCGGGGGAAGAAAAGAGATCCCGCGCGAAAAGAGCAATCAGCCAGATACTTATTCCCGCAATCACATTAATAATCAAGGGAATTTTAGTCTTTCCGGCAGCATAAAAACCGCGGATGAAAAGCAATATAATACTTTGGGCGCATACCGAAACCGTAAAAAGAGCGAGTGCGGCCGCAGTAAGACGAGTGTCGTTCCAGTCAAAATTCGTACTTGCACCAAGTATGGTGCGTACAATGTGGGCACGTAACACAATAAACAATGCCGCCAAAGGAAGTGACCAAAAAATAATGTGGCGCGCGGCAGCAACACACTGAGTTATAAATTTATCACGTGCTCCTTGCGCAAAGAGTGACGAGAGTACCGGAAAAGCAGCGAGCGAATAACTCATGCCGATAATTGTTAAGGGCACTGACTGAAGATTCCAGGAAAAATTGAAAACTGAAACAGAACCCTCAACCATTTGAGATGCAAATCCTAACAGAACGATGGTGGCGAGATTTCCGATCGCGAGGGCAATCGTACGAGGAATAGAAAGCAAAATAATTTCTTTGATCTTTGAGAATGAAAAGAACGGCCGAAATTGAGGAAACAGGCCTTCCTGAAAAATAAACGGAATTTGAATTAAACAATGGAGGATAGCTCCGAGAATAACACCCCACACAATACCGATGTTACCCAGGCGCTCACCAAAGAGAAGAATGCCGATAATAATCCCGGCATTATAGAGAACCGGTGTTAGCGCATAGATCAGAAAACGTTTGTAGAGCTGAGTGATACTTGCAAAAAAACTGGAGATACCCAAAAAAATCGGTGACAGGAGAAGAATCCGCGTCAGTAACACGAGGCGAGTAAGCTTTTCTGGATCGGCAAATCCCGGAAACAGGTGTGGCAAAATATACGGCGCAAGAAAGAATGCAGCTCCACACGAAAAAACAATAATAAGGGCGAAAAATGAAAATGCGTGGCTGATGTACCCTCGCAATTCTTCCTTACCCGATGCTATGCGAGCAGAAAGAAAAGGAACCAAAACTGAAATTGAAACGAGGGACGCCACCGTTACAAAAATGAAATCCGGAATTCGAAAAGCAGCGTAATAGAGATCGAGCTCGGTTGATGCACCAAAAAGTGACGCGAGAAGTCGATCACGAACAATACCCAAGAGTTGCGACGCAACCGCGAAGCCGCCTAAAAGATAGGCGGCCTCATGGAGACCGCCCACTTCCCTATTCAGATATTGAATAATTTTCTTGACCATACGAACCCCCAACTATAAAGCGCAGTTTCTGCGTTCGCTAACCGAGACTAATGATTACTCCGTGCCAGCAGCCTTATCATTAACCGGGAGTGTCGGCCTCTTTTCCGGCTGGTCGTCAATTGGTGCCTTAGCATTAGTAAATGGTGCCCTGCCAGCTTTAAGGTTTGAAATAATGAGCTCAATTTCTTCGTTGTCAGTATTGGTCTTCTGAATTTCCTCAAACTGAGCGATTGCAGCCTTTATCTCGTTCAGTCGATGATAGCTCAAACCTAAGAAATAGCGCGCATTAGCATACGAGGGGTTAAGATAAACGGCCCGCTCAAACGCAAGTCCTGCACCTTTCCAATCCTTATTCGTGTACTTAAGAAGACCCAACTGGAAGAATATACCTACATCATTCGGCGCAATGAGAGATGCCTTTTCGGCCGAAGCAATAGCTTCTTTGATTTTTCCTTCTCCTGATTCGATCTGTGACCTAAAGAATATTGCGGGAGCGTAGTTTTCTTTTTCTTTCAGTGACTGCTCGAGATACTCTTTTGTTTTACCGTTGTTCTCATTTGAATACTCAAGTCGTGCGCGCAAGAGATACAGTCCCGGGTGATGAGGGTTGAGTTTAATAGCCTCTTCATACGCAAGATCAGCCTCACGATAGGCTCCGTCAATTGCCGGAACTAATTCCTGATAAACTCCTGCGAGCGTCACCCAGTTTTGATAATTAGTAGGATCGATTTCCGTTGCACGCCGCGCATGTTCGATCGTAGATCCCAAGACCTCACGAAACTCGCCCTGCAAGACTTCAGCGCTTGCCCCTTTGCTCACAATAGTTGCCCGCATTTTAGCAATACCAAAATCGGCGCTCGCGCGCTCATACTGATCGTTCGACGAAAGATTACGCGCGCTATTCAAATATGATTCAACAGCTGTAAGATCAGCTCCCGAGGCAAGCGCCTTCTGGAAGTATCGCGTTGCAAAGAAATTTTTTGCCGTAACATAGCCACCCGTAACACCACAGATGAGGAGGAGTACCAGGGCAACGACTGAGACGAACGCCATATTCGATTGACCAAAAACGTTAATCGAATAGAGGCCGAATCCTTCATGGAGAAAAATGGTTGCGATAAAGAGAGCGGTAAAGAAGAACGTCAGTGCAAATACCACCAGACCCGGAACATAGAAGAACGTTACCACCCACAAGAAGAGAGCTGTGAAAAATGAGGATATACTGAGGTAACGAACAACTTTGTCATCGTGCGGTCGAACAGCGTACTTAAATCCAAGATAAACAAAAAAGAGGATCAGAAGCAACCATGATACCCCGCCGACAACACCTGTTGTTACGAAGAATGTGGGTATAAGTGAAATACCATAGGTATAATCAATATCCCAAAAATAGAGATTCGAATTTACGTCGCTCGGTTTGTGAGCTAGCCATTGATTAACGAAACGTGATGGTCCGACCCCAAATAACGGATTTTCCGTAACGCTTGAAGCGATTACGCTCATAGTCGATGACCACGATGGCCGTACCTCGAGCTGATTCACTGAAAACGTATTTACAATAGAACCCGCAATCGGCGTAAGTCCCGTCTCAGTAGGAGTCCTGAAGCTATCAATAACGAAAATTGCTGAAACAATAAGAATAACAACCGAAAGTTTACTTACCCCGCGAGAAGCACTCATTTCAGCACCTTCAGCAGCCTCTCCGATTCCGCGCTTCTTTGATATGAGTGTGTAGACGAAGAATACCAAACTAAATATGCCCACGAGGTACCACAGCACTTTAAAGTTAATGAGAATTACGAGTGCGAGCGCGATAAGGGTGACGAGTGAGAGCACTGCGCGCGAGAAAGCGGGCGGGCGAAGGAAATAGAACGTGAGCATTGAGAGCATGAGCATGGCGCCTGAAAAAATACCTACATCATTCCATTTTCCGAGAACATTTTCTGAAATAGAGCTGAAGATTCCGAGCGAAAGAGCATTTCCTCCGTTCATAATCGAAATACCCCGAATGACGTAGAAGAGACCGAATACTGCGAACGAGAGAAAAAGCGCCGTGTACATCGAGAAAATAGAATTCTTCGTCTTAAACGCTGACGGCACGAGAAAGAAGAGCGAGAAGAGCGAAAGAATAGTAAGAAGCGAATCAATTCCACCGAGAGGTCCCGTGAACGAGACACCCTTCACCGGTGAAAGGATGAATGAAATGAGTGTAGCGAGTGGAACCAACAGGAAACAGAGAAAAAAATAATTTCTCGGGAGATTGAGTTTCCCGTCAGAAAGTCGCAATAATATCCACGCAATAAATGAAATTATGATTCCACCATAGAGCAGTGTGGATTTACTTAACGCGAGAGGTACAGTAACTGAAGGAATAATGAAAAAAGGCAATAAGAAAAAGGTGATCAAAAGTACAAAAAAAGGTACTTGCTGAATAAAGCGCATCCGTGTTCCCAATGCCTTCTGTATAGTTAAGTGAATCTGCTCCATGCGTAAGTAAATTAATGTGTAATTATGGCTAAGTATAGAAGAAAAATCCCCTTACGTACAATCATACTATGCATACAAAACACGCTTTTAAAAAACACACAACCCCGCATTGCGGGGTTGTGTGTTTTTGTTGTATCTGTAAGCCGAATTCTGTGCCAATCTTGCCCACCAGAGGCGAACAAAATTGGCGACAGTCATTTATCTGGGACTGTTGTTGCCAACAGCCTCGAGCGGCACACTCACCCATCGGTGAGTCCGGCCTTGCACAGGGGTAAGGATTTAGCCGTTTCACTTCCGCTTTGTATCCCTATAGCGGAACTGGACCGATTCGCGTGGGATAAGGTCCTCCTTTGATTTTCATCTCAGGACGTCACTGCTCGCACCTCTTAGATTGCTCTATGCGGGCGTTACCCGCTACCTTGCTCCCAGCACTTTCCGAAAGTGCTGGGCTGTGTTCGGACTTTCCTCACCCCGCACTGCGGAGCGCGACTGCCCGATACAACACTTAGACAATACAACACAAAACAAGATTTTGCAATTTTACCTTGATTAAAAAACCACCTTTCGCAAGGTGGTTTTATGTTTGATGTTCTCGACGCTCGCAAATCGTAAGTGCAAGAGCAATAAGGTTACCCTCATGAGCATGCATCCACACTTTCAATCCAGATTCGTTTTCGAACAAAAGAACGTATTCGCGGCCATCTCGCTCGGCAACATCCCGAGCGTATGCATAGCCCACGAGGTTCCAGCCGTTCAACTGCAACATGTTGTATACGGCGGCCACATAGCCGCACTCTGCAGCCCGATTTTCAGTCCGGAAATGATCTGCGCTTAAACGCGGAATGACCTTTTTTGCTTCATCAATTCTAGGTTCCATAGAAATCCTTCTGCCATTATATAAACATAGTGTGCCTCGACCTGCAACAAAAAAACTCCCCTACAGATCGCGAGGGAGTTTTTTAATCCAATTATTTCTGACGGTCGAACCTTAAAGTAGGTTACGCTGAGACGGCTTCTTTCGGAACAACTTTGATATCTTCGATCTCACAAACACCGCCGGCACAGGCCAACTCTTTCTTGTTTTCGGTCTCGTCTACTTTTTCATAGGTGACAATCTTTGAGAAGTCGATGTGTTCAAAACGTTTGAGCAATGTCTCGTATCGCTCCTTGTTGATCTCCTCGTATGGTGCAAGCTGGTAGACGTGCTTCTCGCGTGGCAAGAACGAGAGTCCTCCCAAAATGTCCCAGTTCTTGTAGAGCCAGTTCGCAACATCAATCCATTCGCCATCTCCAATTGAGATTGTTACTGACGGATTGTGCTCAGTGTAATTTACTTTAATCATTTTCCAATACTCCAATTGCTCGATCGCGCCTAGATCATTTTTGAAAATTGAACCGTTTGGTGCTTTGACTGGGAAATCAATGACATAGGTCGTGGCGTTATCCATCGACTGCCCAACTTCAGGACTGTACGGGATTCCCTGGTCCTTGAGCATCTTAAACAACGAGTCGGTTGAAGCGATGCGGACACGACGGATGTAATACGGAGCGTGACGAGGATGCATACCTGATGAACAGTCGACAGTCTGAGAAAGATTTCCTGACGGCTTTACACAGGTGATACAGGTTGATTGATTGATACCGAATCGCTTTGCATACATTTTGTTTACCTTGATCGCTTCGAGACGAAGTTTCTTTAACGTGTCGGCATTTCGAATGGCCGGGCAATCCCACTGACCGGTGATTGAAACTCCGAGAAGTGCTTCTTCGCGACAGTTATCAGTCCACTCCTTTGAAAGGTACGGGAAATGTGTGAGTGAGGCCTGATACGTTCCGACAATCGTTGCAACGCGGATTTTTCGGAGAAGATCGGCCTCTTTATCCTGTGCTCGGCAGACCACCTCTGAAAGATTGCAAAACTGTTTTGAACGAAGAATGATTTCGCCGCACGGGTTTGTTCCCCACTGCGGGGTCGCTCGGTTCTTCAAAATGTCGATACGACGCTTAGGAAGCTGTGTTGCGAGGCCGCCACGATTGAAAATACCGCGTTCACCCGAACCTGAGTTCACCAGGGAAACCCATTCCTGCAGAAAGTCCGATGCTGAAGGCTTGGCGTGGTAGACGGCTGAGTTGTTGGCGAGGCTTCGTTGAGGCTCATTTAGGTAAAACTGACCTTTTTTGGCATCGCGGATTTGATCATCATCCAAGTCCGAGAGTGAGATCATGGCGCTGCGGCGTACCCCGCCGGAAACAACAATCTCACCGATCTTACAGATAATGTCGTGCGCATCTACATTGTGAAGACGGCGACCCTGACGTGAGAGCATTTTTGCGCGGGTGAAGTCGAGAAGTTGTCGCAGGGGTTCAGGTCCAGATGACTTTCCTCCCATGGTCTGAAGTCGTGCACCGGCAGGACGTAGGAGTGAGTAGTCGAACTTAACATCATTTCCATCTGCCCACGTTTTCATTCCAAACTTCAACGCATCACACCATCCTTCTTTACTGTCAGGGATTACGAAAAGTGGCATCATCTTCCCTGTTTGTTTTTTTATTTGTGGGAGTGACTGAATGTTCTGACTTTCAACCGACCAACCGGCTCCGGTTCCACACATTGAGATGTACATAATCTCAGCAAAATCTTCCCACGCTGACGGTGCGATGTAGGAACAGTTGAACGCGCACACATTTGTTTTCTTTGCTGCTGATCCGGCAAACTGCAAGAGGCGCATCGAGGGCATTGCTTCCTGTTTTAAAATTCCTTCGCGCACTTCTGCATACTCACTCTCTTTTAATTTCTTTCCGAGATTTTCTTTCATGAACCCCATGTAACGATCGACGGTCTCGATCCATGTCTCGCGTCGCTGTTCAGTGTCCATCCAGCGAGAGTAGGTTCGATAGTAGACAAACTCGCCAAGAGGACTCTTGAAGTACTCCTGACTCTTTGAGGCAAGTTCGCGCACTTTCTCAGGAACCTCAAACCCTTTCTTGCGAAGCTTAGAGCGCTCCTCACGGTACAAAATATAGGATTTAGCCGTCTTTACGTACTCGCTCATGATGAGCTCTTTCTCCACAGTATCCTGAATGCCTTCCACGGTAGGCACAAAATTCTTGAATTTCTTGGTGATTCTTACCAATTCAGCGACAACTTTGGTCGCTACCATCTCAGCTTCTTCAGGCGAACCTTCACTTGAAGCAACCATTGCCTTGTTAATCGCATTAACAACGCGTGAAAAATCAAACGGCACGACTTTACCATCGCGCTTCTGCACCGACTTTACAATGTCATACGCGGATGACGATCCTTTTTTCGACTTGGGCATGATACGTGGAGTGAATACTTAATGACGAGCTAATAAAATTTCAATAAATTTTTTCTTGTCGACACCGAAGAGCGCGACTCTTGGACCGCGCGCAACCAGCATGTCTTCAAGGGAACAAAGTTACTGTTGAAATTATTTTACACCTCGAACTCTTCCGTGTGTGTGGATAACAAGCCTAAAAAAGCAGAACCAAACTAGAAACGAAATTTGTAAACGGCCTCGGTAAAAAAGTTGTTCTGTTGCGCGACGCCACGGCGGAACTTTTTTAAAATATGACCGGGTCGCCAACGCGGACAGCATGGCTTTGTGAAAAACCAGCCGGAACTTCGAGTACATAGAGTGCATTTTCTGTCGGGGCAAAGGTCTGAGGGTAGGTTTGAGGTGAAAGTGAGTGTTCAATGTGAACGACACGTTTCGTACGACTGATCCAGATGATATCAATCGGAAAATTCATCTCCTTCATCCAAAAGGGTGCGGGAAATTCCCGGGGAAGAACAAACAACATGCCATGATCAGGCAACAAACTCTCACGTCCGGAAAGACCGCGTATTATTTTTTCTTCGGTTTGAGCGAGTTCAACTGAAACCGTTGTAGTTCCCACCAAAACCGACTGAATTGATTTTGAAACTCCTTCTGAAAGGTCGGTGGCGGGAGGTTTCTGCACTCCACCAAAGAACATTTTGGTTGAAAACGCAAGAATGCACACTAACGCGAGAAAAATACCGACTCTTGTTAACACTTTCTTCATGAAAATCATTTTACCATAGGTATTTTATACTCTTGCGCTATACTTTTTCCATGCCCAAAAAATATATTGTTGCTCTGACCGTGATCATACTCATTTCAATCGGCATAGTTACGCTGATAAAAACACTTAACGTACGTCCCTCTCATGCACCCGCCTCAACCGACTTTTTAAAATTGCCCTCAGGATTTCATGCGGAACTTTTTGCGGACAATCTCGGCGACACGCGTGTCTCGACTCCGGGACCCTCGGCCGGTCCGCGACTGATGGAATTTAAAAACGACAGCGTATTTGTTTCAGTTCCGAAAGAAGGAAAAATTTTTGTACTTGAAGATAAAAATGCTGATGGCATTCTCGACGACAGTGGCAGAAAAATTTTCATTGACGGTCTCACCAATCCTCACGGGCTCGCTTTTAGTGGCGACTTCACCTACATCGCCGAAGAAGAGCGTGTCATCCGTGTCAAGGATACCAACAACGACAACGTTGCTGAAAAAGAAACAATCGAAACCTTAATGACGCTTCCCGCAGGCGGCCACTACACGCGCACCATCAAAATTTTTGGCGACAAACTCTACGTTTCTACCGGATCATCGTGTAATGTTTGTCTTGAAACCGAATCGGCTCGGGCGGCCTTGCAACAGTGTGATCTTAATGGAAAAAACTGTCGTATTTTTGCAAAAGGACTTCGTAACACGGTTGGTTTCGTAGAATTTGAAGGTAAAATCTACGGAACTGACAACGGCCGCGACTGGCTCGGCGACAATCTGCCGCCTGACGAACTCAATATACTAGAAGATGGCGGAAATTATGGCTGGCCTAATTGCTACGGCAAGAACATCCATGACACCGACTTCGACAAAAATACTTACACTAGAAACCCTTGCATGGAGCCATTTGAACGCGAAAGCTTCATAGATCTTGGCGCCCACGTTGCCCCTTTAGGCCTTGCTTTCTATGCCGGCACGAGATTTCCCGATGAGTACCACGGGCGCATTTTCATCGCCCTCCATGGCTCATGGAACTCAACCTCGCCCGTTGGCTATAAAATAGTCACGGTTGATCCTCAGACAAGATCTGTCACCGATTTTGCAACCGGATTCATAGAGAACGGCGTAGTGAGCGGTCGCCCGGTTGATATTATGAATTTCCGTGGGGGTCTCTTGGTGACCGATGACAACCAGGGTCGTATCTATAAAATTTATTACGAGAAGTAGAAATAGAAAAAACCACCGACTTACTATGCCGGTGGTTTTTCTCATTAATTTACGGCGCTGGAGATGGAGTCGGTGTTGGACTCGGCGAAACTACAGGAGCCGTCTGAACAGTGATCTGTGAAGAAACGCCGACAGCGTAGTTTGGATTTTCCGGCAGATACTCATAGAAATTCGGCACTACGTTTTGATTTTGGCCGGAAGTATTGGTGAGAACAAATGTTGAAGCACTCGGGATCATAGGAAATGTCGTCCACGTATTGCAGAGGTTAGTCGCACTTGTTCCGGCGGAAGAAGTAACGCTTGCGGGACAATAGAGATAAAGTTTTGCTCCAACAGCATTGCTATGTGTTGTGTAGTTAAGCGTAACCAATTGCCCTGACACAATCGTCGATGCACTTGGCGTCACCGAAAGAGTTCCGGTGGGTATCGTGTTGGGAGAGACAATGCTAAATGTAGTATTGCTGTCATCAAGTATCGTTCCGCCGTATTCTATTACCCGAATTCCGTAATCATTGCCGTCAGGAAGTGATGCGGGAACTTGCCAGTCAAAATAACCCTGATTGGAAATGGTTCCGGTTACCGCACCTTCATTTCCATAGTACGTATCAGTTCCCTTTCTTAATTTAAGATACACATTACTTACTCCTGTCGAGTCCCACTTGATCCTATAGACCGAACCCTTCTTAAGCTGTTCTCCGCCATTTGGCGACGTAACCGTAAGAGATACTTGCGGAGGAGGTGTTGTTACGCTGCAGTTGAAAACTGCCTTCTCATTGAAACCATCGACAATAGTATATGCGTAACTACCACACGTGCTCTTCCAGGTGATCTGAGAGTTACGTGCGCCGCTTACAACTGCGTTACACGAACCCACTCCGCTACAACCAAAAGCATTCGTGTCAGCACTTCGACAGCTATTGGTTGCGCTGGTGTTTCCGTTAAAAAGACATGTCACTTCCTCGCTTGCCCCTGTCTGTGTTAAACCGCCGGTTCCTGGTGTAAGTGTTGAGGAAGGAATTCGAATCTGCGCCGAAGTATTATCAGTAAATTCGAGCAACAGATATCCGCCGGTAAACTGTGGACTTCCTGGGTAACCATACGCATAGAACGTGGTATTTGCGCCGGCACCAAGCTGGAAACCAAGATTATCAGTATAGATATTGAAGACCTCACCCTTTGCACTCAACATAGTGGTACCGAGAAGATAGAGGGACTTTCCAACTGGATTTGCGGACGATGCGTCAGTTGCCCAACCCTCGCCTCCCGTGTTATGCACCAAGACCATACGTCGGAGCGTTTTTGTGTACGAACCACTGTTGGTAATCGAAATGAGCCACTCAAAATCATAGCCGGTGATTCTGCCATTTGCACCCCACTTAAAAACCATATCTTTGTTAGTGCTTATAAGTGAAGCTGAACCGGCAATGTTAGGGTCGGTTGGAAGTGTTTGATACCCGTATGATGATGGATACGTGTACACCGAAGGAAGTTGAACTGGCGTTGGCGCAGGTCCAATCTGAGGAGGAGTGATCCCCGGAGGAGTCGTCGGAATTGTTGGGAACGTGATCGTGCAATTACCATAGAGAGCATTCAACTTCGCACGGGTCATAGGTCCGACGTAGCCCGTCTGTCGAATACCATACTTTGACTGAAACATAACCACTGACCCCGCGACCTCTTCGTCAAACGTATCACTCTTCCCTGCAAGGAGTCCCTCTTTATTGAGAGCGGTGGTAAGTGCAGTGACCACCTGCCCTTGTGTACCGATTCCAAAATCACGCGTAAAGGTATGACAAAATCCTCCGGCGTTATTTTGCTGCGGTGTACCTCCACTCAAAGAAACCTGGACATTACTTAGTACTGATGAATCAGCGCCAAACGACTGCAAGAGAGACATAATCGCTTGTATCTGCGCGTTCGTGAGACCGGCGGCTTCTGCTGATTGTGGTGTTTTAAAAACAAGAAAACCGAAAAAACTCAGTGCTACTATACCTGATGTTAAAAATATCTTTTTCATATGGGAGACAAATAACCCCTCTTTAGTTATTAATTACAATAGTTTTACAGTACAACAACAATGGCCTCTGGACAAGGAATAGGTGCGGACTTAATACTGCGCAAAACGGCCGAATTTTTGAGTATCATCCTGCACGCGGGCTGAATCTACTTTCTTTTGGAGATTTGGTTCAATTTCACTATGAGCCTCGTGCTCGAGTGTCCCTTTTTCATCATAAAGTTTTTGCCACTCGTCTTCGAGACCGTTGCGACTAAAAATGCTTCCGGCAACAACGCGTGCAACATCACGTGCACCTCGCGCATAGGAAGAAACCGGGGATCCTTTAAATTGAGTTGCGTGAGATGCTTCAGCTAAAAATTGATCGTACAAATTTGATTCCAAATCTTCAGGGGCAATATAAATAGTATTCAGCAATGGATTATGATGCGCGCGATGCTCTTTCTCAGAGAGAACAGAATGTTTTTGATCTTGCCATCGAACATAAGGGCTTCCGGAATTTTTCTCAATCTTCCAAAGCTCCTGGTGGACCCGCTTCATAAAGTAAGGCTGTCCGTTGACCACCTGTTGTATGTAGTCTAACTGCTTAAGATCGTGCCTCCGAGCGGGATTTTCATTTACTGACAACGACAGATAGAATTTCTCAACATCACTCATCTTCCATTGTTCAACGCCTTTCGGAACGGGAATCCTCCACTTCTTGCACCACCCGACGGTCATATGTCGCGCCAGATATTCCTTTTCTGATTCGGTAAAATTTTCCTTCCCGGAAAAAACATTGAGAAGATGCTCGGTTTCTTTATCAGAATGCTTCCACTCAGTTCCCGCAGCATCAGTCGGCACATCTGTTTTGTCCCGAAACTGATACATATGGTTCCCCACAAAACCAAGAACTGATGCCACTACGGCAAGCTGGAGAGACTTGAACACTTTCCACTTCTTCTTTTTAAACGCCTTCTCGTCCGGAACCTCCTCAAGTAGATCTTCGCCGGCCAGATCTAAAAGACGCTCCATATCTGGGCCTTCGATCAACTCCTCCGCTTCCACCTTTGAAAATGGGTTCTCCATGGTCGTAGTTATTACATTTATTATACCTCGCTCCCTCTATTCCGTCGTCCATAAAAAAACCGGCGCGAACACTTGTTCGCGCCGGCAGCCAACCTAGGGTCAGCTTTCGACAACTTTCTTCGGGAAGTAGTATCCCCAATCTTCATGGCAGAGTCCCCACGCAAGAGCAACCTCGTGCATTTCCTTGAACTGCTCACGGGCTTCGATCTGGGCAAAGTCTTCAAGCCCATCTACCTCCGCACCCTTCTTTCGAAGCGCGGACTCGACGTAAGCCCGAAACTGTTCGCGGGACAATTTTCCAACCGCTTCCCCGGGAACAACCCCGAATGAGTTGAACAGATCAACAACCCATTCGTAGTACCAGCTGAAACGTTCATGATTTTTCAACTTCCTGTAGTAAAGGGTTCCCAGGGACATTCCGATAACGAACAGCGTCCCGATAGGTACCAAAAGTACCAGTTGGGAGAACTCCGTGTGCACCTGGAACACGTCCGTACCGATCACTTGCACGTGTGGTTGGCTGATGTCGTAAAACATACATCCAAAAAACCACAGAATTGGGAGAGCGATACCCAGAACCCAAAAGAAACAGGAGCGATTATCGGCCTTATTCCATCGAACTTCCTCCTCAAACGGATCGAACTTTTCGTCCGCAATCCAGGCTTGGAGGAGAAACGCGGGAATGAGCGACTCGTTGTGTGCCGCCCGATTAATTTCAACTGTTTGCATGTTAATGTGCCTTTCGACGCATTCGCTAATTTTTTGAAGGCTTCAGGCCCATCTCAACAAGCTTCAGTGCCGGTTGAGACTGATCAATGAAAATAGCAAATGTTTCTGACGTATATTATACCATATATACAGAAAAAAGCAAGTATTTCTACCTGCTTTCCACGGCCTATTTACTGCACATATTTGAGGTTATATTCAGATACTAGGCAACCCAGCACCGAGGGCTCCCCTCGATGCTTGAGCTCTCTATTCTCCCGCTCGTCCTTCTTGGTTCGACATAAATTGAACGCTCTCTATTATTTTTCTTCTTCCTTTTTCAAATCTAAACAAACTGAATTGATACAGTAGTGTTTGCCGGTTTTTCCCTCAGAATCATCGTCAAAAACATGACCGAGGTGAGACCTGCACTGCGCGCACAAAACTTCAGTACGATTCATACCCAATGATGCATCTTTTTCAAATATTACTGCCCCAGGCAATGCCTCATCAAAACTCGGCCAGCCCTGTAAACCTGCTGCCTGAGTTATAAACTTTGAATCAGATGAAAAAAGCTGATTTCCGCATGCGGCACACTGAAACTTTCCTTTTTCCGTCGCATTCCAAAATTTTCCGGTGAACGGTGCCTCGGTTCCTTTCATCCGGAGCACGCGATACTCTTCCTCAGAAAGTTTTTCTTTCCACTCGTCGTCAGTTTTGGGCATTGGTTTCCCCGTATCATTATTCATGCGCGTATTTTATCAAAAAAAAAGAGCTCCCACCAACGGTGAGAGCTCGCTAACTACTGAACCACACTTCTCCAGAACTGATTGCCCATTGTAATGGTATTCGTGAGAAGCCACGTACTACCGGTATAGGTATTTGTCGCTACCGGTTGCCAAAAAAAGAGATTAGAACTTCTTTCAACGACAACCCGATCTCCAACCGATGCCGTTACCGCAAGACGAACGCGCGAACCAGACAAACGTGTAATCGCAATCGTCGGTCGCGTACAACCGCCACGCCAATCCACTGAACTTTCAGTGTAGAGATAACGTCGCCGCGTTCCGTCGAGCATAACAACAAACGGGTAAAACTTCTGCGCCGGCATTCCTGCAAGTTGCGGACCGAAGCCGAGTGTGCGCGAACCGATCTGCCCCTGTCCGGTCCCTGCAATACTGGTCCCGCCTGCGTAGATCTCATTTCCGTTTAAGGGATTGTGATCCCGATCGAGAAAGAACTCGACACTGCCACCATTCGTGGGAAAGTCCGCCCACTGATAACGCAGAGTGATCGAATTACTCTGCTGACAGAAAAGAGGGTTCGTACTCGTAAGTGCGAGCGTAATCGGACTCGGCCAGTTACCTCTCCCCTCGTGAGCAGCAAGTGTCACCCGGTTATTTTGAATGCCTGCATCGAAGTCCCATTTTCTGTTGTACCCCTCGAGAGGAATTGCCGGTTCACCCGAAACAGGCGGCACAGCACTTAAACGATTTCCAATTCCCATCCGGGAATAATAGAAACCTGCATTCGTGCTATACGACTCAGACGGACTGTACCAGGAGAACCGTTCATTTTGAGTAAACGGAACATTGTAGTCCGACGTTGGCGTAACGAGGTCGATCGTCGCGTGATACCAGAGATGGACATCTGAGTGTCCCTCGAAAACTCCGGTGTAACCACCGGGACCCACATTTACGAGTTTACGATTGTACGTCCCCTGAATAACATTCCCTGCAGCAAAGATCGTGTTGATCCGCTGGTAGTAATTGTCAGCGTAGAAGACGTTCTCGTAGATCATGAGGGGTCCGTCGCTTCCGACAGGAAACGCGTCAAGAAACGTGAGCTGGTCAACCCAGACTCCGTAACTTCCGAGAAACTTAGCCATCTCGGCTATGAGCGAACCGCCGCGGCTGTGCCCGATGAAATGCAACGGGAACTCCGCAAGAGCGTGCCCTCCGAGCTCAGAGATGAAGTTGGTCTGGAGGAAACAGAAGTACGCAAGTACCGGCCCGACCTGTGTTGTCGGAAGGTCGTTCACCGGATCACGCCAATCGAGCATAATAATGATTTCGCCCGAATCGGTGGTTGTCGGGAAATTTCCTCCGATGCGTTGCCAGACCGGAACGTAGGTGTTCGTGATCTGTGTGAAGTAGATGCGATACGTAACCACATTACTCCCAGGCACCTGAGGGTACACGCGTGTCTTCTCGGCCATAGCCGCAACCCAGTCGTCAGTCGTTCCGTTGTTTCCGTGAGTGATCACGGTAACCCCTGCCCCAAAAAGTGGGCGGGGGTCGCTTGCGAAGAAAGCACACATAATGAGTGCCAATCGAAGCAATTGTTTCATTTCAGTCCTTTTGTTTGATGGTTGTTTATTGAGAAGCTTTCAAGGAGCTTGTCGGCATGTATTATACATTAAATTATGAAAAAATCAACAGCTCAGCGGTAATTAAAAAACCGTTCCCGCCAAAGGCAGGAACGGTGAGCGAAGCTCAAGCTCGCAAAAGGAACGAATCTAGAATTCGAAGAAACCACATCGGACGCGGGCGGTTGGCCTCGAACTCACTCTTTGGAACAATTTCCCCTTCAGCATAAACTCGTGGCCAGGGCGCATATGTTCCGAACACAAAGTCGGCAATCGGGACTCCAAAGAATCCGCTGATATTTTCGTTCAGCTTGATATCAGCGTGATGTCGTAGATGGAAACAGTAGAACCATCTCCAGAACCCCCCGAACGTGGGATGCGTCACCTTTGGTTTCCAAAAGGAATCGAAAGGCTTGTGCTCGATCATGTGAATGATCTCGTAGAGGCAAATTGCCCATGCGATGGCGAGGACGACACCGATTGCTATTGGCCAGGAGGGACAAAGAAGTTGGATCGGAACGACGAGGATCATCGACACCGCGATAAAGGCCGACAACGAGAACCACGGGAAGTACGAGGCTTCATGCTGTTCCATCGTAAGGATGGGGTAGCGGTTGAAAACCTTCCCCTCACCATCAACTACCTGGATCAGTTTCACATTCGTAAGCCCGTGATGAAGCGTGTGTTGTCGGTGAAGCCGACCCAGAAGTGGAAAGGGGGAGTGAAGGAAGTAACGATGGAATGCGTGTTCGGCAAACGGACTGCAAAAATGTGCCGCCAGAAAAACTACACCGAATTTCCATGCGGGAGCATCAAGTGAGGCCCGCCAAACGGTGGGCACTGTGTATGCCATCAAGAATCCGAACACGATAAGTGTCAGGACAATCGTTATCACGAACGAAAGAAGGGAAAACGGCCTATCAGGTCGTCGCTCAGACGTATGTTTCATAAATGTAGAGAACCTTTCTACTCGTATAATATCACAACATCTTCATATCAAATTCACCTTTGCCGTCTCAGCCAAACTCAGTCGTAACTAGTATTTCTACCCGATCACCTTGACAAGAAATGGTTATGGAGTAATCTAAAAATCAGCTCATTTTGGGCCGCGGTGGCGAGCACGGCGTTTCTTCAGCGGGGATCCCCATCCCCCACCTCCTTGGCGCTGTGTCGTTGCCCGGCCCTCTCTCTAACTCTCATTATGAGCCATGAGACGATCGCCGCAGTCTTCTGCGGCGATTTTTTCTTTATAGCTGATTTGTATTTAACGGTTAAAGCGGTAAGCTTTAGATAGAACAAAAACCTTCAACAAAAGGATTCGGTATGGCTATTGAAAAAACGCGTAGGGAAAAACTCATCATTGTTTTTCTGGGTTTCTGCGGAGGATTTCTGGCAGGAATCCTCGGTATGTTCATCTCCATCTGGAGAACTGTCGGCAC
>CAYGLL010000002.1:40526-56284 GCA_964350935.1 uncultured Candidatus Saccharibacteria bacterium | reverse complement strand
GAAAAATTCTTCCGAATGAAGCTCGACTGGGACGAGACGCTGCCCATACTTGTTTATGCTTGTATATTTGGTGTCGTTGGTTCAGTCGTGATCACCTTCTGTTCGCACATTGAAGATGAACTGAAGCGTCGTCGTTGCGAAAGAGAAGCGAAAAAACTTAGCGGAGAATGAATTGACTGCAGACAAACATCCAACAAAAGGATTCGGTATGATGGAAAAAGTGTTCTTAAAAAAGTTTATCCGAGGCGCTGCACTCGGCTTTTGCGTAGGATTTGTGGCTGGAGCAATCGGTGTACTCTATTGGATTTGGAAACTTCGCAACTTGCCCAACCCTCTCACATTCGAGCTGTTTGAGCTGAAATTCTGCTTCTTTGCGGGTCTTGCCGGATTAGCCCTGAGCATCATCTGGGACATCGGCAAATACGCATTCCGGCGTATTCGAAAAACCAGACCAGCTTAGACCTTCGGCTTAAGAGCATCGCGTAGGCGATGCTCTTTTTTAATTTAAATCGCAATACTCATTAATTTTGAGCTGAGATTTCCAGCTCAGAAAAAATTTTGTCGGCCAAAATTAATTGTTCTTGATTCTTTACAACTACTACCGTCGCGATTCTTTTATTAGCGATAAAAATACTATACTCTCTTTCAACACAATCTTTGTTCTCACATCTTGTGTCACGCACGAACCACGCCCAATTTCCAACTGGCTGGTATTTGAAATCCTGATAATCTTGTCTTCCCTCGAGTGCTCTCTTTTCAAAGTAATAGTTATTCAACACCGAAATCTGCTCTCCTTTATTTTTGCACCACGATTGATCGGTACAAATCTCAAAATATAAATTGTCAGATTCGCCAGTCCAGATTGAAATGTTTTTAAGCAAAACATCTCCCGCTTTTTCAGTACTTAAAAAATCATATCTAGTAAAATTTATTCCTCCGTCTCCCCACGACTCTTCCTTTCCCAGACTATATTTTTTGGGCACGGAAACTGAAATGCCCGTGTTCGGAATTGCCAGTGTATGGTAAAGACCTTCATCACGCGTAGGTTGATTTGGCAAGACTGAAAAACCATTTTGCCCTGCCGCCGAAGGCGGCATACCATTTTGCCCAAAATCCGGAGCATTAGGCGGAGTTGGAATTCGAATTATATTTCCGCGCGGAAAAAACACTAAGCCTCCAAGTACAAAACCTATAATTAATGTGAGAATTAAGTAGCCAGTTTTTTTCATTCGATAAATTTACTTACTCGTTAATAAACCTGAAACTCTTCCAAAAAGCCTCGTTATCTAAGTATTGTGTATTAATATCAAAAAAATAGTCTTCAGTAACAAATCGAGTATTTTTATAATAAGGAAATTCCTCAGCCCTACCCCTCGTATGAGTTACAACAGCACTAATTCCATCAATTTTTATTTTTTTCTCAAAAACCTCTGTTTCAGAAAAGTACGACTGACTTTCGTCACTTCCATCTCCGGTCGCTTTCATGATTGGGGCTGGTATCACATACAGAGAAATTCTAGGCCCCGGGCCTTCGAAGGGAAGCCCCAAATTAATTGCTCTGTCATGAACGACGTATCCAAAATTGCTTGGTATATCAAATTGATATTTATATTTCAAGTCTACGAATCTCTTTGTCGTCGAACTAACACTCTCGGTCTTATAGTCAGAAGGGCTCTGTGTGCCATCAAATGAAAGGCTCTTATAAAATCTCAGGGGGTCAACTTTGTATAGAGATATTACAAAAAGTGCATCCTCCACAAGCACGTACATTGTCTTTTCAGTATTATCATATGGTTCGGTAGCAAGAATTGCGTCTTTCCCATCAACCTTGATTTTCTCTATCGCCGGTTCGGGATCTAACTTTAATGCCTTGAAAACATTTTCAGTGGTTTTCTCCAGCCCAAAACCAAACGAACGATTAATTTTGACCGCTTGATACGTATTATTTTCGTGGGAACTAAACATAATCAAACCTCCACCGAACTCATCCTCAATAAACGAGGACGGGTACTTAAAACTAATACCGATCGATTTGTCTTCGTATGTTTTCCAAGCCTTCCATGTCTCAGGTACTTTAATATTCGGTGCAAAAATTGCCCCTAATATTAATGCAATGGAAATTGCTATAGCAAATATTATTTTTTTGTTCATTTATAATTTTGAGAAAAAATTGGGATTATCCTTTCGAATAATCCCAATTGAACTAAAGCACAGTATACACTGTGTATCTGCGAACGATCTTTGAATAATCCGCAAACGACAGGTAATGAATCTGAACTCGCCCATCGCCACCGTAGTTACAGTCCAGAAAATAGATACCCGAGCTGTAGACCTGCCAGACTATTGCGGTATGAGGACCATACTGCCCATTTCGACCAAGAATTTCCATCTGAATGATTTGACCGGACTGGCACGCTTGAACAGACATACCTGGGAGTGAGTACACCCAAGAGTGCCCGTTCCATTCAAAATTAGAATAATTCGATGGCAACCACACTGCTCCCCCTGAAGCCCTGTACACGACATTCTGCACCCACTCCTTGCACTGCATGGGTAAACCCGGAAACTGCACACTCCGGAGATACATCCCATTCTGGGCAACGCCGGCAGAGAGAATAAACTGATTCCTCTGTGCTTGGGTGAGATTGTGCCAAGGGACACACATCTGCGCACTGACTTTACTATTGCCCGCAAAGAGGAGGGTTGCGGCGATCCCGAGGAGACTAACTAACTTTTTCATACTGATGTACCTTTCTTGGCCGATCCGAATGGATATAGGCCTTTTTGACTCTATGAGTCGGTTTTTTGAAAGAACTAACTGACCAATGCCAGAAGCTCTGCTAACATTATCGGGCAAAAGCATTATTGTTGTCAATCAATAACAATAATATGCTACACAAATGCAGTCCTGTAAAACAATGCAAAAACCGCCTCGCGATGCGAGCCGGTTTTTTTCTTGAAAGTTGGAATCAAAGTTGGCCTACTTCGTCGGAGGTATCTTGAAGTTATAGTTGAACATCCACTCGATACCGTACTTGTCGGTGCACATCCCAAAGATTGCTCCCCAAAACTGTTCCTCGGGCGCCATAAATACTTCGCCTCCCGCCGAAAGCTTGCTGAAGAGATCTTTAATTTCTTTTTCGCTTTCGCAATCGAGCAATACACCAACGCTGTCTCCAATCACCGCCTTATCACGCATCATGTCAGAACCGATCAATACCCAGTCCCCCTTCGTGAGAGTTGAGTGCATGATGAGTCCATGCTTTTCTTTCGGCATATCTTTTGCCATCGGGCTTTCTCCGATCGGCATGAATTCAAGCTCTCCACCGAGTGCGTCTTTATAAAAGTTCATTGCCTCCCGACACTTACCGTCATTGAAACGAAGAAACGGGCTCATTTTTGCCATAGTATTTCTGTATTTTAATTAATAAAAGCGCCATCTAGCCTTATACCCTATATTAGCCCCTCAACTATAGAAGAAGTCGTGAATTTTTGATAGCACGCTTTTCTTGTGCAAAAAACCAAATTCAGGCCTTTTTTCAAACGATAGAACTTCGCCTACTTTCTTTCAATAGTTAAATGACAAACCGACACCCTACTTTTTACCGAAACCGTCGAGAGCGCGTAAGATCTCCACAGGAATCATAAATACAACGGTGTTGCTTTCGTCCGACGAAATGTCATTTATGGACTGCAAGGTTCTCAGATGCAGAGCTCCAGGAGTTTTCGAGAGCATCTCAGCGGCGCGTGAAATATTTTCAGACGCCGCAAGCTCGCCTTCCGAATTGATGATCACTGCTCGTTTCTCGCGCTCCGCTTCGGCCTGTTTACCGATAGTTCTCTCCATCTCTGCCGGCAGACTGACATCCTTGAGCTCGACATTCTGGACCTTGAGACCCCAGGCGTTTGTTTCGGCATCAACGATAGTGCGGATGCGATCAGCAATCTTATCGCGACTCGAAAGTAGCTCGTCGAGCGTAACCTCTCCGACAATGTTTCTCATCGTCGTCTGTGCATACTGGGAAATGGCGTACCGAAAGTCCTCGACTTCGATGACGGCCTTGTTTGCGTCGCTTACTTTGTAGTAGATGACCGCGTTGACTTTCACCGAGACGTTATCTCGCGTGATTGCGTTTTGGTCCGGAACATCAACGGCTTTCGTTCGAACATCAACCCTTTGATAACTCTGAACGATGGGGAGCACGATTCTCCAGCCTGGTTCCATGATTGAGGTGAACTTACCGAACGTGAAGCGCACACCGCGCTGGTATTGGTTGATCTGTCGAATACTCGAAACGACTAAGATAATGATAATTCCGGCAATTGTGTACCACATATAGATTTAATTAAGCCTACCGCTCTTTTTGTAATACCCACATAGTATCACAGACCCGATTCCCACAAATTAGCTTACAATTACACCCGAATTTCCAAAGTAAAAGAGATTTTGTCACCTTTATATATTCCCTCTTTCTTTCGTACATCGGCTTTCAACGGCAAGAGAAATGTCCCCGATTTTTTGTCCGGGAAAATTGAGGTCTTCCAACTAGTTTTCCCTATGGTCACCATAACCGGCAGTGAACCCCAGCCTCTCTGATTTTTCGCAAAATTCTTTTTAATCTCTTCCGATTCCCGCTTCGGAACCGAAATAAAATGCCAGTTCGCCGACTCTCCCGGGTACAACCACACTTCAGATTTGAGTTTGTAGAGAGTTTTTTTCTTAACCATTGTATTCCTGGCTTATGACGAGAAGTGTTTTAAAATCTCGATTACTATAAGCGTTATTTATTTTTTTCATCATGTGTTCGAAATAAACTTTCTGTGGCAACGTCTGCGCCAGATCGGGATGGTATCTGCGAGCAAGCTTGCGGTAGAGTTTGGTAAGTTTTTTACTTTCTTCCTCGCCCGGAGTAAACGGTTTTGAATATTTGTAACGTGGATGTAGAGCCACTCGCGGCAAAATTTCAATATGTGTATGCCAAAACATTAAAAACGCGGCGAGTAGAAATGGAAACCCAAACAATAAAACAACCAACGTCGCATCTTCACCGTTAGTGCCGCTAATACCATAGGACATGAAAACAACAAGCAGTAAGGAAAAAATCATAATAATATCCTCTTCCGACTTCCATTTGAGCCTTAGCTTCACGCACCCCTTCCAAAACGCCGGCCCGATCGGCGTACCGTTTCCGTAGGTGCTCTTTTGAGTTGCCTTCCCCTTATTCATACCCCCCAAGAGGAAGAGCACAAAGAGTACTCCGACAATGTGTTCCATATCTAGATACTACTCCAACTGGAATGTATGTACATACCAACCACCGCCCCGATACTTTTTAGTGTTTTTAAATCGCCGCACCGTCACCAAGATTCATTTGCTGTTTATACTGATCAATAACCTCAGGGTGTTTCCCCTCTTTACACTCTGCCACAAATGCATCTGCACTTGCACCATCAGGAAACGTCTTGTACGCAAGCGCACCTTCACATACCGCGTTTATATCAATCTTTGCCTGCGGTTCCCCTGTTTCTGTTGGTACCGGTTCACTTATCTCACTTATAGGCGAAGGCTTTATAAACAAACAATACCCGACTACGAACACCGCCAAAACAATAATTATGATAACTATATTTTTCTTATTCATATTTTAAGTATACATTAAAGTCTAAATCTATTGACTTTGACGGCTGTCGGCATAGGCTTTGGGAAGACTATGAAGACCTACCACCTCCTCCTAACCGCCCTGCTCTTTGTCGTTACCCAATCGGCAATGAGTCAGGGGTTCAACTCCTCATTCACCTTCGAGATCCCGGGCAACAAGCCCGGCATCTCAGTCACCAACAAATCCGGGACCGAGGAAGAGTTCCGAACCAAAGAAAAACTCCTCCAGGTTTCTTTCGAGAAAGCCCTCACGAATTACATCGCCGCCCTCTCCTCGAACGGCCACCCGCTGAAGAAGACCTTGGGGCCGATACAATCCCCTATATCGCTCACCGCACTCAAAGGCATCGACCTCACCGTCATGATGAAGGAAAAGGACGACCCGCTCGAATTGCCCTCGACCTGGCGCCTGCCAAGTTTTGGCAGCCGAAGCCACTCCTTCGTAACACACATTCCGTACAAGTTTTTAAAGGAAGCGAAAACCGAGTTACGACTCGACCACCTCGCCCTCCACGAGATCGGTCACATTGTGGCCGGGCATGGCGATAAGAACGCACCCGAGATCGAGGAGATGGAGAAAGAGCGTAATGTTGAGTACATCGTGTACCAAATTGTTGGCCGCGAGAAGTACCTCGAGTTCTACAAAGAATTCGAGTTGGCGAATAATCCGGAACTAACCGAGCTTGCGCTCAAGGTCCGGACCAAAAACTGGCTTCAGTTCCTCGGCATCGAAAAGTCCGATACGATCATCACACCCTGACCGATCAGGCAGAATTCTCAAACGGAGTAGCTTCGCTGAAGCTACTCCGTTTTTTCATTTCATAATTGGCCATAAAATACACGCCGTCATCCGTTTTTAATCCAAAGACACATTCCTCGCTAGGTGGCATTTTGAAATCGATAAATGGCAAACAGACGTAGGTGCCAGAGGGCGTGACACCAACGGGAGTTCCATCAAGGGGCACTCTATCCTGCGGAGCATCCTTGTGCCAAAACAGTACAATAAAGAGAACAGCAGCAACCCGCGACAATATAGATTTTTTTCATATTGGTTTGGTGAATATTGGTTGATCTCATTTCCCCATTCAGGACTTTTATAATTACTTTTATTCTACCATTTTGACGCTCCTCGGAACTTATCTTTTAACTCTACCTTTAAAGCAGACTTAATCATTTCCTTCGACTCAGATCCTATTTGATGATCATATTTCTTTCTTAAATCCACCAAACTTTTATCGCCTTGATATCGCTCTAAATACACACCGACAGCATCTAACAACGCACCATTTAGGATATTTACAGCAGCAGCAGATTTCTCGTCCTCAAAAAAAGCATCGTAAATTATGTCACCACCCTTTGTGCCATTTGTATTGTGTCTTATACGAGCATAGTAGATTTTTGCCCCAACAGAAGATCCGTGAAGTGCCTTATCTAGATTGGCATATTCCCCTCTCTCATTTTTTCCAAATCTACCATCTAGTATTTTTTGAAGAGATGATTCAGAAAATTTTATTCTAAACCCTTTATTAGTATCGGACGTTTTTTCTTCATCAAGATACTCTTCAATGAGTTTAGATTCAAGATGTAGCGCACCAATCATTCTTACAGTTCTCAAAATTACAGCCAGGAGGACATGCGTACTACCATGCAAGCCTAGAAATGAAAGTATCTTGGTACTTTGTATATCAACTAAAAGTTTATTACCCATCAACAAATATGCCTCGATGAATTTATCTTTCTGCCCTTGTTTATGCTGGTTGATTGCGTGCTCTAAAATATTTTCGAATAGTTTGTAGTTTAACTTCAATCTTTTAAGATCAGATTTCCTAAATAACCACGTGAAAAAACGTATAATGACACTTCTATATGTTTTTGTGTATCCAAACTTCAGCATGCAATTAGTGTTCTCGTTCTCTCTGAAATAGGTTGGCCTACTCAATTTTGTCTGATTTTTGGAGGTTATGCTTCATACAAAGTAGCCGAACATTCTTTGCTGACAAGCTAGTTCCACCCCTAGAGAATGGTAGATCGTGGTCAAAGTGTAAATTCTTAGAATCTCCGCAAATTACACACTTTCCCTCATCTCTCTTCCAAACCTCTCTTTTAACCTCTGAAGGAATCAACCTGCCATGTTCCAACTTCTTTTTTTCTACATTTGAACTTTCTGAGCGATCAGATAATTGCAGAATGTATCGAAATACATTTCTATACTGATCATGAACAACTTTATAATCAACTAAATCAAAGTATCCTTTAAAAGACCAAACTCCAGGAAATACTTTTTCATATACTTTTACTAGTTCTGGTGTTCCCCCTTTCATCTTGAAATCATTCACGGCTTTAATAAAATAACCATTCTGTGTTAGCTTACCGCTTGAAAGTTTTTCTGGCTGATCTTCTACTTTCGGATTTTTACTATAAGCTTTTGAAATATCATGACCTTCGTACTCGATTGTAACCCCATCATCATGAACCTTATCTAAATATGGCGCATTTGCCCTCTGAGACATTAAGATAACTGAGTACGAAGGGTTCATACGAAAATTCATACCACGTTGCATAACCTCCTGGTTTTCAGAATTACACATTTCTCTATAACTTAATATGTCGTCTTGTATTATTTTCATAAGACCTCTTGCACAATACCTTGCACACTATCTCCTTCGCCTGGAGTTATAGGTGTATGATTTTTGTTTGAGCTTTTTGGCAAAAGAAGACGCACTCCATCCTCGCGGGGACCGTATTCTTTTATCGTCACATTGTCACCTAGAAGCGCAACCACCTTATTGCCAGTATCAGCCTTTAATTGCTGGCGACAGAGCACCAGATCCCCGTCATTTATTCCGGCAAGATTCATCGAGTCTCCGGTAGCACGAAGAATAAAATAGTTATAGCCAAGCTTAATCTTGCTTTTTTCAACTTCAATATATTCCACAATGTTTTCTTCCCCGAAGAGCGGGCTGCCACACGGAGCAGAACCGACCAAAGGAACTCTTACCATTTCTATGGTAAAAGGAGAAAGAATATTTTTTGATATTGTGACGGGTGTTAACTTTACCCCCTCGATTCTACTTTTGAAAAACTTTTCTGTTTCTTTATCAACAAAATATACATAACAACCTCGCATACCACGAGTCATTAACGTTTTATAAATATTTAAAATATATCTCTCCAATTCAGTAGGATCTGCAATTCCTCTCCATCCATTTCTATCTTCATACTTGCTTTCATCTACTACTAGACGATTAGTTTTAGGGTCATATGACAATTCTGGACCGATGATGACTCCGACATAGTTTAAATCATATCCTTGAATCGTGTGTATGCAGCCAACTTCATTAATTGCGTTGCGAGAATTAACCCAATTAGTTGTAGTGCTATTCCATTTCAATTTATATCCTTCAATATCAATATCAAATACATCTGGATTATTTCTACTCACCCATGGCCACGCAAAACCCGCCACAACTCTACATAAGCCAAATTCATCGTTTTTAGCCTTGATATCTGAAACCATTTTCCCAACATCTTCATAAATCTGAAAATCAAAATTACTAAATTGTGCATTGAGAACTTCTTGCCCGTCAAACACACTATCGATAAATGAAATATATTTCTCTCCGCCCTTCACTCGAAGTTGGCTAGTTAAAAAATGATGCGTTGCTTTAAGTTTTTGAAACCTCTCGGCGTGTACATCTGATGGTCTAATGCTCTGGTTTTCATCATAAAAAAGAATTTGTTGCTTTGAACATTTAACTACCCAATCAAGCTCAGTACCGTCTTTTCCTAAGCCTAATTGTTCATTCACAGCATCATGACTTCGGTAATTTGTAATATTTTTTCTTTGCCTTAATCGATGGGCTTCATCAACGATTAATAAATCATATTTCTTGTTCACAACTTCGCTTGGTCCAATAACCATGTCCCCCGAAAGTCCGGACACACAGGAAAATGCATCCTTGATTGATTTTCGCAGCGAAGTCATCGATATAACCAATCCAATTTCAAGTTTTTTTGTCTTGTCATCCGCCTTTAGTAATTTAACCAAATATGTTGCCAAAATAGTTTTACCTGTTCCGGGACCACCGTTAACAATATGTGTATTTGCTTCGCCTAGTTTAACAACTTCATATAATTCTTCCGCTACCGCCATCTGATCCTCTGTCAAAGCCTTATATGGAGAATATTTAAACAGTTCACTGTTTTCAATCTCATTCAATCCACGTTTAACTAATTTTAACTCCTGAAGATTTTTCCAAACAGTCTCTAATTTCGCACGATACCGGTCCCTATCATAGTAATTATGGTTTACCAATCCCTTATTACCATTCTGCAACCGAAGAGTTCCCTCTGCTGAAAAATACTGAATCAACTGTGATTCAAGGTCTAATGTGGCTGATTTATTATATTCTTCATCAGTTATAATATGTATTCTTTCTAAACTAACCCGCTTCGCATTTTCGTAATGCTGTCTACTTCGATTATGAGCACTGGTTGTTTCCCCAATATAGACCTCACGCTGATTTTCTATTATATAAACTACAGGCCAATCTCGTCCCAGCGGAAACTTCTTTATATCTTCAAAACCAGTCTGATCGAATGTAAAAGTCTGAATATTAGACATAAACTATAGTTTCGTATATTTAGTATGCTTTCCTTTGGCTTTTTCGACAGGATATTTTTCTTCGTTTTTTACAATCTTCTTTTCAAGTGCTTCTAAAACGTCAATATTTAAATCATGACTCATAAGCAAAACCCAATAAAGAACATCAGCAAGTTCGTCCCCAATATCAGACTTCGAGTCAACAACATATTTTTGAATTTCCTCTTTATTTTTCCACTGAAAGTGCTCCATTACTTCCGTTGCCTCAAGAACAAGAGAGAGCGCCACGTCCTTTGGATTATGAAACTGCGCCCAATCTCGAGCGTCTCTGAACGCAATAATTCTCTTGACCAAATCATTAATCTTCTCCATACCCAAAATAATACGCAAAAAGGTGGCTTTCCGCCACCTTCGCCCTTGTTCCCTCCCTATTCCGGTAATTCCGAGCTCAACCTGATTGCCATGATATTTTTGGCTGTTTCATTTGGATAGGCCCAGGCTTTTTCAAAGATATCGAAAGGGACATTTCTGTTCTCACTAGCAGGTAACCCTGAGTCAACTCACACCAAGGACCGTCCTTAGCTTTGAAAGGACGGTCCTTGGTGGAAAGAGTTTATGTCGTTAAGGGAGAAGTGTGCAAAAACCACCTTACCGCGGAATACATTTGGGCTGTATTCCAGATGCGCCTCCGACTCCTTCTGAATATCAGAATACTGCGTATAAAACTCATCGTTTTTTGCCCTTTTTGCGTTTGTAAGATTTTTGTTTGCCATAGTTATTTTCTTTTCGCCTCATTTTTTGCACGATCAATCATGAATCGTACACCTTCACTCATGTTTTCATTTTCAAGTCGGATATCCGGATGAAGTTCTTGAAAAACACGATAAATTTCATCAGCAAAAGCTTGCCCTACCATTGGAACTTTTTCATAATCAAATAGAACGATCTTAAATTTTTCTAACCCTACCAATATTCTTCGTGCTTGGGAACGAGAAATATGCACACCCCCTGAGGTAAATAATTTGACTCTTATTTCAGTTTTATCAAAACCGTAATCACTTTCTTCAATTAAATTGGTATACTTTTTGAAGACATCATTCAAATGACGATTGGAATCAGTGTTTATTCTGAAGACAACTCTTGTGCCGCGTTTTCTAGTTGGTAAATGGTAAATCGCAACATTTGGTTTTATTGTGTTAATTGACAACCGATATCCAAAACTATCGAGAATAAATACATCTCCCGCTTTTGAAGTAAAGAATATTCCTTCTCCCGAGTGAGACTTGGGCATGGTCGTGGTTTTTCCTTTAAGAAGGTCTTGGATGGCTTCTATTTCCGATTTCAAATTCTTTTTTTTCATAATGTTGCGAAACGCTCCTACTCCACCATCATTTACGATGAAAGAAAGATCTTTTTCCCGCACAGAAACTTCAACCGAAATACTCTTTGATTGCGAATGCTCGATAGCATTGTTAAACATTTCAGAGAATGCAAAAGTAAAAATACTTTTTATATTTTCCGGAAGCTCAGCGATACGAGGAAACTTTTCCTCAATTTCAAGCAAAATCTTGTGTTCTTCTAACGATTCATTTTTGTATTTCTTTTTAAGTGTATTCGGTATTATTCCTGGATTTTCAGAAATATATAACTTGGAAACATAAAAAGCGTTGCGTGTTCCGCCAAGCTTGATAACTTGTTTATCCGCAATTAAATCAGAAATTACAAGGTTCACGTACTGGCGAGAGACACCGATCTTCTTGGTTATCTCACCTGATGTAACCTTTCCATTCTGTATGATTAGTTGTAGTATTTTCTCCTTATTTGTCATAAACAACTACATTGTAAACTAATCTATATTCAATTGTCAAGTAATTGTCAACAAGCCTACAACTCCCCCAAAAAAGGTGCCCGAAAGCCACCTTCGCGCTTATTCCTTCCCTATTCCGGTAGTTCCGACCTCAACCTCATCGCCATGATATTTTTGGCTGTTTCGTTGGGATAGGCCCAGGCTTTTTCAAAGATATCGAAAGGAACATTTCTGTTCTCGTGAGCAGGTAGCCCTGGGTCATGCAAAATCAAGCCGTGATCGTCAAAACCAGTTATCACAACAAAGTGTCCTGAGAAACCTTCCAAGCCATCGAGAGCACAGGCGTTAATGTTACAGATAAGAAGATATCCGCTTTCGAGAAGTGATTTAATCTCATCCATCGTCGGAATTCGCACCTCAGGTTTGATCTTTTCGACAAACTCTTTTGCAAAACCAACTTCCTGTCCAAGCTCGCTGTATTTTATCTGAGCCTCACCAACCTCCTTTCCAAAAAAATCTACGAGGTACTTCCCTCCTTTCTCAGTGAATTCGTTGTAATCGAAAAACTCAATATCCCTCACCTCAAAACTATTTTTGTTCAGCCATAAAAGCCCGGCTAAGGGCCACGTCCACAATCCCTCAACTTTCGCTGTTAGTACATCAAGCTCCTGCCATGAAAAATCTTTCTCGGGTAAAAAGAATTTGAGCACCATCTTAAACGCCGCCTGAAAGCAGTGCGTGTTGTCCGGAAAATTCGCGTAAAACGGAACGTTATGCGTTTTCATAATTCGTCACCCAATACTACGAAAAAGGTCCGGTAAAAGCCACCTGGTTTGCCCGACGATTCCAAAGCGGGCCGTTCTCACGGCCCGCTTTTTTAGCACCTCTCTTCCCCTTCAATGAATTTGACTTTCCTAATCACTTTGCTAACATATATTCACTACGACGAAAGAGGTTCCGAACGGTTAATTGCCTAAGGAACCTTTTTCATTTCTCTCGATTTTCCTTCGGATATCCGGGCTATCCAGAGCATCAAAATACAAAGCCTTTATTTTTTTATACAAGGAAGACGCCCTCCTTCGATCTGGAAACAATATCTTCTCAAATCTTTTCTCCTCGATCAAAAAATCAACCAGTAACTTATAATCCCCGTCTCCCGAAACAAGAACGATTTTTTCAAAATGCTCTTTCCTATAGATCTTCTTCATTATGTGAAAGATGATATCCGAATCAACATTTCCCTTTTTCTTACCGATCATTGCAGGATTATGTTCCCGAAATACCAGAACAAAGCCAGCGTTCTGTATCTCTTCATAGAGGTCTTGATTGGTTTCTTGAACAAACCCCAGAAAATAATACGCTCTATCAACCCTATACTTCTGCTTTAAATATATAAGAAACCGCGCAAGATCGATCCTCCACGGACCAATCTCTCGCTTTGCAGTTCCCATATGCAGATTTTGCCCATCAATGAACGCGATATTTTTCATTCTTTCCGTGAAATAAACTCCGGTGTATTATCCCACTACAAAATCGAACCATACTTCAAACTGGTAATCGTGCTGGTCCGCGACCGGTTCAAGACATTCTTTAAGATTTCTTTTGTGTTCCCGATTCAACTTTGTGTCGGTCGAGGGAAGACATAAACCCTCCATGCCATAGAGAAAATAATTCTCGCTCGCATAGCCAACCTCCTGCGTAACCTGTTCCTCCCGAAGTGTTTCGAGCACCTCTTCCTTGTGTGCATTGAGAAAAACACACCAATCCTTCCATTGTTGTCGTTTTCCTTTTTTAAATTTAAAAAGTTTGTATTTCATATAAGGGTTACTCAACCCTTATATTAGCTCCTCGGTTTGGAAATGAGGGTGAAGACACTTTCATTTCACTCACTCTACGTTGCTAATAAAAAGAAGGTAGCCCTTGCTTTTAAAACAACTATGCGCGCAGATATCCGAAGATGAAAGCTATAAGAGTACACGCTGCCGGGCCAAAAAGATATTTAGCCGCATCTGCCCCATCTCCCCACTCAGACGCATATATTTTTCCATTTCTTTTTGGTGCTTTTTTGACCGATTCTTTACCCACCGGATACCGGCGATCAAACAACAGATATGCTAAGGCTATCAATGTAAGTATTCCGGATATGAGAATAAAAAATAGGCAAAAAAGTTTGGCGTTTAAATAAGCCACTAAAAAAACCGAAAAAAGTATTCCTATAAAAATGAGTATGAAAGCTATCATAAAAAATAAGGGTTTGATGCTATCGCCCCCTTAGTGATCAGAACCATGGAAGCTTCGGTTTTGGAGCTCCTCTCTCACAACAGCAGCTGTAGCACTTCCCGGCAACCATCGTGTCCCAAAACCTTGGGGGGACACCGAAGTGTCGTGCGTACAGTTCGAGCGTCCGAGCAAAGTATTTCGGAACGTCAGATATCGGAACTGCGTAGCGCGAGTTGCCGGGAATGTGGTGAATCATTCCACCTAAGCCCCGGCACGCTTCGGCATATTCGAGCGTGTAGACGATGAAGGTGTGCCAGTAGTTGTCGAGCTTCACCGTGAGAGCGACTTGTTCCTCGGGATACTTTGCAGCGAGAAAGAACCATCGCTTAAACTCCCGTTCAACTTCCTGTACCTCGTCGGCGACACAAACGCCATTTCTAACCGCACGTTCGTTCACAAACGAGAGGTCAAGTCCCGCAAGGAATTTTTCCTTTGGATCATCCTGCGGAGTCACAGGCTTTGGAGGGTACTCGGATACTTCCCTCCCACCTCGACCTTCCATTTCCTCTTGGAGTTGAAACATCGTCCCGTAAGGACCGTAATGGTAGCGACGCATTGCGCGCTCCATATCTGAGAGACCATTCATAACTGTTTACCTTTCCCGTTGTAGCTCTGTTGAGCCTTTTGTTTAAGAACTTGTTTAGTGGGTGCCTTCTGTTCTGGAGTTAGTGTATTCCAAAATCATTATTGTTGTCAATTATTAACAATAATATACTATATAAAGACGTTCTTGTAAAACTGACTGAAAACAAAAAAACAGAGGGTCCCGAGGAACCCCCTGCGTTTCAAACCAACTTCTCTACTCAAGCCTTTTGCAAACTCTTCAGGCGTCGCTGCCGTGCAGCAAGGTTTTTTGCTGCACACTCTGCGGCGATACTGCTTTGTGTTGCACCTAGGAGCACATACTTGCGCTCACATTGAGGGCAACGTGGTTTGCGTTTGAGCTTCAGTTTCGATCTCTTGATCGGGATTTGTTTGGTGCAACCATCGGTCGCACATTTGACCCGGACAATTCCGTTTCCCTGTCCGTGACTTATACTTGCGGGCGGCGCATCGGCCGCGTAGAGGTAGAACTTGTTTGGTTTCAGTGCTTCATCACTATTCATGCATTTTCTGTCGGTTGTGCGCGACTCCGAGTACCATTATCCACAAAGCCTTACGTGAGGCAAGCTGATCGAAGTTACGCCTCTTTGCCGTAAAACAAGTAAGAGTGGTAGTATTTCCTAGCATGGAGGGTTCGCATAGTGGTCTAGTGCGCGACCCTGGAAAGGTCGTATGTCCGTAAGGGCATCGAGAGTTCGAATCTCTCACCCTCCGCTTTGTTCGGCTACGTACGGTTGTGGTCATACGACTACTGCTCGCTTTCAGCGGTTGTGGTCATGCGACCATTGCTCGCTTTCAGCGGTTGT
>CAYGLL010000002.1:0-40426 GCA_964350935.1 uncultured Candidatus Saccharibacteria bacterium | reverse complement strand
TGCTCGCTTTCAGCGGTTGTGGTCATGCGACCATTGCTCGCTTTCAGCGGTTGTATTCCAAAATGTCACCGGGCTGGCAATCGAGCGCTTTGCAGATTGCTTCCAACGTCGACAGGCGAATTGCTTTTGCCTTGCCGTTTTTTAAGACGGAAATGTTCGCCATCGTAATGCCAACTTTCTCGGTAAGCTCAGTGACGCTCATCTTCCGTTTCGCCAACATGACGTCTATGTTAATGATGATTGCCATGTGGATTTTATTAAACCGTTAAATCATTCTCAGACTTTATATCAACGGCCTTCTGCAAAACCTTTTCAAACATTGCTGCTGCAGTAGCGACGACGATTGAGCCGAAAGTGATGAACACGCCTATCATGATGCCACCTGCAGCATCGTCATCGCCATGGGTCAACATAATAATTATTTCTTCTACAACCACAAAACCGATGATGGTGAGTGCACAAAATTTTATAGTGCGCAGGGCTTTTACGGCCGCGTGTGAAAAAACTTTATTTTGTCCGGCATATCCCAACACTTTAATTGCTTGCCACAGTGCAATGAAAAACGGAATCGAGCCGACATACACGAGCCAGAGAAAAGGATCATCAAAATATATTTGAGAAATGCCAGTGGCGTTTGCATTCACTCCCTCAACCCACGGTTCCCATAAGAGAAGTGCCGCGGCGGCGATACCGACGAGCACAATGACCACCTGAAGAAATACTGTCGAGCTTTTTTTCATGGTTGTTTCTTATATATTTTTATCCTTTTATCTTAATTTAGGGCTTATCGTTTGTCAATATATATTTATCGTTATTTTTATAGCCGAAATTCGGCATAGTAGAACGATCCCCTATCATAAAACTTAGTTTACTCGCTTAATTTCTGTATACTTTGACTACACTCATCCGCACTGTATGCACCTCGCCTTTACTTACACAGTTGAAAAAGACGTTGAGAACTTTATTAAAGGGACGAAGTCGGTAAACAATCCAAAACCGACGCGACTTCAACGACTTTATATTGAGAAGCACGGTGAAGAGATTACAGAAGCAAAGGTAAAAGCATTTATAGAAAATTATCTCCAGGAAAACAACATCGATACGAAAACTGAAGAGACAAGACTAACCGGGAACTGGACGGCAATCGAAAATACTTTTATCGAGCGTGTTGAAAAAATCTTTGGACTTCACTACCCTGCCGCAACAATCACGGCGTATCTCACCACCAATAGTCGCTGTACGTACAATATCGCTGAGAATTATTTCTTTGTTGATTTTGGAATACAACCGCTGAAAGCGAGCAGTGGTCGTATGACCCAACCGCGCGTAGCCGAGCAGTGGTCGTATGACTACAAAAACCCGAACGCAACAGTTATGCATGAGCTTCTACATTTCTATACCTTCCACGCATTCCATTCAAAACTTGAGCAACAAGGAATCTTAAAGCGAGTATACAACGATATTAAAGAATCGCTGACCGAACTTTTGAACGTTGAGTTTGCTGATCTTATGAACGGGGCTGTAGACACTGGTTACCCACAGCACACCGAGATGAGAAAGAAGGTTCGGGAGATATGGGCTGAAACTCACTCTGTTGAAACGGTTGTTCAGGCTCTCATTTAAATACAAAATCTAGGTATTAAAAACCTCCGCCTGATGGGCGGAGGTTGTGATGACAATCGGCAAAGCACGGATCAATCTTTCCTGAGAATTTTCTCGAAAAGAATTTTTTCTCGTTCGATGCAACGGGACGGCCTGAAAAGCAAACGCCAGGCTTTGTGGATTTCAGGCGACTTGAAAAGATCAACGAGTGCGTTATTCCATTCAAGAATCTTTGCCTCAGTGATATCGAGCTCAGGTGATGGTATGAGATTCCCCTGCTCGATGGTGAGACAAATGGACGGACGCTGCATCCCTCCACCCCTTTCCATGGAACTAAACATCGTATCTGCTCTCACCCCCTGATCAGGCCGATTTTCTCTCCAATACTTACTTTGTTCGTCCGGCGCAAACGCATTGAATGCCGCGAGCTGAACGATCCGGTACGCATCTTCGCGCGCGATGCCGACACCCACGCCATGAGTTGTCAGGAACTCCTTCGCCTCGTTTGAGACATGGGTGCCGCAGGAAGCAACAATCTCGCGCATCATGTTGTCAGGGTACACGACGAGACCACTGAGGATTTTCTCCATTGTGGTCAATGCGTGCGCAACGACATGAAACAGATCGGGCCAGGAAATGCGCTCGGCAGATGATTGCTCAATCGCCCGCGCCTCCCAGGTCAGAATGTTTTCCCGAATCACATTGGCGTGAGCTCGGGCAACGCGTGCCAACCCGGAAACCTTTTCAGCTCCAATGTTGTTCTTCTTGTGCGGCATGGCGCTCGAGCCCTTCTGCTTTTTGCCAAATGGTTCATGCCACAGGGGGCGACCACTTCTCGAACCCAAGCGAATGTCGATCGCAATTTTCTCAAGCGCTGTTGCCATATCGGCCAAAGCTCCCGCGAGTGGTGAGTAGAGCGCGCGAGGCATAATCTGTGTCGCTCCGTAGTAGGGCTTTAAACCCAGAATAGCGAGTGCCGCTTCCTCAAGCGCCGGTGAAAGGCCACTATATGTTCCGACAGCACCAGAGAGTTTTGAGAACTGAAGCGCATAGCTTGAAACCAGTGTGAGCACCTCCTTCGCTGGCAGCAGTTCCTGGTACCAAGAAAGACAGCGCGCGCCGAATGATTTGAGTTCGGCCTCTTGTCCATGTGTCCGCTCATTCATCGGCACGTAGCGGTACTTCACTGCAAGCACTCGAAGAGCTTCGAGAACTCTTTCATCGAGCCCCATGATATGGTTCGTCGAGGCACTGAGTCGGAGCACAAATCCAGATTCTTCCGTATCGTAGGACGTGAGACCCTGATGAAAGTACTGTTGAAGCGCACTGGGGATGAAACGCATTCGCTCTTCGAGCCAGGCATTCAAATCATGGCTCAGTACTTTTTCGCGTTCTTTCCACCACTCGAGATCGCACGGGTGTGCTTCGAGTGCTTCTCGAATCAGTTTTCCGGTATTAGCAGGAACAAGTCCGGCCTCCTCGCGAGCTTTGATAACCGCAAGTTCAGTCAACTGCCAGAGTTGTACCTTCCTTTCATCAGTCCAAATGTCAGAGATCACCTTATCCGCGTATCGTTTGACCATAGTTCAACCTTTCTGTAAGCCGTGAACCTACACAGCTTTTCTGCGAATACCCTACCTAAAACCCGCCAAAGCGTCTAGTTTCCTTATCTTTGACAAAGACTATTTCGTAATGAAGTCTGCTTCGCAGAACAGAAATCTCGAAAACAAAACACAACAACAAAGGAAAGGAATACGTGAAACAAAGCACTGTCTGCGACATTATCGGCATGGATATGATTCCCCTCTTGGCGACTGTTCTTCAAGGAAAGGAGTTCGGCGGGGGTGCAGTACCCAAAGAGAAATGTCCTGAAAAAGCAAAAGTATGCGGGTTAGTTACTTCCACTATTTCTCACCGGCTCTTCAACGCCATTGAAATCTTGAGGGGACATCTCAGTTCATCGGTAAATGCACACCTTCAATTGCATGAAGACGAAAGCGAAAGTGAAGACGGCCACGACTGTCTTGCATTCCATACGCAGCTTGAGAAACAGCTCAAACGAACCGAACTACTTGAAATGCTTCTCTGGCTCTCAGTGGCAGAAGAACACCCGCAGGTTGCTTCGAACGACACAAAGATCTACGCGGACTGGAAACTCACGAGCACCAACGGAAAATGGAACGCGAGTATCCTCCCCACTGATCCGGCGAGTGTTTCAAAAAGTTTCATTTCCCGTTTAACAGCAATTGCGTGTGGCAGACGTATCTCAGTTGTGGATGAACCTCTCGGCCCCGTAGGAAGTGACGAAGTGGTCATTGGATCACTCCAGGACGAGCGGGTGCAAGCGCTGCGTTCACTCCATGCAGAGATCAAAAAAGAATATCTGCAACTGGTACCTCCGGACGTACTGAAGGATCCCGCAAATCAGCGGAAGATGACTATCGAGGCTGTCGAAAACCTCATGATGCTTGGGGCTCATTTCAAAAAACTCGCTGAAACGACCATGTCCATTTTCTGGTGTGGCATACGCGACACTGTTCCGGAAGCGGCAGACGCCCCTCATATCGCCGTACGCAGAGCGTGGGAAGTCGTTAAGTGTCCTGACGAGGAAGACGTGGCGACTGGTCTCCTTGCAAGCCTGCTTGCCACGGCGCTTCGCGTGAAAATTCCCGGCGGAGAGGCCTCGGCTCGATCGAGGAACTTCTCAAGAGAAGGCGCTGACCACGAGTTGTCTTAGATTAGATCTTTTCAAACGCACATCCTGACGGATGTGCGTTTTTTAAATAAAGGTTCCTCACGACTTTACCCCGAGGATTATCAGAACTCGAAGCCTCGTTCATTAGCGCGAACAAACCCTCCGGTATTCGACCTTTGTTAACTCCTCGGCTCGTAAGTCAGAAAGTGAAGACACTTTCTGACTTCGCTCGCTCTACGTCGCTAATAAAAAATCCCGAAACTCAAGGTGAGTTTCGGGATGTGTTTCAAACCCCAAAAGGGCTTGTGAGAGAACTATGCTTTTGTATGGAGCGCGGTGAGAATCATCCCAAGCATACTCCAATCGAGAGCGTCCGAATCGCTTCGGGTGAGATCGCCGAGCTTTCGAACTTCGACGTAGGTACGCTCAGTATCAGCTTCGACACCATGAACCACTTTTTCTTCTTCCTGTTTTCGAAGGAAGGCAAACTCGTCGGAGCTAAGCTCAATTGCAAACACGTGAGCAACATGTGCCGAGAGTGTGCCGTTCAGTTGGCGCGTACCAACACGGCGAATCCGCGATGTGTCGGCGATCACGAGGCCTGTTTCTTCTTCAAGTTCATGCGCCATGGTCTCAAAGGGATCAGCCCCCGGTTTCCATGACGAGCCGCCGGGAACCTCACGAATGTAGCCGTCCGTCGTACGTGCTGGAGAACGAAACTCTTTGATGAGCGCAATCTCGGTGTCCCTAAGCACCGCCTGAGGACGGTACGCAACAATCGTCGCGATGTCGGGCCTTGAAATAATAAACTCATTGATCTTATTACGTTTCTCCGCCGCAATGTAGAGGTTGACGTGGAGGGCGAATGCAAAGGTAAAGCTCTTTGTGGGGCCAACCCGAAACGACCAAAGAAGCTTCGCATCGTCGATGCGATTCCCTGCCACTTTCTGCTTCTGATACCAACCCTGAAAGTGCGGGAGATTCCAGATGTGAAGCGGAACGAAACGTTCGCCGCCGGAGCGCGCTCCCCCTTTTCCCATTCTCTCGATTACACACTGAAGTGTTTCGCGAAGAGAGTGCAAAATCGGAACCTGCTGTTCTTTGGCGTGGTATGCAAGATACGCCATCTTCGGAGCACCTTTGGGATAGCCGAGTGCAACCTTTCCAGAATCGAAATGCATTCCCCACTCCACGTTTGTGGTGAAGCCCGGAAGCGCATCGAGATTCCGTGGAACCCAAAACGGGATCGAGTCCGCCATAGCGAGCTTGTCTGTTTCCCACCAAATCTGATCGTCGTAGCTGTGTTTCCATTCCCCACCGCGCGGGAGCGGAATGAATACGACGCCGTCAAACCTGAGTTCCTCAAGAATGGCGATTGCTTCAGGACGCCAGTTGTGATCTTCCGGTTTCCGAGGACTGGGGCCTGCGAGAAACATGCTTCGAGTAAGCGTTTGTGGCGCTTCTTCCCCTGCATAAACAAGTGTCATAATTTTCCTTTCAACGTTCATACGCAGAATGCGTGGTGATCTAGTTTTCAGATAAACATAAAATCTAATTTACGTCAATGAAGCTCTGCAGAACACCTAGAGTACGTGTTTGCAATTCTGAGGCGGGAGTATAAGCTTAAAGGAGAATCAAGATACTTATGAAATCACACGCCATTGTCGTTCCTTCCATTCGTGCGCTTCGTCCCCAAGCTCGTGGTGAGCAGGACTTCAAAACTCCCCTTCTGGTTGCGCTGAATACACCATCACGCTTCCGCAAAGGTGTTACCCGAAAAGATGTGGAGCAATCGATCATCAAAGCGTGCAAACATTCGCACGATCAGCTCAGAGCATTCGGTATCAAGGTGTGAAAACCCACTTCTCAACAAGCAGACTTCGGTCTGCTTTTTTAAATATTATTTCTTTCTCAAAAATGTAAACTGGTTATTGTCTTTTTTTGAATCGAGAGGGAGCGACTCAAATCCGAACGAACGATATACTTCCTCGACCATCTCTAGTTTTTTCTCATACGCTGGTTCTTCGATAAAACGACTTCCCTCGCCAAATACTCCCGCCTCAGTAAGAAGCGAGGTGAGCGCATGATTTGAAAGAATGTAACCACCAGGAACAACTTTACTTAAAGCCTCTCTGTCTGCCGAAACATCCGGCCCTTGAAACACAACGTACATGCCGACCTCATCGGGTGCGACAAATTTTCCATCCTCATCTTCCGGTTCAATCACTCGTGCATCAAACTCCCGCGGATCAGAGACAAGTTCGACACTTTCAGGACCTTCACCAAAATCAAAGTTGAATGTATAAAGACCTGTTTCAGAATTGAGGGTTGGATTCGCGCCCAACGATTCAATACGACCCTTAAGTTTTGCCTGCGTAGCATTATCTCGAAGATACGGATCCACCAAACGCATCTTTCGACTTCCCAGAGCAAGTGGATACTCAACATCGTTTCCCGCACCAAGATAGACTGTTGGAAATTCTTTTAAAATGCGCTGATCAAGGAGATGCTTATCCCATATTTCGAAAACCGCTTCCTGTTTATTTGCAATTGCCGACTTTCTCGGCATAGTTGCGGCGTCGATATGATCGAAGGCTTTACGCAGATCACCCGTGACTAAAACCCGCTCCAGCTCCTCGGGAGTTTTCACAAATGTTTTGGACATCATTCCTTTGACACGCTCACGAGCGCGTCTTTGCAAAGGATGCTCGTCGCCTTCTTCATCATGGAACGAGCCTGGTTCTTGAAATTGTTCCGGCATATGTTATTCGTTTCGAAGCACCTTTACCCGATCTTCGACCGGTGGGTGTGTCATAAAAAGTTTTGCAACAAATCCCGGGCCACCACGTGAGCCACGCGCACCGAACGGATTTGCGATAAAGAGGTGCGCGGTAGCGTTGTTCGCACGAACCATCGGCCTTGAATGCTCTGAAATTTTTTGAAGCGCTGAAGCGAGACCTTCGGGATAGCGCGTGAGGAGCGCACCTGAAGCATCGGCAAGAAATTCGCGCTTACGCGATATGGCAAGCTGAATCAACGTTGCTGCTATCGGCGAGAGAATAGCGAGAATAATTCCCGCAATAAAAAAGATGCCCTGAATTCGGCTGTCGCGACTATCACGATGAGAGAACCACCGTGAGCGCAGGAAAAAATCAGAGAGAATCGTTACAAAACCGACCAACACAACAACCATACTCGAAAGTAGAATATCGCGGTTCCCAATATGCGAAAGCTCGTGCGCAATCACTCCTTCGAGCTCAGTTCGATCCAAAATCTGCAACAACCCCGATGTGACCGCGACCACGGCATGTTCTTTATTCCGTCCGGTTGCAAACGCATTCGGCGCGCCATCATCAATCACGTAGACCTTCGGCATCGGTAAACCTGCCGTAATCGAAAGATTTTCAACAATATTCCAGAGATCGAAATACTCTTCACGCGTAACCGGGTGGGCACCCGCGACCGCAAGCGCAATCTTGTCCGAAAACCAGTAGCTCGTCACATTCATTACAACACTCAGGAGGACGGCGAAGTAGAGAAACATCGGGTCACCATAGGCCTGACTTAGTACGTAGCCAAAGCCAATAACAGCAACCAAAAACACCGACACGAGAATCCACGTCTTGGTAATATTTGATGATTGATGAGAATAAAGTGTCGCCATAGTTACGTACGAGAATAACAACACGGTTAAACTAACGAGATACGTACGCCGAATCTAGAAACTAACTTTAACCGGATCTTTCGCAGCCGCTTCATCAGCGCCAAGTTGGAACAATTCCATTTTTGAGAAGTGAAACATTCCCGCGAGGACATTTCCCGGGAATGATTCGATCGCGATGTTCAAATCACGCACGTTGCCGTTGTAGAAGCGGCGCGCTGCCTGAATCTTGTTTTCAGTGTCCGAAAGTTCATTCTGAAGTGCGAGGAAATTTTGATTGGCTTTAAGCTCTGGATACGCCTCAGCAATTGCGAAGACCGACTTCAATGCTCCGGCAAGCGACAGCTCAGCTGCACCTTTTGCCTCAGCCCCCTGCGCACCCATTGCCGCACTTCGAGCCTTCGTTACATTTTCAAACGCCGATGACTCGTGCTTTGCGTAACCTTTAACGGTCTCAACCAAATTAGGAATGAGATCATAGCGACGTTTCAACTGAACATCGATGTCCGACCATGCTTCTTTGGTTCGATTGCCGAGAGAAACAAAACGATTGTAGAGTATAACCGCCCAGAGAATGACGACCAAAATAATACCGAGAACAATATACATAGAGAAGTTGTTATTGATAACGAGTGGGATACTCGAGATTATCCGCGCGATATTTTTCCGAAAAATCTCTTGTTGGCCCACAGAACCAACTTCCATACTATACCAACAAAGATGATAAATACAGCAAGGCGCAAAATGAGTACCGGAAGTTTGAAGAGACCCACAATAAGCCAGTTCACGAAGTTGATGAGGTCTGTCAAAGCTGAGCGCATTGACTGCTTCAAGACCGTGAGTGGTCTCCAGACGATACCAAAGACTTCAACCTCCGCTTCGGCAGTAAGAGAGATAGTGATGCTCGACATGTCCACCTGACGGGAAAGGTAATTCATCTGGCCTTGTGTTGCTTCAATCTGACCGCGCGTCTGGTAGAGATGTTGCGAGACATTGAGGACATCTTCGATTTTCGTCGCGCGCTTCATAATCTCAACGTACTGAGCTTCTTCTGCTTTGAGATTTTTGAGGCGCGCCTCAAGGTCGACAAACTGCGCAGTTACATCCTGAGAACTTGAGTTTTCGTTTCGAACCTTAACCGCAAGCTGCTTCAAATCTTCCATCGCAGCCGTGAAAGACCCACCGGGTACACGGATCGTCACTGAACCTGACTTTATACCCTCAGAAATTTCGTAAATGTTTGATCCATCGACAAAACCTTCGTACTTCGTTGCAACAGCTGAAATACCTTTCACCGCATCATCGGCATTTTTGACCAAGAGATCGAGTGAGCCATTCTTGATAACCTTTCGATCGCCGTTCGGCAGATCCTCGGTCGAAGCAGGGACCTGAGGCGGATAGGGATAAGTAGTGTCCATTGCCTTTCCACTTTCTCGAGAGAACATGCCTCCCACTGTGCCACCGAAACCAGGAGCGACCGCGCTCTGATCAACCATCGTGTTTGATGTCTGACCGAGATGAATCCTTGGCGATCTTCCCACAAAGAATCCGTGGATGATCACAAACGCCACAACCACAACAATAATTCCCGCAAGAATCTTCCCCGGCCCCCACGATTTAATTTTTTCGTACATAGAAGAATACTACTGCTTCCCTACTTAATAAATATTAATACTAGTTAAGACGAACGCCGGCGTCCTTTATTTCAAGCTCTAGTTTCGAACAAAATGAAAGGTTGAAAGTATACGCTCTTCGATAAGCCGATCTTCCGCACTCACCTTTCCTGAGCGAACAAACTGCGCTCCGGAAACATCAAAGCAGTTGATACTTGGCGATACGATTTCATTAGTCGGAGAAATACACTCCTCTTTCAAATTAATAATCTCGAGTGAGAGCCACACAAATCCAAACGGTTCCCACGACGAGGGCGGGTTTTTAAAATTGAGATATGATGCCCAAGGCATACCACCGGCGAGAGTGAAGTCGATCGCATTTTTAGTCTCTTCGTCAAAAGAAAATTTGCTTGAATGATTTTCACCCAACACTCCCTCAGTGGGAACTCCTTTGGGAAAAATCGAAACGTGAGTACCGGAAGAGTGGTGCGAGAGTGGAAGAGCCTTATCTTCATCCTGACCAGTCTTAGTTTTATAGATATTAATTGCCGGAGTTCCATAGAGATCGCCTTCAAATACTTCCCAGTCAGAGGGGTACTTTACTTCGAAACCGTAGGTGGGACTGTAGTAACTCTGCCATTTTGAAATATCGATAACGGCAGCAGGTGTCGGAGACGGCGAAGACAATGGCGTTGGTGAAACAATTGGCTCCTGTTTCGTCTTTCCGAGGCCGATAAGAAGTGCGCCGAAAACAACAAACGCAAGAACGACCGCAACCAAGGCCATTCCGATCGGAAGATTTCCTTGTGCGTTTCTAAATGACATTTTTGAATTACTCATCATGTGAAATGTATTTTAACATTTTTACCCTGAGCTTCAAACGAAGTCCTGCTTCATTGACAATAACCTTTATCCAACTAGAGTGTTAATAGAACAAAACTGATCTTATGAATGGCCCTCACACCCCGCTCACGAAAGAGTTCTCTCCTCGCGCAGAACAAGTGCTCTTCCTCGCACAGAAAGAAGCCCGGGAACGACGACACTACGTCGTTTCGACCGAACATCTCATTCTCGGAATTGTCTGTCTCAAAGAATGCAGCGCGACACTCATCCTGAACCAACTCGGTGTCGATCTCGCCCGACTGAAACTCGAGACTGACAAAGAAATAAAGCTTGAGGCGGTGGAGGGACGCACCGTTCCGATGCAAACACCACGCGTCAAAAAGGTACTTGCGCTTGCCGAAAAAGAGGCAGAGGCCTTGGGTCAGACCTACATCGGTACCGAACACATTCTTCTTGGTATGCTTCGCGAGAATGACGGGGCCGCTGCGACAATTCTCGAGCGTCTCGGCCTCACGCTCGAGACAACGCGTGAGGCAGTCAAAAAACTGCAGAGCCCGCCATAAAGACACCAGCGGTTCGCGCATGCGAACCTCTGGTTTTTTATTGTTGAATTGCGTTCATACTTCTACTACATGAATTTTAAAAAACAGGACGTTGACAAATAATGTTATACGCGTAATTTGATCTAAAGATAGCGCCGCTAGCCACGGTAGAACCTCGAAAGAAACACACTTATGAGTGAACCAGAAAATAAATTCACGCCAAATGCCGAACACGTACTTGCGCTCGCCCGAAAAGAATCTGGACGCCTAAAACACAACTTTGTCGGAACCGAACACTTACTCATCGGCCTCGTCAAACTCGGCCGCGGTAATGCCTGTTCGATTCTTGTGGAATGTGGGCTTGACCTCGAAACAATCCGCGCTGAAGTTGAAAAAATTGTTGCGAGTGGAACCGACCTGCCACGTCCTCCAAACCCACCCTATACTCCTCGCGTACTTCGAATCTTCAAACTTGCCGCACGAGAGGCCTTAAATCTTAAACACGACTTCACCGGAACCGAACACCTGCTCCTCGGAATTTTACGAGAGGGCGAAGGAACCGCGGCTCGGGTACTCAGAGATCTCAAGCTTAATCTCGAGGACGTACGACAGAAGTTGCTCAAAAAACTCGGGGGCAAGACGCCAACTGAATCTCAGTCTGAGACATCTATACCTCGACCCTCTTCCAGAATCCTCCTGAGATTACTGGTTACTGACTTCCTCGCGATTAATCTCAATCCAGAAGTGCTGCCGAAAGATGTAATCTTAGGCTTCACACAATTTCAAATTGCAATTCTTACCGAACTTGCGAATCCAATTTTGAACCTGCAGATTACTAAATGCGATGATCTCACTCTGAACATTCTCGATCTTGTTTCAGAAACAACTGAGCTCCCACTCATTAAGGCGGCGGCTCCTGCGCTCATCAGATTGAATGGAAATTCAGGTGCAGCAGTACTCCGTATTGAAATGGCCTTCGAAAAAACTGAGACTGGATCCAGAGCTGAGAAAAATCTGGGGGCCCTCCTGCAACTGTTAACGAAGAAAACTCTTATCGGCCGTACGGTAGAAAAGGATTTTCTGGGCGAACTTGAAGGAGAAAACAGCAAAGAAAAGGAGTGATCTTTCACTCAAAACGACACCAGCGGTTTGCGCATGCGAACCGCTGGTTTTTTATTCTTTTTCCACCACCTACCCACCACCTTCTACTTACTATTTTAGTAATCCATTCCTCCCATACCACCCGGCATTCCGCCGCCCATCGGCGGTTTCTTTTCTTCCGGTTCTTCGGCGATCACCGCTTCGGTCGTGAGAAGAATTGCAGCGGCTGAAGCGGCATTCTGAATTCCACTTCGCGTAACCTTAACCGGATCAACAATCCCCGCGAGAACCATGTCGGGAACCATCACATCGTTGAGCGCATCGTACCCGGCATTACCTTTTGCTTTTCGGATTGCTTCTATAATAACCGAAGCGTCATCTTTGCCGGCGTTCAATACAATCTGGCGAAGTGGCGCTTCGAGCGCTTTGAGTACAATTGAAAATCCAATCTCCTCTTCGCGACTAATCGCTTTCTTTGCTTTTTCCGCCTTAAACCCTTCTGAAACTTTCTGCGCAGCTTTGATAAGCGCGGTTCCGCCACCCGCAACAATTCCCTCGTCGATCGCCGCTTTAGTCGCATTCACCGCATCTTCAATTTTTAACTTCAAATATTTCATCTCGGTTTCGGTTGCAGCGCCGACATGGATAACCGCAACGCCACCCGAAAGCTTCGCGATACGCTCATCAAGTTTTTCGATATCGTACTTTGATTCTGTTTGCGTTTTTTGTTTACGCAACTGTGCTACGCGCGCCTCAACCTCTGATTTCTTACCCTTACCACCAACGATGGTTGTTTCATCTTTGGTCGCAATAACTTTTCGTGCCTTCCCCAACATAGCGATATCGGCTGTTTCAAGCTTGATACCGACCTCTTCTGAAACTACCTTAGCACCGACGACCGTCGCAATATCTTGGAGCATTTCTTTCTTGCGATCGCCGTATCCGGGAGTTTTAACTGCGAGAACATTAAATGCACCGCGCAGCTTGTTTACTACAAAGGTCGCGAGTGCTTCCCCGTCCACATCCTCGGCAATAATGACGAGTTCCTTGCGTCCGGTCTGCGCAAGTTTTTCAAGGAGCGGCAAAATTTCCTTTACGCTCGAAATTTTCTTATCAGTGATCAAAATTGCCGGATCGTTATACTCAGCCTCCATACGATCAGAATTCGTGATCATGTACGCCGACACGTAACCCTTGTCGAACTTCAACCCTTGAGTAACTTCCTTTTCGATGCCGATTGATTGTGATTCTTCGACAGTAACGACGCCGTCTTTCCCGACCGTTTCAATCGTGTCCGCGATGATGGTACCAATCTCTTCTGATTCGGATGAAATAGTTCCTACCTGACGATACTCATCTTTATTTTGAATGGGTTTCGCGATCTTTTTCAAAGCCTCAACTGCAAGGCCTGCGGCTTTTTCAATTCCGCTTCGAATGCCCATCGCGCTTACACCCAAGGTGGTGTGCTTCAAACCTTCCGCAAAAATAGCCTGAGTCAAAATAACTGAAGTGGTGGTTCCATCGCCGGCAATATCGTTCGTTTTTTCGGCAACCTCTTTAACAATTTCCGCACCCATGTTTTCAAATTTGTCCCTGAGCGTTATTTCTTTGGCAATCGAAACGCCGTCGTTCGTAATCGTGGGAGCACCGTACCCTTTGTCCAACACCACGTTGCGGCCACGCGGACCGATGGTGATTTTGACTGCGTCAGCAACTTTGTCGACACCTACTTTGAGTTTTTTTCGCGCCTCTTCAGAAAAGATAATCTGTTTTGATGCCATATGCCTTTAATGTATTAACTCGTAATAGCTATTTAATGACTGCCATAATTTCGCTCTCGCGAACAATGTAATATTCTTCTCCGTTTAATTTCAACTTATCTCCCCATTGGAACATTACCTTTTCTCCAACCTTTACTTTAACCGAAACGATTTCTCCGTCATCATAGCGACCCTCTCCCACCGCAACCACGGTCCCTTTTTTATTACCCTTATCACCGTCGACAGTTTCAGGAATAATAATGCCGCTCGCCGTAACTGTCTGACGATCGTCAATCTCTTTAATGAGAACACGGTCGGCCAACGGCTTAATTCCTACACTGCTCACTTCTTTAGAAGGAGATATTTTTTTCTTCATAGCACTAATGTTTAGCTCTTTAATGTGTGGCCTATTCTAGCACTGAAAAAAAGCATGTCAATTCAGGATTTTTTTGGAATTACACCTCTTTACGCGTTGCTAAATGAAGCGAGACGTGTTAGCATCTTTCCCGTGAATAACCTCATTGAACAGATTCCTCAGGTACTCCCCTATATCCAAATTGCACTCTCCGTACTCCTTGCTATTGGTGTACTTCTACAGCACTCCGATGCAAGCCTGGGCGGGGCATTTGGTGGCGGCGACAACTGGAGCTCAACATTTCACACCAGACGAGGATTTGAAAAAGTTCTCTTCAATGGTACTATTATTATTGCCATTTTATTTACCCTCTCTTCGATTCTTGCCATAACACTCTAACGAGGTTACGGTTTCTCTAATCCAAGAGGCACAACAAGTTGTGTATTTCCGTTGGCCGTAGGCAGAGGATACACACCCATTCTCACGTGAACAGTAATCTCTCATCTCATCCTCATAACGAATACAGCGGGAGTCGACCACCCTTTCTCCACCGCTTATTTGCCACACTCATACAACTCAGCAATTTTGAGCGACTGCTCTTTTTGTGCGGCATTTCGATCGTATTTATCTCGGGGCTCATTATGCTCCTTAATCTCAGTAAACATTTTACGGTTGAAATACCGTCGGCTGGCGGAACAATCCGCGAAGGAATTGTGGGAACTCCCCGATTTATTAATCCACTGATCTCAATTTCAGATGCTGATCGCGATATGGTAAATCTCATCTACTCAGGACTTCTCAAATCAACTGAAAACGCCGGCCTCATTCCTGATCTCGCTGAAGGTTATACTATTTCCCCTGACGGAAAGGTGTATACCTTTATACTCCGCAGTGACGCCGTATTTCATGACGACACACCGCTCACCGCTGATGATGTTGTCTTTACCATTGAACGAGCTCAGGATCCTTTCCTCAAAAGTTCAAAGCGCGCAAACTGGGAAGGTGTTACGGTAGAAAAAATAAGCGATCATGAGGTACGTTTTACTCTCAAACAACCCTATGCTCCGTTTGCAGAAAACATGACCCTGGGAATTTTACCCAAGCATCTTTGGCAAGACACCGATGCCGAAACATTTTCATTCAGCCAGTACAACACCGAACCGATCGGATCAGGACCCTTTAAAATTAAAAGCATACACACCAACAGTTCACGCGTCCCCGTGACGTACGAACTTGCGCCCTTCACCGACTACACATTCGGCAAACCCTTCGTCTCGCACTTCACCGTACATTTTTACAAAAACGACGCTGAGCTCCTGCGGGCATTTGAGCAGGGTGATGTTGATAACGTATCAACCGTTGCACCGGAATATGCCAAACAACTCTCCGGAGCAAACTCACGTATTGAAACAACAACCCTGCCCCGTGTCTTTGGTCTTTTCTTTAATCAAAACCAGGCAGCCATTTTTACCCATGTTGAAATTCGTTCTGCTTTAAACATGAGTGCACCACGTGAACAGATTGTACGCGACGTACTCTTGGGTTACGGAAATCCAATTAATGGCCCGATCCCTCCCGGCCTTCTTCCCACAAACCCTGCCACAACAAGCTTAGCCCTCTCAAGCACAACAGCTGTTAAAAGCACTGGCACTTCAACCCCAGTCCTCTCAACTTCAACACCACTCGAACTTGCGCGCAAAATGCTTGATCGAAATGGATGGAAACCAAACTCAACCGACAACGTACTTGAGAAGACCATAAACAAACAGAAAGTCCGTTTTGAATTCTCGATATCGACGAGCAACACGCCAGATCTTAAAAAGGCTGCTGAAATACTTAAACAAGAGTGGGAAAAACTTGGCGCCAACGTCGAAATTAAAACCTTTGACATGGGAGATCTGAATCAAAGTGTCATTCGTCCTCGCAAATATGATGCGCTTCTTTTCGGCGAAATTATCGGCCGCGACCTCGACCTGTTTGCCTTCTGGCACTCATCGCAGAGAAACGATCCAGGGTTGAACATCGCGATCTACACCAACTCACGCGTTGACAGGCTTCTGGAAGATGCCCGAACCTCATCGAGTACCGCGGCTCGATTTGAAAAATATCGTCAGTTTGAAAATGAAATCGGCAAAGACATTCCTGCGGTCTTTCTCTACTCACCGGATTTTATTTACATTATCTCGAATGCAATTCAGGGATTCTCGGTCTTACATGCGACCGTCCCCTCAGAACGTTTCGGAGCCGTAAACCTCTGGCACACCGAAACTGATCGAGTCTGGAAATTTTTAGCACACAATTAATTAATAAACGAGCATTTAACAGAACAACATAACTATATGATCAGAACACGAGTGTATCACTCAGACGGTGGCCCAGCGGAACGACCTGAACGCAATGAACATACTCCTCGAGAAGAGGGGCGCCCTGCGCATGCTTCATCTCAGCAACGGCATCATTCACGCCCCCAGGGACAGGGACGTTCCCCCATGCGCCCCGTGCGCCCAGCGGGGCCACATCGCGATGACCGTCGCACGAATCGAAACGATCGACCGGGCGGAAACAACCAAGCGCGACCGGGAGAAAAATCACGACATTCAAAAGGAATGCGACCCAAAGGTGGACGCGGTGGTTTCAGAGAAAAACCTCCACGCGGAACACACCAGACTATTAAGCAAAGCGGCCCCTCAACCCTTACTATTCCGCCACCGGGCGACAACATCCGCATCATTCCTCTCGGCGGCGTTGAAGAAGTCGGCCGCAACATGACTGCGATTGAGTTTGAGAATGACATCATCGTCATCGATGCCGGCATTCAGTTTTCAACGGAAGAAACCCCGGGCGTTGATTACATTCTTCCCAACACAAAGTACCTTGAGGAACGTAAGGAGAAAATCCGCGCTCTCGTCATTACTCACGGCCATCTTGATCACATCGGCGGCATTCCCTTCGTCGTTGGCGCGTTAGGAAATCCTCCTATTTTCACGCGAGAATTCGGCGCACTCCTCATTCAAAAACGCCAAAGCGAGTTCCCCCATCTTCCACCCTTGAACATTAAAATCGTCGACAAAAACGACAAGAGCCTCCCCATTACTCCGCGACTCAAGGTCTGTTTTACCGGACTCACCCACTCTATTCCCGACTCGACCGGTGTTATCATCGAAACTCCGTATGGTGATCTAGTGTTTACCGGTGATGTTCGTGTTGAAAATGAAAACGGCGAACCGTCTGATAAAGAAAAAGAGCAGTACGCCGTTTTTAAAGATCGAAACATCTTGCTTCTCGCTATGGACTCAACCGGTATCGAAAAACCGGGCTGGTCGCTTTCTGAACAACGCGTTATTGAAACCGTTGATAAACTCGTCCGTGACGCACCGGGGCGCGTTATCATCGCAACGTTTGCCTCTCAGGTAGAACGCATCATTGCGTTCATTCGCACCGCCGAGCAGTATGGACGCAAGGTCGTCATTGAGGGGCGCAGCATGAAAAACAACGTCGAGATCATTAAGCACCTCAACCTTGCTGATACCAAACACATCATCCCTTTAGACGAAATAGAGAGTCATCAGCACAATAAGATTTTGGTTCTGGCGACTGGTGCACAGGGCGAAGAATTTGCGGCCTTGATGCGTATCGCGAACAAAAGTCACAAGCAGATCAAACTCATGCGATCTGACACGGTGATCCTTTCCTCTTCGATTATTCCCGGAAATGAACGTTCGGTCTCGATTCTTAAAGACAACCTGTTCCGCCACGATGCCCGCATCATTACCTATCTTGATTCTGATGTTCACACTTCCGGTCACGGGAAACGCGCCGAGCTTGAATGGATCCACCGCCAAATTCCCTATAAATTCTTTATGCCACTCCACGGCAACCACTTCATGTTGAAAATGCATGCCGATCTCTCAAAAAATCTCGGCAACAAAGCTGAAAACATTGTGGTTCCCGATAACGGCTCCCTGGTTGAAATTACCGACAAGGGAAAGAAGATAGGCATCCGCAAAGAAAAAGCCCCATCAAACATCATGATGGTTGATGGATTCTCGATCGGAGATATCCAGGAAGTGGTCATTCGCGACCGCCAGCTTCTGGCCCAGGACGGCATGTTCGTCATTATCGCAACCGTCAATGCCCAAACGGGGAAACTGCGCAAATCACCGGACATCATCTCGCGTGGTTTCGTATACCTACGTGAATCCCAGGATCTCTTGCGTAACGCCCGCTTCATTATCAAAAAAACAGTCGAGGATACTGCAGCAGGAATGAATCCCATTAACTTCGAATACGTTAAAACAACCGTGACGGACAAGGTGAGTGAGTTTCTTTTCCAGAAAACAGCCAAGCGACCCATCGTCATTCCGGTCATCCTCGGCGTATAATAGAATCTATGCAGCTGGTCACACAAAAACTTCGCCAACACTCTCTCGTGTCGGCGATTTACCTTGCAACACTTCTCCTCTCGTTCCACTACGTTTTTGTTGTATACGTTAACTCAAACTTCCTTGAACAGTTCTTCACTGAAGGGGCGCTCGGCCTTCTCTATACCGCAGGCTCCGTCATAAACATCATCGTTTTTCTGTTCATCTCCCAGATACTCGAGAAAGTCCGCAACTATCGAATGATGCTTTATCTCACTGTTCTTGAATGTGCGATACTCCTCGGACTTGCCGCGTTCACGAACCCATACCTTATTATGGTGCTCTTCGTGCTCCACCACGCCATTAATCCACTCATCCTTTTTGGTCTCGATATCTTTTTGGAACGCCTTTCGGATAACACTCACACCGGCGGAATTCGTGGAACTTTTATGACCATCGCGAATGCAACCTTCGTCCTCTCTCCACTTCTCGTTGGACTCATCTTGGGTGAAGGTGAGAACTTCTCAATTATTTACCTGCTCTCTGCCCTCTTCCTTGTTCCCTTCTTTGCGATTATCTATCGCAATTTCCGCAACCTCCCGCACAAATCGTATAAAAAGATCGAGGTTCGCGCGACATTAGGAGCGTTTTGGAAAAATAAAAAACTCTGGAATGTCTACATGGTTGCTTTCATCCTCCAGTTCTTCTACACCTGGATGACCATTTACATGCCTCTCTACCTTCACGACTCAATCGGCTTCAACTGGAAAGAAATTGGCATCATTTTTAGCGTGATGCTTCTGCCGTTCGTCATTTTTGAAATACCGCTCGGCAAGCTCGCCGACAAAACGTATGGCGAAAAGGAGATCATGACCTACGGTATTGTAGTTATGGCTCTTGGCACTATCTGTCTCTCATTTATCACTTCGAATAACATTGCACTCTGGGCTCTCTTACTGTTTGTCACGCGTATAGGCGCGAGTGCGATTGAAATAACGACCGAAAGCTACTTCTTCAAACGAGTGAATGCTGACGACACCAACCTCATTGGTTTTTTTAGAAACAGTCGACCTATCTCGTACATCATTGCTCCCGTAGTAGCCGGATTAGCACTTATACTCATTGATAACCAAAATCAGTACCTCTTTTTTGTACTGGGAATTATTACGCTTCTGGGATTGCGCTATTCGCTCACACTTGAAGACACACGCTAATTAAAACCCCGCGTGCTGCCAGGGGCAGCACGCGGGGTTTTTACATTTACATAGCTTCGTCATCTCCTTTTCCGTCATCCTCCGAAACCAAACTCGATTCATCGTGCAGTCCGTCTTCACACGCACACGGAACCATCGGCTGGCCTTCTTTAGAACAGTCTTCTGCCTGACAGGTGCCCGGCCGATCTGCTTCACCCCCACAACCTCCTGTACATACGTAGTGCATCGTTAGAGTTAGTTATTTATAGAAACCCAGCGCAGTAGATTATAACTCTGAGAAGAGAAACCTACAAAAGGGGTCTTGTGTATTTCGAAGCCTCGATCATGAGAAAGAGTGGGAACTCCTTACGCGCACGGTCTTCCGCAGCTTTTCGCGGCCCATTCTGGCTTTCTTTGTGCGAAACCCACTCTTCAAAACGCGTCACCGCAAAACCGTTATTGAAAAGGAGCTTGAGGTAATGCTGGAGCGGGCGGTGGAAACTTATGGTGGTGGCAGTATCGGTTTCGCCCGGATGCATATCAATCTCCTCGTGGTGCTCCACCAGATATCCATCTAAACGCCGGTACTGAATCTCTTGTTCATCATCAAAACCCCAGCTTGATTGCCGCGGATTGCGAAATGCGGGGTGATTCAAGATCACCATAAAAACTCCCGAGGATTTTAACACGCGTTTAACTTCAGTAAAAACTTTTGAAAGATCGTTTATATTTTGCAGGGCCAAGACAGAAACCGCCGCATCAATCGAAGCGCTCGGTATAAACGAAAGGTCGTGTGCGGAAGAAACATGAAACACGATTTCTTTGGGTGAGTGCGTCCGAGCCAGATCAATAAGTTCCGAAGAAATATCAACACCGATAACATCTGCTCCGATGTTGCGAAGCGCACGCGAAAAATAACCCTGCCCACACGCGAGGTCAAGAATACGTTTTCCTTTAAAGCTACTGCAGAGTCTTTCAAGAGCAGGGAGAATCACCTTTTCTTGATAGGTATCCTTCTCACCCAACAGATCATCGTACCAGGTAGCGACACCGCCCCAACTGGTTGACTCGTTATTCTTCGTCTTCCGAGGATCCTTCCCGCCCTTTTTTAAATGACTTGGCAATGGTGCGCCAGTGATCATTGAGTTCTTTTCCGATTTTTGAAAATTCTTTCGCATCTATATTTTTTATTCCTTCATAATCTTTCATAACCTCAGCTGCCGCTTTTCGATATCCCGCTTCGGTGAACACCTTCGCCTGTTTGAATCGTTTTGAAGTCTCGTCCTTAGCTTTATCAATCCAGCCATTCAATATCTTTTTACGTTCATTCGGTTTGGTCGTAGCCAAAAAATACCCTGCTATGGCCGCGAGTGCAAGTCCTGCGCCAATAGCCGCTTTTTTACCCGTCGAACCTTTCGATGTTTTTTTGTTTGTTGCCATAGTTATTCATTTATAGTTTCTTCAGTTTTTTCTCGCTGCTTTGCCCGTGAAGTTGCATGTTTTTTACTCTGTGGAACAAACCGCGTCAATAAATCTGAGATTGATTTCAATTTCGATCCCTCCTCACGGATGGTTTCGCGTAAATCGCGAATGTCAGAAACAATGTTGTCAGTTTCCATTTTTGCCTTTTCAGCAATCTTAAAAACCTCGCGCAAAATTTTAACAATATAGACTGAAATTACGATGAGGACGGTTGAGACGCACGCGATTGCGATTGTAGTGACAAAAAAGAATATATCTGCCTTTATTAAGCTCTCCATATAGGTCTATTCTAGCAGATCAACGTGAAAACATGATGGGGATTTTGAGTTCATCGGCATGTTCCGGAAGTCCCGACGGATTATCTTTCTCGAGAATGAGATAACCAGTATCCGTGGTTGGCGCTTTAAACGGCAGTGTCGCCTCAAACCGGACGAATTCCTCAGTCATCCATTCGCCCTGTGCCTGTGCGGGAACTACGCCAAGCTCAACACCGTTTGAATCGGTTATCCGAACCGGAAACGATGCCTCGAAGAACCAGGTGCCCCGCGCGCTGCCCGTCACCTTCAAAGGACTCGCGACTGTTGCATTTGGTCGAGGCGATTCAATTCTAATAAGGTCATCTTTTTCAAGCTCGTTACCGATGTCTTCAGTAAAACTTTTGCCGTCAGCACTTTTACATTGTCGCGGATAACTTTCCATAACCGGATTTCCCGCCGCCAGACATTCAGCAAAACTCGTCACCACCGTTGTCTGTGGCGACATGGGACGGAAGACATCAAAGACAAAGAACCCGAGAACCAACACAACAATAATGAGAACTAAGAGTACGATAATGATATTTTTCATGTAGAATAAATTATTTACCGCTACTGCCGAAACCCTGCGTTCCGCGGGAAGAATCTGCTAACACCTCGACGACCGTAATAACGGGCTGCTCGACTTTTTGAATAAGCATCTGCGCGACCTTGTGGTATTTTTCAAATACATACTCTTCATGACCAAGATTAATCGCTCCGATCTGCACCTCGCCGCGATATCCGGCATCGACGACCCCGCCAAGCATCTTAATACCCTGTTTCATTGAGAGTCCGCTTTTATCCCAAACCAAACCAACATATCCGTCGGGAATCTCGAACTGCATGCCACTCGGAATCATGGCGCGTTCACCGGGCTTAAGAACAACGCGTTCACGGGTGTAAAGATCGAAACCGGCATCATTGGTATGTGCGTAATGAGGATCAGGAATATCCGAATCAATCTTCTTAACTTTTAAAATCATGAATGACCATATCGTAGCACAGTTTAAATCTCCAATCAGCCGCCACTTTTAGACACTCTAGACTTGCCCGAGAGCGCCTCCCCCACGGTATCAATAATTTTTTTGAGCTTCTTGTCGCCTTTGGGAAGTTCCGCGTCCGAAATTTTAAAACTGTCTTTGAGTTTCCGCTGGAAATGCTTGTCGTAATAGAAATTAGCCGCAGCAACAACGAGCATTGAGATTGTGGCGCCGATACCGGCCGCAAGCATATCTTTTTGTGCGTCCCAGATATCGCCCTGAACTTCCAGAAAATCAATTCCGGCGGCCGGGTTAATAACCGCTGCAGTGAGCCACTCAATAATTTCGTAGACAGCAGAAAATGAAAGCGTCACGTCCAAGGGTAAATAGTACCCCCAAAATCCTTTGGCGTGCGCGAGGCGCAAAAACGCCTCGCGCACAGGAAACGCAATGAGAAGTGAACGAGGCGATCATATAAATTCCGTTGTGCATTAAACCAATCCTCGAGCATGAAGCCGAACGGAACTTTAGCATACGTATAGTGCGAACCGATCAGGTGGAGACAGCAGTATATCGTAATCAGCGTATACGAGAGCCGCGAGAGTTTGAGATAGGGTCCGTCAAAAAAAATCATCGGTAAAAAAGCAAAAACCAAAAGGTTTTCAAGAAGCCAGGCCCCTCGATCCAGAGGTTGCCACGCGGCTCACGCCCAGACCACTACAAAGATGAAAAAGAGAAAACGTTTATATGGCCCCATGTCTCAATGCTAAAAGAGGCTTATAAAGAAAAGATGAGCTTTTTGAGCCTTAATACTAGCCATTCTGGCGTGCCTTTGGGGGATATTGACAGAATGGCATTAAACGTAGTATAATTTAAACTAGACCGCGCATTCTTTGATGCATTGGTCTTTGCAAAACAACTCACTGATCGCGGGACCACTCGCGACAGAAAGAAGAAAGGCAGCAGCACATGTCATCACTAATGGCTTGGAAAGACGGCACTGGACATCACAGAATAGACCGCGATCGAAGATCTGAAAGTCTTGGAGATCTTTTTGCTCCTAACACAAAGTTACTCGAGGAGTTTAAGCCGGATTATTTCACTGCTTGTGACATTTTCCCGGCTAGCCCCCATCGGGTGACCGGCGTCTATCGCTTGGGTACTGCTGAGGCTGAGCTCAGTTTGACTCACGGCGGAGAAAGTTACGAGCTTGAAATCAAAAGCGTGAACATTGATGACGCGCGAAAGCTCCACGAAGAGATCCGCGCCGGCAAGATCTGGCCGGTCGTTTCGTACGAGGAGGCGCAGACGCCTAAACCTGTTTGTCGGATCCGCCAATGGGGTCAAAGCGTGGCGAAGTTCTTCTCGGAATCTGGGTGGCCTAAACGTTTTTAGTCACTCTTCCCCCCGGTCCACGCCTCACGTGGACCGGGTTTTCTTTTTATACAGTTCCAGGTGGGGTTTGCGGAGGTTGCTGAACTGGAGGGGCCGACGGGTCAATTGAACTCTTCCCTCTTTTCATCCCCTTCCATACATACAAGAATATAAATCCACCGATAATAACAACCAAAAGTGCCAAAATGATATTTAGTACCATTGGGTGCTTCTCACTAAAAGGAACAACGGGCGCTGCGGGTGCTACGTAATCGCTATTCGTACGAACCTCCCCCAACTCTGCTTCCGGAAGATTGGTTGTTTCAAGAAAGTTGAAAAAACGGGCAAGGTCATAGCGCGGCGCGAATGCTTTCTCATTTCCATAGTAAAGCTCATAGCGCTCGGGCATGCGAACCTCGAAGACAACTGCACGTATTATCTGAGTAAAGGTGAGTGTTGGGGAAAGTGAAAGTGGAGCGTCGTCGTAGTTGTAGACAACAATCTTATAGTACCTAAATGATGACTCCGGGTAACTGACGGAAAGGTTGGTTCCGACAAATTTCGGAGTTACCAAACGTGAAATATACCCCTCACCCACCCTGCTCCATGAAGCGGCATCGTTGCTTCCAAAAACCCGAACAGTGCGGCTAAAATTCACGGCTTTTTCTTTACCCTCTGAAATTAGAGTAACTTCGCGTGTCGGAATTCCTGCGGCTTTTAAATCAACAACCAACTCGGTTGTCTGTTCTTTGGAGTTTTGAATAATCTCGGCGTTAAAGGGCGTTTTAGATTCCTTTGCCACACTTACTTCGTGTGTAAATACGTTCGCCTGTCCAAACAGAAGTGTGCCCTCAGGACCATTCTCAACTACAACCAGGACATAACGTGTTGCACTCTGCGGATAATCAACAATGCCTTCAGCGGTTGAGAAACGCGTTTTATCATCGTAGAATTTAAAAATATAACCATCATCAGTCAGAAGATTCCAACTCGATGCGGTAGGAGCCGCCAAAACATCGCTGCTGTAGACTGAAACCTGGCGTTTGTAGTTATTGCTCGGAGAAACAATCTCAATACGGTTGTGTAAAAGCCCTGATTTTCCCAAATCAATAACAAACTGAAGACGCCCTGACGCATCAACCGAGCGATTAACTATTTGCGCGGGATAAAATGCGCTTCGCGACGAAGCCTCCTCAACAACAAGCTGGTAGGGTACTTCCCGCCCCTCAGAACCGATAACACGGACATCTTTAAAATTTTTCCCCGCGCCGGCAATAGTGTTATCGAGCTCCAATCGAACATAACCGCTTGCCTGATTGGACGAAAACGGCGTAAGAATATCGCGTGAGTACATCCAGTCTGTTTTAGAAAAATCAGCAAGAGCAGGACTCGGCGCGCACACAGATATCGTGGCAACTGAAATAAGAACGGGGATCAATACTTTAGTTAGACGCATGACTATTTTTTAAAGAATTTCTTTTAATCGATTCTTCCACTTCGTATACACAAACGAAATCACCAACGCGAGGACACCGAAGGTGATGGACGAAATAATTCGGTACACCTGACCCAAACTCCACACATCGATAAACACTTTTACCGCAGTAACAAAGAATAACGTGATTCCCAAAATTCTGAAGAGGCGCGCATGGAGTACAAATCCTGCTGCAGCAAGAAGAACAGCGTAGAGCGCCCACACAATTGAAATCCAGGTATTACGCAAATTAACGATACCCGAGAGAGCTTCCTCCCGTGAAGCGCAGCGAGCGCTAATCTCGGCAACGGTTCGCTCATCAGGCTGAGAAGGTGGAATATAGTTTCCATTTACATCATACCGAGGGGTCTCAATTGAGGGATTAGGTGGGTACTGGAACTCATTATAGTAGCGGCTCGTCCAACGATTTGTTCCATACCGATAGGAACCATAGTAACCGCAGCTCGCGTATCCGCCGGTGCGATACTGACTATACGCTTCCATTGATTTCCAAAAATCACGCTCGTAAAGCGCTTCGCGTTTTGCGTAATGAACGGTAATCTCAAATGTCAAAATATAGAGGGAAAGAAGTTGTGCAACCACGAAAAAGATCGCAGCACCCTTTTTATACGTTTCGTTTGCTCCCTCACCAAGCGCGCGTTTATAGAAGAAAGCGATTGCGTACGCTCCGATAATCGCCACGAACACGATCACAAAGTAGCGATTGAAAATCGTTGTGTAGGTCGTAATGTCATACAAGCGTGGAAGGTCAATGGTAAAGAAACGAAAGACGCCGAGAGCGTACACGACCGCACCAAATACCCGCATACTGCTCCTAAACACAACAAATGAAACGGCATAGAGCACAACCGCCTCAACAAGCCACGCGAGCGTGATCCAGTAGCCTTTGAGCTGAACCGGTAATGCAAGCGAGATAAACACAATCGCAATCCCCGGCATATAAAAATTCAGAGTCTTATCTGTCGGATTGAGTTTAGCCGCAAGAAAAGCGACTATAAAATAAAGTGCCGCGAGAACGACGAAGAAAAAACCCATGACGCTGTGATAGGTGGGATTTAAAATCCCATACATGAGAAAGGCATACCCCCCGGCATTGAGTGTTGTCAGAGCGAGATCGAGGTTTGAGGAAACGCGTTTCCAAATAACCGTATGAATGAGCGCAGTAACAAGATACACTCCGAAAAAACAGGTAAGAAAAAGTGCGGTAAGGAAAAGTTGTTCTTTTGTGTAGAAACGATCAAACCATGCTGAAAAAATAATTGCCGTTCCAATAAAACCCAGATAGTTTAATGTTGACCAACGTTTGAAAAGTGCGACGGCAAGAACACCGACATCGATGAGTAAGACGTACGACATGAGGCCGGCGAGATTGTTCGTTCCGGTTGAAAGGAGAAACGGAGTGAGGAAACCACCCAACACACCCAAGACCGCAAGGTTCTGCGTGCCTCCTAGGATACTGAGTACTGCGGAAAGCACCGTCACCAACAACATAAGGCCGAAGGCGAGGGTTTGACTCGTAATGAGATGGTAGAACTGAAACGCGGCGAAAATAGTGAGATATAAAATAGCGATACCACCACCCATCAGAATGTCCGAATAAACTAAATATTTTTTCCGGAGCCACTGCCCTACGCCAATAAGGATGAGGCCGCCGACCACTCCTAACGCAACACGGCCGGCAGGACCGATAATATTATTTTCAAACGCCCATTTGAGGAAAAACGAAACACCGAGCACGATTGCGACAATACCGATCTTTCCTAGCCAACGACCAGAAAGTTCTTCATTTGATACCTTCTGACTCTCGGTAACGGGCTTGGGCGTCCACGGTGCGGAAGTTACGCTCGCTGGCAAAACAGAAGCCGCCGGGGTTACTGTGTTTAACGGAGCCTTTTCCGTCGTGGTGCCTGTAGCGTGCGACATTCCCTGCTTTTCATATTGGTCGAGACGTCGCTCTAACCCTTTGATACGCGAGCGAAGATACAGAAACAAGATAACGAGGAGAACAAAAAGCGGAAACGAGCCAAAATAAAACATAGATGTTGCTTATAGGATAACAACATAATCATACACTAAAACCTACCCTGGCCCCACAAGTTACTGTCGAGCTTTAGTCGGGGCCTGAGGATAGAGCTCGGGATCAATAGTTCGTTCAAAACAGGTCTTTTCGGCGCTGTGCGTCCACGTATCTGGAACCTCACCCGGAGCCATAGGCTTTGTCGCATACGGTGTTAGTGAGTTGTTCACACCCTCCGTCTCAAAATCAGCACAAAGTTCAAATCCAAGCTTGGTCTGATCGGTTATACGGTACTCATACGCGGTGCCAGTACGAGGATCAGTTGGAACCATAAAACTACTGATGGGATCGTTAAGATCTTCGAGCTTCGCCGGAAGTTTCCCCTTTTGCTGCCAAAAATTTACGATCTGCCACTGAATTGACTGGAGATCCTGCACGCGCCGTTCATCAAACCGTTTCTCGCGCGCAACAGAAGGAGATCCCATTACCGTAAAACCAGCGACAACTGAGGCCACAACAATGAGTGCCGCGAGAGTGAACCAGCGCGAACCCCGCATGATGCGTCCGCGCATGTCACGGAAGTAGTAGAGAAAAACTAAACCCGCCGCCACAATAAGCACGAGCACCTTGAGAATGAAGCGGGTGGTGATTTCGCCGTCTAAGAACGTATAGATGAGGGCGATGAGATCAATGGCCATTGCGAGACCAGTCAAAAACAGGGTTATAAAAATAAACCATTTTCTAAATGAGATTTCTTTTTTCCCCGGACGTGTCGCTATTTCCTTCCCCACCAGACGAGAGAAAATGCCAAACAAAGGAAACATGATGATGAGTGATGCCACCGCCCACCGAATAGCAGATGAGTAGGGATCGACGTAGGAAAGTTGATCCGGGAATGCGTAATCAATCGTTTCAAACAAAAGCTTAACCAGACTAAAAACACTAACGTAGAGAGAAATAAGTATGGCTAAATAAAGGAAAAAATCCTTTGCTGTGGCCCGTTCTTCATTAATGGTGGTATTCATAATATATAGTCTATCATTTTTATCCTGCCCGGCTACCTAAAAGGAGACGTCCGCGTAAGGCTTTTATTTCGGCTAGCGAGGAGCGCGTGGACGAGTATTCTCGTATACAGCCTCTGAGCGACATTAGTTTGATTTATCAAACAATTAGTACTCCTGTGGTGCGAAGACGAAACAAAGGGTAATTAAATACCCGGCGGACCAAAATGAGCGGAGCAAATTCAACATAGATCCCGGTGGCTTACCCTAGGGTTTAATACCCTTTATTTCAAACTAAAACGAGCTCAGTCCGGTAAATTCCATGACCCGATACATGACTTTCTTATAGAAGGCATCGTCTTCATAGTGCGAGTAATCTGCTGTATAAACAGCACCTCCCCTGTTATTCCATATCGTTTCAAAATAATCGTACGCGTCAGCAATTGCTTTAATCTTCTCTGTACTCTCTACCGCAATGTTGGTCTCAAGATTGTAATCAGCAATATTGCGTCGGGTAAGGTTTGCCGAACCGCCGATCATTTCATAACCACCATGGTGTTCGATAAGTGTGAGTTTTGCATGACACTGTTCCCCGTGTGTATCGCACCAACGGATCTGAATAGGGACACTCGGTTTCTCGCTTTCGCTCACCAGCTCATCTGCAACCGGACGATTGGGAACACCATTTTTCTTGTGACCAAACGCGTCTTTATTCGGATCAAGTACTAAACGAATTGAAACGCCGCGCTTAGCCGCACGAATAAGTTCGTTCACAATACTTCGTTCAGAGAGATAAAACATTGCCATATCTACCCGATCGCCTGAACCCAACTTCTTCAGGGTTTCAAGAAAATGATCCTGAATTGCACCTTCAGTAAGTAATTGTACTGTTGTTTCACCTGTCCCAGCCCGAGAGGTTGAGGTGGTAGATAACGCGGGGAGAGTATTTCCTGAAAAAGACGCTACTGAACTCTCGCTCGAGACTACATCGCGATAGAAGTCACCCGAAACCTTAATTGCAATATTTCCATGCGCACTGGATCCATCATGCGGATTAGCTGACATAATCAACGTCGAAAACTCCTTACTTGAAGGCGCGCCGCCGTCCGCAACAACAAGCTTGCGGTGATTTGCTTTAAAATTAAATAACGTAAGCCAGCTGCGAACACTGATCTTTTTTCCGCCAGACTGAAACGGGTGCGGTAGCGAACCGCCTTCTGATGAGTTACCGAACCACCAAATGGTGGTTCGCCAAAAACCTGAGTACAACGGATTAGAGTCACGCAACTTCGTGAGATCGGTAGTAACCACGTTTATACCAGCTACCCGCAGTTGTTCAAACTGCTCTGAAATCTCTCCGCCGTAGACTTCATTGATAGGATCAGTTATGACCGTAATAGCGATATCCGGAAGAGCCTTTTTCTTTTGGAGCAAAAGAGTGGTGAGTTCGCCTGAGAGCGCTCGGGTTGTCTCAGGCGAGGCACCCTGGTAGGCGTTATAGAGAAATGCGTCAATTAAAATATATTCCCGGGCATTCTTTATCATACTAAACACCTCGTCAAAAATATGTTGATCTGAATGTCGTGTTCCTGAAGAATCGACAAACGTCGTATCGGCAAAAAAGGAAATATCACCGTCATCTACCACCCGTGGCTCTCCTTCATAGTGTAAACCTACTGGCAGTGGCTTGAAGACATTGTAGAGCGCGACAACGAAAGAAACCCCCACAACAATCCAGAAAAATCTTTTGAGTATTTTATAGAAAAGTCGAAACATTAATCAGGGCTACATGAGTAAAACCATAGTAACACAAAAGCCCCGCACTGGGCGGGACTTTTGAAAACAAATTTAAAATGAATGCTATGCCTGACGTAAGCGAAGTCCGCGGAGATTACGAAGCATACGTGCTGCTTTTACCACATCTTTAACGGCCAAAACAACGGCCACGGCAACGAGAGCAATCATAACCTGAACTGAAAGATTGGTATTGGTAAGTGCATGAGTGAAAAATGACGCAGAGGCCTGAACATTCAAAACTGGCGGCGCATTTTCAAATACCTGTGCCACAAATACCAGACGTCCCACCTCAAGAAGGGCCGCACCAGCAATGATGATTTCGATTAAAAATGGCCGCGCCACTCGCTTTATGAGATGAATGAAGCGCACGCGCATCATTATTTCTTGTTTTAATAGTGAATTACTCATTTGTTTTTTCGTGAAACTCAGCATTAACTTTTTGAAACTCTTTTTTTGCCCGGTGAAGCCGTGTACGAACGGCTCCGACCGAAATTCCTTCTTCTGCTGCGATTTGTTCAGATGATTTTCCTTCGATGACACTCTGTTTCAGGAGACGGGCAAACACAACGGGGATTCGTGAGACAACTGACATAAACTCATCAAGATCCAAACGGCGACTTTCATTAACCGGAAACGACGCGTCGGGAAGATGTTCCATAAATTCCGGATCGTCATCGATAGCAGTGCGTCCGCGATCACGAGTGAGACGCTTTGCCTTGGTCAGCGTCGTGTTAATGAGAATTTTATATCCCCATGATTTAAACGACGCCCCCTCCTGAACTTTAAAACGTCGCGCGTTCAAATAGATCTTAACGAATGCCTCCTGAACAATGTCCTCCGCATCTTCTCGTTTCCTAACAATACTCAACGCTTTGCGGATAAACGCGTCTTCGTAACGATCAACCAAAACCTCAAAAAGTTCCGGTGAATCAGGAGAAAGAGCGAGTATTTCTTCGTCTCCTTTTTCCCGTGCTTCCTCTAAATTAATGCTCATCTTTAGACTTCCGACACATGGCTCTGTGGGCCAATTATGGCTTAATGGACTAGTTTTTGCCGGAAGCTCTTTCGACCTTATGAAACTTATAACCGAGCTTTCAGGCAAAACATTACGAGGTGAAGTCTAGTCGACTTCACCTCGTTTCGCAAGGAGAGTATTTAGAACGAAAGAGGCGGTATCGAGGTTGTTTTTCCGGGCCCTAAGGGATCAGTACCGCGGGTAATTTCATCTGCATCATTTATTTTGTCACCATCAGTATCTTTTTTCTTGAGGTCAGTACCGAGTGCTCGCTCAAGAAGATCGGAGACATTATCGGCATCAGTATCAAGTTTATTTCCCGCCACGGCCTGAACAGAAAGAGTTTTGGCGTTGGCAGTATTCAAACCATCAACATGAGAAAGGGTATACACTGTTTTTCCTGAAACAGAAACAAAATTAATCAACGGAAGTGGACTCGTCCCCTTCTTATATACTGCCGGAGACATTACATATCCGAGCTCGTAATCTTCTCCCTTGAGTGCATACACGAAATCTTTTCCACTGAATATGTCAGCTGGGATTGGCGCAAGAAACGCACGATCTTTGTATTGAGATTCTACCCACGTATTCGTAAATTTTTGATCTTCAGCAACAACTTTTTGAATCGTAAGTTCCGAACCTTTCTTGGCAAGATCCGCAAGTTTGTCCGGATACGCACCTGAGTAGGTCTTATAGTTGTCGAGGGCGGTACGAATCTTTTCTACATTTTGAGACTGCTTGCTTCGTTTATATTCCTCATCAGTCATACCTCCTGCTTTGGCAAGGGCTTCATCAAGCGTGATAGAGTTGGGCGGCGTTTCTACAACAACAGGTGCGTTGATACCCGACACCGTCCCGGTTAAAAGGAGATTGAACTGCTTACCTTTAAATTCTCTGACTGCATCACCCGGAATAATTCGGGCCTTCACCTCATGCTTTACCGGCATTCCAAGAGCATCAAACCACATTGAGATAGTGACATTCTTTTTAAGATAATCGAAAAAAGCGGTGGTTTGCTCGCTCTCAAGGCGTGCCAGATCTTTTTCGTATAACATCTGTGTTTCAGTCTGAGAAACAGGGGTCTCACCAAAAACTGCCGGGAAACTATCGTCTATTACTTTTCGTTCAGCAGCAAAACGCTTGTACGCAGAAATTATTTTTTCCCTATTTATCGTAAGAGAGTAACGGTAGACGTCACGTTCTCCTTCCTGTTCAACAACCGGCTCTCCGATAAAAGTAATCACGCGTTCCTCGTCTATAATTTTTCGAAGAAGCGCCGCCAGTTGTGAAATTCGCTGTTGATCTTCTTGTATATCATTCGATAATGTTGTCACCGCACCGAGAGAACCCTTCCCTTCCAATTCTTTCAGATCAAACTTCACCCACTGATTCAGCACCGGTTTCATACCACTAAACGTGGAAAGAAGTTCCGGAAACTTTTTGATATTCACGTAGATGGAACCTCCGGTAACACGGACATCAGCAGCAATCTCCATATTAATGAGACCTCCTGCTTTGTAATCAAAATTAATACTCGTTTCCATCTGCAACGGAGCATTGTCGGGTCGTGCCACCTTCGAACTGAGCTTGAAACCTGCGTCTACATCGGAGGGAATAAAGGCTAGGAGCGGATTTATCAAGGGCTCAATAGAAGCCTCGGCACCTTCTACCGTCATTGGGTCTCCCGGGAGAGGAGTTTCATCTGGTGACGTAGAGATTCCTACCGCAGACGAATCAACAGCGGCCGCAGCTGCATCCGCGTCACGCGAGCTGACATTGAGACGTGCCGATGACTCTGCTGTGTAACTTTTTATACTGACCACCGTATCGAAAAGTTTTTCAACAAAATTTGCTTCGGTATAAGGAGCAACTTGTTTTTTCTTAGTGAATGAAAGGAACGACGGGAGTGTGACCCAACCTTTATAGTAAGCAAAGGCTCCAAATCCCCCACCACCAAGGACGATAACGGCAATCAGGAGAAAAACAACAAGTTTTGCAATTGATCGCGAAGCGTGACCTGAAGTAGTAGGAGTTAAGCTTTTCGAACCCGACACTACAGTTCCGGCCTGAACAGGCTTTGAGCCTAGCATGGCGCCCGGTGTGACACTTGGTGTTGCTGCACCCATACCAATAAATGATCGTCGGGGCTCATTCGTGGAAACTGAAGTTCCGGGTTTGAGAGTAGCTGTGGGAGCAACCGCAGGTGCAACCTCGGGTGCCATCTTCATAGAAAAGGGTTCGTGGACAGGTGACGTTGGACCTGTCGGTCCTGATGGGGTGGTACGTACCGGACTTACCGGAGAGACAGGTTTCACTCCCGCCGGCGCCTCCGCTCCAAAACGTGGCTGCGCACTCACACTCGTCTGCAGAGCAGGCTTCTGAGTCACAAGAGTCGGTGAAGCAGGTGACACAACAGAGGTCGGCTGTGCCGGTCGCGCAAAAGAATTGCCCGCCTGAAATGGCGAAGACTGTGGTGACGCGCTTGAAACCGGAGAAACTGCTGCACGAGGAGACAGATGGGGCGCTTCGATTTCGGGGCGGGAAAGGTCTACGCCCGTCTGAAGTTTCGCCTGACCGAGAGGGAGCGATTCGCGAGCCGGACTTGAAACTGGCACTGGAGTCGCCCGCGGTGCAACCACAGGTGTATCCGGTTTTCTAATGAAAGCGATTGCCTCTTTTATGTCCTGGTCATTCCACCCGGCAGTCTTGAGTGCATCATGAAGATCTCCGTCGTTAGGCGGAGGATCAAGTTTTTTAATAGTCTTAAGATACTCAGTGAGTTCAGAGGTGAGCATTTCACCTTATAGTATAGCAATTCACTTTCTCAAAGTTATGCACACCCAACGAAACACTTCTTAAGTACGGACACTTCGGACCCGCGCACGGTAAACGATTTTGCGTAGTTCGTCCGCCATGATGATGAAAAGCCCGGCGGCAATGATGAGCACCCAATCCTCACTGTAGAGAGGCACGGTGTGAAGAATATTCTGCAAGAAAGGAATATGGAGAGAAACAAACTGGAGTATAATCGTTGCCACAAACGCAATCGGAACGGCAGAAAAACCTTTAACGCGTGACGTTACAACGGAATCATGACGTGACCGACAGTTGAACACATTGAAACACTGATACACAACCAAAATGGTGAGCGCAACGGTCGATGCACGCTCAGGCGCAAATGAGAGGTACGCATCGTAAAACATAAGTGTGCCCAACGTCATTACTGCCCCCATTAAAATAATCCGTTCGGTAGATACCAGATCGATAAGGTGTTTTTTCGTCCCGCGAGAAACTTTATCGAGCAAATGACCCTCCCGCGGCTCAAGAGCGAGCGCAATGACCAAGAAACTGTCCGTCACCAAATTAATCCAGATCAACTGACTGGGGGTAAACGGAACGTCGTAACCCAAAAAGAGTGCGAGGGCGATAATGAGAATTTCACACACATTTGTTGAGAGTAAGTAGAGCAACACTTTTTGGATCGTCTTATAAATAGCTCTTCCCTCCTCAACCGCAGCAACAATTGAACCGAAATTATCGTCGAGGAGAATAATATCAGCGGCCTCTTTGGCAACCTCCGTTCCGATACTTCCCATCGCAACTCCGAGGTCGGCTGCAGCGAGCGAGAGCGCATCATTTACCCCATCACCAGTCATCGCAATTATTTCGCCGCGCGCTTTATATGCTTCGATAATTTTCAATTTATGCTCAGGAGAAACCCGTGCAAATACCGAAACATTCTTGAGACTTCGGGCAAGATGTTCCAAGGGCATCGTATCGAGGTCACTTCCCAAAAGTACACTGTCGCCATCATGAAATATTCCGATCTTTCGTCCGATCGCCTCAGCAGTATCTTTATGGTCGCCGGTGATCATAACCACTTTCATACCCGCACGCGTTACCTCTTCTACTGCCTTATAAACCTCGGGTCGAATGACATCCTCAATGCCGACAAAACCCAGAAAACAAAGTCCGGGTAAACTGTTGGGATCGACTTTCTTTAATCCGTGAAAATGTGCTGCCACGCACAACACGCGCAGTCCCTTCCGAGAAAAATGCCGAAGCGCTGCTGCGATATCTTCACTGTCTTTCTTTTCAAGTTTACGAACTTTGCCATCGCTCCACACATCCTCAGTTTTTTGAAGAATAACTTCAGGCGCACCGACAATAGAGAGAACGGGCGTTCCCCCAACAGTATTAAGCGCCGCATGAAATTTATTTTTCGTATCGAAAGGAATCTCCATGAGCATAGGATTCTCAGCAAAAAGCGTTTCCTTAACAAAACCTAACTTGCGGGCAAAAACCAGAAGTGCCGCCTCCGTCGGATCTCCCGAAACTCTCTCCCACTCTTTTTTTGCTTCCGAAAAACGAACCTCCGCGTTCGCAAGAAACAAACTTGAACGCGCCATGAGAAGTAGTTCCTGGTGATTTAGGGGCTCAACAACAGATCCCTCACGACGAATTTCGCCCGAGGGAGAATACCCCTCTCCACCAACTGAAAAATACGCGCCGTTTGCATACACCTCTGAAACCATCATCTGGTTGCGGGTGATAGTGCCCGTCTTATCGACGGCTACAATTTTTGCCTGGCCCAACGCTTCAACTGCCTGCAGACGTTTAACCAATGCGTTGCGTTCACTCATACGGTACACGCCTGTTGCAAGAATCAGGGTCACCACAATAGGCAGACCCTCAGGAATCGCAGAGACAGCAATCGCAACAACCGTTGAGAACATCTGTCGGACCGGGAAACCTCTCCACAAACCCACGAAGAAAATAATGAAAGAGATAGCCACCACAACTATGAGAATCACGCGGGAAAACGCTTCAATGTCTTTTTTGAGAGGCATTTCTGCATCGATGGAAGAAAGTTTTGCGGCGATACCTCCCACCACCGTTTTCAGTCCGGTCGCCACCACCACACCTTTTCCGTAACCACCAATGACAAGAGTTCCTTTAAACGCCATGTTGATCTGATCACCGCTCACCAAGTGAGGCGCTGTAAGCGGTTCCGTTTTTTTTACGACAGGCTCAGACTCTCCCGTAATGGCCGCCTCATCAATCACCAGATTGTTTGCAAAAACTAAACGGAGATCGGCAGAAACTTTGTCTCCTTCACGCAACACAACGACATCACCTGGAACGAGAGCCTTGTCAGGAACAGATTCCTCCCTTCCCTCACGCACTACGATTGCCGCTCCTTCGACAAAACGCTTCAGCGAACGCAGCTTTGCTTGTGCTTTTCCTTCCTGAAAAGTTCCGACAACTGCGTTAATGGTGAGCGCAATAAAAATAGCAATCGCATCAATAAGATCCCCCATGACCATCACGACCACCGCAGCGATGAGAAGAATATATACGAGCGGGCTTGAAAACTGAGAAATGAAAATGAAAAAACGGCTCCGGACTTTTTCTTCAGGCAACATGTTTTGGCCGTGTTGTTTCTGCCGCTCGACTACATCAGGAAGACTGAGGCCGTTTAATCCGGTATGAAAACTTTTGAGAACTTCTTCGGCAGGAACACGATACCACTCTTCGGTTTGCTTATGCGTAAGATCGCTCATTGAGACTCGTTTTCAAGAAATGATTCTTTAGTATAGCATAGGGAAACACCGCCATGCGTAAAAAAACAAAAGAAATACTGGCTGTTATCGCACTACTCGTGGTTATCCTCATAACCACTGCCCATACTGAGAAAAACGGGCTCACCACCCGTTACCACGAACTCGAATCCGCGGTTTTATATGACCGAAATCATGAAATTATTTCAATTAACCCCAACGCCAAGGGACAACGGGCTATTCACACTGAGCAATTTCCCGACGAATTAAAAAAAATTATTATCGCGCGCGAAGACCGCTTCTTTTATCTCCACCCGGGGATTAATCCGGTAAGTACGCTACGCGCGCTCACACTGCACGCTCTTTCAGATTACCGAGGCGGAGCAAGTACGATCACACAGCAACTCGTTAAAAATCTTTTGGGAAATGAAAACGACCGGACCTTTTCAAACAAACTTCGTGAACTCTGGAGCGCATTCTCACTTGAACTCTTCCTTCCCAAAGAAACAATACTTACGATGTATGGAAACACGGTTTATCTCGGGAAAGGCATTGAGGGATTTGCGGCGGGAAGTATGAAGTACTTTAACAAGAAACTTTCAGACATCAACAGAAATGAGATGCTCTCGCTTGTGGTGACTCTGCGAAGTCCAAGCCTCTCCTACCCCGGAACAGAAGCAAACGGAGAACGAGTTGCACTTCTTAAAGAGCAACTTACTGAAAATCCTGCTAGCGAAGAATTGTCAGCGTCTCCGGAAAAAGATGCGGAAACCCAGACGAGTGGCAATTCTTCCTTCGAACTTGAGTCGCTAACACGCGCCTGCCCGACCGTCTGCAACCTCACGATCGACAACACACTCACCGATAAACTCCGATCGATCCTTAAACGCACCATCGCAGAAAATAATCGCTTCGGCGTTCGACACGGCGCAATCGTCGTTATCAAGCTACCTGAAAATGAACTGCTTGCGATTGTGGGATCGCCGGACCCAACAAGCGACACTCTGGGCAACAGTATCAACATGGCGCTTGAACCGCGCCCGATCGGATCAACTGCGAAACCTTTCATCTACCTCAAGGCCTTTGAAAAAGGCGCCCGACCATACACAAAAGTGCTCGACCGCGAATACAGTTACCCTATCGGCACCGGCTTTCCGCTCTACCCAAAAAATTATGACGGAATATATCGCGGCGAAGTCTCACTTCACTACGCGCTTTCCAATAGTTTGAACGTCCCTGCAGTCAAAACGCTCGAGTTCGTCGGGCTCACTCGTTTTTATGATTTCCTGGTAGCCTCACTTAACTTCAAACCCCTTCGTGAACTTCAAAGCTACGAATATGGAATCGCATTGGGCGGACTCGAAATGGACCCTCTTACGTTGAGCTACCTTTTCACTTTATTTCCCAACCAGGGAAAACTTAAGCCCCTTACGCTCATTAAAAACGCGGACGAAACTGAACTCCCTCTCGAGATACCGATGTCCTCACATGCGGGAACAACCGATGTTGTCGAACCGAAGTTTGTAAATTTGGTTACCGCCATACTCCACGACCGTCTGCAAGGAATCGATCAATTCGGCCTCGTGAGCAACCTCAATCTTCCCGAGACAAACTTCGCTGTTAAAACGGGCACTTCGCGTGACTATCACGACACGTGGACGGTCGGTTTTACACCGGACTTTCTCGTGACGACCTGGCTTGGAAATGCGGAAAATAAACCGCTGGATCGCGTAACGGGTGCCTCGGGTGCCGCAAAAGTGTGGCAGCAAACAATGGAACTTCTTATGAACTCGGATTACAACCGTCACACGCCGCTTGATCTTTCGGGGATCGATTCAATGTATGTTGACGGAAACGCTACGTTTGGACTAGAGGGCGACGCTATCTCTTTTGCAAAAAAAGTAATGCTTAAGGACATCTTAATTCTTCACCCGCATGACGGTGATACATTTCTTCTTGAAGAGCATTCACAGATCCCCTTAATTGCGAGCAAAATGGCTGAATGGTTTCTCGATGGAAAACCACTCGGCGTCGGAGAAAAAATCGACTTCACACCAACACGCGCAGGACACTTTGAACTAAGTGCAACATCAAACTCAAAAACAGAACAGATTTTCATAGACATCATTGATCGTTAGTTTTATTGACAAAAACTACACATCGACATAGGGTTCACAGCAGACAAACACTACAGAGAAAGAGCACACCTATGAGCGACATTCAAATCGACTGGAGCAGTGTAGTCGAACGCAAACCGCAAGGCTATTGCGAAATCCAAGACCAGGAAAACGGCTTAGTGTTCCACGGCCCCGTCCAGGACATCGTTATTGATGAAAATGACATGGTCATGATTACCCTGAAATGGGTTGCCCAGATGGGCCTACCGGGAAAACCCAACTTCGGAAAATGGAAAAAGGCGCCAGACGAATACAAGCTGATCACATTCCCCAACCTCATGGCACCCTTCAAGATCCAGAAAACTGGTGAAAAAGGCGACCGTGTCATCTTCGGTGGTTGTCAACTGCTGTATTTCGATAAACAGCGCGGAATCGATTCGACAAAAGTTGAAGGCCTCGATCTTCGTGATCTTGAAGACTAAATCGGTACAACCCTTCTCGTAAACAAAGAGAAGGGTTTTTAATTTATTTCTCCACCACAAAGACCGAGCCTCCGGTGCGGCCGAAGTTTTCAGGGAAATAGAGTTCGCTTGCAACAGCCGGCGGATGCTGGAAGATTCCCGGCGTTGTTACACGTGCGTAGTATTCATACACATACTCCCCTGCCGGAAGGCGCTCCTTAAAGAGAAATACTCTGTCATCGTGAAGTTCGTTGAAATCAGGATAGAGATTCTGGCGATAGGGATAGAACGTGATGTCATCAGCAAAACGTTCCGGTCCTTTAAAATTCTTCCCGCCTGCCCCGCTCGCAAATCCTAAGAACGTAAGTATCCCGCGAGGAGCAGGCACCCCTCCTATCGTCGGCGCTTCGGGAAGCAAACCGTGACCGCCATCAAACTCGGGTGGATAGAGAAACTCACTCCCATTATTTTCACCGAGCGTTTGATCTTCAGTCGCAAGATTAAAATTCACCAATTCAAGTCCGGCAGGAAGAAAATCTTCGACGGCAAAGAGTTCGCGGGGCTTCGCAGATGTGAGCGTAAGTTTTCCTTTGATAACCTCACCAACCTTCGCCTTCGAGAGCGGGGTTTTCTCATCTTTATCAAGAAGTGAATAGAATGAGCGTTCAATAGCAATTCCCTCGTCACGTGGCCCGACCCGGTTGGCAGGAAGGAAATAGGTCAAACCGACATCATAGTAGAAGTTTGAAGACCCCGTTGCTAGAGATGCAGTTCGTTTCAACTCAAGTGTCTGAATTTTTCCAAGAGGAATGTCTGACATAGGGATAAACTTCTCAAATGTTTTAAACACGTTCTCTTTTCCAAACGTGAAACTTCCCTGCGGTTGTCCACCAAGAAGAATCGAGAGCGTGTAGTTGGACTCTGCCTCACCACTTGTCTTAAGGTAAGCAGTCAGTGCATCAATGACAGCAAGCGTAGTATTAGTCGAACCCCACGAACCATTCCTGTCGCGCGAGGCCTGGATAAAGCGCAGAAGTTTATCGGTGAGTTCATGTTTCTGTTTTGAAACCGCGAGAAGTTTGATAAAGAGTGCGGTATCTTTAA
>CAYGLL010000001.1:110508-112959 GCA_964350935.1 uncultured Candidatus Saccharibacteria bacterium | reverse complement strand
GTAATTCGGAGATCTGCAAAATCTCTATGCGGGAGTTCGATTCTCCCCGTGGCCTCAATGATAGCTTTTTGCTGTCAGATGTCGTCTTTAAAAAATTGCCCGAGTGGCGGAATTGGTATACGCGCAACACTTAAAATGTTGTCCTTCACAGGATGTGGGTCCGACTCCCACCTCGGGCACAAAAATATGACCGAATAATAATTTTATGTTAAAAGGAGACGATCCCCACTGCCTGCAAATGGTGGACTTATCCGTGCCCTTTTTATTACAAACTACAAAAGCTTCAGAGTACTGAATGTCATTTAAAAAACCGGCTTTGGGGGCCGGCTTTTGTTTTACGAGTACGCGCGTTTAGCTGCCTCTAGAGTCAGACGATGCAGGTCAACAAGCTCACACTGAGCAAAGTTTTCATTTATGTATCCGCCTGCAGGTATAAACGAGATGGGTATATTTCGTTTGGAAAAATAGTCAAAGACAATGCGTTCTCGTTCTTCGAGGATAGCGCGCGTAATCCCTCGAAGTCCCCCGATATGACATTTTTCATATGGATCCATACCCGCATTGTACAGACAGAAATCAAAAGGGAGATCGTTCAGCAGTTCAAGATTTCTTACAATCGTCGGAATATACTCCTCCGCGTTGTTTACCAACACAAGAACATTTCCATTCTGATGAGACGGTGTGTAGCTGTCGAAGACCGCGCCTAAGGCACCCCCAGGAGAAACTGAAACGTCAACATGAGTCACCCACGGCATCGATTGCACAATTGAATGTGTACCGCCACCACAATGCGCATCAAGATCAAGAATAAGGACATTACTTCTTCCTAAACGACTAAGCTCGTGCGCGGCAATGGCTAGACCATTGAACGTGCAGAAGCCTTTACCTTGCTCTCTTCTCGCATGATGACACCCGCTCGATAAAGATCCGGCAACTCCTTCAGAGAGAGCTGCCTTTACAGCTGCGATCTGACCGCTCGTTGAGGCCAAAACCATTTTCCAAACATTCTGGTTCCAGGGAAACCCTGACGACTCCGCCAAATGACGAGGAGTACCGTCCTGTACGGATTTGACGTAGCCACGATCATGAATCGCAAGAATACTTGAGATTGGTACTAATTGGGGATTAGAAATTTCTACCCCCTCAATGGGATTACCAAGAAGAGAATCTCTAATCCATTGGGCTTTACGCGTAGTATCAAAATTGACTGAAGATGCAACATACTCGGGAGAGAAGAAAATCTTCATACGTTATTTTAAATTCTTTTCTAAAATTAAGAATATCTATACAGCCACATAAGTCAATCCATTCTAAACCCCTCAACCTAATAGGGATTTTCGTTGGGCAAAGCGGTGTTCTTTTTTCAAAATCACAATTCGGGTACAATTACTCCGTGAGTAAACTAGAACTACCTAAAAAACCGACACTTGCTGATTTTCAGTCATACATTAAACAGATGGTTCATGAGCGTGGATTCGATAAGGAAACCGTCCCAGAAATGTTTATGCTTTTTCTTGAAGAGTGCGGCGAACTGGCTAAAGCAGCCCGAAAAGATCACGGGCTTCATACAGACAAGAATTCTCACGTACACCATCTCGGACACGAAGCGGCTGACGTATTCATGTACCTTCTTGATATCTGCAACCATTTCGATATTGATCTTGAAACAGCCTTCCGTGAAAAAGAAGAGTTAAACAAGAAGAGATCATGGACAAAGTAGAACGCCTCAAACAGCTTGAATTAAAAATCCGGGCGAACACTTCCCTGCCCTTGATGGAATCCAATCTTGTTTTTGGAGAAGGAAACCCTGACTGTTCGGTTATGTTTATCGGCGAGGCACCGGGTGCAACGGAAGATCAACTCGGCCGTCCATTTGTCGGACGTGCGGGAAAACTTCTGGATCAATTGATCGAGGAGATCGGCTGGAAACGTGAGGATGTGTACATCTCAAATATCGTCAAACGCCGCCCCCCGGAAAACCGTGACCCACTGCCCGAAGAAATTGAAGCCTACAAACCATTTCTTGCAGAACAAATCGAAATTATTAATCCAAAAGTTATTGCACCTTTAGGACGATTCTCGATGAATTATTTTTTGCCGTTTGCAAAAATTTCACGTGATCAGGGAAAAATTTTTAAAATTGAAGGAAGAATAGTTTATCCCCTCTTCCACCCCGCCGCCGCATTGCGAAATCCCACGTTTCTTGCCGGCCTACGAACAGCATTTAAGGGACTCCCGGACGCAGTCACAAAAACAACGGTTTCGGTTGCACCTGCCCCGGCACCGGCGTTTCAAAAGAAAGATGGAGACACTCCTCAATCAAGCCTGTTTTAAAAACAAACCAAACTTCCCAAAAGTTGAAAAATCTGTTACATTTTCTTTCGTCTTGATAAGACTCATGCGCTCATAGCTCAGTTGGTAGAGCACCCGCCTCTTAAGCGGAGGGTCGCA
>CAYGLL010000001.1:0-110498 GCA_964350935.1 uncultured Candidatus Saccharibacteria bacterium | reverse complement strand
CCTGCTGGGCGCACATGCGAAAAAATCTGGACTGCTCCAGATTTTTTCAGACATGTGCGGACCAGAGCTATGTTTTTTCAGCAGAAAAAACGAGCGAGGTCTGGGCCGGAGGAAATCTTGTTTTGACGAAAACAAGATTATCCAAGGCACACGCATGGTTCTACACATCGAACAAAGTGAGAGAAGCATAGAGAAAATGCCTGTGGCACTTTCGTCAGGATTCAAATCTCTCAAAACCCCTCTTTTCCAGGCCTATTTCTGTTATTTGACTAATACTATATATTATGCTATAATAGTACCAGAATAGCTGCCGAACTATTCCGAATTACATGAAGTATTTCTTTGACTCGCAAGGTCTCAGAAATGGGCCGGAAGCCCCATGGTTCGAAAACTAGGCATCGACAAATGAATACAGCAACTGCAAATCAGCTACTCAAAGCTACAACCTTTCTCACCAGCAGCTGGGAAGGTAAACATCTCTCAGGAAAAACCCTTCGTAGCCTCGTCAACGAGTCTGCTCATCTTAAAAGGAAAGACTTCCTGAACAACTTCTTGAGCGGGACCCTCATTCTTCTCGGAGCATTCGGAATTCCCGCACTTAGCATTTACCTCTCCACGATCCACAACAATCCGAAGCACGAGACGAACTTCACAATCCTCATTGTAACTGCCGTCATTCAGGCAGTAATCATGGCGTCTCTCGTGCTGTGGAACCTCTCATGGGGAAGAAAGTGCTACCGGAAAAATGTTGAAAACATGGAAACTCTCGAGAAGTTCCGCGGTGCCGTCCAAACCGTGCAGTCTGTTTGGCCAGAACCTGAGATTGCCCTTGACGAACAACGCTTCCTGCCGCAAGCAATTAGGAGCAGACTGATCACGTCAGCAAAAATAGTTCTGTTCAGCGAGCAAGTTTTTTCAGAAGCTCGACTTGACCAGAAACAGCACACTGCCACGATCCGAGAGCGCGCTGACCAAGTTCTCCAGCACAGAGCAAATTTTGATAGGTTGTGGGTGGCGGTTGAATCACTCAACCTCTTCCCCGACCTCAAGAAAGGCGATGTGTTTGCAGAAGCAGTACGAAAGTAGATCCTTCATGGGGCCCGGAACGCAAGTTCCGGGCCTCTTTTCTTTCCCGCCAGGCACACTTCCCCCAAATACGCTAAGATAAACGAGTGAAAATCGCACCAACGTATTCCCCCCTCGAACTCGTTAAAAAATCTCCTTTTCTCGTTTCAGTAATTTTTTTATTTTGTGTCATCTCCATAGTCACCTTTTCAATATCTTCCCTACGCGCACCCATAAAAAACCCGAAAAAAATAAGCGACTGCGTACGCACAACAAATCCCTACCCTTGCTACGAAAAGTTTTTAGTGACAACTACAAAAGAGGTTAACCCCGAAAAAGCTTTCGCACTGTTGAAAGAAGAGGCGAAACACGATCCATTTATCGAACGAAATTATTGCCACGAACTCTCTCATGCCATCGGACGAACAGCGGCCCAAAAATACAAAACCTTTGCCGAGACAAATGCACACGCCGACGACTACTGCTCCTATGGCTATTATCACGGCATGGTGGGAACTCTGGTCGTTCTTTTGGGTAAAGAACACTTTCAGCAAAACGTAAACTTACTGTGCGATACTGTTCCCGGCCGAGAACGTAAAAGTTTTGACTACTTCACCTGTGTTCATGGTATCGGACATGGAACAACGATCTTGAGTTATTATGACCTCCCAGAAGCTCTGAAGCTCTGCGACGTGCTTGGCGGAACGTGGGAACAGGAACAGTGTTATAACGGAGCATTCATGGAAAATCTAATCTCGCAAAACAAAGATCACCAAAGTTCATATGTAAAAGATGATGACCCCCTCTTCCCTTGTACCATCGTTGAAGAAAAATACCGCGAACAATGCTATCAACGCCAGCCGCGTCAGTTTCTTAATTTTACCGGCTGGGACTTTGCCGAAGCCTTTCTTCTCTGTTCTTCAATCGAAGAACAGTACCGTGCGATTTGTTATCAGGGTATGGGGCGGGAAGCATTTTCACTTCACTACAATGACATTCCAACAACGCGAGACTCGTGTGACAAAGGTGGGATATTTGAACAACGTAACAACTGTAATCTTGAAGCAGTTAAATATTTTATTGATTTTACACGAAAGAAAGAATCGGGTGATGCATTCTGTGAAAGTCTTTCTGACGATCTCAAACCTTCCTGTTTTGCTTCAGCAGAGAAATATGCGAAAACGTTTTAGCAGAAAGTGTTTTGCTAAACAAAGAAAGCTATACTATGCTGTCGTAGAACATGGGCGGGTGGCGAAATGGTAGACGCGCGTGCCTTAGGAGCACGTCCCGTAAGGGGTGGAGGTTCAAGTCCTCTCCCGCCCACAGCGAGTCTTCGAGCGAGGACGGGGCAACGTGCCTTCGCACGTTGCGGGAGAGGGCTTGAAAAGGTTCTCCCTTATTTGCGAGCAATTCCTATTGTGAGCAAATGGGAAACCTGTACTGGGGCTGTAAGCCCAAAGTCCCCTATTCCCGCCCAGAAATTACGAGTACCCCAAACATATTTTTGGGGAAGACCACAATGGACAGTAAAATAGTTAGTGCGCTTGCTATGATACCTAAATTCTATGAACGCATATCGTCACGCAGAAAAGATATTTTTCTCTGTTTTTTGGTATTAGTGGCGGCGCTCATTATGCGGGTTCCATTCCTAAACTACCCGCCCGAACCTCTCTACGACGAAGAACCATACGTCTTTTTTGTTACTGCCACCGTATTCAACATTCCCTATTTTGACATTCATCCTCCGCTCGCCAAAATGATCTACGCAGCGATTGCAAAACAAGATCGACCACCTCTTTTGGCATATGAATACGTAAATGACGCAGGACAAATCGCCTACTCTGACTGGGCTTCGATGGCGAAGCACTTCACCGAGTTCCCCTACATTTCGGTGCGCCTTATTGACGCACTCGCGGGATCACTCTTAGCCGGAGTATTGTTTCTCCTTGCCCGAACACTAGGGCTTTCGAGAAAAAAAGCATTCATCGTGGGGCTTTTTGTTGTATGTGACGGAGCATTCATTCTTTTCTCAAGAATTATCCAGCCCGACATGATCATGCTTCTTTTTGGCTTTTCTGGACTTACTTTTTTTCTGCAATCTTCAAGGACACCTCATTCTGGCGTTCAAAAATTCTTCCTGCTTGTTGCTGCTCTTTTACTAGGCCTCGCGCTTTCTATCAAGTGGACAGCGCTTGGTTTTCTCGTAGTCGTGCTTTTTCAGTCTCTTTCACAAAAAAAATGGGCCACGGTCATTTTTCTCCCCATCATCTCCCTTACTGTTTACACCTCGGTGTTTGCCCTCTTTATCTTCCATACCAATCCGGGCACGCTACCGCCTGCACAAAATATTTATCGCATCGACTACATAGAGTCACTTACCTTTCCCGGAAAAACAACCGTCCCTCAACTACTTTCATTTGTTGCTCGCTATCACCACGTCATGCAATCGGTCAACACCGAAGAATCATTTCAAAGAATGACACCTAAGCGCTCGCCGGTCTATCTCTGGCCAAATGCCCTTGGCGAGCAAACCTACTACACTAGCGTGCATAAAAAAATAGGCTTTGCCGGAAATTTTATTGTATGGAACCTCGCATTCATAAGCATCCTCACGCTTGTCGGCACGATACTCTACCGCTGGCTCGCAACTATGAGCAAAAAAAATACCTCGGTGAGACATCTTTCACAGAGCGAATCATTTCTTCTCAGCGGATATATCATCAACCTTCTCCCGTTTTTTTTCATCACTCTTGCACGCCCTATGTACATTTATCATTACTTTACCGCGCTGATTTTTGCGTTCGTTTCAATTCCTTTCGGGCTTACGCGTCTTTTCAACTACGCAAACGTGAGTGAAAAAACGCAAAACATTCTTTATAAAAGTTTTACACTCCTCGCTATTCTTTTTGCTCTCGTATTGTTTCCACTCGCCTACGGCATCCTCTAACGGCAGTGCGGTCTAAAGTTCATACACACCAATGAGAGGATATTTCGGATCCGTGTAAACTTTTCGATACCGCGAATCGTTTTCAACCATATCAATGAAAGCCTGGTTGTTATCAATCGTATACTCCCCCATACGATCAGTCGCATCAATAAAAATATACCGGGCATTAAAGCGTTCCTTAATCACCTCGTAGGGATCGACTGTGGAATCGGCTACACAGAGACGGGTGGGACATGCCGCCTCTCCGTTAACAACGTGCTGCCACAACCAATAAAGTTCCGTATCATACAAATACATAAACACGTTTCCCATTCCGGCACTGTAGTGATTGAAGTGGTTGAAAAGAACTAATCGGGGAAAAACATCAAAACGTTGCTGGAACACAAGATCGCCAGGCGAAGAATGTTCACGCATAAAATCAGCCGCCCCTTGATAGGCATCGCGCGGCGGCTGAATGCGAATATAAAAAACCATAGAGAGCGCCATCGTGACGAAATAAAACCCGCCGATTACTATGAGTACACGGGCTAGTATGGTTCGGTAGCCAAACGCAGTATCGAGGAGAGTTTGAGCGGCGCGAAGAAGCTCGACGGTCACCGGATTTTGAACGCGGGTTCTAAAATCCCCGTTCCGCACCTTTTTTAAAAACGGAAGTATGCTGTTGAAAATCACCACAAACATAAAGAGAGAAACAAACGGAACTGCATACTCAACCGCGCGACCAATCACCACCATCAGAACAAAAAATGCCTGCGCGAGAAGAAACAGAAAGAAACGTTCTCGCGAAATTGCGCGAGAGATTCCGAGTTCATATATACGGATATAGTAAAAAAAAGTTACTACAACAAAAGAGAGCATGAAAGCAAGCGATACAATTCCCCCTGACGTAGCAGGCGCAAGTTCAGATCCTTCAGAGACATGACGAAACAAAAAGTTAAATACGGCAATAAGATGTACGACGTAGGCATTGTAGAGATAGTTAAGAGAGTCGGGCCGCGCAATGATGCCCGCAATCAAACCGGCACATGCTGTGAGCAATGAATAGCATGCCGCGCGTGAACGAGCGTTTGCCTCTAAAAGATTTTTTCCTACAAGCACACGCGCTGCACCGGCCACGGAACCGGTACTTCTCATTTTTTCAAAAACTCCTCCTGTTCCAAGCTCGTACCAAAGAGCAGCGATTACCGCAACAAAAGGCGGAACCAAAACCAAAAAAGAAATGGAGTAGAAAAACGGCACAAGAAAGGAGACTGCGGCCAACAACAGATAACGCCGACGCACGCAACAATAGAATGCAAGCAGAACAAAAATAATCGAAAAAATATGCGGGCGGTAGAGTATGAGCCGAAACGTAAACTGCGGAGATAGAAAAAAAAGAAGCGCAACAGCGATAAAAGCTGCGTAACCAATGCGATGATATCGGTTCTCTTCCCGCAACATCATACTTCTGAGAACGATAAAAAAGAGTGTGAAAAAGAACGCACTCAAAATTGAGTGCGTTACTTTTGTTCCCACTATGAGATCGTCCAAGCTCTCTGCACCAAACGAGGTATAGACTAAAGAAAGAAGTTGGTGATATCCAACATACAAATCAGCGGGGCGAAGTGAAAGCGTTGAAAAAACCGGATTTTGCCACACCCACCCTTCTTTATAGGAGAGTGCATGAGCTAGGTGATATCCGGGATCATCAAAGCTCGAAAGCTCTCGTCCTGAAAAATTAACCGCCAAGAAAACCAACGTAAAAAACAAAAAAACCACTATTCCTGAAACATATCCCGTCACCCGATGTCCCTTCGTTCCGTTCTCGTTAGGCATGCGTACCTGTTAAACGTGATATCATTAAGTATATTTTAGCATCCGTTAGAAAATCATACACCATGATCCCAAAAGAGGAAAACCGACGTGACGTTATGGTCATCATGCCTGCTTTTAACGAATCCTCCGTTATTCCCTCGGTCATCGAACATATTCAGAAAGAGGGCTGGAATACCATCATTGTTATTGATGATGCGAGTAGTGATGACACCAGTGCTGTTGCCGCAAAAGCCGGTGCGACGGTTGTCAGGCATGCCATTAATCGCGGAAAAGGCGCTGCTTTGCGAACAGGATTTGAGATTGCACGAAAAGCAAAAGTCTCGATTGTTGTTACCATGGATGCCGACGGGCAGCACGAGCCACGCGAGATTGAGTCCTTGATTAAACCAATCTCTGAGGGTGTATGCGATGTAACATTAGGAACGCGACCATTCACACTCAGTAACATGGGTCTTTCAAAAGTAATTGCTAACGTAAGTGCGAATGTTATTACCCGGATCGTCTCCGGTTTGTGGGTACGTGACAGTCAGTCAGGATTTCGCGCATACTCTGAAAAAGCGCTCGAGCGTATTAACACCCGTTTTGACCACTATGAATACGAGAGTGAGATTATCGGCGAACTCGCGCGTCACCACCTGCGCTTCAGGGAAATTCCTATCACCACACGCTACACCGCTTATTCAACAAAAAAAATTCAGCGACAAACATTCACCCGTGGACTCAAGACCGCAGCAAAATTATTTTTGTATAACTAACCCATGACACCTTACCAGCTCATTCTTTCCCTCATTGCGCTCGTGTTCATCTACAGCAACGGAAAAAATCTGCTGAAAACCCGTAATGTAAAATTCCTTCTTCCGACACTCATTTTTGCCGGAATCCTTGCACTCTCACTCTTCCCCTCGCTCGCGCATCTCATGAGCTCTACACTCGGGCTTGGTGAAAATCTCAACACGCTCATATTTACCGGCTTTGTTATTGTATATATTATGATGTTTAAAGTGTTCCGTAGCGTTGAAGAAATAAAGCGCGACATAACCCAGATTGTTCAAAAACAGGCATTAAAAGATTTTGAAAACAGTGACCATGAACATAAACATCACCCGCACTAAAAAAGTTTTTAAATCAGCGATTGCTAACGTTATAAAAAATGGCACCGACGAACTGTTGAGTGAGGCAGCCTTTCCCGCGTACGCCCACCCTAACCCCCTGATCGATCATCTTTTTTGGAAGAGGCTTTCCGTCGCCGCAGAATATATCGAAAAGAAAGGTCACCGAACAATACTCGATTTTGGCTGCGGGAGCGGTGTTTTTACCTACGCCCTAGCGCTCGATCCAAAAAACAACATCACTGGTTTTGATACTGTCTACGAGCCCCTTACCAAAATCCGGAAAACTATTTCATTTCCCCTAAATGTTACCTTTATTCCTGACCTCGCCCACTACGATCAACTCCCGCCGGAGTCATTCGACGCAATAGTTGCGCTTGATGTTCTCGAGCACGTTGAAGATCTCGCCGGGACACTAGAAAAATTTAAGAAACTCCTGAAACCTAAAGGAGAAGTCCTTATCTCGGGCCCCACTGAAAATATTCTCTACAGCATAGGAAGAAAAATTGCGGGAAAAGAATTTTCGGGATCATACCATCGCCGGAATATTGCTGACATAGAAGCAACCACACGAAACATATTTTCATCAAAAACCCCCATACAAACACTCTATCCTCTGCTCCCCTTCTTTAAACTTTTTGCGGTAGGCACGCAACAGAAGTAGAACTTACTGCACCTCGTATACTTCAATCTCAGGAAAACGTTCGTCCGTAAAAACTTTTTTAAAACCGGATTCCGCCGCAAGGAGCGCCTCAAAATCGGCTCGATGTTTCCCCATAAGCGTTTTGTCTACAAAAACGTAGCGCGCGTTGAAAACATTCGTCAGGACAGTGCGAGCCTCAAAACTTATTTCCGGAGAACATCTTTTCTGCGGACAGATCAAACCACCTTCTCCTATGTGCTCTGCAAGCCAAAACATTTCTTTATTGTAGGTGTACAGAAACGTATTACCAAAACCGGAGGTGTAACGATTTTTCGAATTGAAAAAAACAAGGCGTGGATACATGTCGAAACGCGGGAGAAATACAATATCATCTTCTGCTGAGTTTCTTTCCATAAATGCCGCGACATCTCTATACTGATCAAAGGGAGGCTGGCTTCGAAGAAAAAGTGAAAGATACAGTGCCGTGACGAGAAAATAGCCAACGAAAAAAACTATACTGAGCACCTTCAAGAGCCGACTCTCGATAACCATGCGTACAATTTCCCGTACTACGTCAAAAAACCTTGCCACAACAGGATCACGCACGATTTTTTCTTGTGACACAGAAGCCTGTGTGATGCTCTTGAGCCACGGCAAAACACTTCCACCGATAACCCACAGAACGAAAATACCGACAAACGGGATCGCGTACTCGGCGGTCCGTTGAATGGGAATGTAAATCAATACAAAAAAATAAGCGACGAGGAGGGCATAAAAACGCTCAAAAGAAATCGCCCGATGAACCGAACGAAATTCTTTAACACGTACGTAATAGGAAAAGAAAATAATGATAAAGAGCAAAATCAGAATAAAATCCTTTGGGTTCCACGTCGCATAATGGAGCTCTCCGGCTTCAGGAACAATACGAGCCAGGAGATTGAACATCAAGCGCAAATTTACATAGTAGGCGTTGTAGAGGTAGTTGAACGAATCAGGCCGCACTAAAATCCCTACAATCAAACCACCAAGCGACACAAGAAACGGCGTAAAACTTTCACGGCTTATCAACTTTACTTTGAAATAGAGGGCGCGACCAAAGGCATATAAAAACGTCGGGATGAGAACCATAAACGAGAACGAGTAGAAAAAAGGTGCGGCGGCAGACAACAAAAATATTGGCATCTTCTTACCACGAAGCGCGTAGTAGAAAACCAAAAAAACTAGCGTAACTGAAACAACGTGCGGACGATAGAGGTACATGCGATATGCAAAAATGGTCGAAGCAAGAAAAAGAAACGCGCTTGCCCCAATCGCAAAACGGGTTACATACGATTCGGTAAGACTGGGTTTTCCGTAACGAATCAGCGCATGCAACACCAGAAAAAAGGCTAGAAAAAAAAGTGCAGCTAAAAATGAGTGATACACTTTTGCTCCCGCGAGTTTTGATCGCGGACCGCCTTCAGGAAACAACCTCATAAAAAGAGACTCGAACCAGTGATACCCTACGTACATGTCGACCGGGCGATCATTCAATGTCGAGAAAATCGGAAAATCAATCTTCTGACCTGAAACGTATTCATACGAATGAGCGACGTGATATGCAGGATCATCAGTAGAAGAAAACTGCATTCCCGAAAACTGAATTGAAAGGTACACACAGAAAAAAAAGAGAAAAACCAAAACTGAGACAACGTGAGAAGGCCTCGACAACTCTAAAACTTTTTTTTCGCTGCTCATAATGAGGTAACGTTGGGTCTCATTTCGGATCAGAAATGATGATATACTACCCTACGTTAACACATACTCATTGCCGGTGAAAGATTCCGGAAACCCTCTTCAACTATCCATCTATGAACAAACTTTCTGTCGTCATTCCCTGTTACAACGAAGAGGTCTCGATCAAAGGAGTCATCGCTTCGCTACCTAAGGGGGTAGATGAAATTGTGGTCGTCGACAATAATTCGACCGACAGAACCGCGGAGATTGCCGCAAGTCTCGGCGCTGTTGTGATTCTCGAGCAAAGACAAGGGTACGGATATGCTATGAAAACCGGCATCATGAACGCGCGAGGCGACTACATTGTGACGCTCGACGGCGACGGGCAGTACCCAGCCGACAAAATAATCCCCATCCTCAGCGAACTTCAACGTAATAAACTTGACTTCATTTCCGCGAACCGTTTTCCTCTTGAACAAAAGTCGATGTCATTCACCCGCATTTTCGGAAATTGGTTTTTAACTTTTTGGACCAATATTATTTTCGGTCTTAAACTGAAGGACTCACAATCAGGAATGTGGATTTTCAAACGCGATGTACTCTCACAGATCAAACTCGTAAGTAACGACATGCCGGTCTCTGAAGAGATTAAAATCCGTGTAGCAAAGCATCCCCACTTAACCTTTGCCGAATACCACATCCCCTACCATCCCCGTGGCGGTGTTTCAAAACTCTCGCCCATCAAACACGGCTTTAAGAACCTCTTTTTTCTTATAAAACTTCGCCTCGAGTTTCTCTCGAGAAAGACCCTCTAAAAGCCTTATTTAGGGCCATTTCAAGTCATTGACTTTATAGTTAATTCGTGATAGAATTCTCGACAGAAAACGGTCTTGTTGAAGGCCGTAGATTTTTGACACACAACCACGTTCCCAAACCCTTTTTAGGGCACGGAACACAACATATACCGACGAAAGAACAAACCTATGAAAATCGACGTACCTCGACCTCCTACGGGAGGAAGTTCGGGAGGGGGTCCGCAAAGACCGCCCCCGACACCCACACCCCTGACACCAACCAATCAAAACGGTGGTGGACGGAACTGGAGCTGGCTCAGAAAGTATCGTTCGTGGATCATCGGAGTACTACTCGTCGTGGCAATCGTTCTTCTGGACCGATTCGCCTTCAACGGCTATCTTCGTGGTCTTCTGAACACACTTCTCCTGCAGCCACTTTCCACAATCGTAGTGGCAACACTCGTCATCGCCGCCCTCGTTCTGGGAAACATGCTTCTTGTGGCGCTCATCGCCTACTCGCTTGCAGGTCCTCGGGCAAAAGACGATTCTCGTCCGCCTCGCAACCTCTTCTTCACCATTGTGAAGGAAGGTCAGGCAAAGGCAGTCATGCGGAACGGACAGTTTCACCGAATGATCATGTCCTATGGCGGACACAAATTCGCTCGCATGGGAGAAACACTCGAGGTGAAAATCCCCGAATCGGATGACATTTATCCGGTGACTGTGGGTGGGCCTGCAGTCCGTTTCAGATTCACTCGAAAATTCATCGCTGACACCAAAACAACGATGGAGTTTCGCGAAGTTCGTATCCGTGACTGGCAGGTTGTACCTGACAAGTGGGTACGGATGGACAGTTGCAGATCCGGAACTACAGGTCATCGCGAGGAACAGAACTTCGATCCACACCCGACCGATGCCAAAAAGTTTGGTACGCTCAAACCGGCCGTTCGATTCTGGAAAGCCCGGGAAGAAGAGAGACCTGAAAACCTCCAGAAACCCTGGTACAGTTGGGCCATCAAAATGTTAGGCTTCATCAAGGGTCTGCGTTGGGTTGGGATTCCTCCGTTCTACACGGTTCATACCTATAAGTTTGAGTGGACCTCACTTGAACAAGTTGCCTATCGTGGAACAGAACCAGTGCGTGAAGTGGGTAAGGAAGCCCTGGGCCCCGTCAAACGGACCAAGGTAACCAACTTCAAAGATCTCGACTACATTCTGGTCCAACCCGACGTCTATGTGGCAACCCTCGAAGACGTCGAGACCAAACAAGGTATTCCGGTGCATGTTGACCTCGCGCTCACTACGCAGGTCATCACGCCACCAGATGCCCTCTTCAGGGTCCAGAAATGGCTCGAAACCATGACCAGCCAGCTCGAGGCAACCCTTCGAGTATTTGTTGGAGCGCACGACATTGAACAACTGTTCCAGACCGGTGCGGAAGACAAATCGGTGACTGCTCCGGAAATCCTCATGGAGGATCGACGGATTCGTACACGGCTCGAGGAAATCGAGAATCGGTTTGGTGTGAAGATCAACCTCCTTCAAATCCACGCCTTGAATCCCACAGGGACCTACGGGAACCTTCTGACTAAAGAGTACGAGGGTGAGCAGGAAGGAAAGAAGATTAAGAGGATCGCACTTGCCCGCAGAGAAGCGGTTGCTGCTGAGTACGAACCGATCGCCGCTCACGGACGCTTGGGGGTTCTGATTCGCCAAGCCGAAGCACTCGAAAAATTGTCTGGTCTCCGAGCAATTGGTGGTCAGCTCACAACAATTGGTGAAGATGTGAGTCGGCCCGATGAAAAACCGCCTGGTGGTGATCCTAAGAAAGGAGGAAAGTGAGTATGGAATGGTTTAATTCACTCCCGAGCTTCTTCCGAGCAGTCATTCTCGGACTCGGCGGCCTCTTCCTCATCGGACTCATCGTCGTCGTCAGCATTTATGCCGGCGCACGAATACGTCAATCGCTTGGTTGGATCACCGTGAGCGGAGCGGGCATCAAACGCCTGTTCTCAAAACTAGGCTCCACCCTCGCCTTCATCGTCGGGTACAGCCTACTTCTCTTCCTTATGAACGAGATTCAGCCGGCGTGGTTCACAACCTGGAAATCCATCGGGAACCTCTTCTGGTGGACTCCGGTCGTGCTCCTCGTCTGCATACTTCTCGTTCAGCATGGAAAGTCGTGGGGAAAGGTCTTCTCGGCCGCTATACTCACGATGCTGGTACTCTCGTACTGGGGAAATCGGGGTACGTTCAATATCCCCGATTTCCCCTCAACTGCTCGTGCTGCTACGGCGAAAACCTACAGCACAGTGGATCCGAGAGAGCCTCTGAAACTCTCCCTTGAGTACGGTGTCTGGAGCGATCCAGTCAGCATTCCTGAGGGAGAGTCCTTGATTGGCACACTGGATGAGCCTGACGGCACCATCTACTTTGTGAAGATCAACGAAATTGGCGGACGGCCAGGCGTCGTCTACAAAGTGACCCGAAAAGCGGGCGGCGATGTTGTGGAGAAGGTTGTGAAATCAGACGAAGGAGAAGCTTTGAAGCCCGTAACAAGGTTTGAAAGCAAAAACGAAATCATGAGTTTTATGTCGGGGGAACCCGGCCGGAGACTCACCATGAAGATTCGTTTCAAGCCGATCTAATCGGCACACAGCGCCTCGCGGTCACTCGCGAGGCGCTTTTTCTTTTAATAAAACGACTTAACAAACAAAAAACGCCCCGGTGGGCGTTTTTTGAACTTTCTCTTAAATGAGACCTTGAAGAATTGTTGGTGGTGTCAGCCCAAATGTTCCGAGAATGACATTGATGATTCCGAAAACGGACACCATTATTGCCATTCCGATAATACCCCAGAACATATTGCGTTTCCCAATCTCGCGTTCCTCATCGCTCTCATTGTTTGCAAGAAATTTGTATATTCCCCACAAAAAATAAAGAAGTGCGACTGCAAAACCAAGCAAAATGAGCGGGTTGAGAATAAATTGATCAATTTTTCTCAACAACACGCTCATTTTACTCTTAAAAGGTCGTTAATAGTGAAAGTTGTACTGGCAAGGCTAAATTTAACGTGATGTAGCCGTGCTATTAGGGATAGCGGGCAACGTAATCGTAGCCTGTGAGTTGGTACCAACAATGTTAGCAAGAATTTGTACCAAACCGTAGACTGCTGTCATAACGAAGATACCGACGATTCCCCACAACATGATCTTCTTTCCTGTTGCGCGAGCCTCATCATCGCCAGCGGCCATGATGAACTTTGCCAATCCCCAGAAGAAGTAGAGGATCGCAATTGCAAAGATGATCGGGGTCAAAAGACCAAGAACATCACGAATTCCGTTCAAAACACCGTTTACGTAGCTAAAGTTAGGAGTTGCACCACCAGTAGTAAGCTGAGCAGATGCAATTACCGGCAACAAAGCTGCACCGAGAATGGCAAGTTTTGCTGAAATTTTTTTCATAATCAACTAAATAAATTAAATAATTAATGAAATCAACGACCTTTTTTTATATTCACTATGCTTAAAATGATAGCACTTCTCTATACAACTCAAAAATCCTATTGTGGATAAAAAATTGGCTCAAATTCCTCCTTAGTAGATCGTCCCGCCTTGATACACATTGAACGTATACGCGACAATTTGGACCAATCCCCAGAGAGCAGAACCAACAAAAAGTGCCACAATTCCCCAGAGCAGGCTTTGTTTCGCAGAATCGCGCTCCTTGTCATTTTCAGCATTCATAACAAATTTCATGGCTGAATAGAGAAAACAGATGACACCGATGCCGAAGGCAACAGGAATAGCTAAATTTACTACGTTAAGCAATGCGCAGAGATAAACGATTATCCCGCGGGCATTAATACACGCAGGGTTAAATGGGGTTATTTGGGCAAAAACCTGCACTGGCACTAACAGCGATCCGAGTCCGGCTATCTTTAAAAAAGAATTTTTCATATTTTCTAAAACCCGCGTCTAAACTGGAATTGGAAGGAGTGGCAAAAGAACCCGAAAACCGAAGGTATTTGCAACCACAATCACGATCCCCCACACCGATGACATGACAAAAAAAGCAATAACGCCCCAGATCATCAGTTGTTTTCCAGACGTGCGAGCTTTCTCATCCCCCGCTGAAATAATAAAGCGCGAAAGACCCCAGAGAAAAACAATGAACGAAAGACCCGCAACAAGCGGAATAAGGAGACTGATGATGTTCAAGAAAATTCCCACAAGACCAGCAAACGTTGTCGGGGTTGTTGAGGGTGTAATCTGAGCAGCAGCAAAAAGTGGTACAAGTACCCCAATTCCAATGAAAATTCGAAAAAGACGGTGTGTCATCGAAGTGACTGAATGGTATTCGAAATAAGCTGAGCAAGTACAGAAGCTCCTAAAAGCACTGCGCCACCGATGAGCGTGTAAAAGAAGGCATTCTTTGCTTTTTTGAGATCTTCGGGGTTCCCCTGAGCCGTTACAAAGAGAAAACCAGTGTAGATAATTGCGATGACAAGTATAATCGCACCGACTGGTACGACAACCTCGTTTAAGATACGCGTGACAAACCCATCAAGCGTGCTGTTGTTATTTCCGCCGCCGAGGGGATTATTAATCTGGATTCTACCTCCCGGAGGAGCTGGTGGATTGGGAACAACGATCTGCGCGAAACTGAGAATCGGAAGCAGGAGTGATGCTGCGATGGCTGCGCCGACTATTTTTTTTCTAAGATTCATAAATTTATAGATATTATGTAGTAGCTCGATAATCCGGCGTTACCAATACACTGATGCTTTTCACAATCAACCATGCAGCAAGAACAATCAGAAACCCGATAAACACTGTCCAAAAAATGCCGTGTGCCTTACTTATTTTACCGGTGTCACCCGCGGCAGTCAGATAGAGCATTCCGGCATACGTAAACATAATAGCGGCAATCGGAGCTGAAACAAGAATAAGATAGTTAATAACATTCGTCACCAGCGTAACTAGATCATCGAAGGTACACTCTGGATGAGTCGAGGTTGTACCACAGGGTATAATTCCTTGTGAAATCTGGGCAAAACTTGTCTGAAGCGGTGCGAGAAAAACAATAAGTCCCACAACTAAAAGTATAAGGTACTGAGATTTTTTTGACGAACAAAATACAACTAGTTTTTCCATAATTTTACCGTATTGCGTTAATTTCATTCGTTGCGGTCATAAGAGCCTGATCGACACTAAGCTTTCCGGACGTAACAGATTCAATGAGATTGTTGAACACTCCGTCTGTTTCAACAGGATCCGGATCAAGCCACGCCTTTGCAATAAGTGCCGACTGGTTGAGAAGCGTACCGAACCGGTCGGGTAATTGTTGGCCTAAGAGCGAGCGCTGAACGGGCGGAAGATTTGAAATTTGTGTCCATGCCTGTGCCGCATTCGAACTCGCCAATTTCCAAATGGTGCCAAGCGCATCTGCAATATGGGGCGAAGTCCTGAGCACTGAAAAACCATAGATCGTACCGTAGGTAAGGCGGCGCGGAGCATTTTTTACCTGCGGCAACGCCGCTACATCAAAGTTGAGGTTCGGATTTTTTTGACGAAGCTCCAACGCCTCACTTCCGAAGCCAATGTAGAGAGCTGATTTGCCGAGTAAAAACTGTTCCTTTGACGACTGAAGCGACCGGTTCCAGGAATAGTAATTCGAGCTCGGATCAGCGTATGCGGTGTAAAACGAAAGCGCATCTTCAAGGCCTGAGCCGAATGACGCTACAATTGCATTTCCAGCTTGTAGCTGTGTAATAAGTGACCCGCGCTGAAGAGCGAGTACACTTAAGATTGCCTTGGCGTGATCAATATTTCTATACTCTCCCAAACCGATAAGACTTTGTTCTATCCTAAAATCCCTATCCTTAATGGTGAGCACTTTGACCAAATCGCTCAAATCGTCCCACGTAGCTGGAGGCTGGGAAATATTTGCGTTGGTAAAAATGTCGCGATTCCAGTACATAACCAAAGGGTCGACGGCAAAAGGTACGCCGGCAATACCGCCCTGCAGTTTGAAAATCTCAGAACCCTCAGTAAATAAATCTGAAAATGCACGCTCGGAAATAGTTTCATAGGGTATCAAAAATATCCTTCGTGAGTATTTTCCGATGTAATCGTGGGGAAGGATGATGATATCCGGCGCACTCCCGTCAGCAACTGCTTCCAGAAGCTCATCGTGAATAGTGGCAGGATCTTTTTGAAAATAACGGATGTTAACGAACTGCGTTTTATCTTGAATTTGATCATTGACCCGATTGATAAAGTCGGAAAACGTGCGCTCATTGAGCTCGCCCCATACTGAAACGGGACCGAGAGTCACCTGTCCCGAAGGACGAGCTTTGGTCGTCGCAAAGATAACCACCGCAGCAAGCGCTGCAAAAATGAAAATTCCCATCACCACAAACTGAAATTTATTTAAATCTTTCATACTCCTTGTTGAGCCACAAAACCGTAGTGATGATCGCCAGCCAAAATGGATCGTTCGACATGCATACCACCGTCTTCAAACAATTTTTTAGCATCGGCCTCGGAAAATACAAACTCGGGCTGCGGACCCATGCCACCGAACGAATCTGACCAGTCAACTATTAACGCCTTTCCGGTTCGTTTTAAAATCCTTCGCACCTCTCTCACAAAATCCTTTTTTTGTTCGATCTGAAAAAGTATGTTTGAAACAAGAACAAAGTCGATCGAGGCGTCACGAATCTTTGTCCCGCCAAGCTTTTCAACATTTCCCCAAACAATCTCAATATTAAACAAACGTTGCGCCTGAGCAGTGTTTTTTAATTTTTGCAGTAACTCCTTTTGTATATCAACTGAAAAAACACGGCCTTTATCCCCCACCATGCGCGCTGCCGCCAAGGAATAAAAACCTGATCCGGAGCCAATATCGGCTACGAACATACCCTCGCCAATTCCCGCCTGGGAGAGATTTTGTTGGGGATCAGAAAACATTAATTACAAAAGAAATGCCACCACTACTCGGCATTCTCAGTATATCACTAGAAATCAAAGACTTGTGTGGAAATCAGGCCCGAGAAGTGACCTAGAGGCACACAAACGAAGCGATTGAATCACCATCGCGCAGTTTCATAATGCGTACGCCCTGAGTCTGGCGGCCAAGCTCAGAGATTCCCGAAAGATCGGTTCTAATAACCTGGCTCTTTTTTGAAATGGCGACAACCTCAGTAAATTCAGGAGTGACCACCTGCGCAATCATGAGTTCGCCGGTTTTGGGCGTTACTTTGGCAGTTTTAATACCCGAGCCGCCGCGCTTCTGAATTTTATATTCATCAATGGAGGTCTTCTTACCGTAGCCGTTTGTCGAGACCACGAGAAGCGCCGCGTCTTTGCCATCTTTCTTAATAACATCAGAACTGATCACGCGATCACCCTTTCCCAGACGAATACCGCGCACACCGCCGGCGTTGCGGCCCATCTCGCGAATATCCGATTCTTTGAATCTAATTGACTGACCTTTTGCTGAAACAATTGAGATCGTGTCGCCTTTTTCTGTAAAGCAGGCTGATATGAGTTCGTCGCCTGAAGAAAGTTTAATCGCGATCAAACCACTGCGACGAACATCATGAAAACTTTCGGCGGCGACCCTCTTTCCGGTTCCTTCGCGGGTGAGCATAAACACCGAAAGATCTGAACCTTTCTTAATATCTTTAGGCATTGGCAACACTGAGGTAACGCGCTCGTCAGCTGAAAGCGAGAGGAAATTCATAATCGATTTTCCGCGCGTCGCACGTTTCCCTTCCGGAATTTCATACATTTTAATCTGATATACCTTACCCTTGTCGGTAAAGAACAAGAGATCGCTATGATTCGTCGTGGTAAGGAAAATCGAGACAAAATCCTCTTCTTTAGTATCCAGATCAACAACGCCCACACCGCCGCGCTTCTGTTTGCGATACTCTTCGGGATTGGTACGTTTGACATAACCACCTTTGGTCAACACCAATACGCTTTCTTCGTCAGGAATCAAATCTTCCTCGGAAAATGCCTTAACGCCGTGCTTAATAACCTTCGTGGCCCGATCATCACCATATTTTTCTCGTACCTCGCCAAGTTCAGTTTTGACTATGCCGGTAATCTTTTTAGTGCTCTTCAAAATACTATCGAGCTCCTCGATCAGTGCCTGAACAGCCTTAAGTTCATCTTCAATCTTTTTACGCTCGAGGCCGGCAAGTTTCTGGAGACGCATGTCCAAAATTGCGGTTGCCTGCCGATCAGAAAACTTAAATTCCTTCATCAAATTCTTGTGCGCCGTCGGTGCGTCAGCGGATTTCTTGATAAGCTTGATGATCGCATCGATGTGGTCAAGCGCTTTTTTCAAACCAAGTAAAATGTGCTCGCGGTCTTTAGCTTTATTGAGGTCAAAGACGGTGCGGCGGCGTACCACTTCTTTACGATGTGCAATAAATTCTTCGAGCACGCTCTTCAGGGAAAGTGTTTGGGGGACGCCCTGGACAAGAGCAACGAGGTTTAAATGGAACGTATCTTCGAGCTGAGTATGCTTGTATATAAAATTGAGGACTTTCTCAGGATAAGCGCCCTGTTTCAAATCGATAACGATTCGGATATCTTTAGCCGACTCATCGCGCAGCCCTTTAATTCCTTCCACCTTCTTCTCACGAACCAAGTCCGCAATCGCCATAATAAGCTCGGCTTTGTTAACACGAAATGGCAGTGACTTAATAACAATCTGAAACGCGCCCCGCTTCTCCTCAACAATTTCCGCCTCGCCACGCACCACCATCGGGCCGCGACCCGTTGAATATGCGTGCTGAATCTCCTTTTCATTATAGACAATAGCCCCCGTTGGAAAATCTGGCCCTTTGATGAACTGAAGAAGATCAGCGATCGTTGCGTCAGGGTTATCAATGAGGTGGGCGGTTGCGTCGGCGACTTCGCGCAAATTGTGCGGCGGAATGTTTGTCGCCATACCAACGGCGATACCCAACGTCCCATTTAAGAGAAGATTTGGCGCAGCAGCAGGAAGTACTGTCGGTTCTTTTCTTGTTGAATCGTAGTTGGTGCTCCAGTTCACGGTCTCCTTTTCAAGATCTTTGAGCATCTCACCTGAAAGCTTGGTCATCTTCGCCTCGGTGTAGCGGGGGGCGGCTGCAGGATCTCCGTCAACTGATCCAAAGTTTCCCTGGCCCCACACCAGGGGGTAGCGCATGCCAAAACTCTGTGCGAGTTTTACCAATGTATCGTAAATCGCCACATCACCGTGCGGGTGATACTTTCCCATCACATCTCCAACAACCGCAGAGGATTTTCTGAAACGAGATGATGCGGTGAGTCCCATTTCATGCATCGTAAAAAGAATGCGGCGATGAACCGGTTTCAATCCGTCACGAACATCGGGAAGCGCGCGCGCGGTAATAACCGACATTGCATAGTCGAGATACGACTCCTTCATCTCGACAGTGATGTCGCGAGAAATAAAATTACCGCCTGGTGGGGCGCTTTTTTGATCAGTTTCCTTCTCCGCCATATGAGTCTAGTGTATCATTTTGAGCCTCATTTTCCAAGGGATTTTGATCCTCAGGCGTTGATGTGGCGACATCCGGTGTCGAAGACGCATTGTTGACGGAATCTGAAAATTCCTGCCTTATACCGTCCACACCGTCTCTAATGCTCCCCATGATTTTAGCCAAATCGTTCCCCAATGCGTTTAAAGGAGAAGCCCCGCTCACCGTATCAACCGTTGAATCTTCTGCGGTGAAAACTGAACCTATGTTTGCAATCCAGAAACCAAAAACGACAAGTACAATGCCCGCGGCAATGCTAAATGCAATAATTTTCCGCGTGTGTGTTGGCTTCTCGCGCAACTTGTCTAAAAAATCAGCCATGAAAGGAAAACCTTACACCACCTTAAGCACGACCACATCTGCATCCTTTCCTTCAAGATCTTTTTTCTTTAAGGTCAACTTATCGAGCCCCTCATCTTTAGCACCCGCCTCTTTGAGAAAACTCTGAAGCGCTCCTTTATCTCCCGCGGCTCCGTAGTGCATCGGAATAATAATTTTTGGTTCAATGGTGAGTGCGAGCTTGTAGGCATCTTTTGCCGAAAGAACACCGTCACCCCCAATCGGCACAAAGAGAATATCGATTGAATCAAATGCCTCTTTAGCATCAGTGGGAATTTCCGGTTTTCCAATCGCACCCAAAAAAGCAATTTGCATACCTTCGAGTCCGAGCGTGTAAATGGTATTAACGCGCTCTTCGCCGCCATACGCCGAGGTTGAAGCGAACCCTCGAACCACCACATCTTTTATTTCATACTCTCCGGGCCCATTGATAACAAACGGGCTTCGGTTGCCAAATGAGAGATCCTCTGCCCCGTCAAAATCTTTTTGATTCATGGAGGTGAGAACGATATCAGCACCGAAACGCGGACCTTTAAAAGCCGACTTTTTGCCCGGCGGATTGGTTGCAATAATGATATCGCCAAACTGAACGCGGAAAAACTCTAGGCCGTGATTCGTAATAATCATGCAAAAAAGTATAGCATACCTTCTTATTTCACGGCCTCTTTTCGAAGCGCTTCTCTAGTTGTCAAAATAGAGAATCTGAGTATACTCATTACCACTGCCTGTTGTAGGATCGTTGTTAACGCCCTTACGATTTAAGGCAATTATTAGACCCACGCAGAAAGTAACCCTGGAAATCTCCCGCCACGACTGTCATTTCCGGAACTTCTGTATTTTTTATTATACGCATGAGTACTACTGCAGTAAAAGAGCCCGTCGTCATCCTAGACGAAAAGAGCGACGAAGCGCTTAAAGCAAAAAAGGAGCACCCGATGTCACGCATCATTGCGGCATCCGGCAACCCTCCGACGTTGGCAAGTCTGGTTGAAGGATCAGTCATCGGGATTGAACCGTCGGCTGTTTTTGTCGATCTTTCTCCCTACGGCACCGGTATGATTTTCGGTCGCGAATTCGGAAACGCACGCGACATTATTAAGAAAATTAACATCGGCGACATCATCTCCGCTAAAGTTGTCGATACCGAGGGCGAAGAGGGTTACATTGAACTTTCTCTCAAAGAGGCTCGCCAGGCTCTTATCTGGGGCGAAGCCGAGGAAGCTATTAAAGACAAGCGGCTCCTCGATATTCCGGTTCGCGAAGCAAACAAAGGAGGACTTATCCTCGAGTGGCAGGGAATTCAGGGCTTTCTCCCCGCTTCACAGCTCAAAGCCGAACACTACCCTCGCGTTCCCGATGGTGACAAAGATAAAATTCTTGAGGAATTGAAAAAGCTTGTCGGCACCAAAATCTCGGTTATGATTCTTTCCATCAGCCCTAAAGAAGGAAAACTCATCTTCTCTGAGAAAAACCCTGACCAAAAAGATCGTGTTAAGATCGTTGAGAAATATTCTGTCGGCGATGAGGTTCAGGGAGAGGTTACGGGCGCAGTCGACTTCGGCATCTTCGTCAAACTCGAAGACGATCTTGAAGGACTCGTTCACATCTCTGAAATTGACTGGGCACTCGTTGAAAACCCACGCGCGCATTTCAAAGTCGGCGACAAAGTTCGCGTTAAAGTGATCGAGATCAAGGACGGCAAGATTTCCCTCTCAATCAAGGCACTCAAGCCGAATCCGTGGCGCGAAGCAGAAAAGAAATACAAGAAAGACGATTTGGTGCAAGGTATCATCATTAAATTCAACAAACACGGCGCCCTCGCCTCAATCGAGGAAGGAGTCGCGGGATTGGTTCACATCTCTGAGTTTGGAACCGAAGAAAAACTTCGTAATTCCCTGGAACTCGGTAAAACTTATCCCTTTAAGATCAGTTTGTTTGACCCTAAGGAACAGAAGATGGCACTTTCATTCCAAAACGCGGTAAAAACTGAAAAGAAGTAGCGAGTAAAAAAATCACCCTTGATAGGGTGATTTTTTTACTCGCGGAGAAACGAAAAACCCCTCCGAAGAGGGGCGTTTCGCAGACATTCGTTTGTGTCTAACAACTTGTGTTAGGCACTCACACTGTGTACCTTATCAGCCTTTATCCCAAAAGTCAAGTATTAAAAAGGCGCCTAGTTTTACCCAGGCGCCGTAAGGTTTTTGCAGTTTCAGGCCGCAAAAACCCTTGTCAAAACGTACTTTGCCGCGAGCTGTACTGCCTCAGATCTGGTTTCCGGAATGAGGAAAGGTCCGAAGTCAACCTGAATCGTTCCCCCACCAATTCCAACACCATCCGAGGTAAGTTTGGCTCCGGAAGATGCCTCAGGAAAACACTCCCGAAGAAATGCCCCGAGCGGAAGCGATAGATCAGTGCTGCGCGCGCTGATCCGGACAACGGCCTTTTCGCCATCTAACTGAACCAGAGCCCAGACAATAACTAAGCTCGCATTCGGCATCCGAATGTACTTGTCAGCGATTGTCGACAGATCATCACCCTGATCCGGCCGGATGACTCCGAGATACGTGACTAATCTCCCGCCCTCAATCTTTCGATTCGACCACGCATTCGCTTCGTTTTCGAAGTACGATGCCGGCAATGGGAACTGAAACAACTGGCTCAGTTCATTAGCACCGACTATGTCGGCGACAACGCCGTACGCACTTCGGTCACGTGCCGAACAGTGAATTAATCCGTGAGTGTCTGTGTAAATACCAACGGCAAGAAGGGACGGCACCATCGGGGTATCGAACGTGAGTGGAAGCAGAGACGCCTGAATAAGTTCGACAAGCATGGTCGAAGCAGCTCCAGCCTCGGTGTCAATCCAAACGAATGTTCCATCTCGTTCGGTGACGTCACCGTCACGATGGTGATCAATGACGATAATCGGATCAATCTTCAAGCTCTGAAGTCCCAGACGGCCATCTTTCAAAGACGACGAGTCGACTAGCATGACATTTTTGTTATCTGCCTCACTGAATTGCTTCATCGGGCGCAGACGTCCCTGCAGGTCAAACTTGTTGAAGAGCGTCTGATTTTGCGGATGACCGATTGCACCACCGTAGAAAAATTTGATTTTGGTCGAGGGAGACAAACCCATGATGAGATCAGCGAGGGCGAACGCCGCCGCTAGGGCATCCGGGTCAACCTGAGAAAGGATAATCGAGCAACTTCCTTTAATAGATTCGATCACCTTCTTAAAGATAGCGTAGCGATCAGGAACGAGCGTCATACTGAGCCTTTTGTTGATTTTTTTCAATGTTCATATTCATCCTGAAACTACCATAATTGGCAAAAACGTCAATATCCTAAATACCATGCAAAAAGCGCCCAAACACCGGAGTGTTTGGGCGCAGATAATGAACTGATTACTTCGTGATCGACGCAATCGCCTCGACCATGAGACGGACCGCGGTACCTGCCGGCTGGGGAGTTCCGTACTGGAGTTCCTGCTCACGACGAAGTGCGGCCAGGACTTCACTCCCCGGATAACAGAGAAGTGAAACGAGTCCCGAGAGCTCTTCTGGTGAGCGCGCTACGAGCATCGTGCCTTCCTTTTCTTCCGGCGGGTCAGCAATACCCAGAAGTTCCTTGCGGCGTGCTGCGACGTTGTCCGGCATGTAGCAGACGTTCGGAATACGCAGGGACGACGCTTCGTAAAAGAGCGACGTCATGGTGTTGAGAAGCATGTCCGCTCCAGGGAGCAAATTCACCGACTTCCACTCTTTGGGATCGGCGAAGATCGAAACGCCGTGATCAAACACATCCCGGTATTGTTCCTGAGAAGTTTCGTCTTTGGGGTGCGGTGAGAACACTACCCGAACGGTTCGCTGAGAGCGCAAAGCGATTGCGACATTCTGCGCGGCTTTAAGAAGCGTCAAGTTGAACTCGGGCTTCTTCACACCGGCACAGAGAAGCACAATCGTGTCGTGGGCAATTCCCAGCTTGGAGCGAACCTCGTCCCGCGTGGTCGTAGGCATCATGTCAGACTCTCGGGACGGGTGGCCGACGGCAATAACCTTCGCGTTTGGAAACGACTTTTGCGCTTCCTCGGCTTCGTCCGGCCTCGTGACGAAGAGAAGTGAGGCATCAGCGTAGAACGTATGGAAATACTCGCGTCCCCGCCAGCATCCGCGCATGTCGGAGAAGAAACCGTAACGAACACCTTTCGCACGAGCCTGATTCAAGGCCAAAAGTTCTGATGCAGCCAATTCCTCGGTCGAAGACATTCCGACAATAAGGAAGTCCGCGCCCGAAATGTAATCCATGACCTGAAGCTTTGTCGAACCATCTTTTCCAGAAACACCCTTCACCTCGTGCCCTTCAGCATCAAGCTGACTTGCAAGGGCGACAAATGCATTCGTGGGACTTACGTCACACGCTACGAATGTATATTTCACTCAACTACCTTTCTGTTGTGCCAGCTTTAGCCGGCTTGTTTATGTCGAAGTACCAAAATGCCCACACTCATAGGCAGGCAAAAACTATCACAAAATGGATTTTAGTCAATAGACGGGCTTGTTCCGCCTTAAACAACTGTTTTTACTTCCCTTCCTGAATTTCTTTGATTGATTGTTCGCCCTGTTCCTTGAGATTTGGATCAATCTCAATTACTTTGCGTATCTGCGCTATAGCAAGCGCGCGCTGCCCGTTTTGGTAATACGCGCCGGCGAGCCTCAGGTGCAGATCAGTGTTATTCGGCTGTTTCTCTAACAGATTTTTATATATTTCAATCAAGCGTGGAAACTGTTTCTTGTTAGCGTAGGCCTGCATCAAACGTGAATCATTCACGAGAGTTGTTCCGAAACCGTCTATCAAAATACTGTCCGCAAGATCTTGCTTGTTCGCATAGACCGCACCCAACGCATAGATAATGCGGGCATCATTGAATGCCGGTTCAAGTTCAAATGCTTTCTTGAATACCGCGAGAGCCTTTTCATAGTCGCCGCCGTTGAGGTAACTCGTACCCAGCTCAAACATTATTGTTTGCTTGGTGGGTGAAAAACTAAGCGCCTTCTCGAGATAACTCACACCTTCCTGATACTGTCCCGCTGCATTTAAGAAAACACCCATAAATAAATGATAGCGCGCATCTTCAGGAGTTTGCTCCAATTGAGCCTTGAGCTCGTTGTACCCGACCTCGAAGTAAGCTGTCTTCAGACTCTCTGGCGCATCCTTTGCCTGGAAAATGGTAGTTGCAACCTGCGCCAACTGTTCGCGAATCTCGCTTGCAGCAAACGTATTATACGAAAGTGCTTTCTTAAACAGTTCCAAATTTTTCGCTGGCCCACCTTCACCATTTTGAGTCATCGGATACTGCTGCAACGCCGCGATAAGCGTTTGTCCCGCCATAATTGGCTTCACGTTAAAGAAATAGAGTGCGAAAACAAGAAGCACAACGGTGAGTGCTGGAACAAGCTGATGCGTGACGGTATTGAATTCACTTACGCGCTCTGCCACCCTTAACCTTGAGGTGGTAACAAAGTGAACGTAGGAAAGAAGGATGAAGAATACGATGTAGCTCGTCAGGTTATCGAAAACAAAGAAGTTTTGAATAAAGTAACCGGTAACAACAGCTGTAAGCACCACCTTCTCCACGTATGAAAGTGTGTAGGCTTCTCTGTCTTCAGGTGTCCCGCGAGGCGCCTTCCAGACACGACGCAGCAGTGCAAAGTAGATAAAGAGATAACTCAAGAGACCAAAGATGCCACCGGCGATCAACCAGTCGAGAAACACATCGTGCGTGCGATCAAACCACTGTTCACGCGCGTACATTTTCGGATCGTAATACTTATTAAATACGTAGTTGAAACCTTCCTGACCCCAGCCAAGGATCGGGCGTTCCTTAAAACCTTCAAACGCCATTCCCCACACACGATAGCGTGCCGTTGCATCGTCCCCGGTAATAGAAACGGAGGCCAGGCGCCCAAACACATGGTGATTCCGGATCGCGGGGACATCACGGAACATAAAGAAAGAGGCGCCCGCAAGTATAATAAGGAGAAGAATTCCACCGCCAATTTTCCGATACACGCGACGTGATTCGTTTTCGGGAGCCAGTAGAAGAAGTACGGCAAGAACTATAAGGGAAGCACCCAAGCCGACAATCACACCTCGGGTTGCTGTGTAGAAAATGACCACAACGTAAAAGATAATGAGGAGCCACTCGAACACGATACGCAAGAGTTTAAGCACGCGCTCCTTACTTGTTTGAAGCGCATATCCTGAAAGAAGAAGTGCGGCAAGTGACGAAAGAGAGAGGATGACGCCAATACGATGCGCCTCGATCGAACTTGAACTGACGCGGACAAGGTAATAGATCAAAAACATAGCGCTACCCAACATGACACTCTTGAAAATTTCTTTAGGTCCGTAGACACGTTTTTTGACAAGAAATATATGAAACAAAAGATATACGGCAAGATAAATAGCATTTCCAAACGTTGCATCAACACGTACACCTCCCTGGTTAATAGCGAGCTCTCCGCCGATCTGAAGCGACGCATAGAGACAGGTAAAGAGGCTCACGCCGATAGAAGTATGAAAGAGTATTCCCCACAATTTTTCAGTTCGAATGACCGAACTCACTACAAAGAAATATCCGAGAAGGTGCAAAAAACCAATGAGACCTTCCATACGCTCAAAATTTGACCAAAATGCCTTGTAGGGATTCATGGCGAAAATATCAGCAAGCGTGAGAATGGTGATAAAGAGAATGAGCGCACGCGAAATAAGCGATGAGCGCGGGCGATACTCAGGCATACGCAGCATGAGAAGAACCCAGGCGGCGAGCATGAGCTCTACAATGATTCTAAAAAGAAAATTCTTACCTGAAATGAACGGAAAAAATATAGAGTCGCTAATAAGAAGTGGAAGGAACAGTGTCGCTAACGCACCACCCACGATAAAGTAGCGTAAAAATTTATTCATAACGGGTATTTTATGACAGATCGTCTAAAAAGGCCACGTTTTGACACAATAAATTTTTAATGCATTATACTGATAAGAATACTGCGACTACGTACTACATGAACCAACAATCACGAAAAACGACTGTCATCACTGCACTTTTCATCTGGGCTCTTTTTCTCGGTGTAATCAAATATGCAGGGGTGATTACCACGGAATCACGCGAAAACCTCTGGTGGACAGGCCTCCTTCTCTTGGGGGCAATGATAACCGGATTTCTCTTTCAACCGATGGCAAAAGATCTTTTCCCTAAGGGAAACGACCCTCGACTTCTCGAGAATCCCGGACTCAAGCTGAAGGATCACGAAACGCTGATGGGTTATTACCCCTTAGTGGCGCTCATCGTCGGCCTCGGAGGAATTCTTATCTCGCCTCTTCTCTTTGGTCGCCAGGTTACTTTTGAGATTAAGAGTGTTCACTTCTGGTGGGCAACCGTGGGATCGGGGGTTTTGAATGTTTTCATTTTTTACCTCTTTACCAAAGCGCTGCGCTACGGCGATGTTTCGCTCGTCTCAACGACACAGAGTCTGGTTCCGATCATTTCTCTTCCGCTTTCCTATCTTGCGTTCGCGCTCGTCGGAAGCGGCTCGGGAATAACGAGCCCGACGGTAAGTACGCTCGGATTCATCGGAATCGTCATCACCGTAATTGCAATTGCTGCAAATGGATTTCTGGCCAAAAAGAAAACGCCCGAAGGCGCACCCGAGGGAGACTGGTTTGCTCATCACCCGGTGTTAACCGGAGCAATATCCACGGTTATCGCCGGCGTTGCGGTCAACTTCGACAAAGTGGCAGTTGATGCGGGAAATCCTTTCCTTCACGGTATCATTGTCCCTTTCGTAGTGTTTTTGATCTGTATGGGCTGGACACTTGCTGAAGGAGGTTGGGAGCGCGTTTCGTTTGTCTTCAGAAATTACCGCCGGACATTTCTCCTGATGGGGATCGTCTACGCGGCGATCATTCTCATCATGAACACCACACTCTACGGCCATAACGTGAATTACTACCTCGCCATTAAGCGCGTTTCAGTGGTGTTTGGAGCGTTCTATGGCATCTATGTTCTCCGCGAGGGCGGCACACCGCAAGAAAAGTTTGTCCGCATCCTCACGGCCATGACCGTGATTCTAGGACTCTTCTTGATTACACTCAAAGGCTGATTCATTTCGCCCGGCTCAACAAAGTTGAGCCGGGCTTTTTTAATTTTTGATCGAAAGCGTCTTCTCAATCCAGTGGGGGGTCAGAAAAGCAAACCAGGTTTTTATACCTTTAATGCGCGGTAAAAAACGACTAGAAACCTTTGGAACAAGATCCGGGAGACGATTGTCCTCGAAATGATGCCGGCGCATCGTGCGCAGTACACGCTGTATATCCCACCTCTGTGTCGCAGCTAAGATGAGCGCGTATTCTTTTTCCCGGAGCGGCCACACCGAGTGATACTGTAAAAGAAAGAGTCCCACTCGGATTTCTAACTCTTTTACTGTTCCTTTTTTTAAAAATTCAGTTGCAAACGATGCGAGAGTGTTCCCGATATCAAAAACCGCCGGCCCTACACCCAATTGATCGGCATCAAGAAACCCCCCGAAACTGCCGTCCTCGTGGTAAAGGCCGTTCGCGTGACTAAAATCATTATGCAAGATGCTTGCGGTTAAGGATCCGACCTCTTTGAATGAAGAATCTATAAATGTAATTGTTTCATCGATCAACGGAATTGCTTGCCGCACAACGTCACACACACTCCCATTTCCACAACCAATGTGGGGTTTCTCCAAAAGTTCACGGAAGCCTTTCGTTAGATACAAATCTCGGGATTCTTCGTACGGTTTCTCGACGGGAACTTTTTCAGTTATCGCCTTCCGCATTGGGGGAACCTCATTTAAATAAGCAGCGCCCGTCTTATGAAAAAGTCCCAGCGCTTTGCCGGTAGCAGCAAACTCTTCTTCGGTTCCACTAAACGGCTTTCCTGAAAAGTAGGTTAGCGTAACCCACGGAATCCCTTCGACGTCAGAAACAAATCTTCCAGCCCCATTTTTATATGCTCGCTGAATCGGAAGCCCTCGCTCAGCAAGAGCATGAATAGTTTGGTAAACCGTTTCTAGTGCCTCGATCGGATTTTTCGCAAAACCCTGATACCAGAACGACGCCTTGAGAACAACCTCGCCAGCCTCTTCGGTTGTCACAATAAAAACCTGACTTGAGTCTGCCTTTCCATCCGGAGGCCGGACATCGCGAACGGAAAAACCATACTGTTCTTTTAAAAAGGCGACTGGATCGAAAAGAGCCACCGGTGTTGTTTTTTTATTAGGAGATGACATCCCGATTACTTGCGATAATCTTCCAGCGGCCCTTTGCGGTATCGAATTCCGCGATATTTACAGCACAATAATCCTGAACCAATCTGTTACGCTTAGCCGGAGGGATTCCAAGCATCGCTCCCAAAATAACACGGATAACGTTGCCGTGGATGACATAGGCGAGGGTTTGTCCCGCATATTCTTTGAGGTGGCGTTCAATAATCGGCATCACGCGCTTTTCAACATCCTCAAAACTCTCGCCCCCCGCAGGTCGCGGATCTTCTTCCCTCCCCCATGCTTCAAGTACTTCCGGATATTTTTTTTCAAACTCCTCCTGTTTCATTCCCTCCGCCTCACCTTTTGAGCGCTCGTGAAGTTCCCTGATCTCTTCATAGAGAACCGGTGCATGAAATTTTTTAATCTGGGCCGCAGTCTCAACGGCGCGCACCGAGGTCGAGGCAAACAATCGATCACATTTTTCTGACTTAAAACTATTGCCCAGTTTTTCAGCCTGTTCTTTACCCAAAGCTGAAAGAGGAGTTGACGCACCATCACCCTGCACAATGCCCAATTCTTTGGCGACACTTTGAGCGTGACGGATAAATATAAATCGAGTTTTCATTTATTTTCCGAGGCGTTTTTTAAGTAATAACTCGGCAATCTCAAAATCAATCGGTTCGTCGATGTTGATTGAGTCCTCGCGCGAAAGTACGACACCCTTCACACGTGTTCCAATCGACGAATGTTTTTCAAGAATGGTTTTGGGATTAATCACATGGACACAGGAGTTGTTTCCGTAGGCTTCAGGAAGTTTTTGGCGAGGGGTTTTGGCTGCTTCTTTGATGCCGAATACATTCTCTGGTACAAATGGTTGGAGCGATTCACCTTCAAACTTCCAGGTTTTAAGAGGATGAACAGGTGCTTTCACGACCGTAATAACCGCATCAAGATCGACACTCTCTTGATACAACTCGACGCACTGGTCGATCTGAGTACTCGTGCGTAATGGATTAGTCGGCTTCAACTGAACCACAACATCGGTTTCGTAATTTTCTTTCTCCTTCAAAAAATTAAGCGCGTGCTCAAGAAGACCGATGCTCTTGGCACCATCGGTTGCAAACTCTGCTGGACGTAAAAATGGAACCTCAGCTCCATACTTTTTTGATACCTCGGCAATCGCCTCGTCGTCAGTTGAAACAATAACCCGTGTTACCGTTTTCGCATTTTTCGCCGCTTCAATTGTCCACGCAATTAAAGGTTTGCCGCACAAGAGCTTAATATTTTTTCCCGGAATTCCCTTTGAACCTCCGCGTGCCTGAATAATGGCTAAAACGTTCATACCTACTTTAGTAGTACAGAATAATCAACCCTCACTGTTTTCCCACTGGCATGAGATTCATGACCAGCTCCCAAAACAATTGAGGTTTCCATACCGCGTTCAAAGCGGATCGGCGAATCACTAATTTTTATTTTTCCAGAAACCAGATCTTCAATATGTTCGGCCTCTTTCCCAAACTCTTCGATACGTGTTTTCTCAATAATAACTTTCTGCGGATCCTTCCCGCGCACATTTACGATCACTTCGTCAGTCGTTTTAGTGACATCGTTCCACCACTCAATTGAACCTTTTTCGAACTGAAGCTCAACCCATTTTTTCTTCGGCTGTGTCAAAACATCCTGGATAACGCGACCGTACAAACCATTCTCAGTTTTCAAATTCAATAAACACTGCCGATCATATTCCGCACCATTTTCAGTAATGTAATCAAACATTCCCTGAACCTCAGAAACACGCCCAGCGCCGAGTTCATGCGCAAAATGCTGCCACAGATTCAACGCGTGGGAATGCTCACCGCCCGCACCACCTCCCTTTTTCCAATAACCAAGATAGGTGTCCTGCGGCCCTTTGAGCCATGGATGCGCTTTGAAAATATTCTCCCAATGGCTTCGTACGCCGGCTTCGATCGAGAGTAACTTACCCAACTGATTCTCTTTGATAAGCCGGTGCACCGTCGCCGTATTGTGAGCAACAATGTGATTGAAGCCGACGATGACTGCGGTATTCGGGTGTTTCTTCAGTTCAGCAACAAACTCTTTAAGACCTTCCAGTGTCGGCGGTGCGGCTGGTTTTTCCATTTGCAAAACTTTCGGATCTTCTTTTAACGCATCGACAGCAACCTTCATGCGCACGTGTGGCGGCGTACCAAGGTAGATTACATCATATCCGCCCTGTGGCTCCTTCCCCGCTTCAAAAAGTTTAATAGCTTCATCCCATGCTCCATAACGCTTTGGATAGATATCGGTCTTCATGCGCTCCAGTGCTTTTGGATCCATATCGATAACAGTTACGTCCCAACCGCGTGCGCGCGAGGCTTGTGCATGATGATTACCGATTGATCCCGCCCCGACAATTTTTACCTTGATTGCCATAGATAGATATTACAACTCCTAAGTAACGCAAAGCGTAACAAACAAAAAGCCGCCTCGCAATGCGAAGCGGCTAAAAAAAAGAACTAGAGACCTACCACAGTATCAATCTCTGTTAGCAACCGTACAACCGGAAATGGCTGGCTTTGAGTGGTCCACTGATTGAACTCATTTCCAACCCCGATGAATCCGCACTGCACAGTCTGTGCCGCTTTGTAATCGCCGGAAGAGTCACCGATAAAAAGAAGTTCGCCGGACTGAATCCTCTTCTCCGCAATGATCTCGCGCAGATGATCGGGTTTCTTTTTGGGAAAACCCAGAATCTTAGTGAAGCCGAACCCTTCGAGCGAAAGTTCCCGGACACTTTGCACAAGCGCTTCTTCCGGCGTTGCTGAAATGATGTAGAGCGGAATCCCTTTCCTCTTCCAGTTTTGAAGTGCGAGATGAGTTGAGGGGTGGACGCCAGACTCAACGATGAGTTTTCGGGTAATACTGTCGTAGCGCCAAGCACACTCATTAACCAACGTACAACATTTTTCTCCCGGGTAATTAAGCCCACGCCACATTCCCCAGAGAATGTCATATCGATCACCTTTAACGACGGCATTTTTACCGACAAACCGTTCCTGCTCGGCTGCAAAAACCTCCGGCAGATTTTTTGGGTGTCCCTCGGCCACTAGCTCCATGAGAAGGACGCTCCACCCCACTTGTTTTGCCCTCTCGCCCGCAACTGTAATCACTCCGTCAAAGTCAAAACCAATCACTTTCGGTATCATGTACGTTCCTTTCGTTTTCCGGATTTGTATCTAAAACGAAAAATACACTAAAGTTGAAGTTTGTCAACCAGTCGAATAAAAAATTATTTGGTTTCCTTTCGGGCAATTGCGAGAAGAGAGATTCCGAGGGGCAGATTAAAACGGGCAAGCCACGAAACTTCGAGTTTAAAAATATGGTAAAGCATCCAGTTCACCACCGGATTCGGCTGGCTGACTTCCTTCCCTTCTACAAACGCCGGTTCGTAAAAACGCGTGAGCAGTTTGATACCGCCAATTAAGGGTAGGAGAATCATATTGAAATACGAAAGTCGTTTTATCCTGAATCCGCTTTTTTCAATTTCCTGTTTTAAACTCGAACGGGTATAGCGCCTGAAATGGTGAGCGCGCACATCAGACTTGGTCCACAGCAGTGGAAACGCGGGAACGGTGAGTACCAAAATGCCGCCGGGTTTTAACACACGATAAATTTCAGTGAGAGCCGCCTCATCACGTTCAACGTGTTCAAGAACATCGAGAATAAAAACTGCATCGAAAAAAGTATCTTCGAACTGCAGCTTTTCTGCTCCTGACACAAAAAGATTTTTACTTATCCCGGCTTCCTTACAATACTCAATCGCCGTAGGACTCGGATCAATACCGTACGCCTCACCGTATCGTGAAATAAATTTCATTTCCCAGCCGACACCACAGCCAACAGAAAGCACGCGACGGTTCTGTCCTGCCGGAAACTCATCACGCAAAAGATCGGTGATAATATCTCGCCGTGTTTTGTACCACCAGTTTTTCTCCTGAATCTTAACCGTATTGTCGTAAATTTCCTTCTGCATATTTGTTGAATGAGCCCGATTATATCACGGCTGAGGTCCTCACCGATCCGCATTACCAGCCTATTTTAAGCCTCACGTTACATTGACCCCTGAGGTCAAAAATACTAGGATAGGAAAGCTTATGAAAGGCATCATTTTAGCCGGGGGAAGCGGCACGCGCCTCCACCCCTTAACGCTTGCAGTCAACAAACACCTCCTTCCGGTTTATAACAAACCGGTCATTTATCACGCGGTACAAACACTCGTTAACGCGGGCATTGACCGCATCATGATCGTTACGTCGCCTCAGTCGATTGACCACTTTGTGCGCCTCATCGGCTCAGGAAAAGACTTCATCTCAAAACGCACGGGAACACAGATTCAGGTCGTGTATGGAATTCAAAATGTGCCCTCAGGAATCGCCTACGGCCTCCACATTGCGCGCGACTACATTGGAGATGATTCATGCGCACTTCACCTGGGCGACAACATTTTTGAAGATGATTTTAGTGACATCGTAAAAAACTTTAAAAGTGGCGCGACGGTTTTTCTGAAAAAAGTTAAAGATCCAGAGCGTTTTGGCGTTGCCTCAGTCGACAAACGCGGCCGTGTTAAAAAAATCACGGAAAAACCAAAAAGACCCGATTCCGATCTCGCAGTCACCGGACTCTATATCTACGACAACAGCGTCTTTGCCAAACTTGAGGGGCAAACACTCTCTGACCGCGGCGAATTGGAAATCACCGATGTGAACAACCGCTACGTTAAAGAAGGAACTCTCCGGGCGCTTATTTTAAAGGATGCGTGGTTTGACATCGGCACGCCTGACAGCCTTCTTGCTGCGGCCATTCATATGCACAAAAAGTATGGCAAGAAAAAATAACTACGCGCGAACAATACTCGTGACCGGCGGCGCAGGCTTCATAGGAAGCAACTATCTTAATACCTGCGTACCGCGTTATCCTGAATACCACTTCATCAACCTCGATCTTTTAACATACGCGGGAGACCTAAGCAATGTTGAGATACACGAGAGACCGAACTATCTTTTTGTTAACGCTGACATACGCGACCTCGAACAACTCAGAAAAATATTTAACGAACTTCGACCAACCGACATCATTCATTTCGCCGCTGAAAGCCACGTGGATAAAAGTATCGAATCTCCGTCTATTTTTGTTGAAACTAACGTAGCGGGCACACACAACCTGCTTATCCTTGCACGTGAATTCGATATTAATCGCTACTACCAGATCTCAACTGATGAGGTATACGGCTCGCTCAAAAAAGACGACCCCGCCTTTACTGAAGAAAACATGATTGCCCCGCGAAGTCCCTACAGTGCATCAAAGGCTGCCGCCGACCTCTTAGTTCTTTCGTACTTTGAAACATATGGTGTGCCGGTCGTCATTACACGCTGTTCAAATAATTATGGGCCGCGGCAGGATCTTTCCAAACTGATTCCCCTCTTTATCACCAGACTTTTGCGGCATGAAAAAGTCCCACTGTACGGAACCGGTGAAAATATCCGCGACTGGATATACGTTGATGATCATGTCGAAGCGATTGATCTCGTTTTCCATAAAGCAAAACCTGGATCGATCTATAATGTCGGCGGAGAATGTGAAAAAAATAACCTTGAAATTACTCACACACTTCTCGAGATACTGGGAAAGGACAAATCCCACATCGAGTGGGTCACCGACCGACCCGGCCATGATTTCCGCTACGCCATGAATATTTCTAAAATTCGCGACGAACTAGGCTGGAAACCTAAGGTGAAATTTGAAGACGGAATTCGGCGAAAAATAAACTTTTACAAAAAACGACACGCACATGCGTAAAACACCCTCCGCGACAGGGTGTTTTAGTTATCAAAAAACGGTCGGCTATACTTCAGAAATAGAACGTGATACGTTGGGATAAGAAAATAGTTACCCGACTCACGTTATGAATACGCTCGTTTTTCGCGTTTTTTTCTTAGTTATTGTCACACTTTCCACCACCACTGCTGCAGAAAAGAAAGTGAAAGCGTTTGTTTCAACAAACGCTGCGATCAACCTGCTCCACACAAACATTGATCAGATTTCAAACACGAACCTGCGCCATTCTCTCCATACACTCCTCACGTGCTCAGCAGAGAGCACCCGAAACATAGCCGGAGATGAGTTCGCCGAGCGGAAAGAAGCGTGGGCCATCTACCGTGCCCATCAGCAGGTAGCAGCATGTTTCGCGGAGACTGAAAAGTCGGCTGAGGGTACACGTACGGTTGCCCTCGCTGTGTACGAATATGCAATCAGGCGGCTTCAAAAGTTCAAATCTCAACCCTCCGAGGGCGACGTCTCAAAAATTCTTGGATTCGTTAGCAAAGAGCGGGATAAAATTCGTTCCTCGATGAAATCACCCTGAGCAAACACCCCCGTACTTTATGGGGGTGTTTTTAGCGAACATCTTTTTTCAGAATTAATTCGTCGGCTGTAATTTTTCGTTTAGTCGTTTTGCCAAGAAGCTTTGTTGTTTCTTCAGGTCCCAGCCCAACTCCGGGTCGCTTGAATGAAAACATTGAAGCGGTAAGCCTGGTTCCCTTTGGAATATCGGCCTTTGCAACAACTGATTGTTGTGCCCACTTTCGTGCATTTATAACCACTTCAATACGCTTTTTACCTGGATCTTTAAGCGCCGCTTCGATCTCACGAACCTCTTTAACCAGATCTTGCAGGGTATCCGGGGTGCACGATCCGGGACAATCAAACGAGCGCTTATCAGTCACATCAAATGAAAGATGCTTTTCAATAACTGTCGCACCTAAGGCGATCGCTGCATGAACCATGTGATTCCCGACGGTGTGATCTGAATAGCCGATCGGATACTCTGGAAAAAGTTTTTTGAGTTCTGAAATGCGGCGCAGGTGATTCGCTGCGGGAGGCGTTGGATAGACCGTATTGCAATGTAAAATAACGATTCCCTGTGCCCCCGCCTTTTCAAGAGTTGAGATAGTCTTTTTAACCTCAGCATTGTTTAAATGAAGACCCAACGAAACCACCACGGGCTTTTTGCGTGAACCAACATTTTTTAAAAATCGCTCATTCATTGATTCACCCGAACCAACCTTCAAAAAGGGCACATTCAATTCTTTGTCGAGAAAATCAAGATCAACATCAGTGTGAGCGGTGATAAAGCAGTCAATATTTCGAACTGAGGCATAGTCCCAGAGTTTTTTGAGTTCGCCATGCGAAAGCTCCTTATATTTGAGCCTCTTAAACCAGTAGGGATCAACTTTTCTTGAAACCAATTCTTCGGTCGTCTGTGCCTGAAACTTTACGCAGTCGGCCCCTGCAGCCATCGACGCGTCAACCTGTTTTTTGGCCAACTTTAATTCACCCCAGTTAGTGAGGCCGCCTTCGGCAATAATATAGACCGGCTCTCCGTCGCCAACCCATTTTGAACCTAATTTAACCTTGCTCGATTTCATTTCTTTAGTATATGCAGGATGTTGATTACAACCACTGTTCCTGCGTTTTTAATACAAGCGACATCGTACCACGATAGCTTAACATTGACAATACAATTTTTCGTGATAATTTGATCCACAGTATGTTCCTTAAAAACTATGACCTCGACTCAATCAATGCTTGTCGTTGGTATCATTGGAGGTTTCATTGCGGGAATTCAAAATACTCTCAGGGCTAAGTTTGTAAAGCACCTCGGTGTTCACGAGGACGTTGTCACCGTTGCTTCAATGATGGGTGCTGCGACAAGCGGAATTATCGGAAGCCTTATCGTAAGTGGAGTCCCTCATTTAACTGTTACCTTCTGGCTACCCTTCTTCGTCTCCGTTGCCTTAAACATCCTGATTCAGTTCTGGAACGTCAAAGCTCTCAAACTGGAAGATGCCTCAATTGTCTTACCCCTCTCAACCGCCCAGCCGGCAATCGCGATTGTCATGTCCTTCTTGATTCTTCGCGAATGGCCCACATTCTACGGGCGAATCGGTATCGGCCTCATTGCACTCGGCGCCTATATCCTCTACCTCAAAGGTAAGGAAGTGAAACTTCCCGGGCTGGTTGCTCGATCAACGCCCTTGTCATGGCACCACACCCTCGCATGGATTGGGGCACCGTTGTGGCGTATGACTCAAAGTACGGGTGCGCGATTGGCGCTTGCCGTCGCATGGCTTGGTGCAATCGCGATCAACTTCGACAAGCTCGCGACACTGGCATCGAATCCGTCATTCTTTAGCGGAGCAGTTTTTGCACTCGTCGCTCTTGCAATCTGGATTCACTCATCGCTTCGGGGGCGCTGGCACGGACACGATAAGAAACACTTTGGCGTTGTGTTTCTCGTTGGAATTCTCATGGGTATCGGCGTTGCGTTTCAAAACGCTGTGTTTCTGTACGGCATCGCCCCGTACGGTGGAGCACTGAGGAGGACACAAGTCTTCTGGGTTATCCTTTTCGCTACCTGGTTTCTGGGAGAGAAAAACACGCTGCTGCGCCTTATCGGAAGCATCGTGATTGTCATAGGCACAATCTTAATTGCTCTTTAACAGCAAACCGCCCCAATTAATTCGGGGCGGTTTTTTCTTTATTAGCGATGTAGAGTGAGCGACTAAATTTCTTACGAGCAAGGCGAGTGTAGAAATTGGAAGCACTCTTGTGGTGCGACATTAGTTTGATTTATCAAACAAGAAGCGACCTACGTTTTGTTCACAAAACGGGAAGTCCCTTTAGGGGTACCCCTGTGGTATGAAATAAAAGCGTCTTCGCTTTTATTTCCGAACCGAGGAGTTAATATAAGAGTTCTTACTGCTTTTATGATTTAAATTTTCTGAGCAGAGCTTCGGCAATCGCAATATCTGCGGGATCGTCGATGTCACAAGCTTTCTCGCGCGGTATGATGACCGACTTACTTTTTTTGCCCTGAATTGTTCCATACTCGTAGAGATTGTTTGGCTTAAAACAAAATACTGCATCAACTGCATACATTTTTGGCCAGACGCCGGTTTTCATCGCCTCCGCGCGCTCTTTCGGCATAAAAAAACCGGTCTCCCCTTTTTCATCAATTGCACGAACACGATAGGGATGGAAAATGGTTGCAACCTCAAAAACCGTTTCCACAGAGTCGAGATTTTCTTTGAGTAGGAGTTCAACTGCCGCATCAATGTCAGCGGCTTCAACGAGTGGCGATGTCGGCTGAATCAACACAACTGCGTCTGGTACGTATCCTTCTTTTTCTTTAAAAAATTCGAGTTCGTGTTTTAAAACTGCGAGGTGTCCTGCGGAATCACTGGCGAGTTCCCTAGGTCGCATGAACGGGATCTCAGCCCCGGCCGCTCTCCCCACCTTAGCCATTTCTTCATCATCGGTATCAACAATTATGCGCGTTATTGTTTTTGATTTCTTAAGCACCTCCAAAACCCACACCATTGAGGGTTTTCCTAAAAGCGGCACGATGCTCTTTTTTGGAATGCGCTTTGATCCGCCGCGCGCAGTCACCGTCGCCAGCACTTCTGGTTTGTTTGCCATAGTAAGTATAACTCTAGCACCGCAAACAAAATTTCAAAAGAAAAAGGAGCGCTACAGAGTGGCGCTCCTACAAACCAACTACTCGAGCAAACTCTTGCGAGCGAGGATGCGTGAAATACGTGCAAGGGCTCCGTAAACTTTCACATCAACGGCGACCTTGTGCGAAACCTCAAGGAGCTCGTCCATAGCGCTTGCCAAGGGAAGCGTAATGGTCTCGATGTCTTCAGCGTGATCACGAAAGTTTATGCCTTCGTAAACAGCATTGAATCCTGCGAAAACCGCCATGGAGTCCGGGCCAAGCGCCGGACTGAAGGGACCTTCGAAAAGCCTCGTGATCTTTCTTTCCGGAACAACGTACCCGGTCTCTTCTCGAAGTTCGCGGCGCGCAGCGTCAAAATCCTGTTCATCTTCGTTGATCGCCCCACAACAGAATGAGATCACCCAGCGTTTAAGCGGAATGCGGTACTCCCGCACCAGAACAACATTGAGGTCCGGTGTGACGCCAACAATTGCCACCGTGGGCCCGTGAGAGTTCGTGCGAGTTACCACCTCCCACACACCCTCCTTCCCCTTTTTTCTCTTTTTAAAAGGAACTTTCGAGACTGTGATAAATGGCCCCTGATAAACCGGCGTTGCTTTACCCAGCACAAGTTTTGACTGAGGAGCATTCAGTAATTTTTCTTTCATTCAGAACCCTTTCGTTTGCTACAGCTGTAAACTACAACCTCCTTATATTCTGTTCTGAATCTAATACAAAAATTTTATTTGTCAAATTTTGCAATCACCGTTTCGCAAAATTTAATATCTTCAATCGAAGTAATGGTACAGTACTGTTTTGCCACCACGCCCTGAACCGAAGACTTAGTTGCAAGTGTTCCTACCATTGCCGAAAGCCACGATTCACCTGAAGGACCACGCGTAATCGGCTCGCTAAAAATCGCCTGCGTTAAAACATAGGCACCACAATTGGCGTACTCATATTTTAAATTTGGAACCTTCTCGTGAATCGAACTCAGATTCATTTTCTCGTCAAAAAAACAGGCAGCGGTTCTCTCTGATGGCCAGTCTTCGTGACGAACCAAAATTGAAAGCGAATTTTTACATAATTCTTTAAGATCTGGTTTTGAGTATAAAGAATCTCCATTTAAAACCAGAAAACTTCCCTTCAAAAATTTCTCGACAGTTTGAAGCGCTGCAAACGTACCGTTCTCGATTCCCTGCTTCACGCACATTATTTTTTTACCCCCTTTGTTGTAGCTTGCAAAAGCTTTCTCGATAACATCGCCGTGGTATCCGACAACCACATACACCTCAGTGATCTCCTGTGGCAATGCCTCAATGATATGAAAAAGTATCGGCTTTCCTCCAACCTCTATCATAGGTTTGGGGATATTGTTGGTGAGTGGCCGCAACCGCTCGCCTTTTCCTCCGGCTAAAATGACAACCTGCATAATTATTTTTTTAATTCCTGTAACCCGTCTTTAAACGAAACTTCCGCCGACCAGCCTAAAAGTTTTTTTGCCTTGGAGGTATCGGCTAAAGACTCTTTAATCTCGCCGGGTCGTGCCGGTAAAAAATCTTTGGGATGTGTTTCACCGCCGATAAAGTTTGCCGCATCAATAACGGAAAAGTTTTTACCATACGCAATGTTTATAATCTCGCCTTTAAACTTTTCTGTTCGCTCAGCCGCTAAACGCAAGGCCCGGACAACATCTTTAACAAATATAAAATCACGACGCTGGGTTCCGTCGCCAAAAATGGGAAACGGCTTTCCTTCTTTCCACACTTCTGTGAACGTTTCGATTGCCGTTCGATACGGCGAGTCGCGGCGTTTGCGCGGACCGTACACATTGAAAAAGCGTAACGACACAGCATCGATTGATTTCCACAATTTTTCGTCAGCTGCCATTCGCATAAACTCTTCACCCATTTTTTTTGCCAAAGCGTATGGATTCAACGGTTGAAGCGCCACACTTTCTGAAATGGGTTTTCCTTTCATCTCTTCCGTCGTCTTGCCGTAAACTGCGGCTGATGAAGCAAAAACAACGCGCGAAGCACCTGATGATCGCGCTGCCTCAATTACTGAATAGGTTCCGGCTACATTCGTACGGAGCGAAACGTGAGGCTCTTTGATTGACTGCTGAATAGACGGGAGTGCGGCAAGATGGACAACAGCATCAGGTTTAAAACTGGCAAATGTTTTAGTGAGCGTTTCATGGTCGCAAATATCTCCAGTTGTATGCGTAACGCCTTTCACCTTTGAAAGCGGGTCGCGCACATCAACAGAAAAAACCTGATGACCGTGTGCAACCAACTCTTCAATGAGATGCGAACCGATAAATCCCGATCCGCCCGTGACAATAATTCTCATGACGTATACAACCTTATCACACCGTACTTTGTTTCAGAAGATACCGGGTGCTAACGATTGTGAGGGGTGGAACCCTTTCCTCGTCCCTGATTTTCATCTGCCCAAAAGACGTGGGTGAACATGCGTTCTCCTCCGGCGAACTCGCGCACATAGAGTGATGCGCGACCATCACGTGATCGGCGAATTTCTTTTCCCCACCCTTGCGGGTCGTCTGAAACTGATGCTCCGACCTGCGGATTCTGGAGAGGTGTTTGTGCAACAGTCGTTGATCCATCAAGATGGGCATAGATCGTTTCGAGCATCTCATAGTCATGCGCATTAGGATGTTGATTGAGTGTAGGATCATTGGAGTAATCCATACAAGTTCCCAAAGGAGTATTGCTGAAATTTTCATCCTGGTGATCGAGACCAAATAAGTGTCCGACCTCCTGACATAAAACTAAATTTTTCCACGCCGGCTTGTTATAGGTCTGAGTGACAAAATACGTGTCATTCATTTTTACTGTCCCCTGAGTTATGTGATCTCCCAACGCCCAGATCGAAGCGATCCCGAGCCAACCATTATTTCCATACTTTGCATTACAAATCTCTGCCCGACCTGCAACGGCTCGGCATGTTTTTTGTCGATTGATATTAAGACCTGGCACAATAACCGTGTTCAAAACCGATGACTGGTTCCAATCACCCGACGCAGTCTGAAGATACAAATCCCAGTTTGAAGATACGCTGTCACCTAATTTAAGAGTAAACTCTGGCGTTGTGCGCGCCCAGTGATACGGACCCCATGCATGATGTGCACGAGCAACGCCAACAACACAACTCAAGGCAATCACACACACCAATCCTATGCCTATATTTTTTTTCATGAAAAATTGTTTATGTTAGTAACCTACTACTTGTAGCCTAACACACTGACCTCAAACCACAAGACATGACAAACTAATTTGGTTGACGTTCAATCAGGCTCTCAATTAAAAACTTTCTGCAAGTACACTATTTTGCAAATTCTTTTTTTGAATAATAAAAACCCCGTTCCGCAATGCGAAACGGGGTCTAAAACTACTTACACACCTCAGACTCATCAGCAATCCTCGACTCTCTATGCCATATCCACGACCTTTTCATGGCTTCGAGCGTAGCATCAAGGTGGCTGGCAAACTCCTTGAGAACATTCCGTATGAATTGCCGGTGCACCCACCCGTACACAACGTATATCAGGAAGAGCACGAAAGCAGTGACCGTGGCAATGAGAACATGCCCCGCAACCAGAAGAGAAATCACCAACAAAAGATGGGTGGCGCAAATAGCTATCCGGACCGGTGTGAAATACCTCACCAACTCCTGCAGATTATCTTTGCGCAGGTACACATTGAAGAGAATCCACTCGTCCCCATTTTTTGTTAAATAGTTAACGTAGAGCATGCCCCCCGTACTCAAAAGGAAATAACACGCGGCATTCACCCATACGCATACGAGAGCAATCTTCGACACCAGCACCATTGCCGGGGATTCAGGAAAAAGAACGGAGATGAAAAACACGAGTGACAAAAGAATCTCGTACCCGACCCACAGGTAATACTTTTTTAACTGTGTCCGGGTGGGACTAACCTTGTGTTCCTCCAATTTCCACCAGGCTTCAATGACTTTCTTTTCATTTGTCGAAATCGGCAGAACTGCAAGAAACACCTGATCTTCAGCGGTTAATTGACGTTCTTTCATAGTGAGAACTTTCTTTGGTTGAAGGTTTTTCGAAAAACAACTGAGGAATATAATAGACCAAATATTAGATTTTGTCAATAGACACGTTCGCAAGAAAAAACCGCCCCTGCTTTCGCAAGGGCGGTTGCACCAACCACCAACAAAGGTCTCAGATTGTATCACCGCCGCCGGTGACCATAGCGGTCGCAGGCCGAAGCTCGCGCTTCTGCCGCCACTTCGTCTGCGGCAGAATGACCGAAGCCTGAATGTTCGTGCGAGCCTTCTCAACGCGAGAGATCATGGACGCGATCACCTCATCGGTGAGTAAGACTGGATTGAGCCCGAGAGCAAAGAAAGCGCTGTTCGCCGCATCGTAAAGATGCGCCTCCTTCTCAACACGAGGATTCGGGATCGACTTGATTTTAACTGACGATCCAAGTTCTTTCTCGCCGACACGGGCAACCATTTCAGCCAACTGTTTCACCGAAAAAATCTCAGTGAACTGGTTCAGGACTCGGAACTCACCGATACCAGCAGGATTATTGACTGCAATCTCAACGCACTGAATGGTGTCCCTGATGTTCAGGAAGCCGCGAGTCTGTCCGCCGTCACCGTAAACGGTAAGCGGATGACCGATGACTGCCTGAACGATAAACCGGTTCAGAACCGTCCCGAAACAGGAATCGTAGTGGAACGAGGTAGTGAGTTCCTGATGGAGGTCAGTTTCCTCAGTTGAGACTCCGTAGACGACACCCTGATTGAGGTCAGTTGCACGGATTCCCCACGCACGGCAGGTGAACTCGATAAAGGTCGAGTCAGCAACCTTGCTGGCGTGATAGAACGAGCCGGGCATTTTCGGGAACGGTAGCCGATCCTTCTTGCCTTTGTGCTCGATCTCGATCCAGCCTTCTTCGATCGGAATGTTCGGGGTACCGTACTCACCCATCGTCCCCAGCTTCACCAGGTGAGCATTGGGACAATGATTTTTCATTGCATGGAGAAGAAAAAGAGTCCCCACGCAGTTGTTGGTGAATGTCTCCGCGGCGCGGGACGGCGAGATCATCGAGAACGGCGCTGAGGGCTGCTCAGCGTAGTGAATGATCACATCCGGCATAACCTGCCGCATGATGTCGTCCATGTTCGAGTAATGCTTCGCGATGTCCGAGGCGAAAAACTTGATTGGAGCAGCGTTCGGCCGCACCTGCCTCCAACGCTCAAGCCGCTGAAGCGGAAACGGAATCGGAAACAGGGGCTGGGCTCCTACCTGAGACTCCCAATGACGTTTGATGTCGTTATCGACAATCGTGACTTCATGGCCGCGATTAGAGAAATGCAGTGCGGTGGGATGGCCCAAATAACCGAGGCCGCCCAGGATCATAATCTTCATTCTATTGTTCCTTTGTTGTTGGTTGTTATTGTAAAGAGCTGTACCAACTGAAACCCCTACCGTAGTGATAGTGTTTCAGACATAGACGTTAGATTACATACAAAAAATACCCTGTCAATAGTGGGTATTTTTTGTATGTAAGGAAAACTATTTTCTCGACGGTTTTAAACGACGAAGAAGATCGACGTACCTTTTTATATAGCGATTATAGAGACGGCGGCGGGTACTCATGTAGGTGAGACGCTTTTCAAACAAACGTCGTCCCAGTGGAATTTTTCGAAGCACGTTGACGATACTGCGGTATGCAGTGCCGTCGCCGTACACAAACGAAACAGTTTCGAGAGATTTTCTGAATGATTCGTCGTGAAGAGCTTTATGAATTCCCGCCGCGATTGATTCTTTGGTGGGAGAAACGTCGATCGAGTTGTTCTCGCGCTCGCGTTTGATCTGTCGACGGCCGACATTTACAAAAGGACACTTGAGGTACGGCGCTTCATACACACCCGCACTTGAGTTTCCGACAAAAACTGACGCTGCGGCCTGCAATCCGATAAAGTCTTCCGCCGGAATATTTTTGTAAATCGAAATCTCGGGATTATTTTTTTCTTCTTCGATCGCATCAATGATTCCCTGATAACCGGGATCTGAACACGGGTAGACCACAATCGCTTTTAAACCAGTTTCTTTAACAGCCGCAAGAATTTCTTTCATATGAGCATTCGACTTCTCAGGCTCAGTGGTGACCGGATGCTGGAGCACCAGAATAAAGTTCTCATCGGAACCCATGTTGAATTTCTTCCGAACCTCTTCTTTTGGTGTGTATAGTCTGAGATTAATAAAATCAATGTAAGGAGCACCTACGCGATGCACGCGCCAGATTTCTTCACCGAGCTCAAGAACTCGACGACGTGCAAGTTCTGTTTCAGTAAAATGAATATGCGAAAGTTTGGTAATGGCGTGGCGATGAATCTCATCAAGATTCCCCGACACCTCCCCCCCTTGTATATGGGCAACCGGTATCTTCAGCTGAACCGCTGCAAAAGCGGCTATAAGCGTCTCTGAGCGGTCTCCGAGCAAAAGAACGATATCCGGCTTAAGTTCATTAAACGCATCTGCAATACCCGCCAAACCCCGCGAGAGCGCGTGAATGCGATCAATCTGTGTATCACCGGCCTGATTCAGAGGAACGGTTTTTGAGATATCGATAAAACGCTTGGCATAGTCGAGTGTATGACCAAACTGCTTTGAAAGATGCATATCGGTGAGCACCACCTGGAGTAGAAGATCGGGCGACTGATCGATCGCACGCATGGTGGGAAGAAGCGCGTTAAAACCGCCACGCTTTCCGTTCACGACACAAATTTTTCGTTTAGGTGGTAGTGGCTGGTTCATAGTGAGATAACGATCATTGTAGGCATGAAAGGATAGATTCTGCAATTCGCGCTCCGGCTTTTCCGTCGGTAAACGAGCACTGTTCCTGTACCAATCGGGATCTCCCGCCGGCATCAGTCGCGGGATCAGAGAGGTAGGTTCGAATCTTCTCAATCAAATGTTCTTTTGTCGTTGCCAAAAAAATACCGCCCGTATCAAGCGCCTTAGAATAATGTGCGGTGGTGTAACGCAGGGTGGGTGTTTTGAGAGGCGACTGATCATCACGCAATTCAAAACCAATGTTAATCACCGGCTTATCAAAAATGGCCGCGTCAATCGCAATTGAGGACGCGTACGAAATCAGCATATGCATATGGTGAAGTGTGTTTTTCAAATGTATCAAATCGTCAGTCGTCATATCCCAGTCAACGCCGCGCGTTGTGGTAAAACGGGTGCCCGGAAGATCGAACCTGAGCCACGGGCGTGTTTTGAAACCCTCATCACCGAAAAAATCGTTCGGCTGAAAACGCACGAGGAGCTCGGCATCATTTTTAAAATGGCCCTCAATCACTTCATGCAGGTAATCAATCGCCTGCCAGTCAGAGTTGCTGAATGCCAACCCCATCGGGGCAAAGACAATGAGTTTTTTCGAAGAATCAGCGTGAATTTTTTTTAAAAATGATTCGCGGCTCTCAATTCCTTCCCTATTAAAATAAGTGTCGTACTGCGGCGGTCCGGAAACAACTATTCGCAAAGCGGAAATGTTAACGTAGCGAAGCGCCTCGTCTTTAACAATATCATTGGGAACAATCAGTGTATCAGGCAGTAGTCGTACAAACCCCTTTGCCGTAATTTTGTCCCACGAGTTGATAAATCCTATGGTTTTAATTTTTCTTATTCGGGCCCCGCGCAAAAGGCTGATTTCCCGTGGATCAAAAAGGTTGGCAAGAAAAATAGCGTCAGGATTATACTTTTCAAGAAGACCGTCGAAGTTGTGATCGCGGACTACAAAACGGTCAAACCACCTTGAAAGACTACGAAAAAATCGATTTGAAACAATACCGGAGAAAACCGAGCTTGAGACATACGCAAAAATATTTTTGTTTTCAAGAAAAGCAAGCCGTCGATACAGTTTCTGGCTTTTCGTGTTAACAAGATAGTGCTTCAACCATTCCATAAACGGATCGAAGCGTGAAAAACCTTCCGGCCCGATGACCTCATAGACAAGATGCCCGTGGTGAAATTCCTTTTTATAAAACTCGGCGCGCTCAGCCGTTTTAACTAATAGGACGACGCGGGTGCCCTCCCGTTCAAGTATCCGCGCCACCACATTGGTACGCAAAATACTCTTAGCTTCAATACCGGAAAGGATTGAGACAAAGACTGTTTTCATGACTAGTATGGTTACAACTCTAATCGAGACTGTTTAATAACACAACTTTCTTGTTCTTTGAAAATTGCCTAAATCTTGATATTCTAGCCCCTGTGAAATACATCTCCTCAGTTGAGGCAAAAGAGAAAGACATTGCGTACCACAAGATCGAAGGCATGGTTCCCTGGACAATTGCCGACGGCACCTACGAACACATCCTTACCACCTATCTTCAGAATCCTCCCTATACTGCCACACTTGATATAGGTTGCGGATCAGGAGCAGCTCTGCTTTCAGAGCCCGACTACTTTAAAAAAATGTACGGGGCCGATATTGTTTCCTATCTTTCGGACGAGGCTAAGAAGCGTATTGAGTTTTTAAAGATCGACATCAATTTCGAACGCATTCCCCTTCCCGATTCTTCCGTTGATTTCGTTTGTGCATTCCAAACAATCGAGCACTTGGAGAATCCTTTTTTTATCATGCGCGAAGCAAAGCGTATCTTAAAACCTGGAGGTATCTTTACCTTTTCAGTACCGTCACCCTACAACATCACTTTCCGGGCAAAATATTTTTTAACCGGGAATATGCCGCCCTGGACGCGCGATAATAACCACCTTCTCTTCCTTACGAGATCAACACTTGAAAAAACATACGCGACTGAATTTGAACTTGTTGAAACAATTTATCAGACCGGCTCGCTTCCTTTCTGGGGCAGAATCGCGTCGCTCCTGAGGCACATTACCGGAAAGAAATTTAAGAAACATCTGAAGGTACTTCCCCGCAGCGAGTGGTTTGGCCGTCGTGTGTGCTATGTATTAAAAAAGAGTGCCTGATTGGTGGCACTCTTTTTTGTTTTACACCTTTACTCCTCGTTTTCAAACTGGTAGCGTCCCCAGTTATTAAGTTTTGTCTTGCGAACCTCACGCGGTGTTGCGGCAATTTTTTTGTCGACATAATACGAATCGCCCATCATGTCATATGCAGTCGTTGAAATCTCTTCAAAAATAACCCCGGTATCGCTGTGGAAGCTGTGCCACACTCCACGTGGAACCCACAGCGTGTCTCCAGGATAGAGCGTACGTTCCTTTCCTTCGATATTGGCAACCATGCTCCCTGAGAGAACCTGGAACGTTTCGTCCTTAAGTTTGTGGTAGTGAACGGGATGAAACTGACCGGGTAACTGAATAATGAGTTTTTTGGCGTACTCACGATTCACACAATCAATAATGACGCAGCCGGTTTCGTTGAACTTCTCCAATCCATAGTGGTGCGAGATCTCAACCATAAAATCATGCGAGAGCGGAATGCGTGCTTTGTTTAACATCGCTTTTACCTCCCGGACCGTTCCGTACACAATGTCTTTTTTGGTAGGCCGCACGGGCTCAATCGAACGATTCAATGCTTCGTTTTTCTTATAATTTTTATCAGCCACGAATCCTTCACGAAAACGACCGCTCTTCATCTGTTCATCTCCCTGAAACGGCATGGCGAAAAATACATCTGACGTTTTGAGTTTCTGACCTTTTTTAATAGGCTTCCTTGCGTAGACACCGCGAATCAGAGATTTGAGGTCGACACGTTCAGCCTCTTCAATCACCCGCTCTCCTTCACCGATTGATTTAACCGCTTCGACAAACGAAGCGACCCACGCGCGAGCTTGTTCCGGGTTTGCCGAATATGAATTTAACGTAATTGTTTTTGTGGGAACACCGACATGCTTTTCAAAGATGCGAGCGCCTTTAGCGTATGCGAGCGCGATTGCGGTTGTATTTTCCGGCGGCTCGTGAGTTGAAAAGCCAACGGTAAGCTGCGGGTAACGCTCTTTCATGAGAGCAATCTGTTCGAGTGAAAGTTTTTCAGACGGTGTCGGATAAACCGCAACGCAGTGCATAAGTGCAAAATCAGTTCCACGATGTTCGAAGAAACTTACCACGCGATCAATTTCGGGAAGCGTGAGTCCTCCGACGGATGCAATAACCGGTTTTCCGACTGCTGCAATTTTTTCCAAGAGCGGCCAGTCGTGGGCACTGCAACTTGCAACCTTAATAATTTCAACGCCAAGGTCAGTTAAAAAATCTACTGAAACTTCATCAAAAGGAGTTGCCATGGTAAAGAGCCCCTCTTCGCGAACAGCGTCAACAAGTGTCTTAAATTCTTTTTTAGAAAGTTCGGTCGAGAGAAAACGTGGAATGTGTTTTACATCGGTGCGCTTTCGATAGTCAGGGTGAATGAAAGTATCGAGATTACGGAACTGAAGTTTTACCGCAGCACGAATGTTAAACTCCTTGGCAATCTTCGACATCGCCTCAACTATTTTTTTTCCATGCAAAACATCTCCCTGGTGGTTATTAGCCATCTCAAAGGTGAAGAGGTTATTGAAATCAAATCGCGTATTTGTTTGGGCCATACTTTTTCTCTGTGTAGAAAGTAAACTCCGACACCCGACAAATCGTTACAATACACGCTTGGCGAGTAATTGACAATAGACCCGCGATTATGGCTTCTTTTTAAGAACGTAGTAAATCGTATGACCGAAAAGACGGTTTTCAGGGAGTATTTTCTGTACCACACCTCCTCCCCACACCCTGTCCACTGCGGCGTACCCAACCTCAAGACACTCAAAGTACTTTTTATACAATTTCTTTAAAACGGTCGCGGTAAGAATCGCGATGTGGCTATTCGTTCCGCGAAAGCGTCTCATTTCTCCTGTACGTAAAAAATAGAGGCGATTTTTCAGATTGAAAATATTCGGCATTGAGAAAATAAAGACACCGCCCGGGAGAAGTACTCGATCGGCTTCTCGCAACACATGCGCCGGATTCTCGGCATGTTCAAGCACATTCCACATGGTGATCATATCAACCGAAGCATTCGCCACCGGCCACGCTTCATCAATATTAAGTTTTACAAACGCGCTACTGCGCTTTCCGGCCTCAGGTGAAAGAAAATTATCGAGGTCAGCGGCAGTAATGGAAAGTGACGATGAGCTGATCGCCTGAATGAAAAGCCCATTACCGCTTCCAATATCTAAAAGCTGCGCCGTGGTACTTGGAGCAAACTTCACCGCAAGCGTTGAAGCCTTTCCGCCTGCAACAATCTTGCTGCCATCTTTTTCTTTCCAATCTTCCCACTGCATGTATTACAAATTATCTGTTATAACCTTAGTAATTCGCTCCGATGCCTTCCCGTCGAGCGGCCCCGCGATAAACTCCCTCATTACCGCCCGCTCCTTAGCCTTAAGCGTCGGATTGTCGATATTCTCTTTGATCATATTCTGAAGCTCGGGGAACGTTCGCGCTGTCTGCATCGCACCTGTTTTGCGTACCTGTTGAAAATGAACGAAGAGCTCAAAACGTCTGACCGAACGACGGAACGGCCGTATGCGAAAGCCATCAAAACCCACGGCAACAACAGGGCGGTCGAGCACCACCGCTTCAAGAGCCATAGTGGTGAAGATTGCCACTACTACATCAGCCTGACGAAGAATATTCATAAACTCAATGCCGAAGTTAAGATCTGCCCAAAAATCTTTGCGGTAAAACCTCACCCGCGGATGCTGTTCAAACGTATTAAATTTTTCCTCGTCAAACTCACGATCTTTGCCACGGCCGCCCAAGTAGGGCCGTACCAGAAGATAAACATTACTGCCGAACACCCCGGCCTCGATCCATTTAATTATTTCTCCGATAACCTCAGGCTCATCAGGGCAATAGGTGCTGCCAGATGCATAGAGAATAAATTTTGCATCGGGTGGAAGCGAGAGGCTCTTTAACACATCGGCGCGCGAGATTACATACGAGCGTTCCGTAATGAAATCAAAATGCGGGTAGCCTGAGATAACAACTGAATCGCGTGAATAATTTTGATACCGCATCGCCGGATCAATTCTCTCATTACTCTGAGCTACAAAAGTGTCGACATGAAGCGGCAGAAAATATTTATCCAGGTGATCCCAGTTTGCGGCCATGCCCAGGGTTTTTACTTTCTGGCGCTTCGCTTCCGCAAGAAGCGTCTGATCGAACCACCCGTAGAGGTGAGACGTGAAAATAAGTTTCGGTGAATATTTTTTGAACAGCGTCTGAAACGGCCGCTTATCCGAATATATACGAATGAAAAGCCAGGGAACAAGTTTCGTCTTTATGGGAGGAATTAAACCGAACGTGCGTGAAATAAGCCATTTGAGAGGCTGAAGATAACGCTTTCCGCCCGCCGGCGGCTCATCAGGACGCGTACCGAATGTCGCAAGTAGTTTCGTTGTGTCAGTGTAAATAAGGTAAGAATAGAAAAAATAGAATAGTTTACCGAGGCGAGTCACAGGTATCGTTACCTCAACACCTTCGATATCGCAATGGAGGCCAATCTCACTCTTGATCTGCTCGCGATATTTAGGAACATCTTTTGCCTCAACCAGAACAATAACTTTAAAATTTTTATCTTTCGCTGTTTTACAGAGCGTATAAAAAAAGCTCTTCGGAAAAAAGAAGAAATTGCGGTACACCGCCCTATTCGAAAGCGTTAGAAAAATGTGTTGCATGCCGTAATCTGCGTTCTATGAAACTACTCTACCGCGTTAACAATCACGGTGGCGAGGCGCTCAGCTGACCTTCCATCCTTAAACTGACATTGTGCCATAACAATTTCCTCGCGGCCAGTTTTATAGGAATCCTCCCCGCGAAGTGCCGTGTTAATTTCTTTGAGAAACAGCTCGCGCGTTGTCCCTAGAGCAATTCCGCGGTAACTCTTAAGAATATGGAGATGATCCCAGAGTTCAAAAAAACGTTTAGCTGAATCGAAGTACGGACGCTCCGTAGGATAATCGAAAGCCGCGGCAACCAGGGGTTTCCCGAAAATTGCCCCCTCGATAAAAAAAGTCGAGTACATCGAGACGACCACATCACTGTGGTACAAACTATTTTCCAAAAATTCAATCGAGCGCTCGTCCATTTCCCAGCCACTACCATCGCCGATTGCAGTGGTTGAGGCCTCGACCAGTACGCCATACTTTTCTTTCATATTGTGAATAGTTTTTTCTTTAAAATCATAGCGGGGATACGGTCGGACCAGAATTTGAACCGGGGTCGTAATTTCTCCCTTCTGTACGGCTTCAGCAAGCGCGACCAGAGCGGCCATATCTGCCTCAAGCCCTGCTTTGCCTGAAAGCGCATACAGAATAATTTTTTTCGAAGGATCACCGCCAAGTTTTTTCAAAAAATCTGCCCGCGGGAGAAAATCTTTTTTGGTGAAGTGGAGATCATACTGCAAAACACCCGTTACCCTGATCTCGCCCGTAAAATCGCCGAGCTTTTCTGCCTGGCTCTTGATCATGTCAGTCTGTACCACAAGCGTGTCGGGGTGCAATCTTAAAAAAGTCTTGCTGAAAAAGGTGTCCCAACTAAATACCATTCCAACTGACGGCACGCCACGGCGCTTAGCTTCGCGCAAAAGGCAATATTCCTCGCTCCAAACCATCGTTGGGCAAAACACCAAGCTCGGGGAGTGCTTTTGAAAAATATCATTGAAAAAATTCCGCGGATACGCGCCGTAGATACGCCTTACCAGCCCGCGCCACGGCTTCCCTAATGAACCTAGAGCATATAAAAAACGCTTATAGACGTAGACTGGAGCGCGTTTCAAATACTGAAGTTTAGACACACGTCTTGATCCGCGAAAGAAGGTGACCTTCGCATCAGCCTTCACGCGATAGCTGTGTATACTTGATCGTTCTAGAAAGGTGAAGAAAATTTCGCTCGCTGCGGTACGAACAATTTCCGGCAGTACATCAAACTCGACATTGTCGAACGGATACGTCGATCGATAATGATCAAGCTGGGTTTTCGGTACTAAAAAAACAAGACGCACTTCCCTCTGGCCCTTCAAGATAGAAAGCGCCTCGGTGCGCAAAAAGTTACGCGCAAAGAAATTGCTGGTGACAGGAACAAGAATTACTTTAGGAGATGCATTCATAATAGCTACGCGCCTTTAATGCGCAAAAACTTGAAGAGATTAGACCGAATGAGCGTGAGCACTTTCCGATCCTCTTCGGCTTGAAAGTTAAAGAAGATATCGACAGGAAACGCGGGTACGAAACCGGTGCGCCGTAGATATGCGTAGCGTAGTATCTGGAGCAATAAATCGCCGCCGACAATCGCTGCGGCAAAGCCAATTAACCCAAACTTCGGCGCAAGAATGAACATGAGGGTGATCTGGATGATATTATCAATCATTGACTGTATAAACAAAAAACGCTGTCGGCGGCGCGCCAACAATAAAATGCTCAGAAGCTTTACTCCAGCGAAAATGACAATTGAGGGCACTAAAACATAGAAGACGGGAAGCGACGAGGCAAATTTAGGGAAGAATACCGAAATAAATATGGGGTAGGTCACGGCACCGAAAAGCGCAACGCCCAGGGCCGCAAGAATATAGTATTTCGTTCCAAAGAAAAAGAGATTGTTTCGGAAAAATTCGTCGTGTACTTTCCGCGGAACAAGCATCGAAAGCGTACGTACGGGCAAGAGATCTTTGAGAACTGAGATCGCCGTATTTGCGACGGCATAAATACCAACTGCTTCGGTATTTAATAAAAGCTTAATAACAAACGGGTTTACCTTCCCCATCAAGTCCTTAAATGCCAGTTGCGGAATTTCCCACTTTCCATACCCAAAAATTATTTTTGAGAGAAGGCCGATTTCGTGGGCTTGGACATCCTTCCATCGTCGAAGCGCCGCAAAAAGTGGTCGATACAAAAGCAGCAGGAGAATAACCAGGGTTGCGGTCTGAATGAAAAATATTGTGGTTAAAGTGAGTGTTCCGCTAAAAAAACAAATAATGATGAGTCCGAGCTGAATGGTTTTTTGGAGCGTCGGCCGAATGGCAACCACTTTAAATTCTAGACGCAGGTTCAGAAGCAATAATCCCAGACGAAAGACAGCTTCAATCGGAAACAACAGCGCGAGTGTTTTGAGCCAGATGATTGCCTCAGTTCCCAAAGTCGAAAGGTAAAAAGAAGGAATAATAAAGAAGAATAGAATCGCCGGAATAATAGAAAGTCCGATACGCAATGATGCATACTGATAAAATAATTTTTTCGCCTCAGCCTCTCGCTTCTCTCCGATAAGACGGGTCAGATCATTTCCTACGGCCGATGAAAAGACATCATGAAAAATGTCAGAAAAAATGGCATACAAGACCAAAAGAAGCTGATAAACACCATACTGGTAGACCGAGAGCGAACTTAAAATAAAAAAAGAATCGAAAAAACCAACACCCTTTTTTACAAAACTCCAAAAACCGAGGGAGAACTCCCCTCGCATAAATAGCTTGGAAAAACGTGTTTCTGAGTCGGTCATAGTACCTATAAATGGTTTTCTTTGGGGCGAAAGATACTATACGCTAACAACCCAAGAGCACCAAGAAACGCGGTAAATAAAAGCTCGATAACATGAAGGATAAAAGCGGAGCTTACTGCCACTTCGATAGCAACTCCCATGAGGATGAGAACTCCCGCAAAGGGACCTTCGTAACTTCCAAAACCGCCCGGAAATTGTATGGGCAGCACGCTCGTTAAAACCGGAAAAGCGTAAACAAACAGTGCGGAAGAAAGAGTGAGTGAAAGACCAAGAGCCTGAATCAGGGCAAAACCCGAGAGAAAAACAAACCCCCACACCAACAAAGAATAACAGGCAAGACGTCCGAGATTTCCACCTTCAATGATACGAATAAACGCGCTGCGAACATCGACAAGAATGTTAAACAACCACCCGCCGTGCGTTTTTTTCTCTCTCCCCTCACGCGAAGTGATCTTTGAAACAATGTGGTATAAGACAATCAGAACCGCAGTGACACCGACTATGAGGCCGATCACCCATGCAAGAGTAGTGCGATACACGTCCGGAGCAAACATACTTCGATCAATAAAAATGAGAGAAAGAAGAAAGACCAGTGAGATTACTGCAAGATCGAGAACGCGGGACACAAGAAGTGAAGCGGCATTTGCACCGAAAAGTACCTTCTCCCGTTTCATGAGATAGAGGTAGCTCGCTTCACCGAGGCGAAACGGAATAACCGCGTTAAAAAAATTATGGATACACACAATTGAAAAAAATCTGTGGAACGAAATGGCGCGCGATTGTGGTTCGGTTAAAAATCTGAAACGCTTTACGCGCGCACTATTTGCAACGACGTACAGAAAAAAACCGACCATAACCCACACAATGTTTACACTTCGTACGTTCTCGAGAAAATCGGCGAACGTGATCGTTCGTAATAAAAAATACGAAATGCCCACCGCAAGCACAGTTCCGACACATGCACCGAGCAAGCGGCTTTTTTTAAAAGATGAAATCATTTTTTTCTGCGATGATGATGATCCGATCGCTTTGCTTAAAGAGTGCCGCCGCAACAGAAAAAGGTAAAAAGAACAGCGCGCCGAGAGTGTGTAATCTACCTGTGTGAGTCGTTCCTTTAAAAAACTTCGCGAGTACATTTCGAGTGCTGTGAAGCCAGGTATTGGGAGCCATGCTATAGGTTAACTCCTGAAGTTCAAAACCTGTTTCGATGAGATATCGCCCTATCGTCTCTGGGGTAAAATCAAAAAGATGTCGCGGCGGATCCTGTCCTTCCCAGTATGAACCAAATAGTTTTCGCGCCCACGAATTGAAATTAGGAATCCACAACATCACGATTCCCTGGGGTTTTACTATACGATGAATTTCTCTGAAGAGAAGTTTCGGTGAATGAACGTGGCTCGCCACATATTTTGCCCGAACCACATCATAAGAATCGCTCGGCATTTTTAGTTCTTCTAATTCCCCCGAGTGCGACTCGAGATTAAACTGTTGTTGCGCAGCGTGAACCGCTGCTGGATTTACATCCATTCCGGCAACCGTAAAACCGCCATAGTCACGAAGAAGTGCGAGATCCTCACCACTTCCCATGCCAACTTCAAAAATACTGATCTCTTTTTTATTGAAGTGCTGCGCAATCTCCCGTACCTCACGTTTCATCAAATATTTTTTAATACGTAAAAAAAGTCCTCGCGCAGGTTTAAACGAAGGATACTCATTTCCGTAATACTTCCCTATTTCTGCTTTAGCCGGGCGCGGATTTACAAACACCAGAGAACACTGGCTACAGCGCACCAGGGAAAACATTTCGTGCGCCCCGGGATAGCGATCAGGTACACGATCGATCTCGGTTAGATTTGTTCCCCCACAGAGATCACAGGATACGTGTTCCATATATTAAGCAACTTTCCGCAAAACGCAGGTCATACGGGGGCTTCTGCCGAAAAATTTTCCCGCAATCGACAACGGCAGAAAAAGTGCGACTAACAGCGGATTTTTATAATTAAAAAAATAAGCAATCAATCCTAAGCGGTGTACGCGAAGAAAGCGGGCGATGCTTTCAATCCAGTCATTGGGCACCAGCGAAAAATGAGTCTCTTCAAGAACAAATCCTGTTTTCCGAGCATACGACCGCATCGACTCACGCGTAAAAATATGCACATGGCGCGGAATATCGAGACTGTGCCAGTAGCGGCCAAAAAACATCCGCTCGAATGAGGTATAGTTCGGAATTTTAATAACCGCAACTCCTTGGGGCGCAAGAAGCCTATGGATTTTCTCGAGCATGCGTTTGGGTGAGTGCAAATGCTCGAGCACATACGACATAAGAATAAGATTGACGGGTGGGAGTTCCATTGACTCAACAGAAATTGTTTCGCAGTTACCACTAAACAGGTTAAGACCATATTTTTCTTTACCGCGCTTGACACATTCGGTATCCATATCCATACCATACCGACTATAATCACTGCCCAGAAAATCAAGAAACTCACCTCCCGCACTTCCGATCTCAAAAACAACTCCGTCTGATGGCGCCAAACGGCGGATGAGGTTTCGATCTCCGGACCAAAATACTTTTTTCAATACCTGTACCCATTTTTTCTCGGCTGCATACGGTACATACTCGTGAGGGTAATAGGGCGCAATTGCTTCATCGCTCATCTCGGGTGTACGTCGGACAAGACCGCAATCATTGCACGTTCGAATTTCAAACTCACCCGGAAGCGGCAGCGCGGTGTCCACGAGACCTTCATATACCAGCGTAAAATTGCCGAGGCCACAGAGGTCACACACCGGCCCCGCGCCCTGTTCGTATGCAATCGACATAATTCTATTTTTTTAATACATCGAGATAAACCTTAACCTTTGACGTAAGTGAATACTGATCGAGAGCATCCTTGCGCGCCTGCAGACCCATAACCCTACGCACATCAGGATGAGTTGCGAGGTGCTCAATTTTTTCAACCCACTCATCTTCGTTCTTAACAAGATATCCGTTCTGACCGCTGTTAACAACCGTACGGTTAAGACCAACATCGGCCGCAATCACCGGAACCCCAACAGCCATATACTGAATCATTTTATAACCCAACCGGCCACGGTTAAACGGGTCATCGTTTAACGGCATAATACCGATATCGAAAGAATTTAAATCCTCAAGCTCCTCGGCTGAACTCCAATTTTTTGCAACTAGTTTCATCTTTTCAATAGAAAAATCTTTACGCGCGCCGACCGTCTTTAAAATAATAGATGAATTTTTTTCACCCAACCGTTTAAAAACACTTTTAATCTCCTCGAGCATATAGGTCGTTGAGGGACTCCCGATCCAACCAACCACACATTCGGTGGCAGTTTCCTTTTTAGGCAGCGGGTGAAACTTTTCAGTATCAATGGGCGCTGAAAGCACGTAGACATTGTTATTGTGCTTTCGCGCTTCATTCGCGAGGTACTCGTTCTCAGCAACTACAATCTCCGCCCGCTTCATCATAGCCTTGCACAACCGTGCCTGATACTTCAGGAGTATTAGTTCGAGAGCACCGCGCTTTAAAAAGGGATTGATCTCAAAAATCGTGTCATCGATTTCGTAAATAAGTTTACGGCTCGTAGAGCGCAGTACAAAAAATAAACTCGCGGGAAAGGTTTCTTTCTGAACAACAACAGCGGCAAAACGCCACGCCGTGAGTGTGTAATATATTTTTTTGAGAAGTGCCCAAACTAAAAAAACAACGAGTGTTACTTTGCGAAACAAATGGGGAACATCGGTAAGCCCCATCTGAATTTTATAAAACCAGTCATTGTAGATCGGCCGTGAGACAGCTTCAATTCCCTCTTTCTGAAGTAGCGGAAGAAACTGCAAAACCTGAATCCGACTTGAACCGCCCATCCATCCAAACTGTGTCAGGAAAAGTACTTTCATTGAACAATTATAACGATTTTTGTAAGGATTCTATTACATATCGCTGATCAGATTCACGGAGCGCGGGATAAAACGGCAGCGAGAGAATGGTATCTGCAAGAAGGTCACTCTCTGGACACGGATCAACGATATCTTTCCAGAACGGCTGACGGTAGACCGGCACCGGATAGTGAATCGCCGTCTCAACACCCAAGGAGAGCATTTTTTGCTTAATACGCTCGCGCTCACCCTGTGGAAGTGTAACGACGTAAAGATGCGAGACAGAGCCAAGCTTGGGAGAAAGAACGGGCACACGAACCTTCAGCTTCGCATGTTTAATCAAGCGGCCATAGAGCTTTGCTTTCTTTCTACGCAGACCGGTATCTTTTTTAAGAAATTTTAATTTGAGTGAAAGTGCAATCGCCTGCAGTGGGTCAAGTCGCATGTTAAAGCCGAGCTCGACGTGGTTATTGCGCCCCGACTGGCCGAGATTTCGAAGCACCAGAAGTTTTTCATAGAGTTTTTTATCAGAGGTAACCAGAGCGCCTGCATCTCCGAACGCGCCGAGGTTTTTCGTAGGATAAAAACTGAATGCAGAGACATCACCAAACGATCCGAGCTTTTTTCCATTCCAGGTCGCAAGGTGAGCCTGCGCACAATCCTCAACAACAAAAAGATTGTGTTTTTTCGCGATTGCTACGACGCGATTCATATCGCATGAACTACCATAGAGATGAACCGGCATAACTGCCTTTGTTTTTGCGTTGATGAGCGGCAAAATCTTCTCAGGATCCATCTGAAACGTCGTTGGTGAAATATCGGCAAACCGTGCTACTGCCCCCACACGGAGTATCGCTGTGACGCTCGCATTGTAGGCATTTCCTGGAACAATAACCTCGTCACCTGGACCAATATCAAGAACAGAAAGTGCAAGAAAAAGTGCATCAGCTCCTGATGAAACACCGACTGCAAACGTCGTTCCTGAGAGAGCCGCCCATGACTTTTCAAACTGAGAAACCTCGGGTGACAAAATGAAGTTATTTCGTCCTAAAAAACTTTTTACCTCTTTCAGGTAGGAATTAAGAACACGCCCGGTCGCATCGCTTAAATTATTAAACGGCACGCGCACCTTCACACTAGGAGTTTTTTTTATTCCCATGCTTCAAAACTGACCATAAATTCTTAATACTCAAGGTGTCACGCATTTTACCAAGCTCAAGCGAAGTATCCTGAGGCGCCCATTCCGGCAGTGGAATCGTTTTTATATCCGGTCGTGTCCGTTTTGCATATTCTTCCAGTGTCGTACGCGGACCGCCAATATTCAAAACTCCGATAGCTTCCGAAAGTGCAGCCTGTAACACCAGTGGAGCGATCTCATCAACGTAGAGCTTCGAGTTCGTCTGATTTTCATACACCTTCTCCCATGGAAACGGAACGGGGCCGAAGGAGAGTCGGAGGATGAGCGAATTGGTGAGCAATCGAACCGCGCACTCGCCACCCAATTTTGACCACGCAAATTTATGCGCCCCTAATACCGGCTCAGATTCAAGATGTGGCCCATCACCTTTGTAGATATAATCGGTCGATGTGTAGACAAGCCGGATTGAAAGATCGTGGCACACGCGAGCCATATTGACCGTGCCTTGAATATTCACGGTAAGTCCGGGAATGGGGTCGGTTTCATGCTCCGGTGGCCTCATCGCAGCTGCAGCATGAATGACAATCTGAGGTTTATATTTTTTCAGCGCCTTTTCGACAGATGCGATATCGAGAACATCCATCTCTGCATGAGTCGGAGCAATAACCGAAGGCTCGAGCTTTCGAATCTCGCTCCCCAAGAGACCGCTGCCGCCAGTGACGAGAATGGTTGGATTTTTTTTCGGCATATCTTTTTCGTAATTACTGATAATTTATTTTGAAAAATTTCGTATATGGTCTGCGCCTTCGTTAAAAGATGCGATCGCGCAATTATCGTCCCCCGCTTCGTACAACGATCGATATTTAACGATCCGGCCACATTCGGAAACCAAACGGCCAACGCGTGTAGTCTCTTCGTGATTATTCATGAGACCCTCTACACTAATCGGCTCGTTCCACTCTACCCCAGCCATACTGCGACCCGCAAACCTAAAAGGCAACTTCTCATGTAAGGCCCAGCCTACGTTAGTCAAAAATGCCCGAATTACATGCTGAGGAACTGAGATAACAAGGATTTTAGAGAGTTTTTCAGCGGCTCCAATAGCACAGAAACTCTTCGCTTCGTAAAGGGTATGAAGTCCGGGAATGGCCCCGCGAATTGCATCACGAGGAATCCCTCGCTTTTCAAGCTCTGTCTTCCAATATTCGACACCTGGTTTTCCTGGTTCATATTCTTTTTCTCCGTTTATGAGAACCAGCCGCGGTTTATATTTTTTATATGCGACACCAACAAACTCAATCATTTCGTCGTGAAGATCTGCCCAGCCATGCACAAAAAACGCATCGAACGATGTCTGCGGCAATACGGGCGATAAAAGCTCATTAGCGAGAAACAGCCATTCACTCTGGTTATCCATGAAAATTGGTCTTAAACCTTATACAATTCGTGGCATCGGTACATGCGTCACCCATTTGCCGCCCCCGTCGGTAAACCATTTCTGTGACTTGGCGATCTCTTCAAAATGATTCCACGCAAATAACACCCCGATATCGACATTTTTAAACTCCTCCTGCGGCACGATCGGAATGTGAACGCCGGGATAAAACTTTCCCTGCTTGATCGGCGTGTTGTCAGTGATAAATGGAACAAGATCAGGACCGATGCCGCAGTAGTTCGTAACAATGACACCTTTAGAGGTTGCGCCGAAGCCACAAATCTTTTTGTGTTCTTTTTTGAGCGCGTTGAGTAAATCGACAAGTTTCGTTTTGGAAAGCGCGATGTTCTTCTTCAAGGTTTCAAGTTGTCCCTCAAGATTTTTTTCTTTCACCACCCACTCCCCGACGCGTGATGTTATTTTATGCGTATCTTTATGTCCGACGTACATGCGCAGTTCTCCGCCGTGAACTGGAATGTGTTCACAATCAAAAACATGGAAACCAAGTGGATTGAACATGTTGTTAATAAACGCGAGCGTGAAGTACCACAAATGTTCGTCGTATACCTGATCGTACGAGGTTTTTTCAACCATATCGATAAAGTAAGGATCCTCGAACACGAAGACTCCTTCCCGACCAATGAGCTTCGCGACATTTTTGACATATGCTTCAAAATTTTCAATGTGACACGAAACATTCGCGCCGTAGACCACACTCACTTTTCCGCGGCTCAAAATTTCATCAGCAACTTTTTCGCTCATAAAATCAACGATCACTTCATGCCCTTTTGCTTTTGAGGCGGCTGCGACGTTGCTGGAAGGTTCAACACCGATTGCACGCACGTTCATTTCCTTCCAGGCCTCAAGCATCACGCCGTCATTCGAGCCCATCTCAACCACAATTCCCTTTCTAGCATATGGCTCCAACTTTTTTGCAGTCTCCGCAAAATGACGCTTCATATACTGCGAAGTCGACGAGAAAAAGGCGTAATGGTCGTGGAACATTTTTTCAGGTGGCACGGTGTTTACGAGTCCAATCGCAGAAGTCTTGGAATCAAAACCCACCACCATATCGTAAAAAAATTCCTTAGAAAATTCCTCGGGAGTCAAAAAGGCATTGGCAATCGGCATCTTGCCGAAATCAATAACAGGAGAAAGTTTAATAGACATATCGCTATATACTATCTGAAACAGAGAAGCGTAACAACCTATCCTGTAAGCCCTTGAAAATGATCAATCATTTCTTTAATACCAGAGCGTAGATTGCCCTTCGGCACAAAACCGAGCTTGGTTATTTTTTCGGTAATGAGATCGTATGAAAAACTATTCATAACTTTTGAGTCAACTAAACCGATCTCAAGCTTTGGGATAAATTCCTTAATCGCTTCGGTTACCGTTTCAACGTCAGTATTTTCAGTACAAACGTTGTACACCTCACCTTCAAAAATATTTTTTTCAAGAATGAGATTAATCGCCTGAATACAATCTCCTAGGTAAAGATAGGGGCGTTTCTGCTTCAAAGCTGTTTTCCAGACTGAAAGCGGCCGGCCAGTTGCCGCCTGCCAGACAAAACGATTGACTGCGGTCGAAAAACGCATGCCGGGGGAAAATCCGTAAATCGTTGCAAAGCGAAAGATCGTAAACTTCAAACCTTTACCGCCGTAACTTCTGATGATCTCTTCGCCTCGAAACTTCGAATCGGCATACGGACTCTGCGGGCTGATCTCGCCTGTCTCTAAAACTTTCGGAATTTTGTCACCATACACGCTCGTCGTTGATGGAAAAATGAGTTTTACCTTGTTTTTCATCGCAGCCTGAATAACCCGGTCGAGGCCTTTAATATTCACCTCCTCAACCAGGGTTTTATACTCGACACTTTTTTCTGCCTCGGAAAGTGCCGCAAGATGAATGACCACATCAACACCTTTCAAAAGCTCATCAAAGTCGGCGGCGCGGATATCCTGCTCATAAAAAATATACTTAATGTTCGTCGGCAGATCATAGAGCGACGAGAAACGCTTTGCTTCCATATTGTCGAGCATCCGAACTTCTCCCACTGTTTCAGAAATTTCCCGTATCAAACGCGAGCCGATATGGCCCAATGCTCCGGTAATAAAGACCGTCTGTTTTTTCATAACCTTCATAGTAACAACGGAATTAAAAAAGCGCCACCGAAATGTTCGGTGGCGCTTAAATGAAAGATCACTCAGTCGCTTCGAGCAGCTCGACCACAATCGGCTGCCAGCGTTCTCCGCATTCAAGAGCAGCACGGACCAGATGAAAGTAGGTACGACGCTGATGCTCGATCAAAGGTTCAGGCAGCTCGGCAAGCCGGTGGAAAGCACCAGATGCAGGCTTCTCCGGTTTCTGAGAAAGAATTCTCAGATATGCAATGACTACCGCGTGCTCGCGGTGCATTTTCGGAAAATTGATCACACCAAGGAATCTGAGGGTATCCCCTGCGCCCGACGAGACAGATTCATCTATCGTCACATTCTTTGCAACTTCGAATGAGTCTCGAAGCATAACTGTCGTACCCGGAACATGGTGTCTCCCTGCGAAATGAGCATCGTTTGCTGGCCTTTCATCAAGTAGAATCTCCCAACCGAAGGGACCCTTCACACACGTGAACACATCGACAAAGACAGTCGGAAATGTCTGCACGCGTTCCATGTACACGGGATACGGCAGGCGCTTCTGTGCCCGCATCCATCGGAAAGCCTTAAGAAGGAGGACTTCCCGATCTTCCGCCTTAAGTTCATCGAAATTAAGTCTCGCAACCTGATCAGCATTCATTCAGTCACCTTTCTGTTGTTGTTTTCGCACTCAAAGAGCGCACTTGTTCAAAAACTACAATAGACCAAATTTATATTTTTGTCAATAGTCTCCGTCGCCGTAGAAAAGTCGCGGGTCGATAATTATTTTTTTTGTTTTTTCTAAGCCCTCCCTAAGCGAATGCTCTGCTTTCCAGCCGGTGTGACCGTGGAAACGTTCAGCGGAAAACCTTACCGCGTCAATTTCAATCTGCTTGCGCTCGTCAGGCCACGGGACGTGCACGACTGAGCCTCCTTCAAAAACGCGCACCATCTCTTCAGCAATTTCCTTGATGGTATAGTGATCATGATGCGTTACAAAAAATGATCCGCCGTGAAGCTTCGCCTCACCTGCAGCACGGATAATTGCTTCAACCACATCCTCAACATAGGTTACATTACGCAGTTGTCCACCATCGCCATAAATAGTTATCGGCTTCCCTTCTTTCGCGAGGTTAATAAAATAATTCATAAAGCCAAAGGAGGGTTTTGCTCTTCCAAATGGTCCGTACACATTCGCGAGGCGTACGCCAACCGTTGGAATTCCATACACGCGGTTAAAAATGCGATAGTACTTTTCAGCGACACCTTTGTTGGCAGAATAAATTTCAAGCGGCTCTTCAGGATGTGTTTCATCAATAATCTCGCGCTGCGCTTTTCCCACCAGGGTACTCGACGAAAGAAACACTACGGTCGGCTTCACCTTTGCATCCTTAATGGCGGTTAAAAGTGTGAGGTTGCCGAGACAGTTTATGAGCGTATCCAAAATCGGATCTTCGAGCGAGAAACTATGCGATGTCTGGCCGGCGCAGTTGAAAATAACATCAGCCTCACGGACAAGTTTGTCCATGAGTTTTTTATCACCCATATCCCCTTGAATAAAGTTAATACGTTTTAAAAATGGCCGGATGTTTTCGGTTGAGCTTCCAAGTGCAGAGTGGAGCGAATCAACAAGCACAATACTCGCGACATCTTCACGTGTTAAGAGACGTTGAATGAGATGCGTACCGATAAAGCCGGCACCGCCCAAAACTAAGACGCGTTTTCCTTTAAGCTTCTGCACGCTTTTCATACGCGAACCTTATCACAATTTTAAAATAGTGAAATACTAAGCTCAACCGTTTCCACGACTCCAGTTATAGTTGATCGTCGAATCATCGTGGGGAATATTTTCGATACCGGGATTTTTTGGATCGTACGCTTTACCCGCACAGTAAATCACACCGACAGCCTGATTTCCGAGCGCGCGGTAACCATGAGCAACACCCGGCGGAATCGTGATAAACATCATATTTTTTTCGCCGGTGACAAAAACCTGTGTTTCGCCCTTCGTTTTTGAATCTTCGCGACAATCATAAATAACAACCTCAGCCATTCCTTTGACAACAGCCCAGCTTTCCCAGTACGCCTTATGTAAATGAAAAGCCTTGATAACTCCCGGGTACGTTTCGCTGTAGCTCACCTGTTTCATATCACGGTAGGAATCTTCGCCATCCTTGGTAAGTTCGGCGAAAAAACCACTAACATCCTGGTGTGCGGTAATTTTTTTTACTACAAGTCCGTCGATCATGTTTGGTATGATAGTCGCTCTTGCACTGAATAACAAGGGCTCAATTCGATTACTTTTTAATCGGTTTTTTTAAAATAAAACTCACCTCTTCAAATCCGCCGACCCAGAAACACCAGATACGCGAACATGCGGGGGGCGAGATCCATGCAAAAAAATCTACGAGTGTTCCGACAAACGTAAGAAAATAGAACAACCCCGGAGAAAAAACAGTTTTCTTAAAATATGGCTGAGCAAACCAGGTAAGTGTAACCGATTCGCACTGAAGCTCAGTCCCCGAATATCCGCCCTTAAATGCCGGATCGAAATAGTACGGAAAGGTTACATCAAAGCCGCGCTTGTGATCCGGATGAGAAAACCCCCGGGAAAAATGCGGGACGCGGATACTGCAGGTTGACCCGGGCTTTAAAATGCGCTGAATTTCGGCCATCGTTTTCCACGGATCACTCAGGTGCTCCAACACGTGGTCTGCCTCAACATAGTCAACTGAGTTTGACTCGAATGGGTATGGAAAGACATCAAGATTGTGCACTACGTCGGGTGACGTATGCGAATCAAAATCAACGTTGATAAATCCCTCTTTATTAAACTGTCCGGAACCTAGATTTACTTTTTTCATAAGCAATTTCTACGACGACCCCGCCGCATTTCACCGTGAAAATGTAACATTCTTTTGGTCTTTATTCAATTTGAAATATTACCAATACATGTATAATTCGAGCCATGTTTAACTCTGTTCGAGAAAACCTGAAAAAGCACTACGTTGTGGTGGTACTGGCCTTTTTAGTCTCACTTATTCACGGCGCACACCACCTCGTCCTCCCGGATATTCTTTCTGAGCAAAGTCGTCCGTATTACCCGACCTTGATCGGAGTCGACGAACGCTACCACAGCATTCCTAAAGCAAAAGAAGTGTTCCTCACCGGCAAGGCGAGTGGGGACATTAGCATAGCTGAGTATGCGGACACACCGGCCTTTTTACCACCGGTTCCCTATTATGGTCTGGGGTCGTTCGCAAAAATAACGGGAAGCATGACCGGCGGACTCGAGCTCGCTGATTTTCTTATCCCGCCGATAATTTTTATTCTCTTCTATATTCTTGCGTTCGAGATTGTCGGTATGCGGATTGCATCACTTATTTTCGCCTCCCTCTCGATCTTCATACCACGCTACCTTGCATACGTTCCACTCTTCACCAAATACTATCAAGCGTGGTATCTCGGCCAATTTTTCAATCCTCAGTACCGCCTCTACTTCAACCGTTTTGAAGATCCCCTGTTTACTGTTCCCCTTTTCCTCATCGCACTTATTCTGATTTTCAAAGCGATGAAAACGAAACGGCGATTCTGGACAATCGCTGCGGGTGTCGCTTACGGAGTTCTGTTCTACACCTATTTCTACTACATGGCGTACCTCTCCGCCGCGCTCGGAATTGGACTCATTCTTTTTCTTATCGCCAAACGCTTCAAAGACGCGAAAACGATAGGAACAATTCTTGGTATCGGTCTTGTACTATCAATTCCCTACTGGATTAATTTCTTTGAAGTAACATCGCTCCCGGCCTACACCGACATCTCAGCTCGTATCGGCCCTGAACACACATACGATGTCTTTCTCTACCCGATGGTTCTCTTTGCCTACGCTCAACACACAGGGCTCGCCGTACTCATGTATCTTTTGTATCGCAAAAAAAATCCCACCTTTGCACTCCTTTTTCCCGCACTCCTCTTGCCCGTCTTTTTTGTTTATAACTTTCAGATAATTACCGGTTTCAATCCCCAACCAGATCACTGGATCAAGCCGCGACAATTTCTGTTAACGCTCACCTTTATTGTTCTCGGATATGAATTCCTAAAAAATCGTCTTCAACTCTTCTCCAAAAAAACAGTTATCCCTCTTTCCCTCATCGCGGCTGCTCTCCTCTCAGTTAAAGCTCTGATTACCAAAGATCCTGCGGTGACTTTCGAGGCGTTTGCGATTGCGGCAGCGCTCGTGCTCATAGTTGCCGGGTACTTCGTGCTAAAAAAATGGGGGGTTGATAAACGCCGTTTTATTACGCTTCTTTCAATCATTGCCATAGCCGTACTTTTTGCTAAAGGAGCCACCATCAAACGCGAATATATATTCAACAATATGGAAACGGCAACGCTTGAAGAGGCAGACGATAAAAGTATTCAATGGCTCGAGGAACATACACCCGAAGGTTCTGTTGTTTCAAGCCTCTCATTCGTCACTAATACCCTCATCAAACACTTTACTCACAACAAACTTTTCGTGCCGGACGGTCTCGACACCATTGCCTCCAACGCAGAAATTATGGAGCGATTCTCCTACGCCAATCGTATCCAGGGGGTTAGAGCAGAAACATTTGGAAGTTATTTTGCGCGAAAAGAAACCTACCCACCAAAAGATGAAGACCACGAGGGCATTTCATTTCTCTTTACTGATCAGTACCGCGCGCGCGAGAAAGGTAGTATCTTCACCAACAAAGGATACCTCTTCCCTCTCTGGAGCGCCGAAGAGCACGCAAAAGTGGTAAACGATTACCGTACCTATCTTGAAAAAGAAATTCCAGATGCCCCGTACCGACTCGATTATATTTATTGGGGCGACCGCGAAAAAATCTGGTCTGCCGACCCGATTCTGAGCAATCCCGACCTTATTCTCGAATACAATGTTGCCGGAGTAAAAATTTACCGCCTTCCTTAGAAAAGTCTTAGTTTGGTTTGAACCAGCGGTTGTACCAGAGCTGAAAAACCATCAGTGTCCAGATTTTTTTAGCGTTGTTTTTACGACCGCTTTCATGATCACTCACAAGTTCTTGTATAACCGCTGCATTGAAGAGGCCGTGCTTTTTGAGCTCCGACTCTCCGAGTAGTTCGTGCATCGTACTCCTGAGCCCGTGCTTCAACCAGTACGCAAGTGGGATTCCAAAACCTTTTTTCGGCCGTGTGACTATTTCTGAGGGCAACTTGTCCTGAACCAATTTTTTCAGTAGAAATTTCGTTGTGAAGCCATTCAACTTCATTGAGTACGGGAGTGAGTTCGCAAACTCAACAATACGCGTATCGAGAAATGGTGAACGCACTTCAAGTGAAGCCGCCATGCTCGCACGGTCAACCTTAACCAGCACGAAATCCATCATATAGGTACGCTGATAAACGTAGAGCATTCGATTCCGCACATCTTCCACCTTTGACTCCGAGAGATAGCGATCGGTATCATCAAACTCATTTAAACTCTTCACCTTCTCCCACACCGCAGGCGCAAGTAATCGCGAGCGTTCGAGACGATTAAAACTACCGAGCCAAAGTTGGTGCCGATGGTGGGCGCTTCCGGTAAAACCATCGAAAAATTTCTTCAGTTTAAACTCAAGACTGAAGTAACGATCTTTTACCGGCAGATGCTCGATAGGAATTTCAAAGAGGCCGCGACGAATTGATTGCGGAATTTTTTCATACCAATGTGCAAACCGGTCAGCCTGGAATGTTGAATAGCCGGCGAAAAGCTCGTCAGCGCCGTCACCCGAAAGCGCAACGGTGATATGCTTGCGGACAAACTGTGACAGGAAAAAAGTTGGGATGAGCGAAGCATCGGAAAATGGTTCATCAATCAAATTACTGATGGTGGGCAACATGTCGATCATGTCCTGCGACGTAACCATACGCATCGTGTGATCAGTCCCCAAATGTTTCGCGACCTGCTCTGCCTGTGCTGACTCATCATAGCCGCGGCCACTTTCATGGAACCCGACCGAGTAGGTATTAATACGAGCTGTTGAATTTTTCTGCGCATAATAAGCAACCGTTGAGCTATCGATCCCACCGCTTAAAAATACTCCCAAGGGAACATCGGCAACCAGTCGGTCACGCACGCACTCCGAAAGCAGCTCGTCGAACCGCGAGAGTGCTTCGGGAAGTGTCATATCCTTCTCGCTCATATCGGGTTTCCAGTATTTTTCAACAACATACCCACGCTTCGAATAAATGAGAAGCGACCCCGGTTCAAGTTTGTACACACCCTCAAGGATTGTCATAGGGGTTGGCACATATTCATACTGCAGATATTTATTAAGCGCCTGAAGATTAACCTTTTTAGGAAGCGCAGAGTAAGCGAAGAGTGCTTTCATTTCAGAACCAAACACGAAGCCATTCTTTAAGGGGCAGTAAAACAGCGGCTTCTTACCCATTCGGTCACGTGCAAGTATGAGTTCGTCGCTACGACTGTCGTAAATGCCGATCGCAAACATACCTTCAAACTTTTCAAAACATTTTTTGCCGTACGCACGATATGCCTGAAGAACCACTTCCGTGTCTGAACCACCTTTAAACGTATGGCCCTTTTTGAGAAGTTCCGCCCGCAGTTTCTGAAAATTATAGATCTCCCCGTTAAACACGAGGCCGACCTTCCCTTGCTCGTCCCACATCGGCTGATGACCCGTGGGCGAAAGATCAATAATCGAAAGTCGCGTCTGACCCAATGCCACGCCATCTTTAAAAAAGCTTCCGTGATCATCGGGGCCACGATGTCGAAGTGACTCGACCATCCGGTCTAAGTCCTCGTTGCCGCCACTTCCGATAAAGCCGACGATGCCACACATAGCCTTAAGAAAAATTTACCGTACTTTTGACGCGGTAAGGATTTTTTTTCTGTGATTCGTAGTAGATGCGCATTAAAACTTCAGAAACAACGCCGAGTACCACTAGTTGAACCGCGACGATAACGCAGAGCGCGGCAAGAATCGGCAACGGCGTCGAAACAAAGGTTCGTAAACCGGTGAGTTTTAAAATGATCGCCCAGAGTCCAAAACCGGAACCGGCGAGCAAGCTCAAAAGTCCGAGACCTCCGAAAAAATGCATCGGACGGTTCATGTACTTCGTGACAAACTTAATGAAAAATAGATCAAGGAACACGCGGCCAGTGCGTGAAAAACCATACTTACTTGCACCAAAACGGCGCGGACGATAGTTAACCTGCATTTCAGTCACCTTCCCTCCGTTACGACTCACGTAGATCGGAATAAAGCGATGCATATCACCATAGAGTGGAAGATCCGTAATTACTTCTTTTCGGTATGCCTTCAAGGTACATCCGTAGTCGTGAAGTTTCACTCCTCCTACTTTTGAAATGAGAGCGTTCGCAACAATAGATGGAATTTTTCGCGAAAAAGTCTGATTCTCCCAGCGACCCTTTCTCCAACCAGACGCAAGATCAAATCCTTTATCCAGCAATTCCAATAATTTTGGAATATCGCGAGGATCATTCTCAAGGTCACTGTCGATCGTTACGATTATTTCTCCCTCTGCCTTCTTAAGACCAGCGTCGAGAGCTGCCGTTTGTCCGTAATTACGCGCAAACGTAATTACCTTTAATTCGCGATGACTTTTCGCCTGTTTCAATAACTCCTCGTGCGTACCATCGATTGATCCGTCATCAACAGCAATAATCTCAAACGAGTTGGGCGCAACCGACGCAAGAACAGGCCGAAGCTCGTCCACCAACAAGGGGACGTTCTCCTTTTCATTGTAAATGGGGACCACTACTGAGAGTTTCATTTGATACGTCTATATATTAACAGCGTTCCACCGTCATTTCCTTCAGTGTACTTCCTTGGATAGACATTGTACACCGTATCCACCAGCTCGTAATCATTCTTAATAGTCTGATCAAGAACCTTAATATCGTTCATAAGGCCCCCCTCGGCAGTTCCCCAAAAGCGCGAACGAATGAACGAAGACGGCCAACGTTCAGCGTGGAGGAGAAGATAATCCGCATCATTGGTGAGCCACTCCTTTACCATCTCAGTATTGTAAAACCCGATCGAGCGAACCATCGGCGTGTCGGTGCTGTTGAGGAACAAAAAGTCACGATTCATAAGAGGAAAATACGTGCGACGATCAGCAAGGTAGACGTGGTAGATCGAATTATCAAACGTAAGAATAGTATCTTCCGGTTTGGTGTTTTTCCTAACCGCTTCCGCACCCCGTTCGACACGTGAAATGTCAGACTCGGCGCGCGGATCGGAAATCACATCGGTTCGAAATATATTCATAAGTACGTTGAGCCCGATCACGGTGACAACCACACCCCAAAGAAGTGCTCGCTGCGAAGTCATTTTTGCAATACTCAGTACTGCAACCAAAATAATGACCGGGATAAAGTAGTTTGCATAATAGACGTTTGAAACGATGCGCCAATAAAAATAGTGAGTTCCTAAAAGTACGACCGCGAGCGTAACGGCAAGAAAATACGCGCGGTCCGCGAGCAGCAGGCCAAACTTTTTCTCTTTCATGTGTGCGTAGGAAACCGCCACAACGGAGAGAAAGCCAATGAGCAAATACCCGAAGTACTCGCGCACAAAAAGACTCAAAATTTCAATGAAGCGAAAAATCGTCTGGCCGCCGACCTTAAGAGAAGTAGGCAACTCCTTGAGCGGGCCAAAGTTCCCAAACGGACTCAAAATGGTTGCAATCGCAAGATCAGGGTTAGCCCGTACGATCGGGATATAGGCGAGGACAATAACGACAGCTACGATAGCAACCGAAAAGAACGCATAGCGAATTTTCACTTTTGAAATCAGCAAATACGCGAGGTACGCAATGAACGCAGCGATCATGTTGATACGCGCGAGTATGAGGAGTGAAATGACGACTGAAGAGAGCACAACCTGCGGCACTATTCGGACAACCTTCTCCTGAATCAGGATGAGTACCATGAGAAGCAGGAACGAAAGCGCATACATCGTGGTCGTGATATAGTTCCCCATCAAGAGTATATTGCTCAGGAGTAGTCCCCACCCCGCTACCATGCCCCACGACCCGGCGCGGCGTTTCAAAAGATACGAAAAAATTCCAGTAGCAAGAATGAGAAAGACAACCGAAAGAATACGTCCCGCATAGAGATTGGGACCGAAAAAGTACTGAACGAGACCGAAGGTGAAAATAACGAGCGGAGAATATTCAAAATTACTCTCCACAAAAGGCGTGAAGGAGCCCTTAAGTAAGAGGTACGACTTGAACGATGAGAAAACCTCGTCGGCCCAGGTTTCGCGATACAACACCAAAACAGCGATCTCAGCAAAAAAAACGAGGACAGCGATAATAGAAACAGCGGCCAGAAACCCCGACTGAACGCGCCTGTTCTTCAAAAATTCGAGCATATGATTACTTCATTTATACACGACAGCAAAATTGTAGCAACTGGTGAAACCGCAGCTCCTACTTGTACAACAAGGTGAGGTCACCCCTCGAATGAAGTGTAATGGGCGCACGGGAGGAGAGCTTTTCTGGAGGACAATCTTCCACTAGAAAAGTTCGCATGCCGTGAGTAAAGGGTGGCAACACTCCTCTCTCCATTTTTGGTGAAAAAAAGGTGTAACGAATGCGAAGCCAGAGCTGATAAAAATTCCAGTTAAGCTTATCAACGAGCGGGTTTGAAAAATAACAGGTTTGTCCCCCGACATCAACTTTAATATCCCACCACAGGCGGCGGGGCGCATAACGATAGGCCTTATCCATGCCAAGCGCGCCGCGCGTTTTTTGAACCATAAACTCAAAATTATTTTTTACCTCAGGCTGCTGAATTTTTGACGATTCACCTTTTTGCGCCAACACAGTAAGCACGCGGCCGTCACGCATAACGTCAATAATTCCGTAACCTGCGGCTATAAACAATTCATGGAGTGACCGCAGAGAAAAAGCATGGAGGTGCGGCAAGAAAAGAAGCGTCGTCATGGTTACCTCGCCCTCGACATCGGGAACCGAAAGTACCAAGTGGCCACCCTTTTCCTGAAGCGATGCAAACGCCACTACAATATTCTTCGGATCGTAGGTATGTTCAAGAACGTGGTGACAGATGATCGCATCATAGGGTGCCTGTTTTCGAAGAACGTTCATTGATGACTCGTTGCCGAACGCGCCATCCATAACCTCCGCAATCTTAAGCTCTCGTGCAACCCTTGCACGATGCGGTGAATGTTCAATCCCATACAACGCTGAAAAGCCCTTCTCTTTGAGAAAGAGAAGGGACTCTCCGTAACCACAGCCGACATCTAAAATCCTTGCGTTCTCCGCAAGCGATATTTTTGAGAGGAGCTTAAGTGATGCATTTGATCGCCCTTTAACTTTTTTTTCTTTCGACTCCCCTTTTTCAACAACACTGTCCCACACATCACCTGAATAAAACGATTCGATCCATTTCTCGGTTGGTTTGTCCTGATAACCAACGTAGCCACACGACTCACAAACCGCAATGCGCACCTTTGCCGATTTTTTTTCTGAGCTGTGTTCAGCAAATACTCTAAACGCACCACCATCAATGGGGCACGTGGAAATTTCGATAAACGAAATCGCAGGACTCGAAGGTACGAGACTCATCCCCTTCAATTCCAATGGTCGAATCAGCGTGAGACCCGCTCGCTCCTGTTCGCTCATTTGTAAACTTTCTTGAGCTTCTCAAATAGTTTCTGAGAGAACGTCGGCGGAGGCACCATCAATGCATAACGAGCTTCTTCGTCAGTAATGTGTTCGACTTCGTTCTTGAAATTATCATCGTACGCAAAACGAATCGGCCACACTGAGGCGCGCGTGCAAAAACCTGCGGTAAACATGATGCGCTTCCCACTTTTTGCATAGCCGCCCTTGTGAAGACCCGCGGTGTCGGCAAAAATAATGGTTCCTGCTTTTCCGGTACATATCTTGTTCTCACTCTTCGGGATCGCTCTCTCCACCTCCTCAGTCGGCGGGTACACGCCTTTCGGAACTTTCTGCGGAAACAACTCGCCGTATCGTCCTCCGTATTGAGTACCGGAAATAAAAGTAAATGGACCGGCATTTTCATCAACATCATTGAGATAGATAAACACCTTACACATCTTTTTATCTTCAGGATCACGGTGCCAACGCTGCGACGCAACCTCAGGTGAGTTTGCAGGAACTGGTGTCGTTACATTTAACGTAAAGTAGTAAAAAAGCGAGGCGACTTTGTGGTAATTGTTTACGATCGAGAGCACGCTCTTTGAGAGCATGAGTTTCAAGAACGGATTTTGAAGCGAGATCATCGGCACCACATCCCAGAGCTGCTGAAGAAAGGCTTTGTTAGTTTTTGTCTCTGCACTCCCCATCAAACTGTTCGTGTATGCGGTGAGCGTTTGAAGCTGATTACCTCCGGGAAAAAGTTCATCGAGATGGGTAATCGCAATACCATCGAGCAAGAGATCATCGACAATACGCTTCTCCACCGGAGAAAGTGCGGTTGCTCTGTCTTCAACCATACGCCGTCCCGAAGAATTTAAAAAATAGAGCCACACCCAATTCCAGGATCGGACAATAAAATAGACTCGAAAAAAGGGATAAAAAATTGCTTTAGCGATCGTTTTCATACGAAAAGACTAATTGACCCGATAAGCTTACCACAAGAATTATCTTTTTCTAAAACAGTTTTTCTGTTACGACACAGCCTCGGTTAAAATCGTTTCCGCAACGCGTTTCGCGGCATTTCCGTCAATATGCGAAAACCACATGGAGCGAACGGTTTTTCGCCCCTCAGCATTCAGAGTTTTGTCTTTGAGATATGCCTCGATTCCCTTCTTCAACCCTTCCAAACTGGTTGCGTACCGTACACCCTTAGTCGCGAGCATTTTCTGAATATGATAATCCTTATAGCGCCAAATTTTCTCGAAGAACGGACGCTCGGTCGGATAAATATCGACGGCAATAACCGGCGTGTCAAAGAATGCCGAATCGAGACAGATTGAGGTTGGACCTGTCACCACAACGGCAGCGTGCGTAAGTTCGTTCAAGAGGTTGTTATCATCTTCGGGACGTATCTCGCGATCTCCAACCTCGCCTTTTCCAAACACTTCTCCCGGCTGATCATACACAAACCAATCTGGTTTTTTAAAATCGCCAAGCTCAACTTTTTTCTCGGGCGGAAAGCGAACCACCACCGGAATCTTCAGCCCGGCTAAAAATTTTAAAATGTACTGATCAAGATCGTTCACGCGAACCAACGCATCACTAATCGGCGCGTAAAGAATGAACGGCTTACCCTCGGACAAACCAAACTTTTTACAAAAATCTGCACGAGAACTGCGCGCACGTGCACGGTAGTGATCATAGTGAGCATTTCCCGTGACACTAATACGCTCGCGTGGAAAATAGTTAAGTGCAACCGCTTCCTCCTTAAGTGTATCCGAACCGACAATAAGAGTATCCGGAAACACTCGTAAAATCCGCAGTGAAAGGTTATCCCAAGAACGAATCATACCGACCGTTCTAATACCTGCGCGACGCGCATCCTGCAGGAGAGAAACGTCGTTCTCATTCTGTACATCCGTTGAAACCACTACACCTGGTTGGTATTTTTCAATAATATCCTTAAAAAAACCTTTCGGTGAAAAATGATAATCGAGAAAGCGATTAAAGCGGCGCACGAGCGAACTATTCCCCACGTATCCTGCCACATACTCAACAACAAAACGTAACCGATTTTTAGTCAGGTAATATTCGTACCGTTTGCGAAGCCGAGCAGAGTTCGTATTAAAAAGATAGATCGCCAGACGCTTAAAAATTCTACCCCTCAAACGTCGCGACGACTGATACAACGGAACGCCTTCAATAAGCACGCGCTCATTACCAAAAGTTTTTTGAAAATACTCAACCTTGTACACCGGTGCCACAATAACAATTCGTACGTCAGGAGAATGCAGGAGCGCATCTAAAACACCCGACACAAAAACGTTACGCGAAATGTGCGGGTGAAACGAACTTATGATAATTGTCTTTTGCGACTGAAACATTTTCTTACTTTCCTGACTTATGGAACTTTTTAAACAATGCAAGCATATGTCTTCCGTAAATTTCCCACGTGATGTGCTCTCGTACAAATTCAACTCCGTTCGAACTCAAACTCTGAAAAACACCCTTATCCTGAATCAATTTCTTTAAGGCATCTTTAATGCTCGTCGGATCTTTTGCCTTCACCATTAAACCATTCGTTCCGTCCGTTAAAACTTCGCTCGCACCGACGGTGTTTGAAACGACAACCGGCACGCCGCGACCAAGAGCCTCAAACACCGCAATTCCCCAGCTCTGAAAATGGCTCGGGTTCAAAAAGATATCGGATTCAGCATACAACGCCTCAACTTCTTTGTCTTCAAGACTTCGGGTCATGAACGTGACCGATTCCTCCAAACCTTGTTCCGCGACCAATAAGCGAATAAAACGTGTGTATTCGGCGTCACTTTCCTTTCCGGCAATCGTCAGATGCGTCGTGATATGTTCTTTCTTGAGAAGCGCCACGGCATGAATGACATCTTCAAAACGGCGATGGGGCTGAATGTGAGCAAAGAGAAGAAGTCGCGGCGGCGTCTTCAAGTGATCACGTTTTCGAATTTGATCAACCGGAATGGTAACCCCCGTGCGTATCACCTCAGCATGCTTTCCATAATCTCGTTTCACCCACGACTGATCACGATGATCGAGAACCGCAATCGCATCTTGCGGCTTGATAAAAAGATGAATATCAAACCAATCGACAATTGAATGCATGATCTTTTTTACCAAACCGCGCATTAAGTGCGGATTCACCTCACGCTCGCGCTCAAAGGATGCTTTCCGAGTCGGCATGTCGTTCATCGTCCATACTGAGGGAACATGCTTCAGTCGCCGCTTTGCATACGCGGCAACTTTATAACTTACCTGATCGTGCGGATTTAAAACTTCCGTTGAGGTATCGATGCGTTTCGCCAGAACTTTCGCATCGCGTGCTTCCTGAATAAAGACACCGAGAATGCCGAGGCGTGAAAGAAATGTTGAACCAGAAGCCGTATGAACTACAACCTTAAATGCTGTAAATTCATCATGCGCTTTTTCTGGCGCAAAGCGAAGAGTGTAGAACGTCACGATGTGACCATTTCGCTTCAGAAATTTTGCGAGCTCCAACGCGAGACGCTGAGTTCCGCCACGAACATCGATGCGCCGGAGAATGATAGCTATATTCATACCTTTAAAACCTGACTTACTTAACCAATGTTACCAAGAGATTTTCGGCCGGAAACAAACGTGAGAGAAAGGTCGATTCATACATATACTTCATCCGATATGACCTATTCGCCAAGGATTCAACCAGAGCATTAAAAAAGAACATGCGCGAGCTGCGCTCAAACGTAATACGTACTGATTCAATCTTTTTAAATGCGAACTGAAAATAGTACGCGCGACCTTTCGGTGCGTCCTCTGTAAAAAAAGAAAACGTGCGGAATGCAAACATTTTTTTATGAGTTGGATCAGTGAAATTATTTTTTGAGGTGAAATGTGGCACGCGAATGTGAACCTTCCCGCCCGGCGCCAGAATACGGTGTATCTCCTTAAGCGTCGGAACGTAGTCGAGGTGTTCAAGCACGTCCTGACAAACAATCTCTCCAAACTCTCCGTCTTTAAACGGAAGCGGCAACTTCTCAAGATCATGTACGACATCAACCCCCGGAAGCTTCGAAGAATCGAGATTTACCCAGCCTTCTCGTATATCAGTTCCGCATCCGAGATTAAGTTTTTTGAGTTCCATAAAAATTCCCGACTAGACTGCCGGTGCCGCTGCGTGACGCGAGAGCATCTTTAAATCGGCCTCGGCCATCATCTTAACCAGAGCTTCAAATGACACTCCGGGTTTCCATCCGAGCTTCTTTCTCGCACGCGTTGAATCGCCTAAAAGATCCTGAACTTCACGCGGACGGAAAAAAGCAGGATTCACGCGAACAATCATATTACCCTTCTGGTCATACCCTTTCTCATTAACACCTTTCCCTTTCCACGTAACCTTAATTCCCAATTCGTCTGCGGCAAAACCGACAAACTCGCGAACCGTGTGTTGTTTTCCCGACGCGATAACAAAATCCTCAGGCTTCTTTTGTTGGAGCATACGCCACATTGCCTCGACATAATCTCCGGCAAAACCCCAATCGCGTTTGGAATTGAGATTGCCGAGCTCAAGTACATTCTGCATGCCAAGTTTTATCTTAGCCAGGGAATGCGTGATCTTTTTCGTCACGAAATGTTTGCCACGGCGCGGAGATTCGTGATTGAACAAAATGCCCGAACAAATAAACATCCGGTGCTTTTCACGGTAACCTACGACGTAGTCTATATGTGCCCAGTACTTTGATTCTGCATACGGACTCACCGGTTTAAACGGGGTCTGTTCATTTTGCGGTGAGGGTGAGGCGCCAAACATCTCACTCGTCGAGGCTTGGTATATTTTTGCCTTGGGAACTATGCGGAGTGCGGCGTGCACCAAGCGACCCAAACCATGGTAATTAATTTCCTGCGTTTCTTCGGGACATGAAAATGAAATACCGACGTCGGACTGTGCGGCGAGATTATAAATCTCATCCGGTTTTGCGGTTTCAAGCGCGCGCTCAATCGCTCCCGTATCTCGAAGATCACCATTGAGAAGCGTGAGGTTTGCACGGTTCTTTCGGTAAAAGTCTTCGATACGCGCCAAAGGATCAGTGGATGTTCGGCGAACCAGACCAAAAACATGGTAACCCTTACTCACCAGAAGCTCAGCAAGGTACGACCCGTCCTGACCAGTAATACCGGTAATAAGCGCTCGCTTTTGTTTCTTAGTCATCACGGTACTATATCTAGGATTAGCCGTTATTTCAAGACTTTGCGACTATGTGTCCTTTGGTATAACTCTTCATATTCCGAAAGCTTACCGGCCCAATCCTGAGTCTTGGCAAAAATCTTGGAGGCCTCACCCATTCGTTTTTTCAACTCCGGATCCTTCAGTATTTTTGAAACTGCTTGCGCGGCACCATCGACATCGTCGGAAGTAACTAGGTAACCGTTTACTCCTTCCTTCATCGCGTCACTCACGCCACAATCGGAACTGCCGACTACTGGTAAGCCCGCGGCGGCGGCCTCAAGAAACACCATGCCGAAACCTTCTACATCATGACCTTTGTTTTGAGAAAGAAGAAAAAATAATTCGGCTCCATGGTAGAGCACTTTTATATCATCGAGACTATCAATTGAATCGAGAATGATAACCTTTCCCTTAAGATCGAGCTCCTGTATGAGCGTCACGAGTTTCGCATACATCACATCTGAATATTTTTTGCCGACAATAATATACTTTAGATCAGGAAAATTCTTTGTAACCTCTTTAAATGCACGGATTGAATATTTATACCCTTTACGCCAGCGCAGTGAGCCGACTGAGATAATGTAGGGCTTCCAGAGATGCGTTTGGAGTGATGATGTTCCTTTGCTCATGAGCTCTGCAACATTAATACCTGGTGTAATGACTGAAATCGAAAGGCCGGGCAGACGTTGTAATACCTCGCGCCGAACGAAGCTGCTGATCGCTGTGAGTGTAGCTGCCTTTTTACACACGATACGATAAAGAAAAAGATACTTCGAATAGAGTGGAATGATTGATCCGCTACCGACAAGCGTGATAATCATTTTTTTTCTTAAGCCAAATCCTGCAACCGCCGCAATAAGTGCGTATGGGTAAAGGTCAAGCACATGAACAATATCGGCCTTCGTAAGTGATTTTCGTATTTCAAAAAAATTTTTAACAAATGAACTGACCGACAACCCTAGGATTGAGCGCTCTCCCACTCCAGCCGAAAGCTGGGTCAGAAGCTCGACATCGTGACCATATTTCTTTGCTCCCGCCATAATATTTCGGGTAAAGACGCCGCCACCGTTATCATGGCCAACATTATGGGCAAGAATAAGAATTTTCATACTAGTGGTGCAATTCACGCACAACTGCTAACATTTTTCCGGCACACCCACTCCAGGTGAATAATGTTGCCCGAGCCCTCCCTCGATCAATACAGGTTGCCCGCACTTGAGAATTATTCCACATCTGCTGCATCGCCTCAGCGATTTCTTCTTTGCTTTTCGGTGAAACGGTGAGGGCCGCATCAGCCGCAATCTCACCCAACGATGAGCTTTTTGAAGTAATAACGGGAAGGCCGACATCCATTGCCTCAAGAATGGGAAAACCAAAACCCTCTACAATACTGGGGAATACGAGTGCTTGAGCCTTCTGGTATAAAAAAGAAAGTTCGTTGTCGGAGATAAAGCCTATAAAGTGAATCTTGTTTTCTAAACCCCGCTCGCGGACATACGCGCTGATCTCTTCAAAATATGTGCCGGTTTTTTTTCCTGCTATAACAAGATCAATCCCGGGATTATTTTTTTGAAACAATTCGTAAGCTTTAACGATGGTAAAGACATTTTTTCGTTCCTTAATAACGCCGACAAAAAGGAAAAAATTTTCGGGAACAGAAATGTTCTGCGGCGTAAGTTTCCCAATTGAATTAAAACCTGGATATACCACCCGTATTTTTTCCGTTTCAGTCCCGAATAATTTAACCGTATCGAGCTTTGTTGCTTCCGAGATGGAGATAACAGCTGTTGAGCGGCGAAGCGCGAGCGCGTGATAGAAGCGGAGCACTCTGCGCGAGAAAAATTCCTTAACGCTTTTTGCCGGAAACAAGAGGTACGCAAAATCGAGTGCAACCACAATACTCCGGTCTGGCCGCCATAAAAGAGGCATGACCGGCGTATTAAAAATATAAACGTCTGAGCGTGGTGCCTGTCTCAATCGTTCGAGCCAAAAAAATGATGACCCTAAAGAAACTTTCTGAACGCGCTTTCCATCAACAAACGCTGGCGCAGTGGGATCTCCTTTCACATACAAAATAAATTCATCCTTCAAAGAGGCGTCGACCAAGCTGCGGGAAAGTTCCAAAATAAAACGACCCAGTCCGGCCGGGTTTTTCTCACTGTACGGGTGGAGGACAATGCCTATCTTCATATAGAATCGTAACTATCACTCTAGGCGAAATATCACCTGAACGCAAGAATATCCCATCTTTTTAATTGTTAAAAGAAAACGCCCCTGCCTTCGGAAAGGCAGGGGTTGTCTCTAGTTTCGATCCTTCGTTAGGAACCGTGGCTCGTAGGCTCGTCCTTAACCCAGATGCTGCGCAGAAAGGTCACTGCAATGACACTTGCAACGCTGCCCATAAGCATAGCGCCGACCAGAAAGAAAGTGCCGACATCCGTGAGTGAAATGTGCATGGCTCGTGCAAATCCTCGCACGAACGCCCCCAAAATGAGAGCGACGAAAAACACGACCAGAACTGAGAGGAAACATTTACGTCCGAACATACGATTATTCCTTGGGTTGAGTTGTTGCAGGTTGAGCGGAACTGAATATCAGTGTTACACATTATATTTAATTTGTCAATACTCCACTGCCTAGCGTAAGTATGTTTTACATGATACTTTGGGCGAAGTTCGTTACCGCAACAAAGATACTCACATGTTAACAAAAACCCTGTGCGCTGTAGTACTTGTCCTTGGGATGGCCTCGGCCTACGCAATCCTCATGATATCGATGACTGGCGACTGGCATCGGTTTGCAGATTACTTACGTGATATCATTCGCTCCTGGCGCAAAAAAACACCGTAAGTTCAACATCACGCTCACCCCTTGCCTTTGCGCGAGGGGTTTTTCATTAGTTGACTTTATTATGTTCCGGCGTAATCTTTCCCACAGAAAGGCATACGTATGTTGAAAAACATTGTTGGAAGAGAAATCACAGTTAAAGTTGTTGAGATTTTTGCGGCGGTCACAAACAGCGAACTCAACGAGGGTCGCGGACATGATGTTGACCACTCCTACCACACAACACAGCTGGGCGCTCTCGCTGCGGCGGAAGGAATCGGCGTAATGGGTAATGACGGTGAGGTGGAGACTCGTCTCGTGCTTACCTATATTGATCCATCAGGAACACACCACCACTTCCTGTTCAACGACACTCCGGTAAAAGTGGAGGAACTGGACACGAAGAAAATTGCTGCGCTCAAATCACGCGCCGTAGAACAACTCTCGCCTGCCCAACGCGCCGCTCTCGGATTAACTCTGGCTCAGTAGCACCCGACCCTTCGCACCACGCGAGGGGTTTTTAATTATTCAAAACAAGACTCGCACGATTTTTCCATGAGAATTTTTCGGCGGAGAGTTTTGCCGTCACGGCGACTTTTTGAGCGAGGGTCTTGTCGTCAAGAATTTTTTGTATCTGCAAAATAAAGCTCTCTGAATTGTCGGGTTCGTAAAAGAAAACTTCCTGATCGCTCACCTGGTCTTTGATCGCCGGCGTTGCGGCAGCAAGAATGGGAATGCCTGTGGGGAGATACTCAAATAGCTTCATCGGGCTCGTGTGTTTGAATGAATATTCGTTTTGTTTCGTTCCAATCACCAAAAGCAGATCCGCACTTTTCATCCATTTCGGCATATCACTATAAGGTTGCTGGCCAAAAAATAATGCGTTCTGAAAATCACATTTTTTTCCTGTCACTTTTTCTACCTCCTCTTTCGTGCAGCCGACGAAGGCGAAATTCACCTCGGGGAGCGCGCGAAAAGCCTCATCAAAAATCTCCAATCCTTTCCAGTCGTAGCATTTGCCGACATACAGTACCAGAGACTTAGTCTCTGGTATGTTCCATCTTTTGCGCCAGGCTTCCCTATCTACCGACTCTGAAAACAACTCAAGGTCAATTCCATTCGGACTTACGAGAATTTTTTCAGGAAAAAGCAAAAACTCCTCAACGAGTTCGTGCTTGATGATGTTGTTAATAGTCAAAATTTTTTCTGCACGTCTGAACATGCGATTAAAAATCCAGCCGTACTTTTTAGCATCGTGAACCTCAAATACAAACGGTGTTTTAAGAAAGCTTACGCCAATAAACGAAAACTGATCCATATCAATAGTGTAGAGCCTGAATTGTTCCCCGCTCTCTTTGCGTGCTTTAAAAAAACGCATATAACCAAGAATAAAAGAAAAACCAGAAATGAGATATCCGAACCGGCCCAGACCGTACCAATCAAGTACGGCAATATACCGGGTGGGAATATCTACCTTTAATCCGTAAAATTCTTTGGCTGTTTGGGTTATATCGTTTTTTCGTTTCGGGACGATAAGCTCAATATCCGCACCTGAAAGGATCATCGCCTCAACCATCTTGGCGGTCTGAATCGCATGCGCCCGTTCCGATGGAAATCGGCAGTGTGCGACGTAGTAAATTTTTGGTGGTTTAGTTTCCATAGAGTGCGCGGATTTTTTTAGCCAACAACTGAAGGTCGTGATTTTCGACGACATACCGGGAAAACTTTTCACCAAGTATCTGGCGGTCTGAGGCGGAGCGCGCGAGAGTCTTCTCGAGCGCGCGGGCCAGATCTTCTGCATTTCCCTCTTTAAACTGAAACTCTCCCGTTAAAATTTCACCAAACGCAGCGCTTGAAACAAGGGAAACTCCCCCGCAGGCCATCGCCTCAAGAACAGTTTTATCGTAGTTTCCTGATGGTGTGAGATTTACAAAAATTTCGTGCGAACGAAATGCGGTAACAGCTTCACGATGTGGAATGCGACCGTAGAATGTTATTGAATCGTCTGCAGAAGCTTTTAAACTATTCTCATACTCGTTATCACGCGGCAGCGCTTCACCGTAAATATCGAGCTTACACGAAACACCTCTCCTGTGGAGCTTTTTCACTGCCTCAACTAAAATGTGCACGCCTTTAATGGGAGCGATGCGGCCAAGGTAAAGAACTGAACGTGGAATACGCTCAACTGAAGTGTCTGGTTTGAAAACCCGCGTATCAATTCCTGCAGGCATGATAGCTGTTTTACGCGTACCTGCCGTGTATGAAAATCTCGAGGTGCAACAAATCGTATTCGCTAATATCATAGCCAGTTTTGTTTTCCAATTTCCAAACGTATGGTTGTACCAGAGCACAATTTTCTTTCCCCACATTCGCCAGAGTATTCCTGCGAGAATGACATACTCGGAGTTCATGTGTACAAATACACCGTCATACTCTCGTCGTAATCCTATAACGTTTGAAAAAAACCGGCGAAGATACTTCACGCGCGAAACACCGTCCTCTTTTCCGAGAGAATAAACCGTTACGTTTTCAGGAAGCGTGGTTTCACCTTTCCTGAGGCAAATGACATGGACCTGCTCAAAGACCTGCGCAAGCTCAACAAGCCAGCCATGAACAAAACCCAGGACCCCATCATTCCTATCAACAATCTGAGTAATAAAAAGTAATCGCATATTAGGGCGTATCGGGTCGATTGAAAATAACGTAACGATAGATAAAGAAACTCATACACGCAATGAGTGCGGCGATGATTATTTGCGAGAGCAAATACCAGACATGAAAAACATCAACAAAAAGCTTCATGAGCGCGGTGTTCAAGACCAAGTTAATGAGCGACAGCGTCAAAAACGAAGCGAGCTGTTTGTGAATCCGGTCGTGATCAAGGTCATTAAACGTCCAGTACTTTTGCATCGTAAAACTGACACAAAACGCAATAAGAAAAGCCAAGATTGAGGCGGTGAGATAGTGGAATTCGACAACATCAACAAAAACAAAAATCGCGACAAGGTCAGTCGCCGTCGCGAGTCCCCCGGAAAAAAGATACTTCACAATAATTCCGTAGCGTATAAGCATACGGGAAACCCACACCGGGCAATAATTCTGAACAAATTGATCAAGAGCGTTTTTCATAGAGGCGATCTCCCCTATCGGTACACGCCGCGCAAGAGATCGAGATCTTTTTTGCTTGAGGTTAACAATTCGATATTTTTCTGTGAGAGCGCGTTCAGTACCTCGTTGCCTTTTTTATCTTTAGAACGTGCTTTTCGATAAAATGCTTCGAACGCAGCGAAATCTTTGATGAAGCAGTGTCCGCCCGCGCCGCGCCCCTTATCAAAATGAACGGCGAGGTGACTTTTACCGATGCGAGAGTCCGATCCCAACGATTCAGCAACAACCTTCCAATCGGCGCCGACTGCTTTGCAGAGATCAAAGAGCATATTTGCGTATACTACTTTTACATACAGGAAACAATTGCCCGCATATTTTATGAGCTCCGCGTCCTTGGCAAGAATAATCCGCTCAAAAGGCGCGCGCGGCAGAATCGACATCACTTCCTTCGCTTTTTTAATGAACGCAGGGGTTTTTCGGGCAACGCCGATAATGTTTCGTTCTGGCATCGCAACATCACGCGCGGCTGTTTTCTCACGCAAAAATTCCGGACTATGACATACATATACCTTCGGAAATTTTTTCTGGATCGTTTCTACCGAGCCGGGTAAAATCGTTGATTTAATTACCGCGGTTTTTCCCGGAGCAACGAGGGAAACTGCCTCGCTCACAATACTTAGATCAAAACCTTTTTTTGTTGTCGGCGTCGGCACGGCAATAAAAACAACATCGCAGGTTTTAATCTGATCACGATTACCGATATACTCTTTTTCTTTGGCATAACGGACAATTGAAAAACCGCGCTGCTCAAAATTGTCAGCGTACGCCTTTCCTACATATCCTTGTCCGACAAAACCTACGCGTATTTTTTTCATACTAATGTGATATCAGTTGTTCGAGAGTTCTCCTAATCGCCTGTAGATGATCTTCTTTATTTTTAGAGACAACTCGTGGAAGGTGCTCTTTGGCGTAACGAAGAATTGCTCCGCGTCGTTCATTATTTTCGAGCATCAGGGTTACTGCTTTAGCGAGCCCGTTTTTATCATTAACGGAAACGCGCGCATCAGGAGAAAGTAGTTTTTCAGAAATGCCAACCTCGGTTGATACCACGGGGCAGCCGGCAGCTGTCGCTTCGACTAATGCCATTCCGTACCCCTCATAATTTGAGGTCAGGAGGTATAAATCTGCGGCCACCATAAGCGAAACAACATCATTTCTCCAGGGCTCAAATACGACCCGTGAACGAATCCCTAACTCCTGCGCGAGGCGTTCAAGAGTATAGCACTCGGGTCCATCACCTACAATCAGTAACCCCGCTTCAGGATGTTTTATTACCACTTCTGCAAAAGCACGCAATGCGAGTGAAATGTTTTTTTCTTCGGTGATCCGCGAAGCCATGAGAACAATCTTACGGAAACGCGAATAGCGGCGGCGGAGATTCTCGTTGCGCGGAGTCTGGCGTATCTTATTGATATCGACAAAAACCGGAACCACATCAATCCGCTGCGGTAAACGCACATATCGCTCGATCATCGATTGTTGAATCTTTTCCGAAACTACTCTGACACCCTCAGCACGCGGTAAAATAAATGAGGCAAGGTACACGCGCAAACTGTTCATGAATGACTGCCGCCCAAAATAGGGGCTCAAAAAATCAGTATGGATCTGAACCTGAAACGGAACGTCCGTTCGTCGTGCAAGCCGCCACCCTACCCACCCGGTTTCAAATGGATCCTGAGAAGTGACGACTGTCTGCGAACCCTTCGCCTCAAAATCATGTTTGATAATCGCTTTTCCGATACGCACTGCGTCACGCACCATTGCAAGCTTACCACTCGAGTTAGTTGGATACGCAAATACATTTTTTGAGAGGCGTTCAACATCTCTTATTTTATGTTCGTGACGAGAGAGAACGATCACGTGAAGCTCACCAAAAATGGCGCCGTACTCAAGCATGCGCGCTCGGACAGCACTTCCCTCTTCAAATATTTTCCGATCCGTTGAAATCATCACAACACGCATACTTACGGTAACAATCTAAAAATTCTTATAATTTCATCCGCAATTTCTTCCCACGTGTGAGTAAAGGTAAACTGGCGCACCTTGCGCTGGTAGGTTTCATACACAACCGGATCACACAGGAGTCCGATCTTCTCGGTAATATCATCTACCTGTTCCGGATCCACCCACAATGCGACGTCTTTGAGCTTATCATAAAAGCCTGTTTCTCGGGTCAGAATAAAAGGTTTGTCAGCGCGAATCGCATCAAGCACAATGTTAGGACTTACATCACCGAGGGATGCCATCACCACCGCATAGGAGTGTGCGATTTTGTCGACAAATTTTTCATATCCATCGGTTGAATTGTCATACACAACCTCAGTTCCTTTTGTTTTCGCGCGCGTAAACGCCTCAGCCACACGTGCTGAATTTTTCCATTTCAACGGACGAGCGCCGGCAACAAAATCTTTGCGAGCCGGCGTGAAAGACTCTAATTTTGGCCCATAGTAATTCTCGACAATGGAAGTCTTCGACATGTCGAGATGATACGGTTCTCGAAATAACTCCCGTTGCCAATTAGTACTAAAGACGACGCGGTCGGCATGGCGTAACACAAAACGCGTCGCATGGAATACAACATCCTCTTTAAGCGAAAGTTTACTCATACGCGTTCCATAAAAATTTTTAAGAAGAACGAGGTCGCTTGTTCGCTCAACATACCACTCCCAAAGAAAATCCCCTCCGGTACGAATAATAATTTTTTTGCGTAACAGTTTTGCGGCTATCACTGCGGGAACCGCAGCCGAGAACGTGTCCGGACTGAAAATGAAGTCGGCAGTTCGGCCCACCCACAACACCTGGAGAAGAAACCAGACGTGCCGAATGCCGGTGGGGATCGAAAGGAAATGCGAAAACGCTTTGACGACAACGTCGTGCCCTTCTCTCGTCCACACGTCGCGCAGATTTTTAGCATACTGGGCCGGCCCGCCAATATCCGGTGGAAATATCCCGGTAGCAATCAGAATCTTCATGGTACCTACTATAACAAAAAAACGGCCACAGATATACATCTGTGGCCGTTTGAAACAAATTACGCAGGTTGAGTGGAAACAACTTTTGCCGACCGAAAGGGACGAAGAATTGCATTTGCCATCTTCAAAGGTTCGATTGCCATATCACCCATGTGTGCACCGCGCCACGAAATCGCTGGTTGCGGCATCCTGCGGCGCACCCACCAGAGAAAGAGAATGCGGGGAATGTGATACCACGTAGAGACAACGTAGATTTTCTTGAGATCTATCTCGATCCTCGTGCGAGACAAAAAGGCATCAGTTTCCCCCGCAGTATTGCGACCCTCCAGGAAGATGACAACATCACCAGGAACAATGTCATGACAACGACAGAGATATTCCTTCATTGCACACGCCATAGAAACACCCCCTTTTGAAATTTCAACGGTGAGAAAGATTCGCTGAACTTTTTCATAGGCATAGAGCGTAGCGCCCACATCACACCGAGCCATTGTCTGATAATCGAGTGACCCGTCCTCACACTGAGCATAGCCGTAAATCAAGCATGCGTTCAATCAAGACTCCTTTCTTGTTGGTTTATCTAACGTAACACTACAAGAAAAGATTTCGTTGTCAAAGCGATGCGATTATCTCTTTTGCCCGATCTAGCTCTTGATTCCAGTTGAAAGGAACAACACCAACACCATCTCTCCTGAGACTTGTTTCTATACGCCAAAAAATATTAGAAAGATGACGTTCGGTGATGCGCTGTTCTACCAACTCTCTAAACCCGTCGATCGGCCCTAGCTCTAAATATGCTTCGATCATTTGTTTCTTAGAATCCTCGAAATAGCTTCGAGTATGTATCGATGTTAAAAAGACCGCGAGCGTATAACTAGGATCGCCGTAACTCACCTGTTCCCAGTTAAAAAAACGAAAACCGTCGTCAACTGCCAGACAGTGACCTATGTGAGAACTTTCAAATATAAACGCGTTTGTTGTTGTAACCGCACGTAGAAGAAGCGGCGTGAATCTTTCCAGCAGCTTTTCAATATCTCGGGAAAGAGACACCATCATCTCTCCGCATTTCTCACCTCCTGCTGAACGGGAAACAAACGCTGCTCGCTCGTAAAATTCATCCTTATTCCGCCCATAACTCGTCATCGGTTTTTGAAATGGAAAGGAATGTTTTGTATATGAAACTCCGTTTATCCGCGCAATAAAACGAGCGACATCAGGGAGGAGAGTCTTCAGCTCTGTTTCAGACAAACTCTCAAGTGGTCGACCGACAAGATATTCTTCAAGTACAACAGGCTCACCAAAAAAATCCATTGAACTGTACAGAGCCTCCGGCCCAAACCCCTTCCCGTTCAGCAGTAGCAAGGTATTGTACTCATCAACAATCCCTGCGGCACTTCCCCATTCGGGACCTTTGAATCGTAAAACTATCTTCCTGCCGTTAGTCTCGAGCACGTAGTTGAAATGCCCCGACCATGGTTTTGGATCAATATCAGTAATTGAAAAATCATCGGAAAAAATACCGAGAGGATTCTGTGCCCTCAACCATTTTTTGATTTCATCAATCGGCGGAGCAACCTTCATGTTAGAAAAAAGAAACCGCTATAATCGAACGTTCGTGAGCAAACGTTGCCGGATCCTTCTTTCCCATCTCAAGCGTTTTGTTTCGAACGCGCTCTTCAAGATCAGCTGACCACGATTGAAAATATCCGACAAACTCGGGAAGCGCGAGGTACGGTTCAAAGCCATCACTTGCAAGAAAGAGTAACTCGCCCGGACTTACGTGTCGCGTACTGGTCACTACATATTTTTCTGCACTCGCCTCACCTGTTGCTACACCGTAACCTGTACATTTCCCCTCCTCACTAACACCGTTTCGATAGAGGCGTCGAACAGTATTCTTACGTTCGGTATCACTCTTCCCCTCCCAATCCTTTGGTAAAAACTTTTCCTGTCGCTCGTGGGTCCAACAAACCGGTGAATGCTCGACCTGTTTCCCTTGAGCGTCAAAATAAACCGTCGCGGCGTCACAAAGAGTTGCCGTATAAATGACACCGTCTTTGTACAGGGCAAACGCTGCCGTACATGCAAATAAATCGTGATCGAGAAAGTTGCTCGTCTCTTTGGTGCGTCCGTGGCTACGGTTGTATTCACCCACCGCAATATTTGCAGCCCGAAAAGCCGTCAGCATATTTTCTGGTTTAAATGTCGCGTAACTTTTTTCGAGTTCTGTAACAACAGTCTCACAAAAAATTTTGGCAACCTCACCAGCTCTGGAGGGGTTGGGGTAGGTGCCATCGGGATTGAATTCTAAGGTTACCCCGTCTGCAACTGCAAAAATCGGAAGTGACATTGAAACCTTAAGATAATCTTCCTGCGGATGCACCATCGTTTCATACTTGTCGAGAACAATTTTGGTGTGTCGTTCAACTAAACCAACCATAAATGTTCCGAGAGGTTCAACTAATTTCATCAAGCGCGGGTGATTCTTTTCAAACTCAACAACCTTTCCCGGTGTCGGCTCAAGGAGTGAAAAAACTTTATACTGCATGGGGAAATTGTAACAGGTTTCATAGGCCTACGAAACGTAAATTGATATACTATGTTCATGCCAGAACAACCATCCGACCACAACGAAGAGACGCCTGGAGCAGAACCCGAAGACCGTAGTATCTCTTTTGCCGAAGCCGGAGGTGAAATTGTCTACCGCGATAAAAGTTCAGCTGACGAACGCCTTGAGGAACGGCGGCGAGAAGAAACGGAACAGACGCGCAAACTTCGTGAACAATTAGCATCGCGTCCCGATCTTGCGGCGGATTTTGACGCCATGACAAAGGACGAAGGAAGTCCTGAACACATCGATCGAGAACGAGAACAACTTTTTTTGAACCTTTCTCGCGTGACAGAAGAAACCCTTCAAGAATCCTCTGCCATACTGGAGGGAGATTCTTTTAGTATCTACTCAATCTTTAAAAACGCTCCCGTTGAGCAAGTTGAAAGTTGGGTACTACTCATACTTGAAAATTTTCAGGGATTGGAAAAACCTGAACAGGAAAAACGAATTAGTGCTCTACGTAAACTAAGGGCTTTTGTTAACAGGAATCATTTTCAAACTGCAACAGAAGCACATCTTGAAGAATTGAGAATTCAACTTGATTCACAAGAAAGAACTGAACCACCGGCTGCTGACCAAGAAAAGAAATCTGGTTTCTTTTCTTGGCTTCAGCGTTTTCTAAAATAAAGATAATATAATGACATCCTCTCCACACTCCAGAGGAAAAAAAAGGGGGGTCGTGTGAGGTTTCCTGCACATGTAAAAAACCGTTCGCGCCGCGGGAGCGAGCGAACGGTTGTAAAGTCCGTCAGAACTTTAAGATGAACCCCGAGAACAAAACTGCGTCTGTTTCGCGTGAATCGCGTACCGTGAGCGGTACGTAGTACGTTACCGCAAGCGGGGCGATCGTCAGATGCTTGTTGATGTTCCAGCCAATGCCGGCACTCCCCTTGAGGAAAAAACCCCGATCGAGACCAAAGCCACCGAAATCATAGATCGAGGAAAGCGATGTCGTCAGTGAAAATCGACTCTCGCAGAAATTGAAAGAGCGGCTCACTCCCAAACTCACGAGGTTGCCGCCCTCAAAGTCTGATCCCGGCATAGTGGTGTGATTCTCATACCCGAGCGTAACTGAGAAGGGTTTGAAATCCTTCGTCAATCGGACATGCGTGTACAAAATGTCACCGCTACCAAACGTGAGCGGATTCGGTTCGTTGAGATACGTAAACCCTACGTGAGCTCCGAAACCTTTGATGGTTCCGTTCCAACCAATCCCGTAGTCGATCTCGTCGCCCAGGTTGTTGTTCCACCGATCGAAACCGGTTGAGTTCCACAAATCGAGGTAAAGACCGTTTACCGGACCGTTGGTAAACGTAACCAAGAGGTCAGTCTGGAGAACAGGTTCGTTGTGGAGAACAAACCCGCGGCTAAACTCGAGATACTTCGTTGCGAACATTGAACTGAGAGTTATCTCAGGAGAGGCCGCCCGAGCTCCCATAAACGGAACAAGCACTGCGCAGAAAAACACAGCATTAACAATGTACTTTTTCATTAGCAACCTTTCAGTAGTGAATGTGTTGTACGGTTTCTATCGAACGAAAAACTAACATAATTTAATAATTATGTCAATAATTTCAACTCACAACCACTCCTAGACCCCGTCCTTCCCTTCCTGGAGCCTTACAATAATTTCAGTCAGTTTTTTGATCCTCCGCTGACGTGCTTCCTGCATTTTACGAGCACGGTCTTCATACTGAATCTGAAATATTTCATGCATATAAAAACCTAAGATAAAAAGCTGGAGAAGTAACAGTACCATTCCCAAACGCGTATAAAAATTCCCCCACGTAACTCCAGCGATGTAACTTACTCCGCCCACTGCGAGCACAACAGTGTGTATTCGTGCCGTAATAGATGTCACCAAATCATTTAACAAAAATGACTTAACAAATGAGCGATACGTATCTGTTTTTTTCTCTTTTCGTTTTTCTCGTTGGTAGATAATCGTGTGTGTAACAACTCCCACCAAACCGACAATCGTAAGCCCGAGTATCCAGTAAACCGGCCAGAGTTCAGGGGTATTTCCTGTGATATGGAAGGCCAGAACCACCATCCAAAAACTAATACAATAATCTCTAATGTGGTCTGCCGCCGTTCCAATCGCCGTGACATTATTATTATTGCGTGCTGTTGGTCCGTCAAAGAGATCAGTGAGCCACGCCAAACCAAGAAGCCAGATCTGTCGCTCAAAATTTCGTGTTAGATAAAAATCATAAATTGCATAAAAGAGAATGAGAAAACCGCCAAACGTCAGAATGTTTGCAGCGTACGGAATGAGTTTCAGGGGCAGCGTTACGGGCAGCAAAAGATAGTCGCGAGTTTGTTTCTCGAGAGGTGTCCAATACCCTTCTCGTTCTGCGGTTGCCATAAATCTATTATATATCTAAAATATTTTTTCCTTCATGTGCGAGGCAACGAGGCCCCAATCATACTTCTCACGAACAAGGCGCTCTGCCTGTTCAATAATAGTTCCTCGAATCGCCTCGTCACGAAGCAGAATGGTAACCTTTCGCGCGATGTCCTTAGGATCCTGTACAGCACAAAAGAGACCTGTCTCCTTATCCTTTAAAAAATCGCTGATGCCGCCAACACTGGTCGCGATAACGGGAATGCCTGCAGCCATTGCCTCAACAAATGAGTTGCCCATTCCTTCTGAAAGCGACGGGCGGATAAAGATATCAGCGCTGGAGAGGTAGCCTGGAAGTTTTTCATGAGGCACATACCCCAAAAAGAAAACTCTGGCAGTAAGTTTATGTTCCTCAACCTTTTTCCGTAGATCGTTTTCAAGAGGTCCCGTGCCAAGAACAAGAAACTTAACTTCGGGTGGTAAAAACAACAGCGAATCGATCACGTCCCCTACAGCATTTTTTACCACCAATCGTGAAGTAGTGATGAGTAGTTTATCGGTGGGCAGAAGATTGAGTTCTGTCCTCACATTCGTTTTTCGGGCCTCTCTATTTCCAAACAGAGCGAGATCAACACCATTGGGAACAACCTCAATCGAGGCCCTCGCACCCGTCTCCTTCGCCCACCCTGCCAAATACTGTGAAATTGCCTGAATCCGATCGGCTCGTGTAAAAATTCTTTTGAATAACGGGTAAACAAAACGTACGCGGCGTTTGATGTACTCGATAGGATCTCCTTCCTGAAGCGTAAGAATAAACGTAACGCGCGGAACAAGATACTTAAAAAACAGAGCGGCGAATCCTGCATAGTTTGCCATAATCGCCCAGACTGCTGTATACGAATGTTGTCTATTAAGTTGGGCGGCTTTAAAACAAGCGGCGAATGGAAATAACAGTTTTGCAAAAGGAAGCGGAAGCCAACCAAGAACACGGTACACTTCGACATTTCCTATCTTTTCGCGGGAACTCACTTTTTTCCCTACACGAAGTGTCACCATATGAAACTCAATTTCTTCGGGGGAACAACGATCAGTGATTTCTTTAACAGCAACTTCAGCCCCGCCGACAAAATCCGGGTAGTAGACTAGAGAACATATGAGAATTTTTTTCTTAGACGCTGACATCGTTATCTTTTTCTTCAATGATGGTGTATTCGTCGATCTCACTCTTCGTGAGCGTAAACGCACCGAGTACACCAAGACCGATCAAACCTACCACACCCGACAAAAAGTACCAGAAATAATTACCCGCAGACGAAGTTGCTAGGTGAGAAACCGTCTCAGGTTGAAACGCCTGAATGGTCGAAGGTGTTACGACCTGCTCTTCTGGCTGTGTTTGTGCAACCGGGGTAACTTTGGGTGGTGCGGTAGTATTGAGAGTCCGCGGTGTTGGAACTCCTGTTATCCAACCCTCACTACTTCGCTGCGGTGTTTCTTTCGTATCATTGTTTCCTCCGATATTCTTCCAGTTCACTCCTCCGTCAACACGATCGATTTCAGCGCCTTTTGGATCTCGCACCACTAACACCTCTCCTCCATTTTCCATTCCCCCGCTGTAAATTGCATCGGCTTTTACCGAGGGAACTGAAGAGTCATCGCTACGCTCAAGTAAAAAATAACCACCTCCTCTAATTGAACCTTTGAGTAACACGTGCGGAGATCCGTCCGCTGCTTGGAGAGTCCAGCCCGTAAGATCAACGGCGAGGGCCGCGTCATTGTAAAGTTCGATCCACTCATCATTTGAATCTCCCCGCGCACCAACGTTCCCCGTCCCCATCCATGCGATCTCATTAATATAGACACTCGCCGACACACTCCCGATCGGAATCAGTAAGGCGAGAATCAAACTGAGACCTGCCGTTTTCATATTAACGCTTATCGTCCTTGAGAATTTTTTCCAGGAGATCATAGGGTACTTCCTGTTTTTGTTGCGGGCGAGGTGGTGGAGGATTTTGAGCCGGAGGTGGTGGTTGTACTGACCGAGGGACTGATGTAAGTGGCGGAGGCTGCGGAGGTGTTGGTTGAGAAGAAACTACCGGTGGTTTGGAGGATACGAGCTTAGACTCCGGAACTACAACCTTTTTAGGTTCTTCGGTTACTTTATTCTGAAGTGGTTGATTTTCCGGCACGGATTGCGAAGGAGTTGCTGCGCGCGACGGTTTGACCTGTATCGCCGCCGTGAGTGCTGCGCGAAGGCCGGCTAAATTTTCAGGCGTAGGGGTTTTTTTATCATTCCTCAATACAGCAACTGGCACAGAAGGGGTCTCTGGTTTTTTTACCGCAGGTGCGGGAGCTACTGAAGGAGCAGGAACTCGTACTGGAACAACCAGACGCTGTTCCGTTGCCGGAGGAATAGGCTTTTTTAACACCGGGTTCGGTACCGGTGCCTGCGGAGAAACTGGCGCAGGAGAAACGTGTGGCGGAGTTGGAGCCAAGGGACGAGACGCTGGCGGTACTGCAGAAACCGTTGGAGCGCCTGGCGGCTGACTAAATGATTTTAAAAGATCCTTAAGATCTGACTTAAATTTTCCATGGGTCTCATTCGATTCTGCTTTTGCTTCCTCACGCTGCTCGCGTGAAACTGCCGGCGGCCGAACACCTGCTCCCTCTCGAGGACGATCAGCAAATGACCCTGGTGCACGACCAGGTCGTTCGTCACGACGTTCCTCACGAAAACCCTCTCGCGGCGGCGAACTGCCCGCGGTTGCGGAAGCAGAACTCGGCGCTCTTTCCGGCGCACGTTCTGGCTCATGCCACTTCTGAATATTCCCTTCAACCTCAGCTCGTCCCATACTAAACTGATCCTGCGAAGCCTTTATAATGTCCTCCTTAAAAACAATCGCAGGCTTCGGAATCGGTGGTAATGTTGTCGCTGAAAAAGGATTCGACGAAACACCGTCGATCATAAGCTTGAGATAGATCTGCGCAAAACCCAAATTAACCATATCCTCGGCCGTAAATTGAGGTGTGAACTCTTTCTCCAACAATTCTGAATCCATGGCCCCCACACGGAACGAAACCATCGTACCCACGTTACCGAAAACGGCGGCCTGAACCTCTTCGGACATCTGTTCTACGTACTGGTGCGCAATTGTGAGATTCAAATTATATTTACGCGCCTCGGACAACACATCTGCAAATGATTCGTTCGCAAAGGACTGGAACTCATCGACATACAAATAGAAGTTCGGAAGTTTTTTGAGCTCAGACTCAGATGCATCGGCGCGCGACATCGCAGCAAGATAAATTTTCGTGATAAGCATAGAACCCAGGAGGTTGGCATTCGACTCCCCCACACGACCCTTGGATAAGTTAACGATCATGATCTTGCGATTATCCATCATCTTGCGAATGTCGAATGATGAATGAGGCTGGCCGATAATATTTCGAATTAAGGGATTAGAGGTAAACTGTCCGACCTTATTCTGGATCGCGGGCGTAGCTTCAGCCGCAAAGCGTTCGGTATATTTCGCGAACTCATCGACCCAAAACGAACGCACTGAAGGGTCTTTAATATTATCAACAACTTTCTTGCGATACGCTTTGTCGGATAAAACACGGTTGATACCAAGGAGTGTTGACCCGGGATACTCCAAAAGAGCCAGGAGCGTATTTGAAAGAATGTATTCCATTCTCGCTGACCATGCGTCTACCCAAATCTTCTTAAACGCGCTCATCAAACCCGACACGACAAGATGACGACGATCAGGACCGACGTCTTCCATCACGTTAAAAGAAATCGGATGATCCATATCAAAAGGCGCAAAATAGAGTACATCTTTCATGCGCTCTTTGGGAATATAGTCGAGAAGAAGTTCGGCTGATTTTCCGTGAGGATCAATAAAGGCAAGCCCTTCGCCGTTTTGAATATCCTGGATCGCAAGATTCTCAAGGAGAGTCGATTTTCCCATTCCGGTCTTCCCGATGATGTACATGTGGCGCGTACGATCCTTTGCCTTTATGCCAAACTGGACGCGACGATTCCTTGAATCGGTTTCAGCAAAATAGGTGACGCGATTGGGGTCAGTAGAACGGACTTTTAAATTTTGAGAACTCGGATGATCCATGTAACAGAAAAAGGGGCCGTCGCGTTATAAAAGATGTTATGAGCCTGACGGTCTTACCAATTCATTATACAACAACATATCATAGGATACGAAAGAGCCCCGTTTTGCAACGCAAAACGGGGCTTCACAACAAAGAGACTAACCGCGAACTGGCCGGCGAAGCGTGCTCTGATCAACGGGGCTGTGGGCAGCTCCGAGACCGATTACAAAACCGGGTCGCACACGTGCTCTTAATTCGCGAGACTCTTTCAATTTCTGGGCAGCCGCCTCACGAGCAACATATTCAACTTCAGTGAGACGGCGGGCTCGTGCTCGCCTCGGTTTCTCGGCCTTCTTCCGTAGTGTGGGAAGGCCCAAAATTTGAGCGAGTGTCGGTAATCCGCGGGTTTTTCCGTTCGAGTTATTTGTTGCGTCGTCCATGCATTCTCCGATCTGTTGGTTGTTGTGGTTTGTACATTGAGTGGCACCAATACGATACCATCCGTTTATAAATGCTATACCTCAAAAATGATAGCTTCAATAGCCAAAAAAACTAAGAAATAGATCGGAAGAGAGTGTCAATTATTAGCGACGTAGAGCGAGAGCAATGAGAAATAAGAATTTCTCATTGTCGAGCCGAGGTGAGGAAGCGACAACAGGAAGCTTCCGCAAGACCTTGAGCGTTCTGTCTTCAGAAAGCGAAAGGTGTACCGTTCCCGTAGGGAACTAATATATGAGTACATATAGTTGCGGCGTTCGGTCGAAGTGTAAAAGCAGACTTTTCCACTTCTCCCTCTCTTGCAACTATAAGGGTTGAATACCGCTTTTACTCTCCGCCTGCAGCATCGTGAATAAGAGCGCTTTGTGTATACTGGTTCCCTGCATTCCAGAGCATCCATGAGTTAAGTCCACTGTCATACACCGCCTGAATTTGTGCCTTCACGAGCGCAGCCGTGTATGTCGCACCGAGTGAAAAATCTTGAAGCCAGGGGCGCAACACTGCCTGCGACGTCGAGGCGCGGGCGACCGCTTTATCCATGGAATATTTTATGACTTCGTAGGGTTTCTCAGCAGGATTTTTAATACCGATGAAGTTTGGCGGGTAGTGAGACGGGTACACCATAGGAGCCACATAATCAAAATGTGTCAGAGCATCTTCCAAAATCTGGCCAATATTCAGATCATCTTTATTGGTTGTTGTCATACCAAAGAGATCAGCTGACGTCTTTACATCAATTCCCGAAAGTTCCTGTTCGAGATACGCAAAAAATTCTTTCATGACCGCCGCTTTATCTTTTCCCTCACTGAAAGGATAATAAATGTTTTCCATATCCCCATCGGACGGGAATCTAATGTAATCAAAATTTATTTCGTCAAAACCCATACGGTAGGATTCTTTGGCGAGTGCAACGGTAAATTCCCACGCTTGTTTCGAGCCAGCATCAATCCATGTTTGACCCTTGCGATCGGCCCATACCTTTGTGGTATCCGTAGATTGTCTAACGGCTACTTCTGGAAACTTTTTTACAAACGCAGGATCCTGAAATACGGCGATGCGTCCAATCACATAGATTCCCTTGCGATGAAGATCCACGATGAACTCTTTTACGTCAGGAATTCTATTTTCAAATGTCCCATTCGTGAGCAGCACCGGATCATCAACGGTAAAAGCAATTTTCCCGCTATAGTCTTTGATATCCACTACGAGCGAGTTAAGCTCAGTGTCTTCAATTGTTTTTACCAGGCGTGCGCGCCATTTTTTCTCACCTGCGACAAAACTCGTCATATAAATCGCCTTAACAGCACTCGGGGCTTTAACATGAGTGGCAGGCGGAGGAATTGGTTTTGGCGTAGGTGTTGACGCAACCACCTCTGGTGCTCCCTCATTCTTTCCGATTGATGGATAGGTGAGCGTTGGAGACGGAACGAGCAAAAAAAGAACGTAAATAACGGCGACAGCAATCGTGAGGCCGACAAGCGTGAGTAATGCGTGGGAGAATTTCATAATAAAATTCCTCTATACACGCTTCGTATCTACTTCCGTCGGGACCCGATTTTCAACATAGGTCGTGTTTGCTGTTGAACGATTCTCGGTAGAACGTTTGCTGCCCGAAAGCGAAACAACCATAATGAGTACTCCAAACACTATGAGCGCATACTCTTTCCACTGAATGGGAACAGCAAAAAAGGGCGTAAGCACCACGAGAAATCCGAGCCATGCGATGATTGTTTTTCGTTTCATAAGGTTAGTGAGATAGCGACAATAATAACCTACTTTGCCGGAGAATGGAACACGTTTCCGGAAATCATAATCACAAACTCTCCCCGCACTTTGTCGGGGTGTTTAGTAAAAAATAACGCTACCTCTTCGGGCGATCCGACGACAACATCCTCAAACATCTTAGTGAGTTCACGCGCAACGACCACACGGCGGCTCGGCTCGAGAAATGTCTTGAGACTTTCGAGCGCTTTCTCTAGACGGTGCGGAGACTCGTAACAGACTGCGGTTCTTTTTGACGCAGCAATTTCTTTGAAAAGAGTTTCTCTCCCCTTTTTATGTGGTAAAAAGCCCAAAAAGAGAAAATCCGATGATGGAAGACCTGAGATCGAAAGCGCGGCAGTGACGGCTGATGGTCCAGGTACGGTCACGACCGAAAGCCCGGGAAATTTTTCTCGAACGCGCGAAACAAGTTCTGTTCCGGGATCAGAAATACCGGGCGTTCCGTTATCAGTTACCAGAGCCAACGATTTACCCTCCTCGAGAAGTTCAAAAACTTTTTCAAATTTACTTTCGGAACTCTGAGAATGAAACGAAAGTGTCGGTGTTTTGATCTCGTACTTCTGTAAGAGCTTTCTTGTCTCACGGGTATCTTCGCAAAGGACACAGTCAACTTCGCCTAATATGCGAACCGCTCGAAGCGTCATGTCCTCGAGATTCCCTATCGGTGTCGCTACGACATAAAATGTTTGGTCAGCCATATCTGCCGACTATAGCAAAGTCGAAAAGAAAAAAACAGCGCGAGAATTCTCACGCTGTTGTGAATGCCCTCCCACAATCACGCTTGAGCTTCAATTCGCGTAAGTGGGCCACCCGGCCTACTGACAACGAGAATTTTAAACGCACAAAACATGTCTGCGTGCCAGCGTCGAAGCTTGATTTCGGGATAATCGATACCGGTCATGACAGGGATTTTCGAGTTCTCATGTCGGTCGTAGACACGAGAGCCAGTGACAAGTATCGGTAACCCAGACGGGCCGTTCTTAGCAGAGAAGTCTAGCAGATCGAAAATTGTCGCTTCGTAAAACACTCCCTGTTCGCCTATCGATGCAAATGCCTTTTTCAGAGTTGTGAGCGCTTCAAACGCGAAAATTTTTGGCTCGGCGCCAAGAACAATTCCCCCTTGTTCCGGAAAGGTTCTCTCGTTTATTTCCCTTGGATCGGCGCTGCACCCGCTCGCGGCAACTAACGACTGGAATGACGTACAAGTAGTATTCATTGTGGTAATAGTTTGAATCTGGAAGGAAAGCTGTGATTGGTGAGAAAAAACTGACGAATTAATCCTTTCCTTCCTTCCAGATTCAAAAACTACCTAATTCGAAGAGCTTCTAATTACGTGGTAAATAGTAGCACTATTTAGACATAAAGTCAATGGTCCTCAAATATGTCGCGATCAAATCTCAAGTCTAGAAGCATATCACCCACTTTATAAATATCCCCCGCCCCCATAGTGATGATTACATCCTTATCTGATGTGCCGGTGTTCAGTTCTTCTGCGATCTCCTTAAATGTTTTTAAATAAAGTACATTTTTATTTTTCTTCTGTATCTCAGCCACAATATCCGCCGACGAAATACTCGCATCAAAAGGCTCGCGGGCAGGATAAATATCGTGAAGAATAACATAATCCGCTTTTGCCAAAACTTCTCCGAATTCTTTGAGGTGTTCCTTGGTACGGCTAAAGAGGTGCGGCTGGAACACAATCGTAATTTCTTTATCAGGAAACATCTCACGCGCGCCTGCGATAGTGGCCGCAATTTCCGTCGGGTGATGCCCATAATCATCGTAGTGGAGCGCACCGTTTTCCATTTTCCCCTTAAACTCAAATCGCCGCCAGGTTCCTCGAAATTCGGCAAGCGATTTTGCAGCCCTCACACCATCAATTCCCAACACCTGCGCAACAGTAAGTGCAACAGACGCATCCTTGCGGACGTGTTCACCGGGGAAAGAGAGTTTCAGATCTTTATGAAAATGGCTCATGTAATCTAGAACCTTTGGCGCGCTGGCAATGACCGGCATTATGTTTTTGTCATTCGGATCCGTAATAAGTATCCCGTCCTTCTTTATCCCAGCCACAAACTCTGAGAATCCCTTTTGTACTCCGGCCATGTCATGATAATAATCGAGATGATCATCATCAATATTCAAAATGATCCCGATTGAAGGCTCTAACTGTAAAAATGACCTCTTATACTCGCATGCCTCAACAACAAAATATTTTCCCTTCCCGGCAATAAAATTCGACTTCTCGTCGACAAGAAGTGAGCCGACGATGACAGTTGGTTCGAGACCAGCGTCCATCAGAACTTTGGCGATCATCGCCGTTGTTGTTGTTTTTCCGTGTGTTCCTGCAACCGCGATCGTGTATTTATCTTTGGAAATTTCGTGGAGGGCTTGCGGGTATGAAATTGATCGGGTTCCATTTTTCTTTATTTCACTCAAAAAATCAGCTGCGTATTTTTCAATCGCTGCAGTATAAATAATGAGATCACTGTCCTTGGGAATAAGCTCTACTCCCTGTCCGATTGAAATGTTTGCTCCGGCTTTTGAAAGCTCCTCGGTTATTTCTGATGCAGAAAGATCCGAACCGATGACCTCCTTTCCCTCAAGCAAAAACATCCTGGCGATCGCTGAAATCCCGATGCCGCCGATGCCGACAAAGAAAACTTTTTTAACCCCCTCAAACATGTGCCAAGTCTATACCAAAAAACTGCATTAAAAAAGCCGTTTCGCATTTCGCGAAACGGCTTGTCCGGAGCCAGAGCTTACACTCTAGGATCCAGGTACTGTCTGGATGCGAGGGACGAGTCCGACTGGGTTGAAGCAGTCCCAGATAATCCACCCGCACCATTTACCCACGGTCGAATCAAGCTCCCGATGCGCGCGTATAACGTGCATTCGACTGAACGACGTTGCCGTTGTTGTCGACTGGAGGGTATTCACAAAGGCACCAACCACCCATATGTTCCGTGTTGGCTCGGACACCTGAATCCCGTCCGGCACTGTCCCGAACGCATCCAACGAGATGTAGCACGGGAAGAGAAACGGTGACCCAAACTGGTTCAGCATACGATAGGTGCATGACACCCTCACGTACCCTGCACCAAGTACAGTCGTCGGAGCGCCAATCTGGACGATCGCGGTAGGCGTTTCCACTGTGATGTTCAGCCGATTCGTGTGCCAAACACCGTCACAGAGACCCCTCCATCGAACTTCGATCCAGGCATCACCGGGAAACTGACTCCTGGCGATTGCAACAACCGTGATCCGTTGGAGCGGATCATTGGTCTCCACGATCTCAAGGTGCGGACTCGTAGTCCAGACAAGGTTGGTCCACACGCCAGGAAGGTTATCCTTCGAGAATGCATTCAGCGTGTAGTCGAACTGGTCCGAACCCTCATTTGGCCCGTACCAGTCGAGCCTGTCGTAGTGCGTCTCCTCTCCCATGATCCTGGGTCCTGACGGATCGGCGTTGACAACGTAGAGCGTAATGCCATCCGTGTCCCCACTTCCCGTCCTGTAAGTGTTCGAGTACCGCACCTTTACCCAGTTCGAGCCCGAGATACAGCCAATGACATGGAGCGAACGAGACGCTATGTCCCAGTTCACCCCTTGCCCGAACATGTCGATCACTGGTGAGTTCGTATCATTCACCCAGATGGTGGCCCCGTCGTCGAAACGAGCAAGAAGCACCATCGTCTGACCAGGAGGCACGACGATGTAGTCTTCCCATTCGTTGGTTGTGAGCGCAGTCACGCGAAAGGTCGGCGAGTCCTGCTCGAAGTTACGGAGCAGAGCGCCAATCGAATCGCCAACGGCACCTCCTGTGTGATCCTCAATGATAGGTGTAAGATGTGCACCCATCGCCACGCGTTGAGGCACCTCGGGCGGAGCGTTCGTGATCACTGGCGGCGAGTTTGTCGCCGGTGGTGAGTTCGTCGCTGGCGGCGAGTTCGTTGCGATCACCACACCATTCGTGTTAATCGGATAGATCGCCAAGTTTGTTGGCGACAGCGGTCCGATCGGAATCGACCACGGGCTGTTGAAATCACCCGTATCGTAGTCACACGACGCATACACCTTGATGTACACAACTGGACGTATCGAGCCCGGAATGAACCGAAACTCACATGGGCCCTCCGTTTGAGCCCGAATATTGGTCGAACCCATGTACCAATTCGACTGCCTGATGTCGGCCTTCCACGCCATGTTGTAGCGGACGTTCGGAATGGCGTGCCAACGCAGGGTGTAGTCGTTCGAAGCATTTCGGGTCAATGCCGCCCCTGTTGGGACAAACGGCTGAGCCGCCGCCACAACCGGAACGAGACTAACAAGAAGCGCGAAGAAACGTGCCAGTGTACTCATTGCCCACCTCCTTTTGGAAGGGTCGCAAGATAGCGCCTGAACGCTTGCGTGTTCGTGTCCGAGGCTTGTTCCCAATACGCCTTTGGCATCACCTTCGACGCAAAGACCCAGACCATCTGCTTGTCGTCTTTGAAAACGTCAAGCACAACAGAGGGTTGTGTCGTCGGCGGCAAAGTGTCCGGGTAGAACCAGACCTTCACCTTGCCTGGGAGTGAATTGGTATCCACCCAAGGCACGTACAGGAAGTACGGCTCGTCGTTCACCTTGGTCACGACCGTGAACCGAGGCGTATCGATCGGTGCCGCGACAGGCGGCACTCCTTGCTCACGAATGAGATTTGCCAGACGTGCGTCAAGCAATTCTTGATTAAGAGGACTTTTCTCTTGTTGAGACGGAAACTCTGTCCGCGCAACAAGAGATGTTAATCCTTTGTCCGGCTGAGGTTGCGTGTTCACGCTAGGTTTCACACCACTCATCGTCTGATGTATGGTGTTAAGCGTGGGCTCGGGGTCAGTCTTTCGACTGAAGCAGAGCAACGTTACGACGGTGGCCAGCAGAAGTGCGACCACCAGGAGACGTATGGTTTTCATACTTTTTATTACAAAGAGCCCGAAGTTGAAGTCTAAACGTAGTACGTTTAAAACATCACCCTCTACTAAGGCTTCTAACTACAGAGTACAATTCAAGATGGAACCTGTCAATCTATTTGAGGCCTTTGACTAAACCGGTGTATTGATCTCCACGATCGTACTCGTTTTTAAATAGGCCGAAGGAGGCGAAAGCTGGCGAAAAGAGAATGGTGTCACCGAGACGCGCGCGCTCAAGAGCTTTCTCGAGCGCTTCATTGAGGCTCGGAACTTCATCAACAACCACCGGCATTTTTTTGAGATCTTTTCGTATGCGGTCACTTCCCGTCCCCGGAAGCAACACGACTGACTTTACTGAACGTGGAATTTCTTTGATCAATACACTCATATCGAGCGTCTTGTCTGCACCGCCCATAATGAGAACGATGTTTCTCTGTCCGTTCTCGCCAAGCGACTGAAGTGCTGCAATGGTCGCATCGGGCGTCGTCGCTGTCGTGTCGTTATAAATCTTCACCCCTTCGTGTTCGCGAACAAACTCAAGGCGTCCCAAAACTCCTCCGAAATTTTCTACTACGTGTTGAATTGTCTCGTAAGAAATACCGAGAATTTTTGCGACAGCAATCGCACACGCGATATTTTCCCGGTTGTGCTCACCCTTCAGTTTAATTTTCCAATCGTGTGGAATACCGGCACTCGAGGCAGTTACGGGCTGATGAAATAACGTTCCATAATGTTTCGCGGTAATAAGATGCGCAACTTTTTCCCCCGTCACGAGATAATCATTTTGCTTCTGATGGAGAAAAATCTGCGCCTTGTCTTCAAAGTAACGCTCAAGATCACCTTTATAGTAGTTGAGGTGATCATTCAAAAAATTAGTAAACACGGCAATATGAGGCGAACGTTTTGATTCTCCGAATCCCTGTAGTTGCCACGAGTCGAGTTCCATCACCACAATGTCGTTTTTCTTAACCTCAGAAAGAAGCGGCAATGTTGCCATGTCCCGAATATTTCCGGCGAGGAAAACTTTTTGCTTTTGGGAATTAAACGCGACTTTCATGAGCTCGTAAATCAACATCGTTGTTGTTGTTTTTCCGCGCGTCCCTGTAACACCGATAGTGATAATCTCCGGGGCAAGCTTACAAAAAAGTGAGGCGTCCATTTCAATTGGAATACCGTTTTTTCGCGCTTCAGCAATGTAGTGTGAATCAAGAGGAACTCCGGCAGCTTTTAAAATAAAATCTTTGTCTTTAAAATCTTCGGACCGATGTTCGCCGAGTACAAACATAATATTTTTATATTTTTTTAGCTTATCAAGTGATGGCTTCAGATCTTCTTTGTTTTTAAGATCCGTTACCACGAGCTCCGCTCCGCACTCAGCTAAAAACGCCGCGTCCCCTACCCCACGACCAAGAAGCCCGAGTCCGAGCTGGGTTATTTTTTTTCCTTTGAAAAAATCTTTGTAGTCCATGAAACCCCATGGTAACAGATACCCGATATAAAAAAAGAGCCAGGGAATTGCTTCCCTGGCTCTCGTGAGGACCGTTTAGACGAATGTACTTCGTTTACTTTCCTGTCGCCGATTCAGGTACAACAGGAGCGTTTTCAGGAGTGGTGGGAAGAGGCGTTGTCGCCTCAGCATCAGCCGCTTTGAAGAGCTGCTGAACCTCCGGCGATGGCGCCGGAGGCGCAACGTTTCTTGGCGCCGTCGGGGCAGGCTTGGGGGGACGCTGATCACGCCGAGGTTGATGCTTCGGCGGGCCACTGCGCTCCCCAGGTTGGCTCGGACGACGGTCACTGCGACTGCCCTCGGGGCGATGACGCGGGTTGTGCTCGCGGCGTTCCGGCCGTTGCCCTTGATAACGATTGTCCTGGGCCTCGCGAGGCCCAGAACTCTCATCACCGTCGGCTCCATGAATCGGCGTAGCGATCAAACCGGCGCGAACCGCCGAGATAACCTCGGCAAGCGTGAGTTTGCTCTTGGGCTTGTCAGCATCGGCCGCGTTGCCACCAGCATAGATGGCATTGGTTTTCTTCTCGCTGTCGCGAAACCAGGGTGAACCCTGAACCGCACCATCAGAGAGAGACGACCAGTGAACAGGAATCCCCAGTTTTCCCGCAACTTTGTACTCAGCGATGCGGAGTTTCTGAACCACGTTCGGCATGCCCTGAACCCGGTGGCGCTTATTGACAGAGATGTAATACTGACCATCTCCGCTTTGTTGAACCACCACAGCGGCGTCCAGACCATTCTTGGCCCGACAGAAAGCGCTCATGTTCATGAGCGACGATTTGACCCAGACCAAGGACACCTGGCGACCACCGTGGATTCCGATGTTCATAGTACCGGCTTCAGGCTCAGGAAGCTGGCACTTCGTCTTGAACTCATGCGAAGTCTCTCCGAAGAAATCGAGCTGCGCGAGAATCTGCGTCTCGATTGCAAGCCGCGCCCAGTTGACCCCGACCGACTGATCGTCGGGATGCCGAGCGTAGATCGCCTTCAGAACCTGGGACATGTCGTGCGGAGCCATCGGTGTGGTGTCGCTCCGGAGTGCATACGCAAGAATCTTGAGTACCCCTTCCTCTTTTTCGAAGCCGAGGAGCTTTGCCACCAACGTGGCCGTACACTCACCGATAATGAGACCGCGCGTGTTCGTTTCGTGTTCGTTGAAGGGCGTGTCGCCGATTCCCAAAAGGAGAACCCCCTCCTTTTCGAGAAGCTCATAGGCATCGGGGTGATTGCAGCCCTTGGCCGCGTACTCAACCGTTGCTTCGAGAATCCCCGGGAAAAACGCTTCCCCGAAAATGCGGAGGAGCTCAATCGCAACCAGTTCTTCCCAGTGGGGTTGAACGTGGGTGCGAATCACTTTGACCCGAAACTGCTCGGGCTTCACCAACCGCGTGCCGAACCGAATGCCGCCATTTTCCGCCATCAATTCTTCAACCTTCAGTGCTTTCTTCATGTGTATCTGCCTTTCTGTATAAAGGAGGATTTCCTCCCCAGGGCAATTACCCTGTTGTTTATGTTTTTTCTAACGGTTTCCTCACGTCAAGGTTCCGTCTGGTGTTTATTATATCACAAAATATAGGCTTTAGTCAACTGTTGAGTCTGTCGAAAAAACCCTTAAACAAAGGGGTTTTTCGGGATACTTTTTCTACTTAAACAAAAGTAAGAGAAAAGCAGTACCTATGAGAACACAGGCTAGAACCTTCAGAATAAGATGTTTTTCATGGAAATAGAGACTTCCCGACATAACCGAACCCAAGACTGCAAGTCCCCTCTTACTTGCAGCAACAACCGACGCTGGTAAAAGTCCATACGCATAACTCATCAAGGGAATATGACACGCCATCGAAAGAGACTGCGCGCTAAACATTCCTTCGCGCAAAACAGAAAAGGGAGATTCGCCTTTATGTATTAGACGAAAAGCGAAATAAGTCACGAGTCCGATATACATAATGAACTGGTCAAGCTCCAGGGAGTTGTAGTGAGTAATACTGTACTTGTAGAGCGAAATGGTTATGACGGCGTTCACTGAAGCACCGACCACAAACCAAAGTCCCCTTTTCCCAATGCCGTGGTTCATGGAAAGCATCACGAGTGCACATACGATAATAACAACTGCAAAAATATCCTGAATGGTGAGGTTGTATCCCAACACCACATCAACAACCAGCAACAATGGAATCGTTATAATCCTTAAAAATCCGTAGGTACTCCGGTCGGCTTGAGTTATTGCACGAATAGTTAACTCCATCTGAATGATCTCAAACAAAAAACGTACGGCCAAAAGTGGTATCGAACGCGCGCTGAATAACACAGTATCTTTAAACGCAAGAATGACCGCAAAGATCACCGCGCCCCATACAATACTCAAAAGCCCGAAGGCGGGCAGGCTCTCATGTTTTTTTGTCACCAGTTTCTTTCCGAGTGACTCGGAAAGTTCCATGAAAAATGTTGAGGTCGCGATTAAGAGTATGCCGATCATGCGTATAGTATAGCGCAACCGGAAAACAGCCCGGGATTTTAATTGTGGGCACGGGGAGACTCGAAGCTTACAGCTTCAGTACAGGTTTCCCACCTCACGCCGCACAAGCCAGCGTTCGACATGGGGGAACCTTTTCAAATCTCCCCCGCAGGCAAAACAATTTGCCTGCTCTGCCACCTCACTTCGTTCGGTGGGCACGGGGAGATTTGAACTCCCAACCCTTGCGGGACTTCTTACAGAAGCTGTATACCTTTCGCATTTTGAAGACAAACTGCTCAAGGTCTTGCGCTCCTCCAAGTATTCGGAGCTCACACTTCTCAGACGTACGCCATTCTGAACTAAGTGGGCGTGGAGAGACTCGAACTCTCAACCCTTGCGGGATACGCTTCTGAGACGTACGCGTATACCAATTCCGCCACACGCCCACTTAGTTCGGAAATAAACAAATAGCCCAATTCCACCACGTGCCCGTGAACGTAGTATAACGCCCGATGATACGAGGTCAAAACTACGTACCGATTTTACAATGTTTCAACAATAAGAGAGTTGGTCTGGATTCCTGTCCCCAGGGGCAATCCCGCTGTGAGAACAAATGTGTCACCCTTCCTCAAAATTTTATTTTTGAGGAGATAGTCACGCACCGCTTTCGCGGCGTCACCAAGACGGGTGACACTCTTTGTTCTGATCGGCGTTACACCGTAACTAAGTGTCAACTGGTAGGCTGCCTTCTCATCAAGAGTGAACGCAAAGATGTGTTGGTTTGGTTTAAAACGCGAGATCATACGTGGCGTGGTGCCGCGATGTGTAAGAGCAACGATAAGTTTTGCTCCGATTTCCTTTGCTGTTCGGGAAACCGCACCAGAAACAGTATCGACAATAAGATCTCCCTGAACTCCAGGAAAGTTATCATTTCGTTCACACTTATTTTCTACTTCAAGCGCAATGCGTGACATCACAGAAACCGCTTCAATCGGATACTTACCAAGCGTCGTTTCTTCAGAAAGCATTATCGCATCCGTTCCGTCGATAATGGCGTTCGCAACATCAGAAACTTCAGCGCGCGTTGGCACCGGTGTGTTAATCATAGACTCGAGCATTTGTGTTGCAGTAATAACCGGTTTTCCAAGCGCATTACATTTTGCGATGATCTGCTTCTGAACCATCGGCACGTACTCCGCTCCGATCTCGATCGCCAAGTCACCACGGGCAACCATCACGGCGTCGGTAAGTTCAATAATCTTATCGATATTCTCAATAGCCTCCTGCGTTTCGATCTTAGCAATAATCTGCGCTGTGGACTTTGCTTTCTTTAGGAGTGACCGGAGTTCGAGCACATCTTCTGGTCGGCGCACGAACGAAAGCGCAATCCAATCAAGTTTGTTCTTAATACCAAAAACCAAGTCCTTCCGGTCTTTCTCAGTAATTGAACTAATCTTCAAGTATGCACCCGGGAGATTGAGCCCGCGCCTACCCTTGGTTTCCCCTCCTACAATAATTTTGCAGTGAATTTCTTTTTTCGTCGTTGAAATAACCTGAAGTTTTTTCTTTCCATCATCAAGAAGCACAAAATTTCCCGGTTCGAGTTCTTCAGGAAGCTTGGGGTAGTTTACATACGCCTTGTGCTCATCGCCCACAACCTTTTCGGTCGTGAGAGTAAATTTCTCCCCGGGCGTAAGAATCACCCGTTCTTTATAAAATTCACCGATGCGAATTTTGGGACCTCCCAAATCTTGAAAAATACCTGCCGTGACGTTTTTTTTCTTCATAACGCGACGGAGTGCATCGACGCGCTTTTGATGCTCGGCAAAATCACCATGGCTGAAATTAAGGCGCATGACATTCATACCGGCATCGAGAAGGTTTCCGAGCATTTGTTCACTTTCTGTTGCTGGACCGATCGTTGCAACTATTTTTGTTTTCTTGTCTCTAAAATCCATATATTTTTTACACTAGCAAATAATAACGAAAATAAAAGATATCGAGCCGGGGCTCGATATCTGTTAAAATTACTCTTCCTCGTCTTTCGACGCGGCCTGTTTCAAAACTGCTACGCTCTCATTCTCTTCCTCGTAAATGGGAACTGCGACGACCTTGCCGCTTGAGTTCCTCCCGAAATGATACGCCTGAGGCGTAGCGGTAGGGTCCGGTAGGTTTGGACAAGTCTCCATAACTTGCTGTTTACGTAATCAGTACGCATAGGGTTTTGCTCAAAGAACACGTTTTGGGATTCTCACCCGAGAGCCCGAAATAGGCTCTTTTCTTACAATTTCAACTCTAGCATAGAAAAAAAATCTGTAAAAGGATATTTACTGCTCTCCTGTACTGTGTTGTGTGCGCGATCCAGGACTCGAACCTGGGACCTCGTCATTATCAGTGACGCGCTCTA